>JBGTHZ010000017.1:0-4782 GCA_041745915.1 Pyrinomonadaceae bacterium | reverse complement strand
GCCGAGCTTTTCCCGCGCCTCCGCAACGCTCATCCCGACGCTAACGCCCCGGTAGTCCGTGTAGAGCGGTTCGGCCGCTTGTTGAGGCGTGGCCGGAGTTGGCGAGGCAGCGGGAGTCGGGGTTGGGGACTGCTCTTGTGCTGGGGCAACCGGAACGAGCCACATAAAGATTACGAACAGCAAGCCTGCTAAAACCAACAAACGAGTTTCTGATGAAGTATGAAGCATCTGTCTGACCTCCTTCAAGATTGTCTCACGAGCGAATCAAGTACCGACCAGATTCCGCGGGTCGTTCAAGCACCTGATCAATCAGTCCGCTCGATTTTCAGCAAAGTCATTAACGGCGAAATTGTTAATCCCTGTACCAACAGACTAAACGTCACCGCGCCAAATGTCATTGCTACGAGCTGCTCGCGACCGGGAAGATTCAACGGCAGACTTAAGACCAGCGCGATGGAGAGTAAGAAGTAAGCTTGGAGGCCACAAAGCCCACCACCCCGCCCAACGCCACTCCGCCGACGATCACAACTGCAAACTGGACCAACGAGTTGGTGATCATGGCTCCCGGAGAGTCCAGTCCGGTTACTCCAATTACTACGCCGAGGATAATGCGAAAAACTACGACCGCGGTGCCATCGTTGAACAGACTCTCTCCCTCAAGTATCACTGTCAGTCGTTTTGGCGCACCCAACTTCTTGAAAAGGGCCAGGACTGAAACTGGATCGGTGGCCGAAACGACGGAACCGAAAAGGAGCGCGGATGTCCACGATAGACCGGCCCCAAAGTGCAAGATTAGTCCAATCATTCCGACCGAGAAAATCACACCTAAGACTGCCAGACTCAATATAGGGACCAGGTTTGCTTTGAGTCGTTCAAGTTTCAGATTCCAGGCCGCTTCAAACAGCAGCGCTGGCAGAAAAATGAGCAGAATTAAATCGGGAGAGATGTGAATCGTAGGCAGAAAGTGCATCGGAGTGATCACAAGTCCGACAACCACGAGAGCGAGCGTGTATGGCACCGGGACCCACTTCGCAGTCATCGCCACCCCCGAGGCGATCAGTAACAGCACGATCAACACAGTGATGGTAGAGTGGGTATCGTTCATCAGTTATTCAGGAGGAGAACGGAAAGACTCACTTAATATGCAACCATCGCCGATACCTAGTGTACTGGCGGCTTACAGATTCGTAACTTATCAATGCGCGCACGAACGTATTTTCCATTCCAGCCTGCATACGCAGGCGAGAGCATAAAGCTCCGGGCGTGAGCCTCAGGAAAGCAACGGAGATGAGTATCAGGCCGTGTAACGGGCGTCAGCGGTTTATGTTTTAGACGAGCGCGAATTTGGTTCTCGCTGTCGTCTGCTTCGCAGGCTTAGTGAACAACAGCGCAGTTCATAGATAATGCGGGCTAAGGATTCTCAGTCAGACGTTGCACTTCGTTGAGAACCCTGGCAGTGGCTCTCGGGCGGTTGCGCTCCAACTCATCTACGATTTTGTTTATTAATTCCTTTTGCGCGGCGGACACCTTGCCGAAGCCCAGAAAACCACCTGAAGCACTAGCGACCACGTTGCAGTAATGAGCCAGGCTTTGCTCTCTGATGTTGTGTACGACTGGCGGTCTGGTTTCTAAAATGTTGCGGATTAGGCGCAGAGTTTTTTCGAAGAACTCATCAGAAGGTCTCTTATTCAACCAATCAAGTAGCAGTGCTTCGGCAGGCGCACCTTCCTCCATTCCTCGCTGCCTCGCTATTTCCAGGATGGCTTCGCGCTCTTGTTCCGTTACCTGACCGTCGATCCAGCCGACGTGAATAACCGGAACCAAAAAGAGCAAGAAGATTGTATCGCGTGAATAGCCAAGTTGTTGCAGCGCATCCAGTATCTCCTCATTTTCAACCAAAAAGAACTCGGATAACTCCTGGCGCTCTGCTTCTCTCAATGCGCGTTGTAGCATCTTCTCAATGAGTTCCTTTTCTTTCTGGTGAAAGTACTCGTCTTCTTTTGCTTTTCTCAAAGCGGAGAGTATGTTTGAGTCTGACATGAAATCCAATCCTTTGTCGTCAAAGCGGGCTCTAAGTCGGAAAACAACAATGGGTTGATTCCAAGCTTAAGAATACCACGCGGAACACACGAGCTTGGAAACGCAGGATTGCAGCATTGACCTTGTGCAGAGACGTTCAGGACACTTTCCTTACCGGCTTTAATATGTTTCGACTTGGGCAGAGTGGATCCGGTACTCGAAAGCTGAGATCTTGACGAGTTCGCCGCATCCGACTCCTCTCAGTGATCCCAGCAATTGCTCGACTCGATAATCAAACGGAGATTGGGGATAGCTGTATGGCACCAATTGTGAACGATCAAGAGCAAGAACAGCCTGGTGTGTTGCGTGTGTTACGGACCAGAGACGAAGCCAAGTCCTTCTATAACAAGATCGCCAGCGTCTACGATTTCCTCTCCGAGAGTAGCGAAGAACCTGTGCGGAGACTGGGCGTGGAAATGCTAGGCGTGAGAGAACGGGAACGCGTGCTTGAGATTGGTTTCGGGACAGGCACCTCTCTCCTGGAATTCGCCAGGTTAGTCGGATCTCAAGGAGCAGTATTCGGCCTTGACATTGCAGAACAAACGATCGACGTGGCCCGTGAAAAGCTACGCGACGCGGGTGTTGAAGACCGTGTTGAACTCACGTGTGCCGATGCAACGACATTGCCCTACCAACCAGATTCCATGGATGCCATCTTCATGAGCTTTACGCTGGAGTTATTCGACACACCTGAGATTCCCATTGTGTTGGCGGAGTGCAGGAGGGTCTTGCGATCTGGTGGCAGGGCCGCCGTCGTCAGCCTTTCCAAGGAAGGTGAAGACGGAGCGATCCTGCATATCTTCGAATGGACGCATAAGCACTTTCCGAATTTCTTAGACTGTCGACCAATTTTTGTGCGACAAGCACTCCAAGCGGCTGGTTTTCAAATCGAGCTTTCCGAAAGAAAAACTATGTGGGTGCCGGTAGAAATTGTCTTGGGACGAAAAGCTGGAACCAATTGAGGCATAGTCAGGAATTCCGTGCGTCTGTTGAGATTGAGTGACTCTTGAGTTTCCCATCGCTGTCAGAAGTGCAGATCAATCATCTCTGTAAGATACTTAAGGTTCTTCAATTCCTACACCGTGACGTCGCAGTCATTGTTTTAATGCTCTGGTTCTATTTCACGGGTGCCGCGATTCTTATCGGCGGCGCACGAAAGGCGAAAGAAATAAGTAGCCACAGCAGGACGCCGACGACTGCGCCAGGCTTGAGCCATTTCCAATGCTGTTCCTTCAGGTTCGGCGCGAAGTAGTACACCAGATTAAATGAGAGAAGCGCGAATCCGAACACGAGAGGCCATTGCACGATCTTCCACGTCATCGTAAAGGCCCGGCCGAGGCCGAAGCTTCCTGCGATCGTCTCTCCGATTCCCTCACCTGTAAGCAAGAGCATAAGCGCCGAAATGATCAATACCGCAAGCGCGATCGTCAGCCCGATCGAAACCAGGCGCTGCTTCCACCAGGGACGCGCTTCCTCTACGTCGTAAGCGACGTTGAGTGATTTGATGAGCGCCACCATACCGGTAGATGAGGCCCACAATGCGGCTAGAATTCCCAATGAGAGTTTGCCGCCACCTTTTGCTTTGCTAATGTCGTCAACCGTCGTGTAAACCAAATCGGAAGCCGACGACGGCAATAAGGTGCGAAGGTAACCGAGCAACCTGTCGCGCATTATCGTTCCGGATTCTGCTAGATAACCCAGTAACACAGTGAGGAAAAGCAGAACGGAAAGAGCGAGAAAAGGTAATAGAATGATAGTTGCGCGGCCCGGCCGAAAACATCATCGTTGCCCACTCCTTCCAGACCCGCGTGCCTAGTTCTTTCCAGCCAAGCCCTCCTAATATGTTTGTCGGCGCCACAGAGCAGACCTCCCTATCGTTATCTGGCGATCATCAAGGTATGGCCGTATTAATTATCAGTCTGTCGCGCACAGCCTTAACCCCAGTGATCTAGCTGTAATCAGCCTGCTGTCCGCAGCTGTGGTAAAAAATGCGAGCGCGACAGTGCCTATGGAGAACCGAACGGTCCACCCCAACGGAGCTCTCAAAGCCAATTCACTAAAGTGTGATCTTCCACGAATCATGACGCAGAATTAGCCAGACTTACGTCTTCGGTCGAACCGCAACAAAGATCTCCGTGCCGCGTCGATTAACCAGCACGAGCGCAGGTTTAGCACCCGAGCGCTGGAGTGCCGCGCGGATGTCTGAGACCGAACGCACGGGCTGCTGGTCGACTTGCTCAATTACATCGCCGTCGCGAATACCAGCAGCCGCTGCCGGTCCCGCCGGATCAACGGCTCGAACCAACAAGCCCTGCGTGCCGCTTCGCAAGCCAAGCTGAGCAGCGTCGGCAGGTGTCAATGGTGCAACACTCAGACCGAGTAGCGGCTCCATTCGATCTAACGGCCAGGCTTTCAGCAGATCTTGTAGATGCCAATTGCATCTGGGACTTTGACTTCAAGATGATTTCCCAACTGGCCAATACGTGGGACAAAAAAACCAGCAAGCTACAGATAGCCGACAGTAAAAAACGGGAAGGAACAGGAAAACCCTTGAAATCCCTTGGTGGCTGCAACTTTAGAAAAGGCAATTACTTACATTTTTGCCGAGAGTCCGATTCGCAATGCGGAGGCAGGGATCAGAATCTATTGTCCTCAGTCATCAACACAAGTTAAGGACGTGCCGGCAAGCATATTCATTGCGTC
>JBGTHZ010000016.1:0-43194 GCA_041745915.1 Pyrinomonadaceae bacterium | reverse complement strand
CAGGTTGGGAAGGGTGGCTTGCCCCCGCTAAAGTTGCAGCGGCATTCATGATTGAGCGAATTCTGACTTGAGCGGGGGCAAGCCACCCTTCCCAACCTGCGAATTTCTCAATGCTGAGTGATAGTTCTGACCGATCTAATTCTTTCACGGCTTCCGCAGTCGTGGAATAGTTCAGATCCTTTCTACGAAGTATCGGCCACGCCTCTCAATCCCAACTACTGCCTATAGGTGGCATTGCACCAAGACTTTTCGATCCAACCCTAAAAACCTGCGATACGTCTTGGCAGTTTCTGCCACTACTCAACAGAAACCGTCGAATTACGCTGATTTACAACAGGAGGAATCCCATGACCTCAGAAGGATCTGGAAGGACATCGCAGTTCAGGCGCTCCAGGTGGGTAAGTGTGAGCTTTATTTTTTTGCTCGCCGCGGCTATGGCGAGTTTTGGGCTTTTGACTGAGCGCTCGGTGCTGGCGGGTTTCACGGGCGGGCCCTCGGTACGAGTGAGCCCGAATACCAAGATCGAGATTCGTTGGATCGCGGACTTCGTTGGAGATGGTCGAGTCGAGATCTTCACTAACGCCAACGGCGGGACGCCGGTCGATGTGAACACGACGCCGAGCAGCAACACCGAGCATCGGGTCGAGTTCACCGTCGGCGGTGTCATCCAGGCCGACACGACCTATTTCTTCAAGGTGACGCACTCGGATCCGACGGGCATCCGCGGCGACCTGACGAACGAGCCGGCGCCGTTCCCGTTGTTCTTCACGGGCGCGCAGACCATCGGGAACGTCTTCGTCGATGCCGGCGTGGACCGCGCCCGGATTCTCTGGGACGCCAACGTCATCGGCATCGGCCACCTCGACTACGGCATCGTTTCACCGGATGAGCTGTCGGTTGAGGACTAGGAGAACGTCACGCCCCACAGCATCGAGCTCACCGGCCTCGCCCCCGGAACGACTTACCAGTTCCGTGTGAGCAACCGGCATGCGATTGACGGCGGCAGCCTCGCCGCCAAGACCGGCTCGTTCACGACCCTGCCCTCGCCACCCCAAGTTGTCCAGGCTATTGACGATCTACGCGAGCGGGTCGCGAGTTACGGTTGATTCAACTAACTTCTATTTTCATAAGAGTCTCTCAAGCCGGTGGTGTTCTTACCTCGCGTAGATAAGATTCGGACTTTCTTTGCGAAGTTTCGTTGAAGCCCCTGACGCTTTCGCTGCTTAAACAAAAAAATTCGCGATACGTCTTAGCTCTATCCGCCACTACTCAGTAGAACAGTCCAAATACCGCTGATGCCCGAAGTTGGAGGAGCTACCAATGAAGAGACTTATTGCCGCACTCTGCTCACCGCCACTCCTTAACAGAACGGTCTCGGCCATCAATGCTCAGCACAGGAGGAGGAGAATCATGTACAGCTTCAAGAATTCACTCGCGGCCCTCGCAGGTTTGCTCGTCCTCGTCGCCGTCTTCGCCGCCCTGACGCCGCTCGTGAGCCAGGGGCAGGGCGGCAACCCGCTGACGCGCAGGTCATTTTACCTGACGCAAACTGAACACAACGGCAGCCAAGCGCTCTCGGCCTGCGCCTCGGGCTACCACATGGCCTCGCTCTGGGAGATCTTCGACACCTCGAACCTCAAGTACAACACGCAACTCGGTTTTACCCGTGAGGATTCGGGCTTCGGCCCGCCCGCCAATTCTTTCGGCTGGATTCGCACGGGCGGACCTCCCGATAACGGCTCGCTCCCGCCCGGCGTCGGTAACTGCGACGCGTGGACAAACGCCAGCGGCACGGCCAGCGGGACTGATGTTGCTCTTGATAACTTCTGGAGCGATGCCGCGAGAGCCATCAGCCCCTGGATTGCCTTCACGTCCACGTGCGACTCGAGCAGACGCGTCTGGTGCGTGCAGGACTGAAGGCGGACCAAGGTTGCTCACGCACACCAACGCTACCCCAAGAGGAGGAGACTAACTGGGGAAGAGAATCAAGAGACAGTGGATCGAGTACGGTTACATTGGATGAATCTTAGGAGAAGTCTGATGAATGCGAAAACGAAAGGACAACCGTTGTTTAGCCGACGTCAACCGTTCGAGTGCACGCAAAGGCGGCGGCGAACCAGAGGTTTCGTCTTCACGGCACTATCATCACTTATTGGTTTGCTGGCGGTGCCGGGCGCGTCGTTTGCTCAATCAGTATTGCTCGACGATGCGCACACGAGTACGGCGCCAAAGTCTACCGACTCGAACTTTGGAACCAACCCTAACCTGTTCGTTAACAGCGCGGGGAACGTCTACATCAAGTTCAAGCTCTCGTCGACCCTCCCCACCGGCACGCCTGGCTCCGCAGTCGAGAGGGCCACTCTTAAACTCTACCTCGCCAACATAACGACCCCCGGCAAGATTGACGTGTACGCGCTCGCTGGTCCATGGGATGAGGCGACGATCACGGGGCGTAACGCGCCGCCGCTTGGCAGCCTGCTTACGACCACCACACAGATCGGACTGGACAAGAGGCACGAGTTCTTCGTCATTGACATCACCTCGCTCGTTCAGCAGTGGCTGGGAGACGACGGTCAGGGAACCAACGGAATCGCGAACTACGGCCTGGCGCTCGTCGCGCACGCCCATGACGCAACGACACCGGAAGTGGCGAACATAACTTTCGATAGCAAGGAGAACTCGCAGACGAGCCATGAGGGTCAGTTGAACATTCAGTTGGAGCGTGCGGCCGACGGGCTTCAGGCAGTTGCGCATGACGCGAGTCTGACAGGCGATGGCACGAGTGCGTCACCTCTGGGCGTCGCAAACGGCGGAATCCAGAATCTGCACCTCGCTGACAACGCCGTGACGGGCGCGAAGATCGCTGATGGTGCGGTGAACACTTCCGAGCTGGCGGATGGTTCTGTGTCTTCGACGAAGATCTCTGCTCCGTTGTCTCTGACCAGTGCGGATGCAAACTTCACTCTTTCGGCCGCGAACACGGGGGCGGGCGCAGCGATTACAGCCAATGGCGCGATCAACACCACGACCCAGTACAACATCGGTGGCCAGCGTATTCTGAGTAACGCTGGAACAAACAACTTATTTGTGGGAACGAACGCCGGAGAGCACACGACAGGAACTGCCAACTCCTTCTTCGGAAAAAATTCGGGGCAAGCTAACACAACCGGCACTTCCAACTCCTTTGTCGGATACAACTCCGGCGCGGGCAACACGACGGGCAGAAACAACTCCTTCTTCGGTGATGCGGCTGGCTTCGCAAACGCTGGCGCAAACAACAACTCTTTCTTCGGATTTCTCGCCGGCTTCCATAATAAGGCTAACGACAATTCGTTCTTCGGCAGCCTCGCAGGCGCTGACAACACAACTGGTTTCCAGAACTCCTTCGTCGGCACTGAAGCTGGCGTACACAACACTGCAGGCAATGCTAATGCTTTCTTTGGCTACAGGGCTGGCGCAAACAATTTGACCGGCAGCGCTAACTCATTCTTCGGCAGAGAGGCTGGATTGAACAACACCACGGGTTTCAGTAATTCCTTCGTCGGAGCTACCGCCGGGGGCCTTAGTAACACGGGTGCGTCCAACTCCTTCTTCGGAGCTGCGGCCGGAGTTTTCAATACGTCGGGCTCAGATAATTCCTTTGTCGGCCAGGGGGCCGGGCAGAACAACTCGACCGGCAACCGCAACGTCTTCTTCGGAAGAGGTGCCGGCTTGGCCAACACAACGGGGAGCCATCTCACTATAGTGGGCACAAACGCAAACGTTGGAGCCGACAACCTTTCTCATGCGACGGCCATTGGTGCGGACGCTGTCGTCAGCGCAAGCAACACGATCGTCTTGGGCCGGAGCGCGGACACAGTGCAAGTTCCCGGCTCGCTGAATGTCGCCGGAACATTCGGCGCGAGCATCCTAGACGCCGCGACGCAGTTCAACATTGCGGGGCTGAGGATACTCACCACGTCGGGTCTTTACACTGATCCGTTTGATAATCAGTTCAATCTTTCGGGATCCAATACGTTCGTCGGCGAGGGTACCGGCTCAAGCACCAACCCTGATCCTGCACCAAATTCCACCGCCGGAAAGTTAAATACGTTCGTCGGCGCAAGTGCCGGACGTGCAAACACGACCGGTAGTTCAAATTCGTTCTTTGGTGTCCGGTCCGGCCTTAGTAATACGACGGGCTTCAGCAACGTAATGGTGGGCATTGGGGCGGGCGAGATGAACACCACGGGAAACCAAAATTTGTTTTTAGGTGTTTTGGCCGGACAGGGTAATACCACCGGATCTCAAAACACGTTCGTCGGCCCGAATGCCGGCGCCTCAAACAAAACCGGTGGTGTAAACGATTTTTTTGGATTTGCGGCCGGCGCCTCTAACCAATCAGGAGGCAACAATGTATTCATCGGGTCTACCAGCGGTTTTAACAACAATGTAGGGTCGGGTAATACCTACGTCGGGTCAGCGGCCGGGAACCAAAGCTTTGCCGCCCGCAACAGTACGATGATCGGTTTGTTCGCCAATTTCGCAGATATCAACAACAGCAATCTGGATTTCGCAACTGCTATCGGCTCCCATGCACGGGTAAATGCCAGCGACACTATCGTGATCGGTAAAGCAGCCGGAACCTACAACGGCGTGGCTCGACCGGCGGACACGGTACAGATTCCCGGCGCGTTGAACGTGGCCGGCGCACTTGGCGCGAATACTTTGAATGCTACGACGCAGTTCAACCTCGGCGGCAATCGCATTTTGAGTAACGCCGGAGCAAACAACTTGTTTGCGGGAGTTGGGGCCGGTGCGGTCAACACGGGTGCCAGCAATTCGTTCTTTGGAAGCAATGCTGGACAGGCGAATACGACGGCTCACGACAATTCATTCTTCGGACGTAATGCAGGCTTTAACAACACGACCGGCCTTTCCAACGCATTCTTCGGAGCAAATGCGGGGCGTAGCAATACGACACCCAGCAACAACGCTTTCTTCGGAGCGTCTGCGGGTCAATCCAATACGACCGGCGAGAGTAACGCCTTTTTCGGGGGAGCAGCAGCCAATTTCAACACGACGGGCAGTTTCAATTCATTCTTCGGAACGACAGCAGGTATCCAAAACAGTACGGGCGACCGAAATACTTTTGTCGGACAAGGTGCAGGTGCTAGCAACACGACGGGCGACAACAATTCCTTTTTTGGAATTTGTGCTGGATGCAACAATGTAACAGGCACCAATAACACCTTTATCGGGAATAGCACTGGCTTCACTACTTCTAACCCGACGGGAGACAACAATACGCTGCTGGGTTCCACCACAAAAGTGAACTCTGGCGTCAGCAACTCCGTCGCGATCGGCTATCGCGCGCAAGTCACGCAAAGCAATTCGGTCGTTCTCGGCGGCATTTCGGGCGTCAACTTCGGCACGAGTACGAACGTCGGCATCGGCACGACCGCGCCCCGCACGACGCTGCACGTGGCGTCCGGCAAAATCTATGTAGAAGCGAACGGCCAGGGCATCATCCTGAAATCGCCGGGCGGCGCGTGCTTCGAGCTGACTGTGACGGATGCTGGAGCTCTAACGACGGCAGTCGTCGCATGCCCGTGAAGTGAAGCCGGCAGCCTTTTGCCTAGACACCAGAGGCTCCACCGAGACCGTGTGAAAACAAAATGAAGTCAGTACCGTAACGCGGTAGCGTCGGGTCCAGGGTTCGAAGCCACAAATCTACGTGTCATTGGGTAGCTACCAATAGCGACGCTACAGCGCTGGGAGTCGAGATGCGGATGGCCGGACTCGACGCTACCGCGTTTCGGTACTGACTTCATGACACTCCGTCGCGTTTTCACACAGCCTCTGAAGCAGGGGGTGTCCGAAGATTCAATAATGGGTTGGAACAAAACTCCGCGATACGTCTTGGCCGTTTCTGCCACTACTCAATAGAACGGTCTCATGTCAAAGAGTTCAACCCCAAGCCCTTCGAGGTTGATGTGAGCGAATGGGTTTGATTTACGGAAACCTATCTTTCGCCTGAGGAGACGTCATGAAAACATATCGGACTCAAGCAGCATCACGCCGGTGTCTCACGGCGTCGAAGTGGTTGAGCCTTGCGCTGGTTACGCTTTTGTCTATTCCGTCCGCCGCGTTCGCAACGCCTGGCGCGGCGTTGCCACTGCAGTCCGGCGCTTATGCCGTCAATATGCCCATTGTGTCGCTGGCCTCGGTGATCGAGGTCAACCAGACGGGCGACGGCAACAACGTGGATCCAAGCGCAGGCTGCGACGCCGACGCCGCGACGCCGGGCGAGCAGTGTACGCTGCGTGCCGCGATACAGCGCGCAGAAGTGTTGGCAGGCGATGACACAATCACGTTCAACATTCCCACGACCGCGCCGAACTGTGACGCCATCACGGGCCCGTGTGTCATAAACCTGACGGATGGGCTGCAAATAAGCACCAACATCTCAATCGAAGGACCCGGCGCGAACAGGCTAACTGTGCGGCGCAGCACCGGGAACGTTTACCGCGTCTTCACCGTGTTAACGACGGGCATCGTGAGCTTCTCGGGCCTTAGCATTACCGGCGGCGATGCTGGCAGCAGCGCCGGAGGGGGCATTCTTCATGCAAGTGTCGGGACTGTGAACATTACCAACACCATCATCTCCAGTAACAGAGCCGGCGGCGGCGGCGGCATCGCCAACAGCAGCATCGGCACGGTGAACGTCATCGATAGCCTTATCACCGATAATCAGGCAAGCGGCGCGGATTCGAGTAGCGGCGGTGGCGGAGGCATACGCAACGCAGGCGGAACGGTGAACGTCACCAACAGCGTCATCTTCAGGAATTCGGTGCCGGGCAATCTCGGCGGAGGTCTTCGCAACGACTCGGGCACGCTGAATATCAGCAACTCGACGATCACGCAGAACGAAGGTACGGCCGGCAGCGGGGTCGTCGGGCCGGCGACCGTCAAAAGCACGCTCATCGCCCAGAATCGGAGGTTCGGAGTTCCCGGTACGAACGTTTCGGGCAGTTTCACATCGGCAGGGTTCAACCTTATCGAAGAGGCGGATGGAAGTTCAGGCTTCAACCATCCCACAGATCAAGTCGGCACAGGCCATATGCCGCTCGACCCGAAGCTCAGCAATGTCCAAATCTTTGGACAATCACTCGCTGTCCAACCGGCGTGCGGCAGCCCCGCTATTGATAAAGGGACCAGCGCTTCGTTGAGCGGCCCGCTGACGACGGACGTGCGCGGCGCAGGCTTCCCACGCACCATTGACAACCCTGACGAGCCTGACGCCGCGGGCGGCGACGGTACCGACGTTGGCGCTATTGAGCGGCAAAGTATCTGTCCCAGACTTACGTTCACGGTCAACAAGACAGGCGACGCCGACGACGTGAACCCCGGCGATACCGCCTGCGACAGCGACGCGGGGGTGTCTGGCCCGCAGTGCACGTTGAGGGCGGCGTTGACTGAAGCTAATGCCTTGACTGGCGACCAGGCCATCAGCTTTGGCATCCCTACCTCTGAGCCGAACTGCGTCGTCGCGACTGGCGCTTGTACCATCAACCTGACGAGGGCGCTGCCCGACATAGCAACGATCAATACACTCGTGATCAGCGGTCCCGGCGCCGACAAGCTGACTGTGCGACGCGGCACAACGGACCTTTACCGCATCTTTACCATTACAAGCTTCTTCTTCAGCGGCAGCGGCAACCCTATTGAAGAAGTTTCGATTTCGGGCTTGACCATCAGTAACGGCGCCAGCCCTGCTAGCGGTGGAGGGATCGCAGCCTCTGGCAGCACCCAAGGCTTCACGTTAAATATCAACGACTGCAAAATCAGCGATAACATTGCCAGCTTGGACGGCGGCGGCATTTCAGCCTCCGGCACGTTGAATGTTACGAGCAGTACGTTCAGCGGCAACATTGCCGGCGATGACGGCGGCGGCATCCACAACTTCAACGGAGGCGGAAACGTCACGAACAGCACGTTCGAGGGCAATATTGCCGGCTATAACAGCGTCGTAGACAGCATCGGACGCGGCGGCGGCATCTCGGGTTCACTAAACATTACCGGAAGCGTGTTCACCGGCAACCGCGCAACATTTCGTGGCGGCGGCGCCGCCCTGGCCGGCGGTACGCTGCAAGTCGCCAACAGCATTTTCAATGGCAACACCGCAATTCGGGGCGGCGGCATTAATCATTCCTCCGGCACATTAAATGTCACCGCCACCACGATCACCGGCAACGTTGGGAGTGGACTAGACCACGCCGCTGGAATCATCCCGACCCCTACTGTCAGTAACATTGTCAATAGCACGATAAGCAATAACTACAGCGGCGGGGTTATCGCCGAAGCCAGCGTTACGAGCATCACGCTAAGTATCACCAACAGCACGATCAGCGGTAACCGCGGCGATCAAGATGGGTTGTTTGGCTATGGCATCACGTTCTTCCGCGGCACCTTGAACGTCACCAACAGCACGATCACCCATAACGAAAACGGCGGAATCATTGGCGGCGGCGCACCCAGTCCGGGCACGTGGACTGTCAAAAGCAGTATCGTCGCCCGGAACACTGGCTTTGGTGATGTCCATGGCGCTTTCACCTCGGGCGGCTTCAACCTGATAGGCGCTACCGGCCCGTCAAGCACGGGCTTCACCAACGGGGTGAACAATGATCAGGTCGGCACCACGGCCATGCCCCTTGACCCGAAGCTCGACCCCGCCGGCCTGCAAAACAACGGCGGCCCGACCTCAACAATCGCCCTTCAATCCGACAGCCCCGCCATTGACAAGGGCACCGCCAACGGTCTGACTGGCACGCTGACAACAGACCAGCGCGGCATGGGCTTCGCGCGCACCTTCGACGACCTCTCCGTCTCGCCGCCCACAGGCGGTGACAACACAGACATTGGCGCATTTGAGTTGGCACTCCCGTCGCCGCCACCGATATCCGCGGGCAACGCACTCCTGATAAATGAAAGCTGCCCGCCCGCCAACGGGGCCGTCGATCCCGGTGAGCGCGTTACCGTCAACCTCGAATTGGTCAATACCAGCAACGCGGCCACGTCGAGCCTAGTAGCAACTCTGCAAACTTCCGGCGGAGTACTCGCTCCATCGGCACCGCAAAACTATGGCGTGATTGCCGCCAACAGTTCTGTCGCCCGAGACTTCTCCTTTACCTCAGAACCAGGCCTAACCTCGGGACAGACGATTACCGCGACGCTGCAGTTGCAGGATGGGGCGACCAATCTTGGCACCGTGAGTTTCAACTTTACGGCCGGCCCAACCCCCTGCACTTTCGTGAGACTAGTAGTGACTTCATCTCTTAGCCGTACAGGTGCTTCGACTGTTGTCGGCGCGATCACAGTCCAGAACATCGGTTCTCTTCCCGCCAACAACGTGACGTTGACCGTCGCGAAATTGGGAACCACGAGTGGCACGCCGCTGCCACAGGGATTGGGCACTCTGGCGCCAGGAGCATCCGGCAGTGTGATCGTGAACTTCAACAATTCAACTTCGGGATCGCCGTCAGCGCTGGCTGCTGGAGGTACTTATGCCGGAGGAACGTTCAGCGGTACTAAGCGCGTCACCATCCCATGATAACCGTGGCGCGCTGACAGGCAGAACTAGCTTCTAAAGGAATCGATCGAAACTAAAAATTCGTAGGACTTGTTAAATCAATCTCCTTCGCAGTAAATCTAGCGCTGCCTGGGAGGCACGCCAGCGGATCAGGTGACGATCACCGGGAAGCATCAACTTGCGATGCTCCGTTTTAACTTCGCTGGCGAGCGCGATGTAAACCAGGCCCACAGGCTTCTCCTCGGTTCCTCCTCCCGGACCCGCAATTCCTGTCACCGCAAGGCCAAAGTCTGTTCCCGCCCGTTTGCGAATCCCTTTGGCCATCGCTTCAGCTACCGGCGCGCTCACCGCTCCGTGTTCGCGCAACAGCAGGGGCTTCACACCGATCGTTTTTGTCTTCGACTCATTCGCGTAAGCCACGACGCCTTCGATGAAGTAACGGGATGAGCCGGCAACGTCCGTGAGACGCTCGGCGATCAGACCACCAGTACAACTCTCTGCAACGGCGATGGTATAGCCTCCTACAGTTAGTCGCAGACCGACTATCTCCTCCATTTTCTCTCCTCGAAACGCGAAGATGGAGTGGCCCAATTCCTCTTCAAGCTCGGCGGACACCTTGTCCAGCAGCGTCTCAGCTTCTGCTTCCGTGCGACCGCGGGCCGTAAGCTGAACCTCAATTTCACTCTTGTTGAAGAGAATCGTGGTTTGAGGATTGGTGTAGCGAGTGTAAATAGGCGCGATCCTCTCGTCGACCGCCGACTCTCCCATTCCCGCCACCCGCAACACGCGACGGATTACACGCAAGTGTCCCGCCTTTGACTCGAGCCTTGGTTGCACATGATTCTCGAACATCGGACGCATTTCTCTGGGAGGGCCGGGCAAAAGGGCGATTGACGTTTCATCGTGCTCCATCAGCAGACCCGGGGCGGTACCATGCGGGTTGTCGAGCACCCCTGCGCCCTCAATAACCATCGCCTGCCGGGAATTTCGTTCCGGCATCGTGAGCCCAAAACTCTGGAAGCGCTTCCGAATTTCTTCCAGCACGGCCTCATCCAGAAACAACCGTCGACCAAGAGCCCGCGCCGCTACCTTGCGGGTGATGTCATCTTCCGTTGGTCCGAGGCCGCCGGTGGTGATCACGACTCGAGACCGTTTGACCGCGTCTTTGATGGTTTCCTCCAGACGCGAGTCGTCGTCGCCGACGATGGTCTTCAGCTTCACTTCGATGCCGATGCTATTGAGTTTTTCAGTGAGCCAGAGGCTGTTCGTGTCGGTGCGATCGGGGGCCAACAATTCCGAACCGATCGCGATAATTTCGGCTGTAAGAGTTGGTACTAGCAAGATTGGTGAGTGTAACAGACCAGGGGAGCGAGTTTTCTCTCAGTAAGGAAAACGATCCACTAAATCACACGAACTGACACGAAACGTTTCCTTAGTGTTTTTTCGTGTAACTTCGTGGATCGTTCCTCTTCGTTTCGACTATGCCTAAACAAGCCGGCGAAGGATTGCGTCGCCCGCCTGTTTCGTGGAGAGGGCACCGCCGAGATCTTGCGTGGTCTCGTTTTCTGAAACCGCGCCGCGGACGGCAGCTTCAATCGCTTTTCCGGCTTCGGGATAACCCAGGTACTCTAACATCATTGCGGAAGTGAGTATCGCCCCGATCGGGTTCGCGACACCTTTGCCTGCGAGCGGCGGCGCGCTTCCATGCACTGGCTCAAACAACGAAACCCTCCCCGGATGAATGTTACCCGAAGCGGCCAGGCCCAGCCCACCCTGAATCGCCGCGCCGATGTCAGTGAGGATGTCGCCGAAAAGATTGTTGCTGACAATCACATCGTACTGCGCAGGATCCAGCACCATGAACATAGCCATTGCGTCAACGTACTGGTGGTTAGCCTCAATCTCCGGATAACGGCCGCTCACATCCTTAAAGACTCTCTGCCACAGATCGCCTCCAAATCGCTGTACGTTTGATTTATCGGCCATCGTAACGCGCTTACGACCTTGAGCGCGCGCGTACTCGAACGCAGCCACGATAATGCGTTCCACTCCGCAACGAGTGTTCAGTTCCTCCTGCGTAGCGATCTCGTCATCAGTTCCTTTTTTAAGAAAGCCACCGGCTCCGCAATAAGCGCCCTCGGTGTTCTCACGGAAGAAGACGAAATCTATGTCTTTAACTGTGCGGTTATTGAGTGGAGTCAGGCGTGAATCGAGCAGTCGAACAGGGCGTAAATTGATGTAGAGATCCAGGCCACGCCTCATCCCCAACAGGATTTCTTCAGCATGTTGATTGGAAGTAAACCGCGGATCACCAAAGGCCCCTGCGAGAATTGCATGAAACTCCTGGGAGAGCATCTCCAGCGCGCCGGCAGGCAAACCCACACCTTCTTTGAGAAACTTCTCCGCACCCCAATCGAAGTGGACTAATTCAAGCTGGACGTCGTGCGATGCCCGCAGCGCCTCGAGCAAACGCACAGCCTCAGCAACCACTTCCGGTCCAATCCCGTCACCTGGAATCACGGCTACTCGTTTCATCGACTCTTACTCAAGAGGCGTTGCTCAACGCGAGGCAGGCTGGCCACCACAACATCGCCGACGATCTTCATGCTGCGCGCCGATACCTTGTCTATCGTGTCTTCGGGCGTGTGCCAGTATGGATAGTCGTTGAGCTGAATGATGTCCACAGCGTCTACGCCAGCCCTTAGAAACGGCTCGTGATCATCTCCGCCGACTCCCTCCGGACGATCCACGAACACTGAGCCGTATCCTATTTCGCGAGCAGTTTGCCAGATGACATCCTGCAGCCATTTGGTGCTCAGCGTGTCGCGGCCCAGCTCGAGTTTGCTGTATCCGATCATGTCCAAAAGAATAAGCGCACGCACCCGGTCTAACTGGCTCTTTTCTCTGAGCGCGGACACATAGTGCCGGCTGCCGTAGGTGTTATCCGGCGCTCCTGGTTTTCCGCATTCGTCCCATCCCTCGCAGAAGGATTCCTCACCGTCAAAGAATACGAGCCAGAGGGTAAACTTCGGTTTCCGTCCATTACCTTGCAGCACACGTCCCAGCTCAATCAAAGTCCCTACCGATGCGCCGGGATCGTTCGCTCCGACGAAATGCATGTCCTTGTAAAACTTTGTGTCGTAATGGCTACCGAGAATAACAACGTCTTTGGACTCGCCGGGAATTTCCGCGGTGATATTGGCCATCTTCTTCTCACCCAAAGGGGTGGACGCGACGAATTCGTCAGTCGAAACAGTTAGACCGTAGGACTTCAACTCGTTCACGATGTATTCACGCGTTTTGGCCAGCTCAGCGGAACCAGGTGGGCGTGGTCCAATCTCCACCTGTTTGCGCACGTGCACCAGGGCTCGCTCGCCGTTGAAGGCCACCGCACCGGGCACGACTGCAGGCGCATTGGCCGGACGAGTGGAGACGCCGACGTTTCCACCATCGGGCGGAGCACTCCTTGGGCAAGCTATAAAAAGCAGGGGCCCCAGCAGACACAAGGTTGTGGGACCCCACCCCTTAATTACACTTTTTCTTTTCAGTTTGTTCAGCTTATCTCCCTTTGGGCATGGATGACGTGGTAGCGATTGTCCTTTTAAATTACTGTCGCGTTGATCGGACAGATCCGGAACTGATCTGTTCTCGAGACTTCCCTGCCTGTTTTTCGGCTTCACGTTTTGCCCGGCGACAATCGGCGCAGGTGCCGATAATTCTAAGTAGATGTTGTTCCACCTGAAACTTGTGTTTTGCCGCCATAGCATCCTGAATGGCTTCGAGTTCGGCGGAGAAGAACTCAATGATCTTGCCACAGTTGGAACAGATCATGTGGTCATGGTGTTGATGCTTATAGTTATGTTCGTAGTGAGTCAGACCATCCCCGAAACGAACTTCACGCGCCAGGCCGGCTTCGGCCAGGAGTTTGAGGGTGCGGTATACGGTGGTTTGGCCAATGGTAGCGTCTTCCTTGTGCACTAACTGGTAGAGATCTTCACTGGACAAGTGTTCTTCAGTCCGCAGGAAAACATCCAGGATAAGGTCGCGCTGGGCTGTGCGTTTGAGGCCCTTCTTCTGGATGTGCTCCAGGAATACTTCCTGTTCTTCAGTCATGATCCCCGCCATTGTTCAAGGTCTTGTTTGGTCAGACTGGAATCTTACCATTCTCGTGATCACTATTATAGGGGTGTCCTTCCCTGGGGATCCCAGGCATCACGACGGGCGAGGGGGTCCTTCCCTGGGGATCCCAGGCATCACCACGGGCGGCCTGGAGTATCTGCACACGCGCCCCTAATCGGTACTGGTTCATGGTGAGGCCGGAAGTTCAGAGTTCAACCTTTAGGTTGCAGCCTCGCGGTGCCGACAAGTTAAAGATGAACTCTATACTAGCAGCACGCACCCGATCGCACCGATTGTGACGCGTATATTCGCCGTGTTATCTTGGCGCCCATGCCGGGGTGGCGGAATGGCAGACGCTACGGACTTAAAATCCGTTGTCCGTAAGGACGTGCGGGTTCGACTCCCGCCCTCGGCACCATTATTAGTCTTACTATTACAACGACTTCCATCGTCTTAGCCCTAACATCATCTCAGCACCCGAAATATCGATGGGGCTAAGATGGTGACACTTTTTTCAGCTAGCCTTCCTTTTGAACTTGATAACAGAACCTCTCGGTTCTACGAGCCTCTTCACCGCCTCCTCCAAAGCTTCTGGTGTGCTTCGCGCGTAAGTCCCAGTAACACTTTGAATCGTGTGGCCCAACAGATCGGAGATGTCGTACTCGTGTACTTGTCTCCCACGCAACTCGGTCGCGAACGTGCGTCGCAGGTCATGCCAAGTCAGTCCACCTTCCACGTTCTGGCCAAATGGAATACCGGCTCGGTTACAGGCTTCCGTAAATCCCCTTCGGAGAGTGCTCGCGCTTACTGCCGTATGGGCATAGTCAAATACTCGCCCGCCCTTCCTGTCACGAATGACTTTCGACAACGCGGCTCGCACCTGACTGTTCATCGGCATCACTCGGTGACGAGGACCTTTCCCCTTAGTGTCCACGAGCAAAAACCAGTTGGGCCTTACTTCCACGTCTCGCCCGTTTGCGGGACGAAAGATGGACAATCCGCTGAAATTCACGTTCTCTATTCTTAGTTTTAGGAGCTCCGTGATTTTTCGGACTCCGGTTCCGAGAGATACTTCAACCGGCGAACGAAGGTATTCGAGGTCATCCACTAGCTTCTGCATTAGCTTGGTCCGTTCGGCAGGCATCAGATAACGCTCTCTTTTTGTCTCTGGTTCCTGTTCAAACTTGCTGCATGGGTTAAAGTCCACTATCTCGTCGACTGCAGCCCGTGAAAAGATTGCCGACAAGAGATAGATATACCGATTTACCGTCGCGCCCTTGCGCGGGGTATATCGCCTAGTTTCCTTGCCTCGAAGGGACGATTGGAAACGCTCAACGTCGCGCCTGGTGATTTCGTGCGACACCGGCCCGTCCACTGAAAATTCGCTTCAGACATTCGAGCGCGCGGCCATAGTATTCGCTGGGCTTGTAGTTCGTTCGCATTATCGATTGGTAGCCCTCCACAAACCGCACCGGATCCAATTAAGAAGCTATTTCGCAAATGTGGTTACGATTCCATAGGATGACAATTTGCGGATGCAATGGTTGTTCATGTCTGCAATAGATAAATTCCCCTTGCTGTCGTAGGCGATTCCTTTGGGAAAATTGAACAGCGTCGTTAACGCCTTCCTGATTACACTGTAATGGGCCGCATACTTTAGATATTTTTTCGCCGGGTCGTTTTTGTAATAGCGCTCGGTTTCTCCAACCTTTGTAGTCGGGTCTTCCGCGAGCGCACCCTTCAACTTCATCACTTCCGTGCGCATCGCTTCCAATTGCAACTCCAGTTGCTTCCCGCGTTGCTGCAAGTCTTGGCGCGAGTCAACGGGCGATTGCGCGGCCGCTGATCCGCACCAGCCCGCGCAGCAAAACATAGTCGCGATCGCCAAGACAATTATCCTTGAAAAGTTCACGCGCTTCACTCTAAACAGCCAACCTTCCTCGTTTATGAACGAAGCCGAGCAATCCTCCCCCGAGTCGGAAGAGCAGACCGGCGAAAGCTGCCAACCACGCCAGGAGTGCGATATATACAAAGTAGCGCGGAATAAAATAAAGAAAATCCAGCTCCATCGCCTGAGCCATTCTGAATGTGCCTACGGTGTACATACCCAGCGGGAAGACCGCTCCCCAGTACAACGGGTCATACCTCAAAGGGAACCGCTGAGCAACGTAGCGCCAAGCGCCAAGCACGGCAAGCATGGGAATCCACCAGGTTCCCGTAGCCCAATAGAAGACGGTGAAGCCTTTCAGAAACGGCAGCAGCGATCGCAGAAAAGGAGCATCAGGCGCATTAATGATCAGCAGCGAGCCACCTAATGTCGAGATGGCCATGGCGCCCATGTTGATCCAATAGGGTGGAGACAAATCGCCCGGTGAAAACTTGAAGAACGTATAACGGTAAAAGATCAATGAGATCATCCAGATGTATAGCATGCCGCCCCACAACCACATCGACAGCGCAAAGAAGTTTGTCTCCAGCCGAAATGGTTGTTGCCAGCGTGAGGCTATCAGTGCACTCAGAACGGCGATCGACTGCGTGGCCACGACAGCCAGTAACCACGCCCCGCTAATGCCTTCATCCAAAGGGGGTTTATTCTCCTTGATAGTGAAAGCTGCAAAGATGGTGTAGGTCAGACCTACCCAGAGGATGATTCCAACAATCCAAAGAATGATGGCTAACCATAGGCTTCCTGAAATCAGCAGGAACTGGCTACCGAGAATACACGAGGCTGCCACAACCGTGAAAAAGCCCGGACCACGCTGATGATCGATCAGATCGCTGAGGAACTGACGCGGATACAAACTTAGGCGCAGTACGCTCAGCACCCACAAAACCACGTAGGCGGCAATGTTGAGCCAAAAGAGCAGAATCGCAACCAGCCTCATTCCTAGCAGGTGGCCGGCGATGGAAACAATTCCAGTGGCCATAACCATTGCAAAATAGGCGGGTGACAAGTCCCTAACTTCGTCTTTCAAAGAACTCGCAACGGAGCGCGTCGACCGCGGTGTTGAGTCATCAAGGTTCATTACGCTGTTCATCACAAGCTCTTCGGTCAACACCTCTAGTCTGCCAATAAGACCTTCTTCAATACCATAAAATCGAAGATGGTCCTTAAGCTTTTCATTCAGCTGTTAGGACTTCGCGCGCGCTTGTTCGGCGCCGAAAGAAAACCAGGTAATTGACAGCAAAACAGCTCATGGCGAAGCACGATAGCAGAATGAAACCGAGCGCGTACGAGCCTGTTTGACTGCGGATGATGCCGACGACCAACGGCGGAAAGAAGCCACCGAGTCCACCAGCCGCGCCCACGAGACCGCTGACGGTGCCCGTTTCGCGCGGGAAATATTGGGGAACCAGTTTGAAGACGGCACCATTACCCAAGCCCAGCATCGCAGCCGTGCCCAACGCCCCGACAGTGAAAACCAAGATCGCGCCGGAAGTCAGGCCAAGGGCGAGCACCGTAATGCCTCCCAGGACGAGCGACAGTACATAAGTGCCTCCGTAGCGATCCGCCAGCCAGCCTCCAACGGGACGCATGATCGTCGCCATGACCACAAAGCCAGCGACGCGCGCGCCGGCATCCGTAGGCGTCAACCCAAAGATGTCCTTGAGCAACGTCGGCAGATAAATTCCAAGCGCAACGAAACCACCAAATGTCAGAAAGTAGAACAACGACAATACCCACGCCAGCGGCTCGCGTTTGAATATGCCGAAATACTCGTGAAACCCTTTCGGCTCAGTCTTGACTGGCGCGTTGCGAGCGAACTGCAGAAACAAAATTCCGAAGATCGCCGCCAACGTACCGAACACCCAGAAAGGGATGCGCCAATTTCCGGTAAAGGCCACCAATGCGGGTGCGCCGATTACAGCAATCGACTGACCAATATTGCCCATGCCGTAGATCCCCAGTGCGGTACCCTGTTGCTCAGCCGGAAACCACTTCGAGGTAAACCCCACACCGACTGAGAAACTCGTGCCCGCGCAACCGATCAGGAATCCCCAGGCGACCAGTGACAAATAAGAGGTCGTTAGGCTCACGCCAAACGCCGGCAAGAAACAGAAGAGCAGCAAGAGACCGAAGACGATGCGACCACCGTATTTGTCTGCGAGTATGCCCACGGGCAGTCGGCCGACCGACCCGAGCAACACCGGAATTGCAATCAACATCGACGTCTGCACTGGCGACAGTTGATACATCTCGCGAAACTTCGGCGCCAGCGCTCCTATCATTCCCCACACTGCGAATGTGATGGTAAAGCCGATGGTGGACAGAGCCAACGCGCGCTTCATGTCGCTCGTCCAGGCCAGCGGATTCGGCACTTGACGAGGTTCTTGCCACAGGCTTTCGGCAAGATAAGGATCGTTCTGAGGCACCAAGGCGCTCTTTCGCAGACCATTAGCGAATGATTGCAGGAACAGCGAAGCAAACCCAATCACCATCGCCACATCGACTAAGCCAATCATCGCTGGATGCTCAAACGCCGGAAAGATCATCTGGTAAAGATCGAACCAGTGGCCGACCAAGACAATCCCACAGGCCAACAGCAGCCACCCTTCGCTGCGCTTGGCACCTCGTGACAGCAAGAGGGCAAAGGGTATAAGCCAGTTGAGAAAGATGTTCAGAAAGAAAAGCGCCTTCCAACCCGGCGTCTCCATTCGGCGCAGGTAATAGATAGTTTCTTCTGGCAGGTTCGCGTAGTAGATCAGAATGTATTGGCATAGCCAGATGTAAGCCCAGAAGGTGGAAAACCCGAAAACAAGTTTGCCGAGATTGTGCAGGTGGGTTTCATTGACCTCCGGCAGAAAGCCGCGCCGTCGCAACAGAATCACGAGGACGGTGATCGAGGCGAGTCCGCTGAGCAATAAACCGGAAATGGCGTAAAATGCATAGATGGTGCTGTAGAAAAGTGGCTCGATTGACATCAACCAATCAAAGCTGGCGAAGGTGAAAGTCAGGGCGAAGACTGCGAGAAAGATCGCCGCGTACTTTTTAGCTTTGCTTGTATGATCTAGATTTCCATCAAGATCCTGCCGCCTAGATTCTCTCTTGATCAACCACGCGAACAGCACCCAGAGGCCGAGAAAGACCGCCATGCGCGAGAAGAAGAACGGCGTGCTGAGCCAGCCGTTCTTGAACGCCATCGGCTTGCCGTTGTACTCGAAGAAGGTGCGTAGTCCTTCGTAGAGGTTGTTGCGCCCGAAGAAGAGTATGAGCATTGCCAACGAGCCCAGCGGCAAGTAGTTCATCATTGCTTCGGGCACGCGACGGATAGCAGTACCCCAGCCCGCATTCGCCACGTGATTGATGCTGATGAAAACAGCAGCGCCCAGCGCGAGCGTAAGAAAGAAGAATGCATTGAGCAGAAAGCTGGGCCAGAGGCGCGGGTCGTTTGTGTAAAGGCCCACGGCGAACCCAATCACCCCGATGCCAAGCATGACAAAGAGAAGTTTCTGTTCGCGGCCAGTGATAAAGTTTTTGTCCTTCATGAGCCTGTGTGTCGCCCTGCGTCCTCTTTGGTGAAGTCTTCCTATTTACCCTGCAACTTGCGAATGTAAAGAATCAACTTCCAGCGATCGTCTGCTGACACTTGTGCTGCATGCGATGGCATGTTGTTTCGGCCCAGCGTAATCACATGAAACATCGCACCATCGGGCAGACTCTTCGAGTTCTCAATGTGGTATGAAGGTGGATTCGGATACTTCGGAATCATCGGACCGTCGCCCGCACCCGTTGCGCCATGACAGGCCACGCAGTAATTCGAGAAAACATATTGGCCGCGGGCAAGATTTTCGGAAGTGGGCTGAAACGGATTGTTCAACTCGCGGCCTGCGCGATCCGCTTCTGCCTGATCAGGCCCGTAGTGAAATGGTTTGAAGCCTCGTGGCACCGTGCCTGGTACCGGCGGTTGTTCAGTCATCTGATTTGGCAGCACCGGGTTCGCAGTCTGTGAAAGGTAAGCGGGCGAGTACTGCATCTGCGTGGGCCACTCGCGATTTCGGACGGCGACATCGCGGCTCATAAGCCGCACGCCGCCAATCACAACAACCGGCAGCAGGACCACCACCAACCATGTGAGCATCCTCCTCATACGAACTCGTCTCCTTCGACGACATTGATCGCGTTGTGACGAGCGAACAGGCGAGCTGCTTTGTCAATATCGAATGAAGCATCGGATTGTTTCAGCACCAGCACGAAGCGATCGTCGGTCACGCGCTCAAAGACTTTCCGCTTACTGAACAGCCACATGCGATTGCGCGCAAATAGCACCCCAATCGCAATCAGGCCCGAGAACAGGACGGTCAACTCGAACGTCACGGGAATGAATAGTGGAAACGAATTGAATGGCTTGCCGCCAACATTCAGTGGCCAGTCATATGCCGAGGTCCAAACCTGCAACGTCAACCCGAAAACCAAACCCAATGCGCCGGCGAGAAAGGCGATCCAGGTCAGACGTGACGGCGGTAACGCCACTGCCCGATCCATGCCGTGAACCGGGAACGGCGTATAAACGTCGTAAACTTCAAAGCCTGCCATTCGAGCTTCAGCCGCCCCGGCAATCAGATCCTCTTCCCGCTCGAAGAAGGCGGCAGTGAATCGTTTCGCGCTCTCAATGTTTGCCATAGCGGAGCACTCCCTTCACTTCATTGATTGAGATCACCGGGAAGAGTCGAAGAAAGATCAGGAACATCGTAAAGAACAATCCGAAGCTGCCAACCAGCAAGCCGACTTCCGTGATCGTCGGCGTGTACATGGCCCAACTCGACGGCAGGAAGTCGCGATGGAGCGATGTCACGATGATCACGAATCGCTCAAACCACATGCCGACATTGATCAAGATCGAAAGGATGAAGATCGCTGGAATCGAGGTGCGCAGTTTCTTGAACCAGAAGAGCTGCGGCAAAAGCGCGTTGCAGCTAAACATAATCCAGTAGGCCCACGCATATGGACCAAGGCCACGGTTGATGATCAGAAAGATCTCGTTGGGATTACCGCTGTAGAATCCGGTGAAAATCTCTGTGATATAGGCCAAGCCCACGATCGAGCCGGTGAGCAGCGCGACTTTACATATGTTTTCCAGGTGCTGGCGTGTGATGTAATCCTCCAGATGCATCAGGCTGCGCACGAGGATCATCAGCGTCATGACCATCGCGAAGCCTGAGAACACGGCGCCAGCAACGAAGTAAGGAGGAAAGATCGTCGAGTGCCAGCCCGGTATCAGCGAAGTGGCAAAGTCAAAACTGACGATGCTGTGAACTGAGATAACCAGGGGCGTCGCGAGTCCGGCGAGCACAGCGTAAACCGTTTCGTATCTGGACCAGGTACGATTCGATCCGTTCCAGCCAAGACTGAGGACTTGATAGAATGCTCTGCGCAACTTTGACTTGGTGCGGTCGCGCACAGTTGCTAGATCCGGCACCAGGCCGAGATACCAAAACACGGCGGAGATGATGAAGTAGGTCGAGATGGCGAAGAAGTCCCACAAGAGGGGCGAACGGAAATTCACCCACAAGGTGCCGCGCGTGTTGGGATAAGGCAGCACCCAATAGAACAACCACGGGCGGCCCATGTGAATGATCGGAAATAGTCCCGCGCACATCACCGCGATCAGAGTCATCGCTTCCGCCGAGCGATTGACCGACGTACGCCACTTTTGATTGAAGAGAAACAGGATGGCCGAGATGAACGTGCCCGCATGCCCAATGCCGATCCAGAAGACAAAATTCGTAATATCGAAAGCCCAGCCGACGGTCCGGTTCAAGCCCCATGTACCAATGCCCGTATTCACGGTATGAACCGTTGCCACGACGCCCACCGCGAGCAACACAAGTGAAACACTGAGGCTGATCCACCAACCGCGGCCCGGCTTAGGGTCGAGTAGTTGGCAGATGTCTCGCGTCACTTCGGCATTCGACTTATGACCCAGAATAAGAGGAGTGCGCAGCTTCGAATAGACGGGATGCGCGATTTCGAAGGTCGCGGGTTCTCGTTCCGCTTCGTTGATTTCTTTAACTGATACAGCCATCGTCCTATGTCGAGGTTCCTAGGATGTCCCTCTCAAACCTCCTCACTGTTTCGTACCTTCGCCAGATAGCTCAACGGCGGCCGCAGATTCAGCTCATCCAGCAGCGTGTAATTGCGCCCGCTCTTTTTCAGTTGGGCCACACGGCTCTTCAAGTCAGTCAAATCGCCGAAGATGATTGCGTTCGCGGGACAGCTCTGCTGACAGGCGGGCTGAATCTCGTTGTCCTTGATAGGACGACCTTCGTTGCGCGCCTTGATCTTCACCTCTTCAATGCGCTGGACGCAGAAGGTGCATTTCTCCATCACCCCACGACTGCGTACCGTGACATCCGGATTGAGCGCCAGATTAGCTATCGGATCGTCATGCGGGTACTCGAACCAGTTGAATCGACGCACCTTGTAGGGACAGTTGTTCTCGCAATAGCGCGTGCCCACGCAGCGGTTGTAAACCTGCATGTTCAGGCCCTCGCTACTGTGGACTGTGGCCAGCACCGGACACACACTCTCGCACGAAGCGTTGTCACACTGCTGGCACATTACCGGCTGGTAGAAGACTTTCGGATCTTCGTGGTCGCCTTCAAAGTAGCGATCGATTCTGATCCAATGCATTTCGCGACGGCGACGGACTTCGTCTCTGCCCACAACCGGGACGTTGTTTTCTGCCTGACAGCTCACCACGCATGCCGAACAACCAACGCAGGCGTTAAGGTCGACGGCCAGACCCCATTTGTGTTCGGGATAGTCGTGAGGCGACCACAAACTGCCGTGTTCAGTTTCATGTTCCTCATTGCCTTCGGCGTATTCGGCAAGTGAGAGTTCGCGGACCAGGCGTCGATCTTCCTGTGAGTCTTTGGTCTGGCTCTGAGCAAACTCGATTCTTCGCGATGTCTTTTCGAGTTTGGCTTCTGTGTTGTAACGGAAGGTCGCACCACTAAAGGCAACGAAAGGATAAGCATTGGCGCCCACGTTATCACCGGCCTTGCCAGACTGCGTGCGGCCATAACCAAGCGCGATCGCCACCGCGTCATCATGCTGACCGGGTTGAATGTGCACCGGCAGCTCAATTGAAGTCGCCCCCTTCGTAATGCGCACGACGCGTCCCTCTTCCAAACCGGCCGTCTCGGCGTAATGCGGCGAGACACTCGCATAGTTGTCCCAGGTAATCTTGGTGATGGGATCGGGTAGCTCTTGCAGCCACGGATTGTTGGCGTATTGACCGTTACGAATCGAAACTTTCTGATAGAGCGCTAAACTTAGGCCGTTCGGCGTTTCATTAGATAAGGAACTGAGTCTTGCAATGGCATCGTTAAGTCCGTCTGCTTTGAACGCCGGAATAGCGAATTGTGCTGAAGCTGAACTGAAGACACCCTTCTGGAGCGTTTGATCCCAAAACTCATCAAAGTTCGCGTACTGCTTCTGTTGCGCGAAAAGCTTTTCGCGCCAGGACTGTCTGAGCACATCGTAGAAACTGCGACTGTCGCCGTTCCAACGCAGCAGACTCTCCTGAAAGGCTCGCGTCTGAAACAACGGTGCGATGGTTGGCTGATTGACACTGAAGGTGCCGCGCACTGGTTCGACGTCGTCCCACGCTTCCAGAAAATGACTTTGCGGACAAACATAGTCGGCGACTGAAGATGTTTCGTCCAGATTTGAGTTGAGCGAGATCTTCAGCGGCACCTTGTGCATGCCGTTACTAAACGTTTGAGCGTCGAAGTAGTCGTAGGCTGGATTCACGCCAGACACTATCAACGCCGCGATCTCGCCTGCCTCCATCTCGCGTACAAGATCGACCATCTCCTGATCACTGCTTTGGTTACTCGCAGACGATGCGGCAAGGTCAATGGTGTTTCCGTAACTCACCACAACGTGGTTGATTAAGTTCACAAGGTGCTGCACATCAGGGTCGTCCGAGCCGCTGACAATAAGAACATTTCCGCGATGCTTCATCGCGTCTTTGGCTACTCGTTCAACGGCATCACGCGCTTTTTGATTCAAACGCATTGGGTCAAAGCCGGCGAGTTGTTGAGTAACCGGCAATGCGGACGCGCCTTCCGCTGCTACAAGCTTGGCCAGGTAGAGCAGCGCCAGAGTTTCTTCGATTGGTGAAATCCTTACGCGTGTGTCTGCATTGCTGCCCGTCAATGACATGCGCGATTCAAACTGCACGTGCCTCAACATCTCACGCTCGCCGTTCTGTAGACTGCGCGCCTTGGCATAACCACGCGTGAACTGCACTGGCGAAATCCATGTCCCGAGGAAGTCCGCGCCGAAGCTAATTACCAGGCCCGCTTTGTCGAATAGATAAGAAGGAATGGCGCTGACGCCATGCGAACGCACATGCGCCTGCCTAATCGCGTCCGTTGAAACTGGCTGGTAAGTAATGTGTTTCGCGTCGCTGAACTGGGACAGGAATTTCTGAATCGTCTCCAGCGAGATTGGCCCGGTAATTGGTCCCGTCAGCACACGGACTCTGCCGCCAGATTGTTTGATGGCCGCCAGTTTCTGGGCGATCTCCTTATCGATCTCTTCCCAGGTAGTGGGCTGCGATCCAATGTGCGGCTGCCTCAATCGCTCTGGGTCATACAAACCAAAGACCATGCCGTGAGCGAGGGCGCAGAGACCGCCCTGTGACAGCGGATGATCAGGATTACCTTCAAGCTTAATCGGCCGGCCATCGCGCACTTTCACAAGCACGCCGCACGCCGCGCTGCATCCACCACAAACGGAAGCAAACCAACTGGCTACGCCGGGTGTGAACTCAACCGACTGCCTAAGGGATGGGACGATCCTCTGCTCCGGTGCGCGACAACCGCTCAATGCCAGCGCCGCCGATGAATAACCCAGTACCTCAAGAAACGTGCGACGAGATACTCCAGCAACGGGACTCTTGGTCGACAAGTCAACCGGCTTGCCGTACCTATCCTGCTCTCGAAATATCTGCCAAAGTTTCTGTCCGTTACTCATCACTCATCACTCATTACTCATCACTGTTTTCAGTGATGGCATACAGAGCAATCCGTCGAGGCCATTAGTCTTTTAGGCGTAGTTTCCTTGGTGACGGTAGGTCGTCCGTTTTCGTCAAGCGTCACTTCTCGATGCGTGCGATGGCAGGCCACGCACATGCCCATTGAGAGAGCGTCGAACTGCTCAACCCGATCCATCGTTTCTACTGCTCCATGACACGTCTGGCACTTCACGCCAGCCGTGACGTGGCGACTGTGATTGAATGCAACATGGTCGGGCAGATCATTGACCTTCACCCATTCGATAGGCTTGTTCTGCGCCAGCGCCATCGTTACTTTTTGGATCTCGGGTGAGTCCGGAAGAATCTTCGCGTGGCAATTCATGCACGTCCCTGCCGCCGGGATGCCAGCCACTTTCGACTTGTCCGCGGACGAGTGACAGTACAAGCACTGAATCTGATTGTCCCCTGCGTGGACCTTGTGCGAGAAGTTGATCGGCTGGGCCGGTTGATAGCCCTGCTGATTTCCGAGGCCGCGAAAGTTTGAGCCTTGCCAGACCACGGCCACGCCGATCAGCGTGACTATCAACGAGACGATTGTTGCCGTTCGCAAACTCATTTTCTTATCCCGTGACAACCGGACGAGTGGCTACCACGGCGTCTCCCGTTACAGGAACTGTCGTCTCAACGGTTTTCGGTTTGGGCCGGGGTGCTTGTCCCCGAAGCTTGCGCCGGTCTCCGTTCCAGATCACCAGCTGATAAGGACGCCACAAGTAATGAATGGGAACGACGAGCATGTGGACCAAACGCGAGAACGGTAAAATCGCCAGGAAGACGTAAGCGTTTAGTATGTGTAGCTTAACCGCCAACGGCAGCGGTGCAATCATTGTCAAATCGGGTTGCAAGGTGAAGAGCGAGCGCAAGTACGGCACAGCCGACGTGGCATACCACGACGATCCCCAGCGATAGAACACTGCCGTATAAACGCCCAGGACTACCTGGACCAACAAAACCAGTAGCACGATCACGTCCATCCATGACGTGACAGCGCGAATCCGAGGGGACGTGAAGCGCCGCACGATAAGACTGACAATTCCAACCAGGGCCAGCAGCCCAAACAACAGTCCGGTGGCCTCAAGCACATAGAGACGCGCTGGCACACCATTGAACCAGAGCACTTGTCTGGGAATGGCAAAGCCTATGACGTGGCCCAACAGAACTACCATGATCCCGATGTGCCACGGTACCGAGCCGTAAAACAGTTCATCGCTCTCAAGAAACTGTGACGACAAGCTGGAATACGTGAAGCCGCGTTTGAAATAACGCTGCACCGTCACCACTATGGCGAGCGTGAGGGCTGCGTAGGGGAAAATAATGTAGAAGAGATTGTCGAGCATGATGATGGCCTCAAAACAGATCAGTATTCGTTTTCGCGTTGAAGGCAGCTTGAAGAATCGGCAAATGCGCTCGCTGAATCGTTGCTGGATAAGCGCCAGCCTCTGACTCTAGTACCGTATTGACCGCGGCAATAAGATGTCTGTAAAAATTGTCACCTTCGCTCAAAGTCTTCAACATTTTGTCCAGCGCCGGAATCAAGCAATCCACAATTAGCGCGGCGCGCAGCTCTTCTTCATCGAGCTTGGTCAACAGGCGCAACAACACCGGCAGGTAATCCGGCAGTTGATGCTCCTGACCCAAATCAAATGGCGCTTCCGTCTCACGAAGATTCGCCAGAAAAACGCCGCGTTTGTAGTTCTCGCCGAACAGGTGATAGCCAATATCGAGCGCGCACACGGGACTTAGATCAAAAGTGCGCGTATACAGTTCCTGAAGTTCAGAAAGCGAAAGCCTTTCAGTCTCGCTTGCGAACAAGGAGAATTGGCCCGCGAGTGATTCGCTCTCGGCAGTCAGCAGTTCTTTGCATTCATGGCATCGCGACTGCCAGTCCGCGACCGGATAGTCGAGCAGGTCAGCCAGGATTTCGTAGATCGATCTCATTGCCATCTTCTCTGCCTTCTGCCTATTGTTTTTCTCACGCTCCGCGTGCCGGCGCTTCGCGGAAACCGAAGCCCGCCTCGCCTTTGTCCGCCAGCACATCGTCATTGAGCATCTGCATCGCTTCTTCACGATGCATGGGCGGAATGACGTAGCGGTCCTCCACTGTCGCCAAAGACGTCAGGCGATAGATCTGTTCCGCCTCAGCTTCAGAACAATCAACCTCAGCCAGAGCCTGCTTGACCACTTCCGGGTCCATGTCGCCGACTGTCTCCAAGCGTTTGAACAGTCGAATTGCGTACTGCTTCTTCAGGGCGAGGCGTACGGGCTCGATATTTCCCGCCGCGAACAAGCGCGCGAGATATTCCATCGGCAGACGCGCCTTCTCGATCGGACTAAACAGCTCTTCGTTCGATGAGTCGTAGACGCCGTCATCAGTTTTGGCCATTACCGGCAGTAACGGTGGCACATAGAAAAGCATCGGCAGCGTGCGAAATTCAGCGTGCAGCGGGAGGGCCAGCTTCCACTCCTTTACGTATTTGTAAACAGGCGAGCGCTCGCAAGCTTCGAGGGTGCGCTCATCGATGCCGTTGCGAAAAGCGGCTGCGCGGACTTCCGGATCAAACGGATCGAGAATCATCTCGCGCTGGGCGTCTACGAGTTGGTCGTCGGGCACGCTCATCGCTTCCACGATTCGATCCGCGTCATAGAGCAGTCCGCCAAGATAGCGAATACGGCCTACGCAGGAATGGAAGCACGCCGGCGCCTGACCGGTTTCAAGCCTTGGAAAACAGAGAATGCACTTCTCGGATTTCCCGGTGGACCAGTTATAAAAAGTCTTCTTGTAGGGACAGGCCGTGACGCACATGCGCCAGCCACGGCAGCGCTCCTGATTGATGAGCACGATGCCGTCTTCACCACGCTTGTAGATCGCGCCCGAAGGACACGCCGCCACGCAGCAGGCATTCAGGCAGTGATTGCAGATACGCGGAAGATAGAAGAAGACGAGACGCTCGATATCAAAAAGCTCTTCCCGCTGTTCCGGCGTTAAGGCTTCGAGGTTCGGATCGTTTGCCGCATAGACAGGTGAACCGCTCAGATCGTCATCCCAATTCGGCCCAGCCTTAATGTCGATTGGTCTGTTCGTGACCATCGAAATCGGGCGCGCGGTCGGCTGGTCAGCGCCTTCCGGCGCGTTGAACAGATCCTCATACTTGTAGGTCCACGGTTCGTAGTAGTCGTCCATCCGGGGCATGTTCGGATTGTGAAAGAGGTTCAGCACGCGCAGGGACCGGTTGCCCATCTTCAGTTCGGGCTTGCCGTTTTTCTGCTCCCAGCCGCCTTTGTATTTGCTCTGATCTTCCCACGCCGTCGGATAGCCGGTGCCTGGTTTCGTCTCGACATTGTTCCACCACATGTACTCGGCGCCCTTGCGGTCGGTCCAGACGTTCTTGCAGGCAATCGAGCAGGTATGACAACCGATACACTTGTCGAGGTGAAAGACCATCGAGATTTGTAAGCGAACGTCCATATGCCTTTGTCCTTTGTTCGTTGTCAGTAGTCAGTTGTTTTCTGGCAACTGACAACGGACCACTGACCACTGACGTCTTACCAACTGACTTTCTCCATCTTCCTTACCAGCACGAACGTGTCACGGTTCACGCCCGTCGGACCCCAGTAATTGAAGTGATAAGTAAACTGCCCATAGCCGCCCATCATCAGCAACGGTTTCAGACGAATGCGTGTCAGGCTGTTGTGTCCGCCCGCGCGCCTGTGGCCTCGCATCGGCGACTTCGGCACGGACAGCGTGCGCTCAGGCGAGTGGTACTGAATACACACGCCCTTGGGAATGCGATGGCTCACCACCGCGCGCGTGCAGACGACGCCGTTGTCGTTGTAAGTCTCGACCCAGTCGTTGTCCTTGATGCCGAGATCGATCGCGTCTTCGTCGTTAATCCATAACGGCTCACAGCCGCGCGAGAGGGTCATCATGCGGTGGTTGTCGGAGTAGGTAGAGTGGATATGCCACTTTCCGTGGGGCGTCAGGTAATTCAGCACCTTCACTTTGCCTTCCGTGGTGCTGTATTTCAGATCTCCGTAGTCCGCAGGCTTCGGCGATGGTTTGTAGGTCGGCAGATTTTCACCGAACGCGATATAGCCCTCGTGATCCTGATAAAACTGTTGCCGGCCGGTAAGCGTGCGCCAGGGCACCAGCCGTTCATAGTTATACGTGAAGGCCGAATAGGCGCGGCCATCACTGGTCAATCCCGACCAGATCGGACTGTTGAGCAACCGACGTGGTTGGGCTTGCAGGTCTTTGTACGAAGTACGTGCGTTGCGATTCTTCTCTGCCAGATCAGCAAGGGGCAAGCCGACTTTCTTCTCGACAAACTGGTAGGCGCGATAAGCAAGTTCGCCATTGGTTTCGGGCGCGAGCAGCAGGATCAAATCGGCTGCGTGTTCCGCTTTCTTCAATGAGGGATACTTCTGACCATTCCATTCGACGACGGGATGGGATTGCGACTCGACGACTGAATCGTAAAAATCCTCAATCGGATACTTCACACCGTGGGCGCCCATTCCGTTCTTCCTGGCCAACGGTCCGAGCGAAATAAACTGGTTGTAGAGATTCGGATAGTCGCGTTCCACGACCGCGAAGTGGCCCATCGTCTTGCCAGGAACAGGCTCACACTCGCCCTTACCCCAGTCTTTGATCTCACTTTGCGAGATCTCATCAGGTGTGTCGTGTGCCAGCGGAGTGGCTACCAAATCTTTTATCGGAGTCGGTAAGTGCTTCTCCGAAAGCTCGCTGACCTTCTTTGCCAGCCCGCGAAAGATGTCCCAGTCGCTGCGGGATTCCCAACAAGGCGGCACGGCTTCCGATAACGGGTGAATGAACGAATGCATGTCGGTCGAGTTGAGGTCTGCCTTTTCGTACCAGGTCGCTGCCGGCAGAACGATGTCGGAATAAAGCGCCGACGTGTCCATGCGAAAGTTGAGATCGACGACCAGGTCGAGTTTGCCTTCCGGACCTTTGCCATCCATCACTACATCGTTGACCGAGCCTTCGGCGCACTCAGTTGCTATGTCGTTGTGATGTGTTCCGAGATAGTGCTTGAGGAAGAACTCATGGCCCTTGGCGCTGGCCATCAAAGCGTTGCCGCGCCAGATGAACCAGACTCGGGGCCAGTTCTCAGGGGCGCTTGGGTTTTCCATCGACAGCGAGAGTGTTTTTTCTTTCAGCCCGGTGACCACATAATCAACTATTTCCTTGTCGTTACTTGCGCCTGCCGCCACCGCGTCCTGAACAACTTCACTGTTGGGTTTGTTGAATTGCGGATAGAAAGGCAGCCAGCCGCAACGCACGGCTTTGGCTTGCAGATCTACAGTGTGACCACTTGCCAGACCATCAGGCTCGCCGTTATTTGGCACGGTGTGATAGTCAGTGAACTCGCGCTCATACCGCCACTGCTCGCTGTGCACGTAATGCCACGACGGCGCATTCTGTAAACGCGAAGGCGGCATCCAGTCTTTCGCAAAGGCGATGTTGGACCAGGCAGCGACGGGCGCGAGTTTCTCCTGCCCGACGTAGTGGTTCAGTCCGCCCCCGTTCTTCCCCACACAGCCGCAGAGCATTAGTGCGGTGATCGCGGAGCGGTACATCAGATTGTTGTGATACCAGTGGTTAACGCCTGCCCCGATGATCACCGAACACTTGCCTTCGGTCTTTTCTGCCGTTGACGCCCATTCGCGCGCAAACTTTATGACCGTTTCCTTGCTGACTCCGGTCCATTTCTCCTGCCACGCGGGCGTGTACGATTGGTTCTCGTCGTTGTAGTCAGTTGGATAGTCACCGCCGAGCCCGCGATCGACCCCAAACTGGGCCATCATCAAATCGTAAACGGTGGTAACGAGCACTTCGCCTTCGGTCGTCTCGATCCACTTTGCAGGCACTCCGCGATTGAAGACACGGTCAGAGCCGAACTCAGGAAACGACACGTTGACGTAATGAGAGTGACGATCGATGAAAGACAATTGTGGCGAGATTAACGATCCATCGGTCGGATCTCTTGGCTCAAGGTTCCACTTGCCCTCAGTCTTGCCCCAGCGGTGGCCCACCGCTCCGCCCGGCATGCGCGGATTGTCTGAGTTCGAATCGAAAACCAAAAACTTCCAGTCACCGTTCTCTTCCTGGGAGTAGCGCGCGAGTTTGTTGGCACGCAGCAGACGGCCTGCTTTGTACGTCTTTCGGCTCGCGTTTGGACTACCGTTTGAATTACCGCTCTCAGGCGGCGTATTGGCGTTTTGTTGAATTCCGCCTGAAGGCGGTACTGCGAACGCTCCTTCTGGCGGCGGCACTCTTGACTCCTCGAGCGTGATCAGAAACGGCGAGTCGGTGTAGCGCTTCAGGTAACTGAAGAAGTATGGAGTTTCCTTTTGGTAGTGAAACTCCTTAAGGATCACATGGTTCACCGCCATCCAGAACGCCCCGTCCTGTCCCGCGTTAAGCGGAATCCATTGGTCGGCATATTTCGAGACCTGGCTGAAGTCGGGTGCCAACACCACCATCTTGGTGCCGTTGTGACGCGACTCAGCAGCAAAGTGGCAATCCGGCGTGCGCGTCATATTCAGGTTCGAACCCATGACCGCAAGAAACTTTGAGTTGTACCAGTCGGCGCTTTCCGCCACGTCGGTCTGCTCGCCCCAAATCTCCGGGCTGGCTGGCGGAAGATCGCAGTACCAATCATAAAAACTGAGGTTCACGCCGCCGAGCAATTGCAGAAAGCGCGAGCCGGCGCCGTAACTCAAAAACGACATCGCGGGAATCGGCGAGAAGCCGACGACGCGATCCGAACCGTGTTTTTTGATCGTGTGAATAGTGGCAGCGGCAATCAGTTCCTGCAGCTCTTCCCAACTGGCGCGACGAAAACCGCCCTTGCCGCGTGCGCGCTGATAACGTGCTCGCGATTCCGGGTTGTTGACGATCGATTCCCAAGCCTCGACCGGATCGTCATAGACCGCTTTGGCTCGACGCCAAAGATCGAGCAAGGCGCCGCGTATGTAGGGGTACTTCACGCGGATCGGACTGTAGAGATACCAGGAGTAAGAGATGCCGCGCTGGCAGCCGCGAGGTTCATATGGCGGAAGGCCGTCTTCGAGCAGCGGATAATCGAGCGCCTGCATCTCCCAGGTGACGATGCCCTGTTTGACGTAGATGTCCCAACTACAGCCGCCGGTGCAGTTGACCCCGTGGGTCGAGCGAATCACTTTGTCGTGCTGCCAGCGGTTGCGATAGAACTCTTCCCAACTTCGTGTCTCGGGACTGATCAGGTCTTTGATCCAGTTCACTACTTTGTCCTCCCGACTAGTTCTTCCCTGACGCCGCGCAAGCGTTTTCTCCAGGCAAAATTCAGCAGCGCCAGCGCCAGCAACATCGACGCGACTCCAATCACAAAGAACCGCGGATCGAGCGTCGTGATCCCAGTCTGTGGCGGCGGCACCGGGTTTCTTAGTTTGGCGTCTTGAAAGAGAGCGAAGAGCTGAACGATTTCTTCATCGTTAAGACGATGCGTGGCAAACACCGTCGACATCATGGGGAAGTTTGGATTCTGGAGAATTGAGATCAACTCAGGATCGCGATACTTGATGTTCGCTCCCGTCAGGTCAGGCCCCAGCGTGCCGCCGCCGAGCATTCCGACCCCTTTGATCGAGTGGCAGGAAATGCAGGCTGGGCCACCGTTCTGTAGACGTGTTTGTCCCTTGAAGAAGTGCCAACCCCCATTCACATCTTCAAGAACAATAGCCCTACTCAGCTTAGCGCCGGCGGGAACGTAGACCTGATTCTTGTTCGTCATGTTGGTGATCAACGTGAGGAGCGAATCAATCTGTTCTGCCGTGAGGGCCTGATCGGGCATCACCGTGGACGGGAACTTGCTGAACAACTCCCGAGCGATGGGATCACCCTTGGCGTTCATGGCCGCGGGGGTGTTGATGAATTCGTGCAGCCAATCTTTGGTTCGGCGGGTGGTTACACCTTTGAGATCGGGACCCTGCTTATCGCCGCTGCCGATGTTATGGCAGCTGTAACACTTGCTCTCGAACAGGGCTTGTCCCTCAGCTGATTGGGCCTGGGCGGCGACCGCAATCGAGCACGCGATGCCGACCATAGTGGCGATTCGTGTCAGCACATCTGGCAGGCTATGCGGGATTCCAATTCGCATGTTCCTCGTCCTTCCGGGCCTCGTCATATTCCCCAGAGTCATCGCCGATTTGCGAACTATTCCCCAGGTTCCGGGGCTTCAAGATCTCGGCTGCGGCCTCGGCAATCGTCCGGTTTTGCAGGAGCGCTACCATGTCCTTCCGCACTCTTTGCCAGTCGTCATGAAAAGCGCAGGAAGATTCGGGGGAGCACACTTTATTCCCGAGGATGCACATGTCCATGTACGGGTCGGCCTCCAGCAAACTGAAGACGTCCCAGAGCGTTATCGCCTCGGGAGCGCGCCCAAGCTCATATCCGCCGTGAATTCCCTTTACGGAGCGCAGGAACCGGTGGCGACGGAGCTCGCCCAGGACCTTTCGGAGATAAGCGGGCGGGATGTCCTCGTGCTCGGCAATCTCCTGTAGCCCGAACAAGCCATGCTCGGGTTGGCTGGCCATGTAAGCCAGTGCCCTTATTCCGTAACCTGTGGCCTTGGAGAAGATCATCTTGTGCCAAGAAAACTAACGTACCTTTTTGTCCGGTATGATGATTGCTAATAAAGGCGCTGGGAACAATAATCAGTTCACATCATTTATCTGAGTAAGGAGTGCAGATGAGGTCCGAAGAGATCAAAAGAATGGTTGGGAGCACTTCTGACGCGGCCTTTGCTGTAGACGGCGAAGGCTTAGTCGTGGCGTGGAACCACGCGGCCGAGGCATTGTTTGCTCTTCCCGCCGGCGAGGCAATCGGCCGTCCCTGTGGAGACATCGTGCAAGGGGCGGATGAATGCGGAGCGGTCTGTTCTCAGGATTGCACAGTACGCCAGGCTGTTCAGAAGCGGCATCCGATCAGCAATTTCGATCTGCTGATCAACACGGTAAGCGGAAGACAATGGTGCAACGTCTCGGTCCTGGTTGCCGAGAATGGCGCCTCAACCAATCCTTACGCGCTGCACATCATCCGCGCGATTGACTTGCGTAAACGTCTGGAGATTCTGGTGCGAGACTTTGTGGTCAGCAACACGAGCGTTCCGGCGGAAGAAGCCGTGGCGCTGATTTCTTCCACGCGCGCGGCGGCCAAAGACGCTGAACTAAGCAAACGCGAACTCGAAATTCTTCGCCTGTTGGGAAAAGGCAACAGCACCGGCGCGATTGCTGATCAATTGAGCATCAGCCGCACGACCGTCAACAATCACGTGCAGCACATCCTGCGGAAACTCGGCGCGCACAATCGCCTGAAAGCGATCAGGCGGGCTGAACATGCCGGATTAATCTAGAAGCAATCGCCGCGTCTCGCTGCGATGAAAGTATTTGTGACGGCTACTGCCGCTACAGTGTGGTGGTTCCAACCGCACCCGGAACCGTCTCGATCACAAATACCTCTCTGCCATCTCCGAAACAGCTATTCCGGTTCTCGGCGCGAAAGCAAAAAGCCGTGATATCCGGTCGAGGCGAGGTAATACCCAGCGATGTCGCCCGTCGCACTTACGCTGAATGGATATGTGTGAGTCGCTCCCGGCACATCGAAGGACTCAAATTCACCATTTTCCATTACAAAACCATGGAGCGTGGCAGGAGTTGCGAGACGATACCTGCCCACGATCATTCCTGTTGGGCTTATGTCAGTAGCCAGCGTGGCAAACGCGCCTGGAAACTGGAACCAGGAAAACTCGCCATTGCGAATGAGATAGCTCCACTCAGCGCGACTACTCGGCGCGCCCGACGGCGTTCCGAAATAATAGCCAACCACATCTCCGGCGGGGTTTACGCCTAGGTTCATGCTGCGGCTCATAGTTTGATTCGTAACACCCGCAACATCCATGGAAAAGCCCATCATGCTGTTCAAATCCGTGCCGCCCAGATTGTTTACGTTGTGGTGATTGCAACCCACAATCGTGCCGTCGGGGCCGATTTTGAAAGGCGTATTATTTTGCTGGCCGGGAACGGCGACTGTATAGAAGATGCCATCTCTCAGCAAGAAGCCCTGCGTCGTGTAGGCGATGCCATCAAACCATCCGTATTGGCCAACGATATCGCCCCGCGGATTGACGCCATATGCGTTAGTCCATAGAGCGCCCGGCCAATCGAACGAGATGAAGGTTCCGTTCCTAAGTGCAAACCCATGCTGGCCCAACAGGTCATCGTAGGCGCCCACGACATCTCCGGCGGGATTGGTGCCTAAGATGTAAGTGTTTATTGCGCCAGGATAATCAATCGTGGTGAAACGAGGCGTCTTCGCTACTGCAATTGAGGTGAATGCAAACAGACAGACAACAATCGAAATGAACCAGTATCTTTTTGAACCTAACATAGTGTTTTCCTCCTATAGGTCGGAATGAAGGTAATGAGGCGTACTAAGCAGGGGCGGCAACGCTTAGCCGACCTGGGAAGATCTTAGCCAGCTGAATAGAGCCAAAAGGTTCTGATCGGAAACGATCTTTAGTAGTCGCGTCACTATTGCCTTTTCGTCTTCGCCGCACAATAATCTCCTGACATCAAATTACTAGCCTGAGTGTTCACATGCGCAATGGGGTGATCAGAGACCTGGTAAATGGAACAGCCGACGCGGCATTCGCCGTAGATGGCACCGGTTACATCATCGCGTGGAACGGTGCGGCCGAATACCTTTTCGGTTTAGCGGCTGATTCTGCGGTCGGCAGATTGTGCCGGGAAGTGGTCCGGGGTGTGGATGAGTGCGGGCCTGTCTGCTCGGGCAACTGCGTCGTGCAGCAAGCGGTGCAAAAGCATCAACCGGTCGGGAATTTTGACGTGCAGGTCAAAACGGTAAACGGCATTCAGTGGTGCAACATTTCTGTCATCATCAGTGACGAGAAAGCGTTAACAATGCCGTGCGCGATCCATATCGTCCGTCAGGTCGATATGCAAAAGCGGCTCGAGTTAATGGTTCGCGATTTTGTTGTAAGTGGGGCCGGAGTTTCCGCCGAAGAAGCAAGCGTCCTCCTCACGTCTTCAAGAAGTCCAGCGCGCGACACTGAATTGTCCGAAAGGGAGTTAACCGTCCTGAAAATGTTGGCTAAAGGCGGCACGACTGTCGCTATCGCAAAAGACCTGCACATCAGCCGCACCACAGTTCATAATCACATCCAGCACGTTCTGCAAAAGTTGAACGCGCACAGCCGGCTAGAAGCAATTCGACGCGCAGAACATGCGGGCTTGATTTAGCCTTCCAAATTCACTGGATGGTTGAGATACGGGTGATCGGAAAGACGACCTCTGAGTTCGCCCGCTTGTCCGAGATTTCGAAGTTCAGCGATTAATTCAGCAAGATCCACGCCTTCACGTCGGCATGCCTGCTCTATCGTCACCACGCGCGCCATGGTCTTTCGCAACACCGGATTGGCCAGTGGTCCAAACCCATGACGCAGGAAGATCTGAAGCGATTGCGGATAATGCGCGAGCACATCGCCCACCTTCGTTTGGGGCGTGATTTGAAATCTTCCATCTCCACTTCCAGCAGCAGCCGAAGTCCCTCTTTCAAGTTTCTTGCCGGCGCGCATATTCGCGCATAACTCATATCCCCAAAGTATCAGTCCTACGACTTCGATAAAGCCGGAGAAACCCATCACCGAATAAGCCGATGGGAAAAAGTCGGTGCCGATCTGGCTGGAGACTCGCGTCAGGTTGCCGAGGTTCAAGAGCAGAAAGGTCGGCCAAAGCGAGTTAGCTTGACGCACATCGACGCCAGAAAGTGTGGGGACGACTTTGCTCGACACGCCCACAATCATCATCATGATGAACCCGACGGTGAGTGCGTGCCGGTAAGCGCCGAAGAACGCGTGCGAGAAAGGCACGTGTGATCCCGTGATTGGCATGTAGATGGCGAAGTTGTAGATTGGCGTGAAGACCAACATCGCCGTCGCAATTATGAACCAGACGTACGCGGCGCGAATGAACTTCAAACCACGGTCGCGCTCGTTCTCGGGCACTGCTCCAAACAGCCGATACTCGCGCGGCGTCCCAATCGCCACGGCTAAGAGGACGAACGTCGTCAACCAGTGGATCGTCAAGAGCCAGTGATTGCCCCCGGCCATACCGGCAATGAAGAGAACAATGCCGGCAAGAAGCGATCCGTTCACGCCCCAGAACAGAAATGACTGCCAGGCTCGCGACGGTTCGCGCAGTCCATATGCATGTGGCAACAACCGCAAAGAGACGCCGAGGATCATCACTACGGCTATGCCCAACAACTGCACATCGCGATATGGAATGTTGAAGGTCGCGAGGTTGAAAAGGAGTTGTTCGCGACCGCCTGGCAGTTCGAACAGTTTGAAGATTACGGGATTTGCCAGCGCGGATAACAGGAACCAGCCTAAAGCCGCATAGACAAACCGATCGTAATTCTCAGGTTTCTTCGCCTGTCGCGCAGTCATCACAATCGCCATGGCGAAAATGACTACTGAGAAGGTTTGAATTGTCGCCGCCACGATTTCCAACGGCAGAGACGGAGGGGACATTAGGTGCGCGATGGTCTGCGTTAGGATGCCGATAATCATCAGAGGGAGCGCGGCAAACGCCAGTTTCGGTCGCCAAAGGTTCGCGTGCTTGAATCTCGGGAAAGCCTGGTAGGCAAAGCCCATGATAAAAAAGCCGACAAAGCCGAAAACCATCGCGTGTCCGTGCGCCAGCACCCAGGAATAGCTTACGGCCTTAAAGCTGTGGTTTAGCCCAACGGTCAACAGATTGATCGCGCCCCACATGCACCCGAGCGTCAGAACGGTCGCGATACCAGCGAGAAAGAAAGGGCGATAGATCGTGTCGGCAAGCGAAGGCGCAAATTCTGCGGGCTCTTCGGCCGGCTGAGTTGCCGCATCGTTCAATTCGCGCAGCAGTCTCTCAATTGGCACGCCATGCAGTCGCGCGAACCAGCCGAGTTGCTCGCGAGGTCCGTGCGGACCGCCACAACCATGGAGACCGTAGCGGTCAAGCACGGCCCGCGTGGCCGGATACCGCGCCACGATATCCGGCAGAAAGGTATCAGCACTGATTGGGTATGGTTTGCTTCTATCGGTTGTCATAGTTGTCAATCGTAAGGCCCGTTGAGGACATTGCCATTAACTGGCCGCCATCGATTCCTTAATCACGGGCAGCTTCACCCTTTGAAACAGGGCCAGTTTTTCCCCTTCGGTAGTCATCTGATCGAGCAATGGGTAGAGAAACTTTCGCTCCCGAGTGTCGTGATGCACGAGCAGGCGCTTGAAGATGTGCTGCGAATCAACCAGAAACAGCACTCCGCGTTCAAGGTCGTCCGCAGCCGCCAATTTCGCGAGTTCCTCTCTGAACAAAACGAGATACTGCCGCAGCTTGTCATGCTCTCCGAGAAAGATCTCTGCCGCGCCGCCAACCGGCGCAGTCGCTCGCTCGCGATACAGCGGAATCATCAGCTCTTCTTCATCCCGGATGTGGGCCAGCAGTTCGGCTTCGAAAGTGTTCAGCGCCATCGCCGCTCGATTCAAATCCAATCGCATCAAGGCGCGCTGATGCTCGAAAAAGCGTTCATCGAGCTGCCGATGCAGCGCAAGCAAATCGCTAAAGCTCTTCATTATCGTGCTGTGCTCCTACTAGACACGAGGCCTTCGCCATTTCTCCTGTACAAGATTCTTCCTGAGGAGACCAATTAAGAGGCTATTTCGCCAACGTATCAACCGCCTCAATCATCTCTCAACGTCTTAATGGACAAAACGAACGCGCTGACGGCTGCTCCGATAAGGATCAAAACAAGAGCAAGCAGCTGGCTCTCGAACCTGAAAACGGAGAGGAGCAGCGAAGCCCAAAGCAGCAGCAGCGTATAAATCTTAGCCCTAAGCGGCAGGCACTGACGGTCTCGGAAATTGAGGATGTAAGTCCCGAGATATTTATTGCTCGTGAGCCGCTCGTAGAGTTTCTCCGAGCTTCTCACATAACATGCGGACGCCAGTAGCAGAAATGGCGTGGTCGGAAGAAGCGGCAAGACGACTCCCAGAATACCGAGCAGCACGCAGAGAGTGCCAATTACGTTGAGGGTGATTTTTAAGGCCGGATTCAATTTACGCTCCTCGATGATGCGCCGCTTGCCCCTTCTCCAATTTCTTGCCGGAAATTCCTGTGAACGAAAAGTTCAGCCTCGTATCTTTCAAGCATCGTCGAAGCTCGTTCGAGATCCAGGTTCAACAGCACACGCTGGTGCTCGAAAAACAGTTCATCGAGCTGCTGATGCAGCATGAGCAGATCGCTAAGGCTCTTCATGCGAGTGATGTGCTCCTAAATCACAAGCCCACGCCTCGCTGCCATCTCGCGGCCGATAGCTTCCAGCTCCAGCCCGTCGAGAATTCTGCCCGCCAGCGGAAACAATTCGTTGTCTTCAACTGCTATGTGCTTTTCGTAGCTTGTTCGCAGATCTCTAAGCACCCTGATAAGGACCCGCGTATCGTCGGGCGAGAGCAACCCATCTGCAAGCCACGCACGTCCGAGGTCGTCCACGTTTCGGTGCCTCACTTCCGCCTCCGTGTGATCGGCGTGCAGAGTGTCGAGCAATACAAAAGCAGCTTGGTTTCCAGAATCCTGACGCGCCCTCAGCCGTGGAAACAGCGATTCTTCTTCGTCGAGTGTGTGTTTGGGCGCGGCCTCGCGGAAATAACGTAAAGCAACTTCAAAGTGCTGCCGCTGCAAATCATTAAGCTTGTTTCCCTGAGCTTCTTCCGAGATAAGAACCAGTTCATCAAGGAAACGTTTGATGCGACGATGACAATCGCTAAGCAAGCCCAACGGATCGCGAAAACCGCTGTCCAGTTTTTGCCCAATCGTGAGAGGCATTTTAGCGGCTTCCCTCCAACTCGATTGCTCGCGGAAAGAGAATGTTGTTTTCCAGGTGGATATGCTGGTGCAAGTCCTGCTCAAATGCTTCGAGCGCCTGATAGAGCTTCTGGTAACTGACACAGCCGTCAGCCGGCACCGTATAATCCGAACTCAACGCTTGCAACTCCCGCAGGATATCTCCAACCGCATCGTGCTCCATCATCATCATGCGCACTGGATTGTTGACGGTTCCGAAGCAGGAGTGTGGCGCTGCCCTGTTACTGAACGCCGCCTTCTCCAACTCAATGACGTAGGGAAAGAGAATCTGCTCTTCCTTGAACATATGTGGTGTCAGATCGTCGCAAAGCCTCTGAAAGAGTTCGCTAATGTTCCCCAATTCGGAATGGTTTACGCCATGCGCATTGACGACCTTCTCAATCAGCGTGTCCAATCGGGTCATCTCCTCTTTCGTGTAGACGTGGTGCTTGTCGAGGATATGAGTAATCAATTCGGCAAGGCTGAGGCTTTGAAAATCGACAACGGCGCTCTCCTGCCCGTCATTCTGAACGGCGTCTTTGAGCATGCGCTCCAGACTCTCAAGCTCGACGCCCACGCTCGCACAGGCATCTCCCAAAGGTTGATCGCCGCCACAGCAGTAATCAATTTTCAGTCTCTCGAAAACTCTCGTCGCCTGTGGCATTTCAAGAGCTACCTCCCGCACCGTCTTGTTTGAGCTAAGCATCATTCTTGCCTCCCTTTATTTGCAGTTAAAACTGTCCTGCCTTCACATACACAGTAATCCGGGTCTCAACTAAAGCAACGACTGTGCCGGGCTGCAAATGTATATTAGCTGGCACCATTCGCTGGGTAGCTGCGGAATCTTACTCAGGTCGTCTGCGAAGAATCACTCAGGACGGAAGCCTGGTGGGGCACATGGCATAGGTGCGCGCCACTTTGCGGGAGAATTCAAGGTTGCCATCGATCTTCCTACATAGTACTCAAGCGACCAGCCGATTCGTTGACAGCACCCCGATTAAAAGCTTGCGGTCTGTTTGGCAGGGGTTGACGTGGTTCGGTTCAGAATGTGAGATAAAGAAGTACCAATCAAGCTATTCGTGATCTGAGCTTGTTGGCATCTAAGCTCGTTCGCCTATTCGCCATACGCCCCAATGAGCTTGCGAAAGTGGTAACCCATCGCAGCCAGCCGCATCGACGCCGCAAACTTCCCGCGATGTTCGGTCACGACGCGGCGTGAGAAGCGCCAGAACTCCCTGCGCTCGCTGTCTATGACACCCAGCTTAAGGGCAATTCGCGTCAATGCCAGGGCGCCACTAATAACCTTGTACTTGTGCGACACCGGCCCGTCTGTTGAAGTTCGCTTCAGACATTCGAGCGCGCGACCATAGTATTCGCTGGGCTTGTAGATCGTTCGCATAATCGATTGGTAGCCCTCCACGAGCCGCACCGGATCCATCTTCGGAACGAAATTGAGGATGCAGCTTGTATTTTCACCGGAGCTTTCCCGGAGCAAACGGCCTTCGCGTTTGAGCCGCCGCCAAAGCTGAGTATCGGGGAGCGCAGTGAGCAGTCCCACCATCGCCAGCGGGATCGCGCTTTCACGTATGAAGTCTACCTGGCGCTCGAAGATGTCCTCCGGATCAGAGTCGAAGCCGACAATAAAACCGCCCATTACCTCCATTCCGTAGCTCTGAATCTTTTTCACCGAATCGAGCATGTTCCCGTGCGTATTCTGGGTCTTCCGAGCTTCCTTGAGGCTTTCTTCTACCGGCGTTTCAATCCCGAGAAAGACCCGACGGAAGCCTGCGCGCTGCATCCCGCCAAGTAGTTCATCGTCTTCAGCGAGATTGATACTCGCTTCGGTAAGGAGCTCAAAGGGATGTCCGTGCCTTTCCTGCCACTCAGCCAGCGCGGGCAGTAGTCTTTTGACACTTTTCTTATTACCGATGAAATTGTCATCCACAATGAAGACCGTGCCGCGCCATCCGATGCTTAGTAACGCGTCTAGTTCGGCGAGCATCTGCTCGTTGCTCTTCGTGCGCGGGATGCGGCCATAGATTTCTATGATGTCGCAAAACTCGCACTGGAAGGGGCAACCACGCGAGTATTGCACACTCATCGCGCTGTAGCGTTTCAGATCGACTAGTTCAAAGTGCGGGATTGGGGAAACGGAAAGCTGCGGGCGTTCAGCCGCCTGGTAGATCCGCTGGGCCTGGCCCCGCTCTAAGTCCTCGACGAATTGCGGCAGGGTCGTTTCTGCTTCGCCGAGGAAGATGTGGTCGGCATCGGGTAACGACTCAGCACTGGTCGTTACGTATGGCCCGCCAATGACCACACGCTTCCCTTTGTCCTTGCACCGCTTCACAACACGATTCAGCGACTCCTGCTGCACTATCATCGCAGTGGCGAAGATCATGTCAGCCCATTCGATATCGGACGACTTCAGCTTGCCGACATTCAGATCAACCAGCCGCCGTTCCCAGGAGCGAGGCAGCAGCGCGGCGACAGTCAACAGTCCGAGCGGCGGGAAGGCTGCTCGTTTGCCCTCGAACGGAAGTGCATGCTTAAAGCTCCAATAGGTATCGGGGAATTCCGGACTGACAAGCAGAATCTTCACAGCTCCTCCTTAGCGCCCCCACTGTTCGTTGGCAATTATTGCCAGCGCGCCGGAAGACGTATAGAACGGGTGAGTCACTCTCGACAAATCTTACGGTCAATCTACAAATTAGTTTGTAATACTTACGTCACACTCTGCGGGTTGCTTTCGGTTGGGCAAGTGACGGTAGACAATTTTGGATTTGCAGGTGACCGAGAAAACCACAGTTAAGATCGATTGCTCAATATGTTAAGGTGCGCGTTACAGTCCACATCAACTCATTGTGAAGAGGGTAAAACCATGAAGGCCAAGCCTCCGGAATCGATTGAGAGATTTGAAGACAGCTATCCCGCAGTCTGGGAAGCTTTCATGCAATTGGGGGACAGATGCCATAGGGCCGGATCGCTCGATGAAAAGACGCGGCGGCCGGTGAAGGTAGCTTTGGCGATCGGAGCCGGTCTGGAAGGGGGAGCACACTCTGCGGTGCGCAACGCAAGGGCTGCGGGAGTGACGGTCGATGAAATGAGGCACGTAGCGGTCCTGAGCATCACTACGCTGGGATTGCCCGCCGCAATGCGAGGTCTTTCATGGATAGACGACGCTACTAAACCGCGATCTTAGTGAAAATAGTCTGCTGAATTTGAGATGCCAACTTGGCATCTCAAATTCGCTGACCTCCCTAGTTCCAAGTGGCCAATACGTGGACAAAAAAACCAGGAAGCGACTGCTATCCGATGGTCAAGGAATGGGAAGGAACGGGAAAACCCTAATATTTCTTCGGTGGCTGCAACTTTAGAAAAGGCAATTACTTACATTTTTGCCGAGAGTCCGATTCGCAATGCGGAGGCAGGGATCAGAATCTATTGTCCTCAGTCATCAACACAAGTTAAGGACGTGCCGGCAAGCATATTCATTGCGTC
>JBGTHZ010000015.1:0-52951 GCA_041745915.1 Pyrinomonadaceae bacterium | reverse complement strand
CAAAAGGCTGGGCACGACGCGTCGCTGACAATCCGGGTTTCAGGTTTACAGCAAAACTCCACCGTGTGTTTACCCACGAGCGGGGCAAAGCGACCAACGATGATGAGAAAATCTTCCGCGAAGGGATCGATCCGCTAGCTGAGGCGGGGAAGTTGGGCGCCTTGTTGCTGCAGTTTCCCTGGTCTTTCAAGAACACGGATGAGGAGCGGGCTTATCTGATAAACCTAATTGATCGTTTCAGGGATTATCCGCTGATAATCGAGGTCCGTCATGCTTCCTGGAACAATCCGGCCATCTACGAAGAGCTGGAAACACGGGAGGTAGGAATTTGCAACATCGACCAACCCATCTTTAAGAAGTCTATTAGACCAGCGGCACTGACCACGTCGTCGCTAGGCTATGTCCGTCTGCACGGCCGGAACTATCAGAATTGGTTTAGGGAGGAGGCTGTTAGAGACGAACGCTACAATTACCTGTACTCCGCGGACGAGCTCGAGCCCTGGATTGTGAGAGTTAAAGAGGTCGCAAAGCAATCTAAAGAGACGTACGTAATCACCAATAACCACTTCCTGGGTAAAGCTGTGGTTAATGCACTGGAAATCAAATCGACAATTGAGGAACGGCGCGTGCCGGCGCCGCTTCCATTGTTCGAAAAGTATCCCCGGCTAGCCGATTCCGCTACTCCCGAACACACATCGTCCAATTCCAGCGAACCAACGTTGTTCAGTTAGCAAATCGAAACTCAAATTTAGATCCCAGCACTCAACACTGGCCGGAGCCATTCCGCCAAGAGGCATGGCACCGCAACCAGTGCAGTCGTTTTCTGCTAGAGCAGAGTGGTGGGATCCAATTGGCTACCCCAAATTTCTGTGAGTGGCTCCGGCTGCGGTTGAGTGTGGGATTTAAACAAACCTGCCCATTAGGAAATCAACTGGGCAAACGAAACCGGTAAGCCGTCCGGATCAACGCAAACGGCGAGCTTTATTCCCTCACCTTCTCTCTGCGTTGGCGGCATCACAAAGTTAATGCCCTTGGCTTTTAACTCTTCGTATGTTTTGTCAACGTCGTCAACATTAAACCCGATTGAGCAAGTTCCAGCGTCCTTGTCAGCTGAGCCGCCTGTGGCCTGTCGGGGAATGCCACCTCCGTGCAAAGCCAGTGTGGTTGTTCCAGTGAGAAACTCGGTCCACTCCGGAGACTCGAACTTGAGTGGAATTCCGAGTTTGTCGCGATAAAACTCTATTGAGCGCGCCATGTCTGAGACAATTACCATTGTGTAATCAATCTGCTTGAACATTCCTCACCTCTCGTTATCTCGATCTACTCTTGCCGTTGCCCATCGTAACCAGAATGTCAAACTCGTCTTTGGTTAGCGGCATTACCGAAAGTTGCGACTGTCTGATTAAAGGAAGCCCACTCAGACGTTTGTCATAGCGAATTGCGGGGAGTGGCACGGGTTTCGGAAGGGCCTTGACAGGCTTCAGATCAATGGCCACCCATTGAGCATCGTCTGCGGTCGGATCGGGGTAAGCCCCTTTTACGACCTCGGCGATACCTACCACGGCTTTGTCTTTACCTGAGTGGTAGAAAAGCACCTTATCACCCGCACGCATTTCGCGAAGGTTATTACGCGCCTGGTAGTTTCTTACTCCGGTCCAGTCAGTTTTGCCGTCGTCAACGAAATCATCCCAGGAGTAAGTTTCCGGTTCCTGCTTCACCATCCAATGCTTGTTTCTTGTTGGCTTCTTCATTTTGGCGCCCTCTGTCATTCTTGCCATGGTTATAGACTCCAACCTAAAATGTCTTACTCAATCCATTGTATCCAACCTAAACAGGAGAGGATTCATGCCTAAAGAAGGAAGCTTAGCCCCGCCATTTACGACCACCGATGCTGATGGACAGAAGGTGAGTTTCAAGGATTTTCGAGGCCAAAAAGTGGTGTTGTATTTTTATCCGAAGGATGACACTCCCGGCTGCACAAAAGAAGCTTGTTCCTTCAGGGATGCATTTTCCCGGTTTAAGAAACAAGGTATCGAGATTTTGGGCGTGTCTCCCGATAACGAAGCGTCTCACAAGAAGTTCACCGCCAAGTACAAGTTGCCATTCACGCTGCTGGCGGACAAAGATCACGCCATTGCAGACGCTTACGGGACTTACGGCGAGAAGAAGTTTATGGGCCGAACCTACCTTGGAGTCAAACGAACCACTTTTTTGATCGATGAGAAGGGCAAGATTAAGAAGATTTTCGACAAGGTAAAACCGGAGGAGCACGCTCGCGAGGTTCTCGACGCTTTTAAGGATTAAACAGCGGCTCGAATCTCGATTGATTAGGCTGCGAACCAACCGCCAATTTTCTCCGGTTGGCCTTCTGGTTTCTTGCCCGGCATTAACCCCTGCAAGGCACTGAACGAACTTGGTACGTCTGGCTTCCGCCTCGGAATCTTCGCTCCGCCCTCTGGTTGAAAAAAGCCCGCTTCAGGGGAGTCATTTATGAAATACATCCTGGTATTGTCGATTACCTGGGTGCGGATTTCATGAGTCCACAAGAGGAGATTCGCCAGCGCGTCGCCTATTTCATCCTTCCCGAGCTTCGTCTCCTGGGCGATTTCTTTTTGAGTCCGTGCATTTTTCTTAATCGCCTCGCGCACACGCTCGATGGGTGACAACTTGCTGACTATTCTGGTGACATGTTGAGCGTCGGCGTACGACTCACTATCTGCCAGTGACATGTCGCTGGATTCCAAAGCCTGCGTCACATATCGCTTGCGCGCCGACTTGTATTCCCGCAAGGCTTGCCGGCTATCGGTTACTTTCTTTCGTATGCAGCTTTTGCAGTAAAGGTTTCGCCCGTCCTTGCGGGCGCGGCAAATCCCAAACTCGGATAACGATAAAGCTCGATTACAAAGGGGGCAGTCTTTCGTCTCAAGACTGAGGTCTGATTCAACTTTCATTTCAGCGCTCCACCAACAAGCTGGGACCCCTCGCCGTGCGAGTTTCGCTGAAGGAGAACACGTCACCACGATCCGTTGGGACTGGGAGAGTCCACTTCGGTTCTTTGCGCACGCGGTGAAGTCATTAATTGGCGAAGGAAACCCGGGGGGCCAGGTCGATTCGCCTAAGATTGCCAGCGCAACTTCAGTTCACTGAGGTTGCTCATCACCAACCTTGGAGTTATTGCGTAGCAGGTTTAATCAGGGGCCGTGCGAGAGGTATTTATAAGAGCTTGTAACCCACCAACACATCCAAAACCAAGTGCCGACTTCAACTTCTTCTCTCTGACAATCAATCCCTTGCAGCGGGGGAGTCGCATTATAGTCATCGACGAAATTTTTGCAACTACTTTTTCGCGTTGAAGTGGTCCAACCATGCACTAATGTAAATCTGATCTGATTTACAAGTAGTAGTTGCCTGATCATGAATGCAAATAACTCTATTGCGAGAGGATAGATGATCACACACCTCAACAATCTTAACATCGGAATCGATCGGTTTCGGAAAACGTTGACGATGCCAGGTTATGAATTCACAGCAAATTTGTATTTCTTGATTCCGTTACAAACCGTTCGCCGTACGTATCACACAACAAGTTCCGCTTGGCCCCGGGTGGTCCCACTATAAGGAGTATTTGATTTTGATACTGTCTCGCTCGAGGGAACAGAGAAGAATGAACGTTCCAACGAGTGTTACGGGCCCCACGCCACACGCGTGTGCAAAGTGCTATAAGTCTTCACCTTAAACAACCTTGCAACAAATGCACATCCGATTTGCATCACATTTTTCCACAGGACCTGTGGAAATGTTGTTATGTCTTGCGCATGCATAACACTGCGATGGTGACGCAAACACGGTGATTCAAAAGTAGAGGCTAACCACATCGGGTGAAACGAAAGTAGCCACACCTTCGTGTTGACATTACGATCACCGCCGAGCCCGATCCTTTAACCGGTACACAAATTTGAGTCCCGACCAAACGTCATTCACGGCGCAGATCTTGACGTCTACCAGACCGGCATCCAAACCGATTCGCTGAACATTAGTAAACGAAAGATCAGTGTCCACTCCTGAACTCTTCTTCGGCCAGACTACCCACAGCATTCCGTTAGCCTTTAGATGCGCCGCCAACACTAAAAATTGTCGCTGCAACTCCGCTTCAGAATTCACAAACAGCAGAACCACATCGAGACAGTCCGTGACACACGGGGCGAACTTCGCCTTATCCGGCAGGTTACCTAACTCCTTCCGAAACCCTTTTGGTGAGTTAACTAAAGCAACGCGGAAGCCTTCCTTGATCCCCAGCTTCTTGATGAGCGGTGTTCCTGAATAACCAGCCATAATGCCCCCCAGGTCGCTTAAGTTTTCCGGATTTCAGACGGCTGACCATGCAGTCAGCGCCCAGGTAGGCGCACATTCTTTAAGCCTGATACTAGTTTGTTGTTTACTTCGCGAAGGACACGCGGCGCCAGTTCGTACTCATGGTGAGCCAGAAACCCGCGCACTGACTCGGGATTACGTTTAGCCAGTTCACGTAGCGCCCAGGAAAGGGCCTTCACCACCATGTCATCGCGATCCTTAACCAGCATCGCGCAAACATCCACTGTGCGAGATTGGTCGCCCGTGCCACCGCGGGCCTTCAGGTTCAAGGGAACAGTGCTAACCAGAGCTGCTCGACGCCACCAGCGATCCCTGGAACGCGCCCAGCGCCTGATCAAGGCATCGGAAACCTGACGCTCGCGCCAAGCCGGCCCCGACAGGTAACAGGCAAACGCATCAACTGCACCCCAGCTATCGAGGCCTCGACCCAATTCCTCCAACAATCTGGCGTTTAAGCTTTTAAAAGCCGGCTTGTGGTGCTGAACCAGTTCATACGCCACAAATCGCAAGGTCAGTGCTCGCCGGCGCGTTAGTCTCAATGCTAAACGGATAATCAGTTCGGCTGGCGCTTTTGTGAGACGCCGGGAAAACTCACGTCGAACTCCTCTAATCGCCATAGTCTTCTGGTCGGCGAGTGAAGAAATGCGTTCAACGAGCTCGGCTTCCAAATCACTAATCTGTTTAGTGTCAACCTTGCTCAAGTTGCAACCGTGGCTACCAGAGATTTAAGAGCTTCCACCATGAGAAACCGAATATCACCCAAATCGGAATATTGACCAGCGACGCCAGCAATCCCAACAACCACCACCTCCGTTGCGTAACATAACCCGCACCAAAGTAGATTGGGGCCGGTGTTGTGCCATAGTGCGTTAGTGAGGCGTCAAGATTTGAGAAGTAAGCAAGGGAAAGCACTGCGAGATAAGGAGGGGCTCCAGCTGCCAGAATCACAGTCAGAAACGGAATATACATGGCTGTCGCGTGGGCGGTAATGCTCGCAAATCCATAGTGGGCATAAAAGTAGACGAGCAATAACAGAGCAAGAGCCGCCCACCATTTCCATCCCGAAGTAAACCCGGCTGCTGTTTCTGCAAATCGCTGGGTAATGCCGGTTTCTCCCAGCGCCTCGGCCATCATCACCAGGCCGCCGTACCAGATGAAAACGTCCCACGCACCCCGCTCGCTAATTGCGTCTTCCCAATTCAACACCCCACTTAACAAGAGAACGCAAATGCCCACCAGTGCCACAACCGCATAATTTATTCCGTGAAAGATAGTTGTCATCCACAAGCCAGCTACCAGAGCAAAAACGATGAGCATCATCTTTTCACCCCAGGCCATCCTTCCCATCCGCGTCAGTTCTAAAGCTGCGAGTTCTGCGGCAGCCGGGGTATGCTTAACTTCAGGCGGGAATATTCGGTAGAAAAGCACTGGAACAGCGAACAGCGACAACACCCCGGGCACAACAGCTGCGAGTGCCCACAGTGAATAGCTTAATTCGATTCCGGTGACCTCTTGCGCAAACTTCGCAATCAGGACATTCGACGCCTGGCCAGTTAGGAACATTGCACAGATGATGACGTCACATTGATAGAGGAGAGGCATCAGGAAAGCCCCAAGCCGACCCGCGGTGGGTCCAGGCTTGGAGTCATAGGCCTCGGCAAGGCTCTTGGCTACCGGGAAAATTATCCCGCCGGATCGCGCACCCGTCGATGGGATGAACATCGCCAGAAGCATGTCCGTTGAAACCAGGGCGTAACCAAGTCCCAGTGAATGTCGTCCTATTGCTCGAATGAATAGAAAAGCGATGCGCCTTCCCAGGCCAGTTTTAATCATTCCCCGCGACATGAAAAATGCCGCTAATACCAGCCAGACAATTGGATCGGCATATCCTGATAAAGCATCGCGCACCGGCAGCACGCCGGTCACTGCGATTGCAGTCACCCCCATGAGCACAACGGCGCCGCCCGGGACAGGCCGAACGATCGAACCAGTAATCGTAGCCACGAATATTGCGAGTAAGCGCCAGGAATTAGGTGTGATTCCTTGCGGAGTCGGAATCAAGAGAACCAAGAGCCCGGCCAGCAGGACAATCCCCCATCTGACCAACTGGCTTCCTTTTTTCGGGTGAGCGACTGTGGGCTCGATAGTTTCTGGTGTACGGCCGTCTGGTGCTGGGGGGTGTTCGTCCATAAGGCGGTCCTTCCGGCCTTCAGATCGAGCGCCAAAGCTTCCGGATACTATTATTTTGCTATGACTTACTCAAGCTTGAATGCTGGAATCCATTGGCTGCCGGTGGTTCTGTTAGTTGAGCGCTCTTGCTGATGCTGTGCCATTGTGACATTGAAAAAACCTGGAGCTGGGCTGGCCTCGTAGTTAATCAGGGCAACGTGAAACGCTCACCAGGGTTCGAACAGAAATGTTAATCAAGAAGCCGGACGATATCAAAACCAGCGAAATAACAGATAAGCAGGTCTATTTGAACCGGCGGTTGTTCATGCGAGGCGCTGCACTTGCCACAACCACTGTTGCCACGGGATTGCTCTATCGGAAGTTAAATCCGCCGCCGGCCGAAACGCCTAAGGGCGAAAAGCTGGTAGATTTTGCCAAAGCGACTTCGGACGAAGGTCTTCGTGATGGGTTTAAGGTTAACGAAACGCTCACACCATTCGAAGACATAACCAACTACAACAACTTCTACGAGTTTTCCACTGACAAGGGCTCTGTCGCATCGGAATCGAAGGGGTTTTTAACCAAACCCTGGACCGTTTCGGTCGAGGGCCTGGTCAACAAGCCCCGAACCTTTGACCTGGATGAGTTGCTGAGCTTTCCTCTCGAAGAACGCGTCTATCGTCTTCGGTGTGTGGAAGGCTGGTCGATGGTAATCCCCTGGATTGGCTTTCCACTGGCCAAGCTCCTGGATAAGGTCGAGCCAACCGAACAAGCAAGATACGTGGCGTTTCAAACCCTTTATGATCCGGATCGAATGCCTAACCAGCGGACGGGCGTACTCGATTGGCCTTACGTGGAAGGATTGCGGCTTGACGAAGCAAAGCACCCGCTTACAATCCTGGCCACCGGCCTCTATGGCGAGACACTCCCGCCTCAAGACGGCGCACCCATCCGCCTGGTTGTTCCGTGGAAATACGGATTCAAGAGCATCAAATCAATTGTCAAAATCACCCTCGTCGCTGATGAGCCCCCCGCAACATGGAACATTCAAGCCCCAAACGAATACGGGTTCTATTCGAACGTCAATCCGGATGTGCCTCATCCGCGCTGGAGTCAGGCAAGGGAGCGTCGCATTGGAGAATTCAGAATGCGACAAACACTTATGTTTAATGGCTATGCTGAGCAGGTTGCTCATCTATATGCAGGTATGGACTTAAAGCGTTACTTCTAAAGAGCGACCCTACCACGCATGAAAGACACTCGATTTTCAAAACTCCTGCTTTTTATCAATGGACTGGTGCCGCTGGTCCTACTCCTCTGGGACGTCTACCGCAATCAAGTAGGTGCTAACCCACTCGAGTTTGTTACCCGCACCACTGGCATGCTCACGTTAGTATTTCTGATGATTACCCTGGCGCTAACCCCCGTGCGAAAGATTACGGGAATAAACTGGATCGTAAAGTTTCGCCGGATGATTGGTCTGTACGCCTTTTTCTACGGCACACTGCACCTGGTGACCTATCTCTGGTTCGATCGATTCTTCAACTTGCGCAGCATAGCCGGAGACGTAGCTCAGAGGCCATTCATTGCGATCGGAATGACCGCTTTCTTCCTGATGGCGCCCCTTGCCATAACCTCCACAAACAAGATGGTCAAACGACTGGGTGGCAAGCGTTGGGCGATGCTGCATAGACTGGTTTATGTTGCCGGCGGCGCGGGCGTGATTCATTACTGGATGCTGGTGAAGTCAGATAAGCGTTTACCGTTAACCTTCGGTTTTATTCTCTTGCTGCTGCTTGGACATCGTTTGTTTGTCAAGTTTTACCCGCCAGAAAATCAAGAGCCGCAAACATCGTTCATCCCACGCGACTAACTCTCCATCGCTTAAGGCAACTCAATTCTGGTCAGCGCGGCAAATCGGGCTTAGAATCTGCCGGAAACAAAGTCGGAGGTACAATGGTAGATTCGATCAGTCGCTTCACCACGAGAGTGGAGAACTATGCGAAGTTTCGGCCCACTTATCCGCCCATCATTCTAGACTTGCTTAAAGCCAATTGCGGTTTGACAAAGGCTTCACTGGTCGCCGACGTGGGATCCGGCACCGGTATACTCTCCGAGATGTTTCTCAGGAACGGCAATACGGTATTTGGTGTTGAACCCAACGCCCAGATGCGAAGCTCGGCTGAGAACCTGCTGAGTAACTACCTGCATTTTAAGAGCATTGATGGAGCCGCTGAAGCAACAACGCTTGACTCACACAGTATTGATATCATTACGGCTGCTCAGGCGTTCCACTGGTTTGACCAAATACGCGCTCGAGTGGAATTCGCTCGAATTCTCAAGCCCGAAGGGTGGGTGATACTCATTTGGAACGAACGCCGCCTGGATTCGACTCCCTTTTTGCGCGCCTACGAGCAACTACTGCTGCAGCATGGGACCGACTACCAGAAAGTCAGACATGAGAACGTGACGGGGCAGGTTCCTGACTTTTTCGCTCCGCAAGGTTACCGGCTGGAATCATTCGAAAACATTCAGACCTTCGACTTCGAGAGCCTGATGGGCCGTGTGCTCTCCGCTTCATATACACCTGAACCCGACCATCCAAGCTTCGAACCAATGATCGCGTCATTGCGCGAGGTTTTCGAGAACCATCAGCAGGGCGGAACCATAGCGTTTGAATATGACACAATGGTTTACTACGGACAGCTGTCGACCGTCTGAGTGAAGTCCCTTGACGAAATGTCTTAATCATCTTTGATCAGCTCTGATTCGCGTTTGTCCGCAAATCCGCGGCTCATTCCGATAAGCTGGTTGCGGTAAGCTTGTCGAGGGTTTCGACAAATTGTATCTTAAGCCGCCATGAGTCTCGCGAAAGCCGCCCAGCGGTGCGTTGAAAGCCTTGAACATGAACTGCAGAGAGTTAAGTACTCTCTTCGGCGGCAGGGTTATTCACATTCCTGCGAAGAGCGAATCCTTAGGAAATATATTGAGGAATTGTTGCCGCGGGATCATCCCCGGACTGTTGTCGACATTGGAGCCGGTAACGGCGTTCGGTGGTCCAATACTTATTCACTCTTCCAAAAGGGTTGGAAGGGCGTAGGTATCGAGGCTGACGGTGAGAAGTTCTCTCGACTGGCGCGCGCTTACAAGAACCTTCCCCAGGCTCATGCATGTCATTCCACTGCAGATCCGGATAACATTGTTCCCCTTCTTAAATCCTTAGGCGTCGAAAGCGGTTTCAGTGTTCTGAGCCTCGATATTGACGGTAACGACTACTGGGTGCTGAAAGCGGTACTTTCAGAATTTCGTCCGGCACTGATTGTTACGGAGATCAACGAAAAGATACCGCCCCCTTTAAGGTTTTTGTGTAAATACACACCACACTCTCATTTGCGACATCACTTTTACGGTTATTCAATGGCTGTGCTCGAGGATCTTTGTGAGGAACATGATTATGGCCTGTTGGAATTGGAATACAACAATGCGTTCATAGCTCCCACGGAATTGGCGCAGTCTCATTTTGTGGATTGGGAATCAGCATACGGCCGAGGTTATCGCGACCGGGCGGATCGAAAAGAGAAATTCGCCTCAAACCTCGATATGGAAACGCTGCATTCAATGCGTCCCGAACAGGGCACCAAATTTTTGCGGGAATTTTATGCAATGGAATCTGGCAAGTACTATTTGGCAACTGACCGAGAGTCGCTTGCAAACCAGTTAGAGGGAAACGATGGATAAAGATAGACGCAATGACGAACGCGTGCCAACCAATTTGCCGGCAAAGTGGGATGGCTTATCGGGCGGACATGAAGCCCGTATTGAGGATATTAGTCTCGGTGGCTGCTTCGTCAACACAACCGGTCGAGTGGATATTGGTGAAGTAGTCGTGCTGCAGGTAAAACTCTCATCCGGTGAATGGTTGACCCTTCGCGGCGAAGCCACTTCTGCTCAAGAGGGAGTCGGCTTCGGCCTTAACTTCAGTTTTATTACGGATGAGGAGGAGTACGCCCTGCGCGAGCTAATATCGAATCGTATTTCTTATTGAAAGGCGCGAGTTTCAATAACCGCCATGGCGTGAGCCAGTTCAGCGCGCGTCAGACCCGCCTGGGGACGAAAGTACGTATTGCCCTGCACTAATCCCTCGGACATTGCCACCAAAACGTAACCCCGAAGCTCCGCGGGAATACTTCCACCATCAAGAACTGGAAGCGGAACACCCGCTCGCGCCTCGGCCTCATCCCGAAGTCCCGCGGCCCGCACTAGCGCCACAGCCGCAGTCAGTCGCGTAACCACTTCATTCGGCCGGAACCGGCCACCTGGGCTGACGTCAACGAACAAGGCTCCATTCGGGTTAGCAACGTATCCACTCGCACCCCACATAGATCGAAACGCCGAAGAGTCTCAAGTCTAGAATCGCGATCTGAAATTTGGACAAAAGGCGTCCTGTGCAATGTGGTGTCCACCAAGCTCGAACAAAAATTTGAAGGATTTAGCACTTCGTCATGTTGTCACGCTGCGGCACAACACTTGTAGGACATCTTGCTGTCAATCTGTCTTCTAAATCTTCAGCATTACTTTTGGTACTCAGTCTTCCTAATTGAGACATCCTCGAACACCTAAGTATTCACCCCCGGTGCGCTAGCTGCGCCCGGAGAGTGGCGGTTCTATCCGGTAACACGATCAAGGCGGGATACCAACACTCGATAAGCACGCGCAACCGCGCCTCCTGCAGCTTCTAGCTTCGCGCACGTGCGGCACGAGGCTGACCTTCTCCGACTGCTCAAGGGCCCTTATTTCACCTGGAGGAAAGAATGAAGAAACACGTAAGAACGATTGCGATCGTAGCAGTAGGTTTACTCCTGCCGATGATCTTGCTTATACCCATGACGCAAGCCAAGCGCGCCAAGAAGATTGCGTCAAAGCAAGCCTTAACACAACCAAGTGCAAGGAAAGCAAACTTGCCTACCAGAATTCCTTCGTTAGCCAGACCACAGGCCTACTCTCCGACACCCGTGTCCAGACAGGCCGTGGACTTCGCTGTCACTCCACCTCTCAGTCAAATTGAGGAGAAGAAAGAGCTCAGCATTTCCATGAGGCGCGGCAAGGTGGAAGCGAATGAGGAAAGGCCTGAGAAGAATGTCAGCCCTCCCTTGAGTGGGGTGTCGGATATAGACGGCGCCCTCGCGCCCCAGACACAATCAAACGTCGAGTTGAATATCCCCGCTCCCATCGCGAACTTTGAGGGATTGAGTAACCTCGACAACGGGGCCAACCCGGCCATCGGCGGTCTTGTCCTACCCCCTGACACCGTAGGCGATGTCGGCCCGAACCACTACGTGCAGGCGACTAACCTGCTGTTCCGCGTCTTCAATAAAGCGACTGGCGCTCCATTGACGCCGACACAGCCCATCAGCTTCCTGTTCACCGCTATGGGTGGGCGCTGCGCAACGACGGACGACGGCGATCCCATTGTCCTCTACGACTCGTTCGCCGATCGGTGGATCATCACTCAGTTCGTGGTGAGCGGTTCGGCTCCGCTCGGTCAGTGCTTCGCCATCTCGCAGACAGGCGACCCGACCGGTGCGTACTTCACCTACGATTTCGTGATGCCGAATAACAAGTTCAACGATTATCCGAAGTTTGGCGTGTGGCCCGACGGCTACTACCTGTCGAACAACCAGTTCAACCTGGCTGGCACAGCGTTTCTAGGGGTCGGCGTGTTCGCTTTGGATCGGGCTAAGATCTTGGCGGGCGACCCTACTGCCAGCTACATCTTTTTTGACCTGGAAGGTTTTCCTGGCCAGGTTATTCGCAGTATGTTGCCCTCCGACGCCGATGGTCTCAACCCGCCACCCGCAGGAGCGCCCAATGTTTTCTCTTACTTCAACGCCAACGAATTCACGGGCGAAACCGACTCGCTAAGGCTCTTTAATTTCCATGCGGACTTTGCCGTACCGGCCAACTCGACTTTCCTTGAGAGGCCGGAGAGCCCAGTGGCCGTCGCTGCTTTCAACCCGGGTAATCCGGCCGGAGCTGACGACATCGAGCAGCCACCTCCATCAGGTGCGACATCGGCATTGGACTCAATATCAGATCGGCTGATGCATCGCCTCCAGTACCGCAATTACGGCACGCACCAGGCACTCACCGTCAACCACACGGTCAATGTTGGCACCGGCAACACGCTGGCGACCCACCAAGCCGGCGTGCGTTACTACGAGCTGCGCAACACGGCCGGCACGTACACGGTGAGGGAGCAGGCTACATTCGCGCCCGACACTACTAACCGCTGGATGGGCAGCGCCGCCATGGACCACGAGGGTAACCTTGCGGTCGGCTACAGCGTTTCCAGCACCACGGTCTTCCCCGGCATCCGCTATGCAGGACGTTTGGCGGGCGACCCGCTGGGTGGCCTTGCTCAGGGCGAAGCTACGTTGATCGCTGGCGCAGGCGTACAGGCGAACACGGCCTCCCGATGGGGCGACTACAGCTCAATGAATGTCGACCCAGCGGACGACTGCACCTTCTGGTACACGCAGGAGTACTACCAGACCACAACGGCTACAAACGTCTCCCCATTTGGCGCTAATTGGCAAACCCGAGTCGGCAGCTTTAAGGTCAACCCGGCTTGCGTGGCTCCGGCACAAGGGACGCTGGTAGTCAACGTCACCAACTGCGCTACTGGCCTTCCTATCCACGGTGCGACAGTAACGATTGACGGCAACCTCTACGACGCGACGGATGCAGGCGGCCAGAGTTCGACCCAACTGATTCCAGGCACATACTCGGTTACGGTTACCGGCACCGGCTTCAGTTCCATCACCACCAACGGTGTCGTAATTACAAACGGCAACACAACCACCCTCAACGTCTGCATCACCGGCGTGGCGAATATCGTGGCTGCCGGCGCAACAATCACCGCAGAAAGTTGCTCGCCCGCCGACAATGCGCTCAGCCCAGGCGAAACGGTTACCGTCGATTTCGGTCTAAAGAACAACGGCACCGCGCCGACGACGAACCTCGTGGCGACGCTCCTACCAACCGGAGGCGTCACTAGTCCGAGCGGACCGCAAAACTACGGCTCGATTCCGCCAGACAACACGACGGTGGTTACGCGACCATTCACCTTTACGGTTGATCCATCAGTAGCCTGCGGCGACACCGTCACAGCTACACTGCAACTGCAGGACGGCGCCACCGACCTCGGAACGGTGACTTTCACCTTGCAGGTGGGCGCACCCGGCGCACCGGACACGGCCACGTACAGTTCGGGCAACATCGCTGTGCCGATTCCAGATGTCAATACAGTGGAGGTTCCGATCAACGTGCCTGATACCGGACTGGTGCAAGACGTCAATGTCCGCGTGCGGCTCAACCACACGTTCGACGGCGACCTCGACATCAGCCTGGTTCACCCGGACGGGACCGTAATTCTGCTTTCCAACAATCGTGGCGGATCCGGAGACAACTTCGGCACCGGCGCGAACGATTGCTCCGGCACGCCGACCGTCTTCGACGACGAGGCGGGTCCGACTATCGCAAGCGGTGTAGCTCCATTTGCTGGCTCATTCAAACCTGATACTCCGCTTTCGGGTATGGATGGCAAGCCTTCGAATGGGACTTGGAAGTTAAGGGTGACGGACACCGCTGCTCTCGACGTAGGCACCATCGGCTGTGTCACGCTCGAAATCACGCGGGCGCGGTTCGTTTGCTGCGGTGTGGCCGGAACGCCGGAAATCAATGCCGGCGACGCGACACTAACCACGGAGAGCTGCCCGCCAGCCAACAACGCTATCGATCCTGGCGAGCGGGTAACTGTCAACCTGGAACTGATTAACACTGGGACTGCGCCAACCACTGACCTCGTAGCCACGTTAACTACGGGAGGCGGCGTCTCATCGCCCAGTCTGCCGCAGAGCTACGGTGTCCTGACTCCTACCGGACCCGGCTCATCAGCGACCCGAGACTTCAGCTTTACCGCCTCGGGTGTCTGTGGTGGCACGATTACCGCCACCTGGAACCTGAATGACGGACCGAATAACCTCGGGACGGTGAGCAAGACGTTCGTGCTCGGAGCGACTGTCAACTCAACGCAGACGTTCTCGAACCCGGCGCCAATACTCATTCCGGCAGGAGCCCCCGGGATCACCACTGGCCCGGCGGCACCATACCCGTCGACAATCAATGTTGCCGGCGTAACTGATACGGTGAGCAAGGTAACCGTCACTTTGAAGAACATGAACCACACATTCCCCGACGATATAGACGTACTGCTCGTCGGTCCTGGTGGTCAGAAGTTGTTGTTGATGTCCGATGCTGGCGGCAGCGCGGATCTCGTTAACAACACCTACACCTTCGACGACATGGCGGCCGCCACTCTGGCTGACGGCGCGCTCAACGCCTCGGGAACCTACAAACCCAGCAACTTCGGAACTGGGGACACCTTCCCGGCCCCGGCTCCTGTGGGTCCATATAATGACCCGCAGTTGCTGTCGGTCTTTAACGGTGTCAACCCGAACGGGACGTGGAGTCTCTACGTGTTTGACGATGTCGGCGGCGACATCGGCAACATCAACCTCGGTTGGGAGTTGAACATCACAACCAGCACCATAGTCTGCACGGTTCCGTGCGGCGTCGTGCGGCTGGTAGTCACCTCCACAATCACCCGCTTCGACGCAACGACGGTGAAGGTTACGTACCAAGTCAAGAACGTCGGTACGATCCTGGCCGACGACGTTACGCTAACAAACTCTAAGCTTGGTGCGACCACCGGTGGGCCATTGCCGCAATTCATCGGCGACCTGCCACCGGACATCCAGTCGCCGCCTTTCGACCAGTTCTTCACGAACTCGACGCCGGGCGCAAGTACCACGCTTAAGTTGGACGGCACCTACGTGGGTGGGACGTTCAGCAGCACGAAACGCGCAACCATCCCGTAAGGAGCAACTCCAACCCGGGCAGCGCTTCCCGAAGCGTTGCCCGGGGCAAAAAATTACTACGAAACCCCTGACAGAAGACCATACGAGAAACAAAGAACAAGACCAAATACAAGCAACTCTTAATTGCAATGTCGGTCCTGGCTGTCCTGGTAGTGCTGCCAGCGGCCGTTAAGGCTGACCCGATTACCTTCACCCTCGACGATAATCATGTAGTCGCTCAAGGAAGCTCCGTGACCTTCTTTGGCACATTGAGCAACGGCGGAGACCCGGGCCGGTTTATCAACGGCCTTTCATTTAGTTTTGATTCTGGAGCGCCGGGCTCAATTTCGTTCGACGACTCCGCATTCTTCACAAATGTTCCTGCCTTTTTGGGATCAGGTGCCTCCACTGGGCTAGTGGCCTTTTTCGACGCTGTCGTTTCGGCGCTAGTACCTCCAGGGGTCTATTCGGGATCCGTCACTGTGCTAGGTGGGGACGACGATCAAGCTGACAACATCCTTGGGACGCAGGAATTCTCAATAACCGTCGTGCCTGGTGGCCAGGATCCCATCCCCGAACCGGCAACAATGTTGCTACTTGGGAGCGGCCTTGCTGGTGCTGCGGCACTAAGACGGCGTAAACGACGTCAGGTCCCGACAACCTAACTCGCATCGCCCGACGTGGTTGACGTGCGGTTCATTCCGTCAGGGGACTAAGGGAAGAGGCTGGTGGGCATCTGTCCGTCAGCCTCTCCGACCATTAGGCGCCTCGTGCTCCGGCACTCACACTTCGCTACTCGAATTCGGGCAATTGCAAACATGCTCAGCGAAGTGAAGTCCGGAATGACTGAATCAAAGCTGCTGACGTCTCAAGTCTAGAAATTCCGATCTGAGATTCGGACAAAAGTGGGTAAGCGGAGGGCGTCTTATTTCCATTGTGACAAAAACTTGAAGGAATTAGCACTTATCCTTGCCATGTCGCTACTGGCACAACTCTTGTAGGACATCTTCACGTCAATCTGTCTTCTAACTCTTCAGTTTTTACTTTTGGTAACTCAGTCTTTCTAGTAACTCAGTCTTTCTAATTGAGACATCCTCGAACACGTAAGTATCCGCCCCGGTGCGCTAGCTTGCCCGGGAGAGTGGCTGTTCTACACGGTAATACGATCAAGGCGGACCAACCATCGCGATAAGCAAGCGCAACAGCGCCTGCTGCAGATTCCAGCTTCGCCCAACGTGCGGCAGCGAAGCTGATCTTTTCCAATTGCTCAAGGGGCCCTTATTTCACCTGGAGGACAAGAATGAAGAGACATGTGAGAAATATGACGATCATAGCGGTGACCTTGTTACTGCCTATGCTTTTAATACTGCCCATCACGCAAGCCAAGCGCGCTAAGAAGAGCCCTGCGAAGCCTGCTTTGATACAACCCAACGCAAGTCAGGCAAGCTTGCCCAAATTCAATTCGCTGGTGCGACCGCAAAATAAGATGGCTCCAGTTTCCGCTAGGGCTGTGAATTTCGGTGTCTCGGCGGCAGTGAGGGATCTCCCTACGCCTAAACAGGTGAATAAGGGTGCTTCGCAGGAACTGAAGATGGTTCCAAACAGAATCATTCGCGAGCCAATCGCAACCGGTGAAGTAGGCCGGTCTAAAGTCACCAGGGACTCAGCGATTCAGGCATCCGCGCCTGCGCCCAATATTCCTGGCACGATTGTTAACTTCGAAGGCCAGTCGATCGAAGACACGATTGCTGCCGGTCAAGGATTTCTCCCTCCCGACACCGTCGGTGATGTAGGCCCGAACCATTACGTGCAAGCGGTCAATGTCACATTCCGCGTCTATGACAAGACAGGAACGCCCCTGACGCCAGTCCGGTCCATAGGAGACCTCTTTGGAACGATTCCCGGCCCCTGCGCCGGAGACGAATCCGGCGATCCGGTCGTGCACTATGACTCGCTAGCTGATCGCTGGTTGATAAGCCAGTTCTGCACGGTGGCGAATCCGAACAATCACCAACTCATTGCCATCTCGCAAACTCCTGACCCGGCCGGAGCATACTTCCTGTATGACTTCATGATGCCGAACAACAAATTCAACGACTATCCGAAGTTCGGTGTCTGGCCAGATGGTTACTACATGACTGATAACCAGTTTAACCAGGCTGGCACGGCATTCCTCGGCGGCGGGGCTTTCGCTTTCGACCGCGCGAAGCTGCTCGCAGGTGATCCAACAGCAAGTTTCATCTACTTCGATCTCTTCACACTCGACCCCACCATCGGCGGCATGTTGCCTTCGGACGCCGACGGGCTAAACCCGCCTCCGCCGGGTGCACCGAATGTTTTTGCCTACTTCATCGCCACCGAATTTGGTGACGCCTCGGATGGCCTTCGCATCTTTGACTTCCACGCTGACTTCGCCGTTCCGGCGAACTCCACTTTTATCGAAAGGGCTGAGAGCCCGATCGCAGTCGCGGCGTTTGACCCGAGTACGCCGACAGGGCGTGACGACATTGAGCAGCCCCCACCAGCTGTCAATACGACCGCGGCACTAGATGCAATCGGTGACCGGCTGATGCATCGTCTCCAATATCGCAACTTCGGCACGCACCAATCGCTTATCACTAACCACACCGTAAACGTTGGTACCGGAACGACACAGGCACTCCACCAGGCCGGCGTAAGGTACTACGAACTGCGCAACACTGCCGGAGCTTATGTTGTAAACGAGCAGGCGACCTTCTCGCCCGATACGCACAATCGCTGGATGGGTAGCGCGGCTATGGACAACGAGGGAAATCTTGCTGTTGGCTACAGCGTCTCGAGCCTCACCGTATTCCCCAGCGTGCGCTATGCCGGACGTCTTGCGGGAGACCCAGCGAATGGATTGTTCCAGGGTGAAGCCACCATGATCGCCGGAGGCTTTGTACAGACACATACATCCTCCCGCTGGGGTGACTATAGTTCGATGAACGTTGATCCCATTGACGACTGTACTTTCTGGTACACCCAGGAGTATTACTCCACCGACAATCCTGCCATTACGGCTGAGTGGAAAACTCGCGTCGGCAGCTTCAAAGTGGACCCGACCTGTGTGGCTCCGGCTCAGGGAACAGTGGTAGTTAATGTTACCAACTGCGATTCTGGGCTTCCGGTTCAGGGAGCGTCAATTACAATTGACAGCAACTTGTATGGCAGCACGACGGCTGCCGGCAGCCTCAGTACGCAAATAGTACCGGGCATGCACTCGCTGGTTGTCTCAGGGACGAACTACTTCCCCTCGGCGCCTATCCCCTTCAATATCACCAATGGCAATACCACTACGATTAACGTGTGCATCACCGGGGCAGCGAGCATCGTCGCTGCTGGTGCGACCATCACGGCCGAGAGTTGCTCTCCTGCCGACAACGCTCTCAGCCCTGGCGAGACGGTTACTGTTGACTTCGGACTGAAGAACGACGGCACCGCCGCCACTTCAAATCTCGTCGCCACTCTACAAGCTACGGGAGGCGTCACCAGCCCAAGCGGCCCACAGAATTACGGCGCCATTCCACCAGACAACACGACGGTGGTTACGCGACCGTTCACCTTCACGGTTGATCCATCAGTAGCCTGCGGCGACACCGTCACAGCTACACTGCAACTGCAGGATGGCGCCACCGATCTCGGTACAGTGTCCTTCACCTTGCAGGTGGGCGCGCCCGGGGGGGCGGTCACGGCCACGTACAGTTCGGGCAACATCGCAGTGCCGATTCCAGACGTCAATACAGTGGAGGTTCCGATCAACGTGCCTGATAGTGGACTGGTGCAAGACGTCAATGTCCGCGTGCGGCTCAACCACACGTTCGACGGCGACCTCGACATCAGTCTGGTTCATCCCGACGGGACGGTAATTCTGCTTTCCAACAACCGCGGCGGAGCCGGAGACAACTTCGGCACCGGCGCGAACGATTGCTCCGGCACGCCGACTGTCTTCGACGACGAGGCGGGTCCGACTATCGCAAGCGGTGTAGCTCCATTTGCTGGCTCATTCAAACCTGATACTCCGCTTTCGGGTATGGATGGCAAGCCTTCGAACGGGATTTGGAAATTGAGGGTGTCGGACACTGCTGCTCTCGACGTAGGCACCATCGGCTGTGTCACGCTCGAAATCACTCGTGCGCAGTTCGTCTGCTGCGGTGTGGCCGGAACACCTGTCATCGAAGCGGGGCCGGCAATACTTACCACGGAGAGCTGCCCGCCAGACAATAACGCTATCGACCCAGGCGAAACTGTTACTGTCAACCTGGAGCTACATAACATCGGCACCGGGGCGACAACGAACCTCGTCGCTACGTTGCAATCGGGTGGCGGCGTCAATTCGCCGAGCGCCCCGCAAAGCTATGGAGTGCTGACCCCGACCGGACCCGGCTCGTCGGCGACCAGGGACTTCACCTTCACGGCGACTGGCGCCTGTGGCGGCATGATCACGGCTACGTGGCAGCTCCAGGACGGCGCAACCGACCTGGGAACGGTCATGAAGACGTTCCAACTTGGAGCAACGGTCACCGGTGCGCCGCAGACGTTCTCGAATCCTTCGCCCATCATTATCCCGGCCACGGGCACTTCCGGTCCGGCTGTTCCCTATCCGTCGACGATCAGTGTTGCCGGCGTTGTAGGGACAGTCTCCAAGGTGACGGCCACGTTGAAGAGCATGAACCACACCTTCCCGGACGACATAGACGTACTCCTCGTCGGTCCTGGTGGTCAGAAGTTGTTGTTGATGTCCGATGCTGGCGGCAGCGCGGATCTTGTTAACAACACCTACACGTTCGACGATGCGGCGGCCTCCACCTTGGCCGACGGCGCGCTCAATGCCTCGGGCACGTACAAGCCGAGCAATTTCGGAACTGGGGACACATTCCCAGCGCCGGCTCCGGTTGGTCCATATCCGGATCCGCAGTTGCTGTCGGTCTTTAACGGTGTCAACCCGAACGGGACGTGGAGTCTGTATATCGTTGATGATGTCGGCGGCGACATAGGCAACGTCAACATGGGGTGGGAGTTGAACATCACTACCAGCCAAGTTGTCTGCACAACACCCTGCGGCATTGTGCGGCTGGTGGTAACGTCCACCTTGAGTTGCGTTAACCCGACGACAGTTAAGGCGACGTACCAGATCTCCAACACCGGTACCGCGGCAGCGAACAACGTCATGCTGACCACGGCACAGCTGGGCACGGTTACCGGCACCCCGCTGCCGCAAGCCGTGGGCAACATCCCGGCCTTTGGCAGTTCTGGCTTCTTCGACGTCTTCTTTAGTCCGAGTCCAGCACCTGGGGCCTCGACGTTGAAGTTGGGAGGCACTTACACGGGTGGCACCTTCAGCAACACTAAACGTGTCACGGTCCCGTCGTGCACCAACCAGAACTAAACGCGGATTGCTCTTCCCCGGGCAGTGGCTCCCGAAGCACTGCCCGGGCCTTATAACGGATTACTTCGAAACCCCTGACAGAAGACCATAGGAGAAACAAAGATGAAGACCAAATTCAAGCAACTCTTAATTGCAATGTCGGTCGTGGCTGCGCTTGCAGTACTGCCAGCAGCCGCCAAGGCTGACCCAATTACTTTCACTCTCGACGATGCTCATATAGTTGCGCAAGGAAGCTCAGTTACCTTCTTTGGCACATTGAGCAACGGCGGAGACCCGGGCCGGTTTATCAACGCCCTTTCATTTAGTTTCGATTCTGGAGCGCCAGGCTCAATTTCGTTCGACGACTCCGCATTCTTCGCAAATGTTCCTGCCTTTTTGGGATCAGGTGCCTCCACAGGGCTAGTGGCCTTTTTCGACGCTGTCGTTTCGGCGCTAGTGCCCCCAGGAGTCTACGCCGGATCGGTGACGATACTCGGGGGAGACGATGAGACCGCCGATAACATCCTCGGGACTCAGGAATTCTCAATCACCGTCGTGCCCGGTGGCCAGGACCCCATCCCCGAACCGGCAACCATGTTGCTACTTGGGAGCGGCCTGGCTGGCGCCGCAGCGCTAAGACGGCGCAGACGAGGCCAGAACCAAACGCCCTAACTCGCTGTGCGGTTCATTCCGTCAGGGTATTAACAGAGAGAGGCTGGTGGGCATCTGTCCACCAGCCTCATCTTTACCATCTAGCACTTGTCTTAAGAGTCCTAAGCCGACTGACCAAGATAATTCCACTTGCTCCAGATCACCTCTGAACTTAATCACGGCAGAGTCATAACCTCTGGAAAAGCTAAAGACATTTGACTATGCGACTTCGTTTTCCCAAGCTAAGCGTGAAAGTTCCTATCACCTCATCGGTAACTGAACTGGTAACTGTGACGGTCGCGGTTTTTCCATCGGTGGTTCCAGAATAGATAACCGGTTCGCCTTTTTCCTCTTCGCCCAAACGTTGCGGACCGCCCCGTTCTCGGACGTGAGTTCCTTTAGCTGAAAACTTCCCCTGGCTGTCAATTCTGAGCGGTTCAGAAATCGTTCCATGCGCGCAGTCATACTCAATCTGAGCCCCTTCCTCGGTTACTTCCATTGCAATGTGGTTTCCACCCCAGGTGCCTTTAGTCATTCGACCCTCCTGCTGAACCGCAACATTGTTCGTGTTAACACTCTGGTTACGGGCCGACCCGCACGAGTTTGCCTGGAAAGAGATCGCCGTGAGAAGCGGCAGAGTGGCCAGAACTGTGAATAGCTGATTCATCACCACCTCCCCATAGAAGCTACCAAAGGAACGGTTAGTTACTCATTATCTTGCGGCGATTAGGAAAAAGGACTCATTGCCCTTTCGGTTTTTTTCTCGCTTTGACATCGTTCATCACAATAGTGATCGCCAGAGCGCTACCAGCTATCGCGGCGATCAGGAAAAAGATCATCGAAAGTCCGGGATAGCCAAGAATACGGAATGAAGTCTCAACTCGCATCAGTAATGCTGCCCCCACAATCAGGGCAGCTAACACGAGGCCCAGTGAGATTCTGTTCGCGACTTTCTGCAGTCCCTCGAGCACAACCTTTTCGTCGATTGCGTCGACCTTGATCTTCAAATCGTTATTCCCTACTGCGTCCAGAATTCTATTGACTCGCATGGGAAGTTTCTCCACAAACTCCTTTACCTCGACCGCGCCGCTGAGTAGGTTCCCCGGAGCCAGGCTCTTCAGCACGTTACGTTGCAGGATTTCGGTTGCCCGCTGGCGGATGACGGCATTTGGATCGAACCCGGGATCAAGCGCGTAGACAGAGCGATCCAGATTGAGTAACGCCTTGGCCATCATCGTGAACTCCGACGGAAGCCGGAACCAGCAGTCAGCAGCGATCTTGGTAATCTCCAGCGCAACCTGCCCCGCATTGATGCGGCTCATATTGGCGTCCGCGTTGTCTGCGACTAGATCCGCAACTCTGCGTACAAATTCTCCTCTGTTGAAGCCGGGCTTTGCCTCCCCCATTTTGATCGCAGTTTCAGCTGCGTCCTCGCCTCGTCCCTCGCTGATTGATAGCAACAAGCGCAGTAAGTTGTCGTGAAAGCTGGTCACCAGGCGGGCTACCATCCCCAGATCCAGCAGCGCTATTCGTTCGTCATCGGTCAGGAAAACATTGCCGGGATGAGGATCGGCGTGAAAAACACCATCCACCAGAATTTGTTGCAGGTAGGCACGAAAGAGTTCATCGGCCAGGCCCGGACCGTCAATTTCCATAAGTCGGAGAGGACTGACATCAGTTATCTTCTTTCCCGGAATGTACTCCATCGTGAGTAAGCGGGAGGTTGTGTAATCGAGGATTGGCTCAGGAACCAGAATGCGCTCAAATTCTCTGAGGTTCTCAGCAAACATCACCAAATTGTTTGCCTCGGTCTTGAAATCAAGTTCCTGCAATAAACTCTTGCGCAGCCCTAATAACATGTTTCCAAACTCGTAACGTTTTCCCAGTTCTGTGTGGGCGTCCATGAACTGGGCAAACTCCTCCAGCGCTTCCAAATCCTCAACGATCTGCTCGCGGATGTTCGGTCTTTGAACTTTCACGACCACTGCACGTCCGTCGCGCATGTAGGCACGGTGCACCTGGGCCAGCGAAGCGGCCGCGAGTGGCTGCGGATCAAACTCCACGAATGCCTTGGAGATCCGCACCCCGAGCTCACCTGAGACGATGCGATCAACTTCCTCGTACGTGAATGGTTCAATCCGATCCTGGAGCCGCGTCAGGGCTTCCAGGTAGGGAGGCGGTAACAGGTCGGCGCGGGTTGAGAGCAATTGACCCAGCTTGATAAATGTTGGTCCCAGCTTTTCGAGATCTGTCGCCAGTTCCTCAGCTTTGGGCATTACAGTCTCGAGCGCGGCTTCGTCAAGCTCGATGCTGTCCTCTAGTCCGGCCTGTTTGACCAGATCTGAGCGTCCGTACTTAACCAGCAGCATTGCTACATCTTTGTATCGCTTGAGATGTTTAGTCTTCAGCAGGACCATTTATGCCCCCCGTATAGTCTCCCTTAAAACTTGCTACCTGAGTATTACAGGTTTATGCTTCGCGCGGTCTTGTAGTCCTACCAAGCGAGCGACACAAAACCTTAACTAAAAATCACCGTAGGCCCAACCCCTGAAGCCGCATGAGCCTAAGTGTTTCCGAAAGGAGTCGTCAGATGTACCGAAGATTACCATGCCTGGCAGCGCTCTTCTTAATGATCGCCCTGGCGGGGTACGCCCAGCAACCGGCGCCACCCAAAACCCATTTAAAGACCGGCCAGCAAGCTCCTGACTTTACTTTGACTGATACAGAAGGCAAGGAAGTTAAGCTAAGCGACTTTAAAGGCAAGAAGAACGTCGTGCTCGCCTTTTATGTCCTCGCCTTCACTGGAGGTTGAACGAAGGAAATGAAGGCGTATCAGGCTGATATCGCCAAATTTGAAGCCACGAACACACAGGTTCTGGGAGTCAGCATGGACAGCTTTGCTGCTAACAAACGGTTCGCCCAGGACATCGGAATTACCTTTCCTTTACTGAGTGACTGGCACCGCAAGGTAACTAAAGACTACGGACTATTCAACGAGAAGACCGGCTACTCGGCAAGAGCTACCATTGTGATAGATAAAGAGGGAATAATCCGCCACGTTGAGGAAGGTCGGACGGCAATCGATCCCACCGGCGCTTACCAGGCGTGTAGCATATTTGAGAAGAAAAGCTGACTGGCCTTTTTAATTCGTGGGAGCCTTTGTCGAGGTGGCGCCAAGGGCCCGATCGATCGCCGCACGCAAATCTTCAGCGCCAAGAGTTTTCAGCAGAACTCCATTAACGAAGATCGTAGGCGTGCTGTCGATCCCGTACATCTCACCGTCGATAATATCGCGTCGCACCTCCCCCGCAAAGGTTCCACTGTCTAATGCGGCATCGAAACGCGCGCGATCCAAACCGAGCTCGGATGCATATTTTTTCAGCGACGGAACGTCCAGAGCATCCTGCCGTTTGAAGAGTAGTGCCGCGTATTCAAAAAACTTGCCTTGCGCATGTGCGGCATTTGCCGCTTCGGCAGCTTTGAGCGCGTTAGCATGCATTCTCAACGGAAAATCGCGCACTACCAGCCTCACCTTGTCGCCATAGGTCTTCAGCACCTCTTCGAGCACTGGATGCATCGCCGCGCAGGCAGGGCATTGGAAATCGGTAAACTCGACGACGGTAACCGGTGCAGTTGCCAGACCGCGACTGGGATCATCATCAGTGCTGATCGCCTGAGTCGGCGGTAGCGGCTCAGAAATGAGCAGTCGTACCTGGGCTCCCTGGCGAAGTTTCTCAGACATCGCTCGCTCGAGTTGTTGCCGTCCTTGTTCTTGCAAGTACTCAGCCACCTGGTTACGAACTGAGTCTAGATCCCTGTTAATTCGGCTCTTATTTTCAGCGTAGAACTTTTCGACTTCAGCTTCAGTGGGCGGATGTGACTTCTCGCTGATCTCGGCGCGCACGATCTCCTCGGGTGGCACATTCCGGCGGTTCGCCTCCGCAATTAACAACAAGTCATTTATGGTTCTCTCCAGAGCCTCACTCTGAATTTCATAAGTACTAAGTCGCATTTTGTAGATTGCCGGCTTGAGTCTCTCAATGATCACTCCGGCTTTTATGGCCTTACCACCGACGGTAGCAACGACTGCAGCGGGATTAAGGTTAGCTGAGTTGATATCCCCGCCCATTATTACCCGAATGGTTGTGCGGAGTCGCCGTACAAATTCCTCGGAGATTTTTGCTTCCTGATTCGCCTGCAACAAAGAGATCGCCTGTGTGCGAAGGCTGGCCTCGTCAGTCTCATTGAACTGCTCCCGGTTATAGTCAATGAACTTTTTGATCTCGGCTTCAGTAGGGATGGTTACACGCTTGTTGACCTCGAGTTTGTATAGCTGTTGTGACGTCACCCTACGTTTCTTAGCCTCGATTTCGAGCAACTCGGTATTGATCTGTAGCTCCAGCACGCGCCGTCTCGTGTCGGCGATTCTTTCTTCGAGACTCTCAACCTCTTCTCTAACTCCGGGGGCAATGTCTGCCGTAGTGATGGTCTGTCCGTTAACAATTGCCAGCGGTATCGGAGTCGCAGGTTCTCTGGGCGGTGTGGTGTGTTTCACCGGTTCCGGGGTGGGCTGCGGAGTCGCAGCCTTTGTGGGCGCGGGACGCGGCGGGGTTCTTCCGCGTGGACTCTGCCCCACGGCAAAGGCGGAAATTATCAGTGCCAGACCGGTGGCAAGGAGGTATTTTGAAAAGTTCATGAAGACGCTTTATCGCTGTGCGGTTTGATTTCAAACGGACGAGCGACGTTGCTTCCGATGAACCAACGCCGCTCAAAGATGATGGAAGGCTGCCTGATTACCGGTGACGCATGATGCTTCGCCTGCGCGGCTTGACGGGAGTGCGAACGGAGAGCAGATTCCTGTGCCGGCCATTAAGGATGAAAGCAAGTCCCTGGTGCGATATCCCCAGCGATCGCGCTGCGCGTGTGACGCTCCCACCGGATGATTCGAGCGCCTGCCTGATGAGATTGCCCTCGTAATTATGTACCAAATCTTCTAGTGATCTCTCTGGGCCGGAATGCGCTAATGCTGGGGTCACGGCTGCCTGTTGCTTAGCTGCGCTGTTCCCATTTGTTTGCTGATTCGATGAAATCTTAACGGGGGGCTGGGGCACCGGCACCGCCATTAGTCGCCGGGCGTATTCTCCTAACTGCACCTTAATTTCAGGGTTCTGGGATTCAGACAGCAACGCGTCTGCCATTCGATAGTAAGAGCACAGTTCATCATGAGACAGATGATCAGCAAGTTCTTCGCCGATGCTCAGCACGGCAAGCCCGGCACTCTCGGGATCACCTCCGCGCTTGGCCGTGGCCAACGCTTCACCGAACTTGGAGTGTGCCAGCTGGACGTTGCCAAGTTTCGCCAGTGCTTTTCCGTGGGTAGTCAACGCCTCAGCAAGGAGGGAGAGTTGGTCGCCCTCCTGCAACACTCGCACGGATCGCCGGGCGACGGACTCCGCCTCTGCATAACGGCCTTGATCGAAAAATGCGCGGGCTCGCGTGTCGTCAACCTGAGCGACCATGCCTCGGTCCTTCAGGCCCTCAAAAAGCGACCGTGCCTGGTCCAAATGCTCATGAGCTTCACCAAAGCGGCGTAAACTAACGAAGAGGTACCCAACATTATTCTTTACCAGGGCCAGGAACCTTCTGTTCCCTGCCTGTTCCGCATGGAAACTAGCCGCTGCGTATTCAACCAGCGCCTGGTCTATGTAATCGTCGCGCCGCTCCGCGATGCCCAGATTCATGAGCACCGCCGCAAACTCATTATGAAACTTGCCTCTGAGAGCATGATTGCCGCTCTCGTTGAAGAGCGAAGCTGCTTCTCGATGAATCCGGAGTGAGTCGTGGTAGCGGAGGGAGGATCTCTCCACGAGGCCGCAGTTAAGCAGAGCGCGGAGCTTTTGTTCGCTCGGTTTATCTCCAAGGCTTGCGAGGATCTGCTGCAAGGTAACCCTCGCCTCATCGTATCCGCCTTCGCGCCAGTAACAGATGGCCAAGTCTATGCGCGCTTCGGCCACCTTTTCGTCGAGACCGAGTTTCTCAAAGATGGTCGCGCTTTCACTAATAAGATCCTTTGCGGCTTCCTGCGCTCCCCCAATCTGCTGAGCACTTCCTATCCAACCGGAAAGAGCGCCAGCTCGTAACAGCAATTCGGCCTGCGCGGATTCGTCCAGTCCGTCGAGCCGGGGCCGCTCTCCCACACGATTCCAGAATTCCCGTATCGTTGCCCGCGCAGGCTCAAATTCGCCGGCCTCTGCCAGTTCTTTTGCTCGCGAGCACAAAACCTGTACCCGCTTGCTAAGATCGCCAACTAAGTCGCTTTTTTTGAGTGAAATGGGGTCATGTAAGTACATGTGAGGCCGTTCCTTTTGTGTTTTAGCTAGATTCCTTGCAAGACGTTTGCAGGGCGGTTATGATGCGCATCGTAAAAGACCTTCCAGTGGTTCCCACTCTTCGTTTCCGACTGGACTTTTATACCATACCGAAACCAAACTTAGGAGACCGAAATGAGCAAGATTAATTCAACCCTGGCGGCAACTTTTCTCTCCCTGGCACTTGCCGTTCCTGCCTTAGGAGGGGTCATCGGCAGTCCGGGGTATGTTCCTCCGCCACCCCCGCCAGCAGAAGAAGCTACATGTGAAAACAGCAGTTCGCCCGACTCCTCAGAGCCTGGGGACATGGATTCCACCGAACTGATATCACCCGAACTTGTCGACGTTTTGATCGCATTGCTCTTTCTGATCTAAACGATCACAGCTTGGAACGATCCTTTCGCTCGGATCATTGACCGCAATCGGTTAAGCGGTCTAATTCTGTGTGTGTGCAAGGACTTGCCGTAAATAGCGTTGGCATGCCCGCGCAAGGTGCGGTGCCGCGACTGCATCCTACCGCCTTCTAACACGAGAACGCAATAGCTGGGGCTCCCGGGTCTATCTTCTTTCTGAGTCCCGCTTTGGAGGCAGTACGCGGTCATTCATACTGAGGGGGGTGATAGGGTGTGTTATGTGATTCCACCAGGCGCCGCACGGTCTCTAGTGTGTCAACATCTTCAGGATCTCTATCCGATCGCACCCGAAGAATTCTTGGAAAACGAAGAGCGTAACCGCTTTTGTGTCTTTTCGATTCCTGGATCCGATCAAAGGTGACCTCGATCACAATTTTGGGCTCCACCAGACGCACTCTTCCGTGTCCAAACTCCTGGAGCGTGTGGGCCTGGAACCATTCTGTAAGCTCTGCCAGCTCTACGTCCGTCAGCCCGGAGTAGGCCTTTCCGATATTAAGCAATTCACCACTTTGTTCCGAGCGACGCACCGCAAAAGTGTAGTCAGACAACAAGTGCCGGCGCTTCCCGTGGCCGACTTCGACGGCTGTTACTACCACATCCAGAGTCGCTATCGCGCGCTTCAACTTCAACCATTCTCGACCCCGCCTCCCGGGCTTGTAGAGTGAGGCGGGACTCTTGATCATCAACCCTTCATTACCGCGCCCGCGAGCATCCGTGAATTCGTCATCGAGCGGGGCAACTTCTTTAAATTCTTTTGCGATGGAGAGCCTGACTGTTCCCTGCTTCGGGACAAGTCTGTTCAGGATCTCTCTACGCTTTTCGAGAGATTCATTAATAAGCACCCGACCATCCGCGTACAAAAGGTCGTACGCCACCAGAATCACCGGCACTTCGCTCATTAACTCCTTGCCGATGGTCTTCCGACCTAATCGTTTTTGCAGCTCGCTAAAGGGCAGGATCTGTTCGCCCTGTGCCGGCACAATTTCTCCGTCAATAACCACATCCGTCGGCAAACCTAGGAGTGGTTCGATTAGTTCGGGAAAACGGTGCGTGATCTCGTCCATCGTGCGCGAGTAGATCGACACCCGCGCGTCCTTTACGTGCGCCTGCGCTCGAATCCCATCGAACTTGTCTTCGACGTAGAATTCTGCGGGCATGGTCCTGGCGATATCTGAAAGGTCAGCCGCGGGCGTTGCCAGCATAAATTTGATCGGATGAAAGAGCCTCATCTCGATATTTCGCAAGTCGCTATTTCTGGCACGAACGGCCGCCTCACCAATGTCACCCAGGAGCATGTTCGCATGTGCCACATCCGAAAGCGGCCGGTCGAAGCAACGGGCGATAGCATCCTCGACAAGCCCCTCTTTCAGGCCAATTCGCAGGTCACCGGCAAGCAACTTGACAAGATACTTTGCCTCCAGCGGGCTTGCCTGATGAAGCACGGTGGCCAACAACGCTGTCTTGTTCCGGGTTCCCCGCGTTTCGCTCAAGCGAGTGACTATTGATTCAGTTTCTGCCAACGTCATAGCAGGCAGCTGAATACCGTGCTTTGCTTCGTTGATGGCCTCGTATGCTGTCTCACCGGCATCGCCAAGGCGCACATACCGTGGCGCCAGATCTTCCATACTGAAACCAGTAGCCTGACACAGAGCCTCGCTGATTATGCTTCCACCGACGTTGGTAGTACGTGAGTCACTCAGCGCGAATTGGTGGCCGGCGAAGTAACGCGCAGCACGCGCGAGGTCAGCGTCGTTTAGATCCTTGAAGTAGTTTCCCAGGATGGCAGACTTTTGTAGTTTTTTCGTGGTGGCGGAAATTGCTTCAGCTACTTCACCAAACTGTTGCAAGGCCGCGCCTGATGGTCCCGCTCCCTCTGGTATGGTCTTCATGGATATGTTTTAGGTTACTTTCCTTCTCCCGTGGCCACGCACTTCCAACCTTCGGATCCGACGGCTCTGCGGAACCGGAGATGACTGGCGCCTTTTTTGTGCCTCTCCCAGGACGTCTTGAAGTGTGTGGAGTTTCTGGGAGAAGGGTTGCGCGATTGAGTCACCACTGTCAAGAAAGCGTTATCAACCGGTCGAGATGGTACAGGTTTGGCGCGGTGCTACTGCCTTCTGCTTTAGCCAGCAACGCGTTACAATCCGGAAAGCGTTAGAGCCCCTCTTTGGCATTGGCCGAACTTGAAATGCCTGTGAAAGAGCAGGCCTCATTGATTTCTATTGGAAGCAACGATTTGTCACTCAGTATCGAGTCGGTCAACCGGAATACTTGCTTTTCAATTGGCCAATCGGCATTGGCAATCACGTAGACTCCGCTGGAAGGTAGTTCTAAACAGTGTTCCTCCTAATCCTCGATTCGCTTGGCAGCACCGAACTGTTTTTCATTTTGGTGATGGCTCTCGTCTTTTTTGGTCCGCGGAAACTGCCTAAGCTGAGCCGGTCAATGGGAAAACACATTGCCGAGTTTCGTAAGGCCTCGGAGGATTTTAAGCGCACCTGGGAGCGCGAGGTCGCTTTCGAAGAATCTCGTCTTGACTCTAATGGCACGCCGTCGCAGCAACCCGAGGACAACTCGATATTGAATTCAGAAAACCAACACAGACAGTTTTCGGGAGCGGCTTTCGAAGCAGTACCTGCCGCTGAATCAGTAGGCAGGGAAGCTATGTCGACCACAGAATCGCCCGCGCTCTCAGCGGAAGCAGACGAGATTAGCGAGGAGGGGATCAAGCCGGCGCCTCCACGGAAACAAGATTGGTTGTGAATCGCGACGGACCATATCAATGTCAACTGTCCTGAGAGCTCGTCAAATAAGCGACGGTGAAGAAGAGCTTGGCGGTCAGATGTCCTTTCTGGATCATCTGGACGAGCTGCGCAAACGTCTGATTCGCTCGATAGCTTTTGTCTTCATTGCCACTTCCGTCTGTTGGTTTTTCTCGGATCGCATTTACAATTTTCTGGCCGTTCCGGTCGAGCGGGCACTGGCCGAGGCCCAACGACGCGAGGTGCCAATTGCAGGACTGACAGGAAACGAAACGATTCTCGGGTTAGGTTCTCTCAAGGAAAATGACGTGGGACGTTACGTGTTTCCTGAAGAGACCAGACTTGGAACCAGCGTTATCCCGGTTGGGACTTCGGTGACAGCGCGGGTGGCGAAGGATACACAGGGGCTGTTGGGGTTATTCACAGATGAGCCACTCTACGCCGGCAACACCGTGATTCCCAAAGGAGTGAGGCTCCCAGTCGATTTCACATCGTTGCCACAGGCTTTCTCGGGAATCAACGACAAGCTAATAGTCACCACCGCCTTGGAGCCATTCTCGCTTTACATAAAAGTCTCGCTATACGCCGCGCTTTGCTTATCAGTCCCGTTCCTGCTCTGGCAGATCTGGGCTTTTGTCTCCCCCGGTCTTTATCCGCACGAGCGCGGCTACGTCACCCCATTTATCGCGCTCTCATCGATATCATTCGTGCTGGGGGCGATGTTTGCTTACTACGTGATTTTTCCGCCGGCGGCGAAGTATCTGCTGGGTCTTGGTCAAGACTTTCGACTGCTTCTAAAGGCAGACGACTACTTTGATTTCATTATCATTGTCATGCTGGGAATGGGAGTGGTTTTCCAGATGCCGGCCATAAGTTACGTCCTTTCGCGAATTGGATTGCTAACTGCCGGATTTTTGGTGCGCTCGTGGAAAACGGCGGCGATTGTCATCCTGATTGCCGCGGCAGTGCTTTCGCCCACCAGTGATATCCCTAACATGTTGCTGTTTGCCACCCCGATGCTTATTCTTTATATCGTTTCCATATTTGTGGCCTGGATTTTCAGCAGACCGCGAACCGCTAACTAGATCGCGTGCCGGCGGTTCAAGACCAGCATTTACCGGGTTTTTCGAGGTTTTAAGGGCAACTTACGCGCAGGTTTTTGGCATCTTGACTACGGTTCCCGACGAACCTAGAATCCTTAGCTTCTGCGCCGCGCCGGCACCGCCGCCGTGTTTCTCGTTTTAGTTTGTTCAGCTTCAACAGGAGTTCCAAATGTCTTACCCCAAATTAGCACTTCGGCTGACCCTCATTCTGTTTGTTTTGAGTTCAGTTCCATTCTCGTTTGGCCAGGATTCCCGGACCGCTCAGGACCCCGCACAGAAGTCTCGCAACGTTAAACCTGAGCTCAAGAAAGCTTATAAGGACTGGTTAGACAAGGATGTTACCTACATCATCACTGGCGAAGAGCGAAAGGCTTTTAAGAAGCTGGCGACGGACGACGAACGAGAGCGGTTCATTGAGGAGTTCTGGCGCCGTCGCGATCCCGATCCCGACACCGACGAAAACGAGTTTAAAGAGGAATATTACGAGCGCATCGCTTACGCGAACGAAAACTTCGCTTCGGGAATTCCCGGATGGAAAACAGATCGCGGGCGCATCTGGATCATGTTTGGAAAGCCTGACGGGCGAGAGACACACCCGATGGGTGGAATGTATGATCGCCCTTCGCACGAAGGCGGTGGTTCCACCTCAACCTACCCATTTGAAACCTGGTTTTATAGATATCTTCCCGGCGTTGGATCTGGAATTGAAATCGAATTTGTTGATCCCACAGGCAGTGGCGAATATCGCCTCGCCCGCAACGCCCACGAGAAAGACGCAATGCTCATGATTCCGGGAGCAGGTTTGACTCTCTCAGAGCAACTGGGCTTGTCAGATAAGGGCGATCGAATTTCCGGACTCGGCGGCACTGGATCACATAATTACCAGAGGGAGCAGGACAGTCCATTCTCGCGTTTGCAACTTCTGGCGGATTTGAGTCGTCCTCCGCAAGTTAAGTTTAACGACCTAGCAACCGCCGTTAACACGGGTGTGATCGAAGATAACCCTCTCAACTTCGACATTCGCGTTGATTTCTTTCGGCAGTCAGACGAGCGGGTGATTTCGGCTTTCACAATCCAGACCGAGAACAAGGATCTTGTGTTTCAGGATAGCGGCGGACTTCAGCAGGCGCGTATCAATATCTTCGGCAAGATAACCTCGGTCGCCGGAAGACGCGTCGGCATCTTCGAGGATCCGGTAATCACCACCGCGACAACCCAGGAACTGACGGAAGCGAAAGACCGCAAGTCCGCGTATCAGAAGGCCGTGGCCCTGGCGCCGGGAACTTACAAAGTGGACGTGATTGTTCGTGATGTGGCGTCGGGAGCAACCGGTATCCGCCACGTTGGCTTTACTGTTCCCCGATATGACCCGGCGAAGCTCTCCACCTCCACACTGATCCTTGCGGCCAAGTTGCAGAGCCTGGTCGACCAGCCGGCTGTTGGACAGTTTGTCATCGGTCAGACGAAAGTGATCCCCAACGTTTCGGGAACTTATCATCGCGGCCAACCGGTGGGCGTCTACATGCAGGTCTACAATGCCGGCATCGATCAAACAACTTTGCGTCCCTCAGTGGATGTTGAGTATGCCCTCCTCAAAGACGGCAAAGAGTTAGGCAAACACGTGGAAGACTGGAAAGGCATGAGCGACTCCGGACAACGCCTTACGCTGCAGCGGCTGATTGATTCGAGCACACTTACGCCGGGAGAATACGAGCTCGCAATTCGCATCCGAGATCGCGTTAGCGGACAGACTCTGTCGCCTTCGGCAAAGTTCACGATTATTCAATAACTGTGGGCGCGAGCCCAATTCGATTAGTATGCAAGGGGTGAATGGATGGAGCATCCGTTCACCCCCTTTTTCGTTTACGCTTCGCGGCTTGGAGATACGTTTCTCTTACCGTACTCAACTTCATGTTGCCCTTGACCGAATTTCCCCGCCGGTCCACGACATCCACTTCAAAGCCTGGATAAGACAGTCGAAATCTCGTTGCCTTCCAGTTCTCAACGGTGATGTGGTTCTCGGCGGCGCGGTGATAACTGTATTGTGGCAAACCCATCCGGTCGCCCCGCACGTCTGCTCCGTGTAGATGCAGAATGCGCACACGAAAACCCTCGACGCGTCTTATTTTTCTCTCCACGTTTGCCACGGTAGACATCACTCAGCACGACGTTTCCCTGTGCATTATAACGGACTTCTGGTGCAAACCATGAGCGGACTAAGGTCGTACTGGTCATTTGAGTCCGGAAGTTTAGAGTTCAACCTTTAGGTTGCGACTTGGGGCGCGGACAAGCTAAAGCTTGAACTCTAAACTTCCAACGCTCCCGATGCGTGCCGGCAGAGGGGGAAAAACAAATACAAGTGTTAGAATGACAACGAATGAACAAGATCAACTTGAGAGGTTTAACTCAGGAGGAGTTGGTTTCGTTTGTCGAAGGACTCGGCGAACCGGCCTATCGCGGGCGGCAAATCTTCGCCGCGCTGCAGCACCGGCGCCTGCGAGATTTTGAGGATATGACCGATTTGCCAAAAGGCCTCCGCGCAAAGTTGCAGGAACACGCGACCGCATCCAGTCTTACAGTGGGATCTCGGTACATCTCGGAAGACGGTACGCGCCGATATTTGATGAAGACACACGAGGGCTTGCCGGTAGAGACGGTGTTTATCCCCGAAGAGCATCGCGACACCATTTGCTTCTCCTCACAATCTGGATGTCCGCTCCAATGCAGTTTCTGTTTGACGGCCCAGTTAGGACTCCTGCGGTCGCTTACCGCAGCTGAAATAGTCGAACAAATTATTATCGCTCTCAACGATGCTTATGGAACTGGTGTGAAGGCTCCGCGAGGGACAAATCTTGTAGGCATGGGAGCTGGTGAGCCCTTTCTGGCATTCGATTCAGTGATGAAGGCGCTGAGGATCATGTCGGAGTCAAAGGGTTTGCATATCGTTCCAAACCGCGTCACCGTTTCGACTGCGGGAGTGGTCCCACGCATTCGCGAGCTGGCCACTTTTCCCGAGCGACCGCATCTGGCAGTCTCGCTGGCCGCTCCGACGGACGAATTACGCAACGTCTTAATGCCTATCAACAAGAAGTGGCCACTCAGCGAACTGTTGACAGCCTGCAAGGAGTTTGAGCAATCGCTGAAGCGCACCGAGCGTTTCACTTTTGAGTATGTAATGCTTGATGGCGTAAACGACTCCGACGAACATGCGAGACAACTCGCAAATCTGATCAATCGCTACCAGGTGCGCGCTAAAGTCAATCTTATTCCGCACAACCCTGCCAATCCTCTTCCTTATAATCCCTCCTCTGCGGAGCGGGTGGAAAAATTTCGAGCGATCCTCGAGTCAAAGGGAGTTCATACATTCATACGCAAACCACGCGGGCGAGACATCTTCGCGGCGTGTGGACAGCTGGCAGCCCGCGAGGGCACGAATCTGGTCCAGTTGCAGAGCGCGTGAATTGGTCCACTACAGAACCGCGAGCGGTAGCGACCGGAGCCCAGCGCTCAGCGCTAGCCGGAGCCGCTCAACCCACAGAACCATTTGCGCATACTGGATTGAGTGGTCGGATCCATTGTCTTACCGCAAATGGTTCTGTGGGTTGAAGGACTCGTGCTGGGGCTGAGTGCTTGGATGCATTGACTACTGTTAAACTTGAACCATATCGCGGAGCCGCCTGCGTTTCGTCGTTTCGCGGTCTGCATGTAAAATCGTTCTGTAGTTCGAAATCTGATTTGGAAAAACAACTGATGAAATCTATTAATTTGCGACGCTTTACTCAATTTCTGCTCATAACAAGTGTGCTCAGTTTTCCGGCCACCTTTGCCGCCGAACCATCACCGCAGTCTCCGCCCAATATCGGTGTCAGCGGCTCTTTGTCTGTTGACCCAATTCGACGAGGCCGTTCGGCGCAAGCAGTGGTTGTAATGGACATACCGTCGGGGTTCCACGTTCATTCGAATCGTCCTCTCGAGAAGTTCCTTATTGCCACTCAACTGCAAGTCGAGGCGCCAAAGGGTGTGAGAGTTGGGTCGGTGGTCTATCCGCGGGCCCTGCTGCGCAGTCTCAAGTTCTCGAAGAGCAAAGTGGCGGTTTATGAAGGTCGAACGGCGATGCGGTTCAACGTGACTATTCCGGCCAACTTTGATTCAGACTGGACGGAAGTGAAGGCGCGCCTGCGTTATCAAAGTTGCAACGATGAAGTCTGCTTCCCGCCCCAAACTCGTGAAGTCAAAATACCCTTAAGAATCAAGTGGTAAAAGTGGAAACGGGTAAAGGGGGAAACGGGTAAAGGAGTAACAGGAAGTCTTTTTTCAGTCCCCCTTTACCCTATTCCCCCTTTCCCCTTTTACCCCATTACCTCGCCCGATCACCGCCATTAGTCTACCGACCTTGCCGAGTGCTTGCTTCTCGCGTCTATAAGAAAAGAACAGGTCAGTCCGAGACATCGTGCACAAGGGGGCAGTGTGAATGCGTTCAGTTGCGACACCTGCGGCCAGCAATTGATCTCGATTCGCTTTGAGCAGATCGATGCGAGCATGGCCGTCTGTTGTGGGCTTAAATAGATCTTGGGCGCCCGGAAAACGCTCCTTGAAAGCGTCAATGACTTCACTGCCGACTTCATAACAGCAAGCGGCGGCGGCTGGTCCAATCGCAATGCGGCAATCCTCCGGCTGCGAATTGTATTCCCGGTTCAGGCGCTCAAGCGCGTACAGCACAATTCCGGCGTAGGTTCCGCGCCAACCTGCGTGGACCGCGGCGAACGAACGCGTCTTTGGATCACCGATTAGGATTGGCACGCAATCAGCAGTCTTAACTCCGGCCAGGACCTGCTTCGCGTCGCTGATTACAGCATCACAGTAAATCGAGTCGCCTAGTGAGTTTTCGGCGGGCTTCGCCTCGGCTGCGTCTCGGATCACGCGAACATCGGTGCCGTGCATCTGCCAGCAGCCCCCCAATGTCCAGTCGCTGCCGAAAAGCTTGAGAAACCGCCTCCGATTCTCCAGAATGTTCTCGGCAGCATCTTCGTTGAAACCTGCCAGGTTCAGAGCGGCCGCCGGCATCGGGCTTACGCCGCCCAGGCGTGTCGAAAAACCGTTAGTGAAGCCGTCGTCTTCGAGTGGGGCGCAAATCAGAGCTAGCACGCCATCGATTTCGCGCCAGTAAAATCCGGCGCTCTGCAGATCAAAATCTGTGATTGTTTCCATCGGCATAGACATTATCGAAGTTCGTCGCATTCGCGAAGTGCTAAGCCGTACTCCGCGCTTTGCGGAGCGCGTCTTCACCGCCGCCGAGCGGGCCTACTGCGACGGCCGTGGCGCGGTGGCCGCGCAGCATTATGCCGCTCGCTTTGCCGCAAAAGAAGCTGCCCTCAAAGCACTGCAGACGGGTTGGAGAGGTGGGATCGGCTGGCAGGACGTGGAGATCGCTTCACGCGATGGTGGAGCGCCCTATCTGCTTTTTCATGGACAGGTGCAGGAGCTGTTTGGTAGATCCGGAGCTAACGCGGCTCATCTTTCGCTTTCACACACCAGCGAACACGCGATTGCCGAAGTGATACTTGAGCGGAGGGAGTAAACTACCGCATATCGTTCACGAGCGTCCGCTTGCCACGTGCATCGACATCGACACGAGTCGACTTCAAAGTTTTCAATTCCATAGTAACGATTGATTCCCTGGGTACCGTTCGGCGGTGCTCAGCTACTGCAGCCTCATCGACAGAAGATTCCAAGACTTCTTCGGGATAAGCATCTGAGTGGGGAAGGTTGCCATGGTTGTAGCATTCAAAGTTGGGGGCCAGTCGAGCGGTAATTGCTATCAGTTGGCGATTGGGACAGGTGAGCGTTGAGATCAGACCGCTTTCCGCGTCGATCTCGATGAACTTGATCCCTTCAGGGCACTCAAATGTGCGGCCGCCAAGTTCGGGCCGGAGTGCTACCGCTCCTTGTACAAAATCGGTCCAGGCCGGCAATGCTGCTGCTGCACCGGTCAAGCCCAGCTGGCTATTGTCATCGAAGCCAATCCAAACTACACAAACCAGATTGGGCGTGTAACCGACAAACCAGCCATCGCGCGAGGTTCCAGTCTTTCCCGCAATGGCGGTTCCCTTTACTGCACCACGAGCTGCCCGACCCGTTCCATGATCCACAACAGCGCTCAGCATGTTAGTAATCATGTAGGCGGTCGTAGGCCTAATCACCTGCGGCTGTTCAGCGACAAATGTAAGTGTGCCCGGAGGTTCAGAGACCCTGGTAATTACCGTAGGCACCACGCGTCGCCCGCCATTAACAAACGCTGCGTAAGCTGCCGCGAGCTGAAGCGGTGTAGCCTCGGTCGTGCCCAGCGCCAGGGACGGATAGCGCTCAGGTTTCGGCAATCCAAACTGTGATGCCAGGTTGGCTATGCGTGCAAGGCCAGTCTGCATCGCCACGTCAACTGTGACGATATTAAGCGAGTTGACCAGACCAGTGCGCATGGTTACTTCCCGACCGGAATAGCCACCCCCAAAGTTTGAGGGACGATAGATCCGTTTTCGATCATAAATAAAATCACGCGGCGCGTCGGTAAACGTTTTCACCGGTGAGAATCCATCTTCCAGTGCAGCCGCATAAACAAACGGCTTGAAGGTTGAACCAGGTTGCCGGAGCGCGTCGGTGGCGCGGTTCAATTGCGACTCACCGTATTCCCGCCCGCCGACCATCGCCAGTACATTTCCGGTGCGCGGGTCCAGGGCCACCAGCGCAGCTTGAGGCTTCACCGCGTGGTTCTTGTAAATCCCATTGAGACGTTCCAGCTGACGCTTGATTGCGGCCTCAGCCAGTTGTTGCAGATCCAAATCAATCGTCGTGTAGAGTTGCCGGCTCGACCCTGAGACCTCTAGTTGCGACTCGGCAACGCGACTGACGTAATCAATGAAATACGGAGCTTGAGCATGATATGTATCGGGCAGCGCGACGACGGCGACTGGATCATTGGACGCCGTTATCGACTGCTCATAACTGATCCAACCATCCCGGGCCATTGCCGCCAACACCAGGTTTCGTCGAGCCTGCGCCGCTTCTCGATTACGCTCCGGAGAATAACGAGATGGTCCCTGGATCATCCCGGCAATCGTAGCCGCTTCGCTCAAAGAGAGGTTCTTGAGTTCCTTGCCGAAGTAAATCAGTGCCGCTTGTTCTAACCCGCGAGCCGCTACCGCACCCCTCTGGCCCAGGTAAACTTCATTGCAGTAGAGCGCAAAGATGTCTTGCTTCGAAAGTCGCCGCTCCAGTGCAAAAGCCAACATCGCCTCCGCATATTTGCGACGAAAAGTGCGCTCGGGCGACAAATAGGTATTCTTGACGAGCTGCTGAGTAATCGTCGAACCACCCTGGCCGATGCGTTCGTCGCCGGCGTTGCGCAGCACGGCGCGGGCGACTCCGAATACGTCCAGACCAGGGTGTTCAAAGAAGCGGCGATCTTCTATCGAAAGAATGGCCTGCACCAGAAATGGTGGGATATCACTGTAGCTGAGGGTATTTCGTTTTCCTGTTTTCGAGGAAAGGTCATTTGTCAGAATCTCCGGCTCGAGAGTAAAAGACTCGAGTGGTGCTTCGTCCGTCACCAACCCTACCACTCGACCGGCTTGGAAACTGACTCGAACGATTCGCGGCTGATTTTTCTGAATGGCCTGCCGGGGCCGAATTTCCACAGCTGAGTCCTGCCTGGAAAAACTGCCACTCCAGACTTCGCTACTATCGGTCTCTGTGTATCCGGCGCGCCGCAAGAGTGCTACCAGATCTTCTTGCAAAAAACCCTGGTCCGCCCGAATCGTTCTCGGAGCGGCATAGAGGCCGGGACGACTCGTTAAGTAACCACTGGCGAGGCGTGCGTCGATGACTCTTGAGTAGTACTTATAAGAGCGGAGGAAAGAATCACTGCTGACAACGCTGGCTAATACAAGGCTGGCAAAAATGACTTGAAATGAAGTTCGCCGTCCGATGCGTTCACGCATCTGAAAGAGTCGGCGAAAACTTCGCGCGATGCCCCGGACGGAAACAACCCGTCGTTCGGATACGGATGTGACCTCGATTGCCATCTGAAGATATACCAGGAGTGCAACCGAAGGGCCGAGCTGCCAGTGTCCTGCCCCGGGGCGGGATATCTCTCGCTGCGCAACCCTTCAGTGCTCCATCAATTTTGGATATCTTCTATAAACGGCTAATCTGCGTGAAATTTCTTGAAACGGTGCAAAGCTGGCCAGCAACGGCGCTGCTAAAGCGGAAACAGATGTTTGCCACTCAACACAGAGAACCATTTGCGGTAAAACGGTTCTGTGTGTTGAGGGCTACCGCCGTGCTGAGTGGATTGATTGACTCCTGCTGGGGCTGAGAGAGTGCTGGGGTCCATGGAATAAGCGCTGAGGTCTAGGTTAGCGACGTAATAGGACGTTTGGCGACGATCTCCCCACGGCGGCGAAGCTGATACCACTTTGGCGCCGCCTTAGTAGCAGCTGCAATCACCATCTGGATCTCCGGGATACTTTCAATCCCTGCCTGATAGCCGGCCGCGATTAGTTCATCCCCTCGTGCCATTTCATCCCAACGAATATGGCCGACCCTGGGCTTGATTACCACATCGGCCACCGACAATTGGTAAAGTGACGCGGTGCGCTGCACCACCATCATCGACTGCAGCACTACACTGATGATGGAAAGCGATGGACCTAAAAAAGCAGCTCCTTCAGCGTTGACGTCAACTGCTATGACGATGTCCGCGCCCATGGAACGCGCCACATCGGATGGGATATTGGCAACCAAACCACCATCCACCAGTTGTCTTCCGTGTGCGTCGGTCACCGGAATATACCACCCGGGGATGGCACAGCTGGCGCGGATCGCCAACGGCACATCGCCCTCGCCTTTCAGGACCACTCCTATGCCCGATTGTAGGTCGGTGGCTACGGCAGCAAACGGAATCAGAAGATCTTCAAAACGAGTGACCGGTAGTCGCTCCCGCAGATAGTTTTCCAGGCGCTCATTACTCTGTATGCCCATTCGAGACATTGTCATTCGTCCGATGTCCCGCCAACGCAGACTTCTACCGATGGATTCAATCTCCGAAAGGGGCATGCCCGAGGCCAGCACGCCGCCCACGAGAGCCCCGGCTGAAGTGCCGGCGATGCAGTCGATGGGAATATTATGCTCGGCAAGAGCCCGCAGGACTCCAACCTGAGCGATCCCTCGGGCTGCGCCGCCTGAAAGCGCCAGTCCGATTCGTGGCTGTTTTACTGGCTTACGAGCTAACATAACTAAACTAATACTTACATTGGCTGCTCCAGCAGGCGAAGGCCCTGGCAAGAAGTAGCTGTCTGATAGTCAGCTTACTCTTTATCTGGACTTATTACAGTTCAGCCCAAAAGGTTCGTGGGTACACTCTCCGGTCCGTATATTCTTGTGCTTCTCAGTTGAACAATTCCGGCCGATACGCACGATCCACTAAATCACACGAAACAACACGAAGTCTTCCTGGTGCCATTTCGTGTTAGTTCGTGGATCGTGTTCTTAGTTTGGATCTCTTACCTTTTCTCCTCCCTGCGGTGATAGCCCACATTCCACAATGCTCACTCAAACAGGATTCAGAATCACGATTTCGGCCCGTTCTCGGGCGCTGTCAAGGAAGGCATCGGTGTCAGACTCGATTTTGGCTTCCGTCAGGGTACGCTCGATCTCGCTCCGTGACTCTTCCAGCGTCGGGATGATTTGTCCTGGAGACCGCCTTCTTAAGCGCGGGACATACACATCCTGATAATAGTCAGCGATCTCTTTTTGCGAGATCAGCACGAAGTTACGAAAACGGAAGTCGAGATACTTCTCAATTCTCACACGCTGCTCCAGGATTTCATCCAGTTTTGAACTAGTAAGGCCAACACGCAATAGGCGTTGCTGGAATTCTGCCAGGGATGGAAACGCTTTCACCAGCTCATCTCGAGCGCTCCTGATCTCTTCATCAGTCGGGGCGATCGTCGGCAGTTTCTCGGCCTCCTGGAGAATCAGCCTCTGGTCTGTAACCAACCGCAAAGCTCGATTCAGATCGTCTGAGTTCGGATTTGCCAGCGACGTGTCCGGCTGCAAGGCTAGCTGCCACAAGAGATCAGAATAGGTAATCAATTCAGTGCGTGCGCCGGCGTTCACGGTGGCCACCATCTTGTCGACCACTTCCTGAGCCGGGCAGGGAGAAAAGGGGTAAAAGGGTAAAAGGGTAAAGGGTAAGAGAAGAAAGAACCTCCATACCACGAGTTTGTCTTTCAATTTAGTCACGCCTTTTTTCATTAACTCTTCCTCGCTGCCTCTCACCCTTCTTCCCTCTTCCCCTTTTACCCTCTTACCCCATTTCCCCATTCCCCCCGGGTTTCGCTAAAACGTTTGCGTAAACCTGAAATGAATCTGCGTTCGTTTCACGCGATAGATGGCCGGGGTGGCGTTAAAGTTTGGCGCTTGTTGAGGGATCAGAAACTGGGGTGGATTCAGCAACAGTCCATAGTCAACCGCGAGGGCGCCACCGAGCGGGGTTTGAATCCTGAAGCCGAGTCCCACAGTGTGTGTCCAGTGTGCACGCAAGTTTGCAGCGTTAATCGCATCCAGAAGATTGCCCGGTGCAACAGGAGTGTCGTCTCGCTTCCTGAACAGATCCCCGACGCGACGATAGACGTTGCCACCGTCGTAAAAAGGTACTGCCTGTAATGACATGGTTAACGGGACTCGCGCTTCCAGGTTCACTATTGCCAACGCATTACCGCCGCTTGGTACAGTGAACGGATTAAGGGAAATGATTTCTCGATCCTGATCGCGGAATATGCCGACGGGAATAATGGCTTGCCTCGGTCCTGCTTCCTCAAAACTGAATCCCCGAAGGGTTGAAGAACCTCCCGAGAAAAACCTCTCACTGATGGGCAACGTACGGTCGATCTCATCAATGGTTCCGTTGCCGTCTCGATCGCGCGGATTGAAAATATTGGCCAGGCCCAGAGTGGCATTACCCGCGAAGACCGTCCCGCGCAAGCTGTTCATCTTGTAGTAGCGTCGGTAACTCGCCTGGAACCTGTTGAAAGAAACGTTGCCGCCCAACTGCCTTAGCGCCACCCCATAGTCGAGGCTCAAAAAGCTGCCGCGGGTCGCATCAACCTGATTAAAACGACAGATCTCGCCGGGCGCGCCCGGCTCAGCCCCATCAGCAGCGCGCACGGTTCCAATTAGCCCGCGTTCACATCTCTCGCGCGTGTCTCGCACAAAGGAAGCGCCGAAACGGGAAAGCCGGATGGCCCGATCAGGCTGCAGAATGGGTTTAATCAACAAGCTCTGCAGGTTGAACAGTCGAACGTCTTCATAGCTGTAGCGGGCAAACACAATAGTGTTGGTTCTCCGATCAAGGACTCGCTGGGTTTCCAGTGCGACTGTAAAGCGATTGATCGTCGGCTCGTCCACGCGGCCGCCAAATTCATCGATCGGGTTTCCTTCCTCGTCCAGACGTTGCACGATTCCAAATGTCCCGCGGTCAATTGTGGAACGGAAGAAGCGAGTCACAGTGGAGTCGCGTTGGTATTCAACCGTAAGAGCCAGGGGCGCAAATTGTCTTTCACCGTAACGTGCAAACCTGGGATCGACGTATTCGAGGCGCAGCACTTGTTGGCGCCGGCTGGCCCGCAAACGCATGGCTCCATGCCGCAGCTTGTTCATCAGGTTTACATTGCTGAACTCAAGCAGACCCAGCGGGCCGGTATCGGTTGAGAAGCCTCCGCCGTAATCCATGACGCGAGGTTTCTTCTCCTCAACATCGATGATCAGATCCTCCTGCCTAAAACCGGAAGCGGTTTCGCCCGCAGGCACGGTGTGGATTACAACCTGGCGATAGGCATCCGTGAGATAGAGTTCGCGCTCGCTTTCCGAAACACGGTCAGCTCTGAGCACGTCACCTTCCATCAAACTGATCGCTCGGGCGATAGCGTTGCGCTTGGTACGCTGAGTTTCGGCGCTGCCGGTCACGCCATTGACGATGATGCGATTAATAAAGACCTTCTCCCCTTCGTTAGTGATCGTATAGATTAGACGTATCTGCCCTTCTTCGCCTTTCTGGGGAAGCTCGACAATAGAAAAATTGATTTGAGCGTTTACGTAACCCTCTCGGGCATAGAGAGCCAACACCCGCTCGCTGTCTGCCCGTGCCTGCGACCGTGAGAAAGGAGCGCCGATTACCGTCCGAAGCCTATTGCGAAGGCGCTGCTCGGTGTAGATCTGGTTACCGCGTACCTCTACCCCGGCAATACGAGTCAGCGGTCCTTCGATAACATTAAAAGTGATGATCAGATTTTCACCACTGATGGAAACGCCCTGCAGCACCTCCACCTCCGCTTTCCGGTAACCAAGATCGCGCATGTAGTTTCTGACTATTCGTCTATCCTGCTCGAGCAGAGTGAGACTTGTGTAGCCGCGACCATAACCAAGGTACGGAATTAGACCCAGCGCGCTCGCCTTCTGACTCTTCAAGTCCGCCTCTACATCTTCGAAGCTGAGTTTGTTGGTTCCTGTGATTCGAATTTCGGTGAGACGGAACCGGCGTCCCCTTTCTATCTGATACGTAATTTCGACCAAGCGACCGCTCAACTGTTCAGGATTCAGATTTTCACAAGTTTCCGCGGCTTCGTTTGATCCAACCGCTGGTATTGGCGGCGTAACAGTGCAAACGGACGTAATTTCCGCAAAAAAGTAGCCCTCTTCCTGAAGTCTGTTACGCAGTCTGCGGCCACCCTCCTCAATGGCTGATACGTCGATATTCCCTTCGCGCAACACCGGTAGGAGCTCGCGCATGGTCCTTTCCTTGAGTGGATAGTCCGGAATGTTTACTTTTACTTTGGGTCCGACAGCGCCTTCCAGCGTGACCGTCATCAGGTTTCGTTCTGTATCCCGCTCAACTCGCGGCTCATCCAACTGCGGGGCGAGATGTCCGTTGGCAATGATCGCATCCTTAATACGTGTGACGTCCTCGCCCAGAGCTTCGCGAGTGAACGGACCATTAGGCTGGAGCCGAAGGAGTGGTCGGAGTTTAGCCGAGTCAAAACCGGTGATCTCGATAACGAATGCGCCAACTCGCGATTGTTCGCCCGGTTTGATGCGATAGGTCACGATGGCCCGCGTTCCGCTTGGGTCCACCTCTTCGACCGGTTCTACCGAAGCGTTGAAATAACCGCGGTCTCGCAGGTAGATTTGAATCTCGTTAGCATTGCGTACAATTATCTGCTTTGACAGTCGGGTGCCGGGCTGGACCAGGTTGAGGCGGGCGCGCAACTCATCTTCAGATATCGGAGTGCCCAGGACCGGACCGAGTTCGAGCCTGACCTCTCCAATTTGCACCTGGCGTTGAATGACAAATCTAAGTTGAAGGGGACCGGTTTTTGTTGCGGCCTCAAAGACTTCCACCCGAGCGTTCGCTACTCGCCCGGAGTCGAACAATGCCTGCAGCGAATCGCGCACACGCACGGCTGAGAATTCGTTGTTCGAGGCAATTTTAAGAATCGACAGGAAGTCTGACTGGGCTGCGGGGTCAGCGGGGGAACCCTCGAACACCACTTCAATTGAAGTGATCAAACGGCCCTCATATTCATCCATTCCTCCCGCGAGTGCGGTAATGGAAGCTGCGCAAACGATCGCAGTCAGAATGCATAACGTTAGGAGTCTTCTCAGCGTCCGCGATACGACAAGATTCTGGCCGGGGGCTGCGGCATCCTCCGTGGCGGGCAGTCCGCCTGCCGTCTTCGAGACTTTCTGATTTCCCGTCCTGCTATACCCCATTTGTCAGAACCGTTTCCTGAATCGAATTTCAAAACTGAATGCGTCATTGCGACTTGTGAGCTGCCTCGTCGACGCTTGCTCATACTGGGCAATGAAAGAGATGCGATCGGAAACCCGATACTCAACAGCCAATATCTGGTTCGGGTCAGAAGCGACGTTGGTTGAATACGTAACCGACAAATTCTTGTTGATGCGCTTGCCGACAGTCAGACGAGCCCCTGGCGTTGACCCGGTTCGACCCCCAATCACCGGGTTGATCTCGAAACGACTGAGTCCGAAAAGCCTGCTGGTCGCGCGTTGGGCCGGAGCATTGATTAAGGCATCGGTTAGCAGGCTAGTGGCTGTCCCCAAGCCAGACTGACCCAGAATCGAAGCGCTCGCGTCGCCGGTTGAGAGTTGGCCCGTGGTAATCAAAGCCACCACATCAGCCTGCGGCAGAGCCGGCTCAGAACTTACCGTCGCTTGCGGCTGGGAAAGCGGTCCCGTGAGGTTCACCGTGATGCGATAGCCTCGAATCTGCGTTTCGCCTTGAATACTAACTATCGGATCGGCATTCCGGCGTGGGGGCAGATCCATCAAAGCGCGAGTGATCTCGTATTGATCGTTCCGGAAATTCAGCGTACCGCTGGTGGCGGTAATGCGTCCTGAGATTACGGGATCCTTAACCGGACCGTTCAGCTGCAGGGAGAGTGAACCGACCAGGTCAGCGAGATTGTTTCTTACGATGAGCGCGTTACGCCCCTCCACACGCAAATCCTCGAAGAGGGCCGCGCCGGTGAATTCCAGTTCGCCGCCCTCTTCGATCGACTCTTCACGTTGGAAGTTGATTATATCGGCCAGTTCGATGTCTTCGGTGTATTCCGCGCGACGCAAGCTGACTACACCGCTGACGAGTTGTTCGCGTGCGGACCCTCGGATTACAAGATCGGCGTCCACTGTGGAGCGGAAGTCTTCGGGGAATGGGACCGTAACATTCTCGCCGCGAAGGTTGAGGCGAAACTCAGCCAACGTGAAGCCCTCCAGGCGAGCACCCCCAGAAGCACTGATACGGCCGCCGCCCATCGTACCCGCGAACGAATCAATCTGAGCCTGGTTTGCATTGAATCTAATTACGGATCTGAGATTCGATATGGTCCAGCGTTCGTTGCCAAGTAGCAGCGAGACCGATCCGGAGTTGACTGAGGCGGTGCCGTTCAGACGAGGTGTTTCATAACTGCCGGTGACACGCACAGAAACATCGGCGATTCCAGAGGTAAATACATCCGGAGACAATCCGTTCAGCACGCGTAAATTGAGTTGGCCATCTGCCGTAAGCGTCTGTCTGCCACCTTCGCCCACCGCCAACACACCCCCCAGAACGATATTCGTACCGGGACCGGTGAACTGAGTCTTCTCGAAGAACACTTCGGTTGGCGAGAAGCGCACCAGTAAGGGGGAAGTCGCAGTGAGCTGAACGTCTTCAACCCTAAACGTGAGCTCAGAGAGATTAGCCGTACCTTGCAAGCCGCCGGCTGAGAAGTAGCCATCCTCGTCTACCAGCGGCCCGGTCGCTTTAAGCGAGCCTGTTGCCCGGCCGGTAATCTTCACCGTACTTTGCGGCAAGATGATTGAGAACAAATTTGTCAGCTCGGTATTGTTAAATGTGGTTTCGATCGTGGCCGGTAATGTCTCATCAGCAAGGTTAACTTGCGCCGAGATCACCTGCGGAGTACCAAGCAATTCGCTGGTCAGCGTTACGTTGAGCTGCTTGTTCTCAGTTCTGCCTACCAGCGCAATAGTTCCCGCGGGTCGACCGTTAATTGTTACGTTCTGACCCTTCCCATCAAAGGTGATCAGGAAACCGGAAAAATCTCCCGCCGAAAAATTGCCGGACACGCGAGCATTGAAATCTGCCGTTCCGGTTAGAACGGGACCAATTCCTTTATTAGTAAGGGCCGCAAGTCTGCTGAGCTGAACTCCCTCAGCGCGACCTTGCAGATCGAAGTCCTTCGTAGACATGTTGTACGTTCCACTCGCAACGATATGGCCTGCACCGAGCTTCGCGTCGACGTTCTCGATATTGACGTTGGAACCGCTGAAGGTGGCGCGGGCCACCAGGCTTTCCAGAGGTTCGCCCGCCACTCGGCCCGGACCGAAACGTAACTCGGCACTACCAGTCATCGCGTCTGGTATTCCTGAAATCTGGACCTGTCCCGAAATGTCTGACTGCGTATCCGAAACCAACGAATTAGGGACCCCACCAAATGGATGGCCTCCCAACGGCATAACCGCGAGCAGATTGGAGGCGCTAACTCGGTCAAGCGTCGCATCAAGAGTAATGTTGTTCACGCCTGTGCGCGGAGCGTTGAGTGTAAATTGCATGCCGCCGCCGTCTCTTTCGGTCAAGCGACCATCCGCAACACGTAGTTCAGTTGGAGTTGTCACGATCGACGCGGAGAGTGAACCCAGATCATCTCCGTTAACCAGCAACGAGCTGAGAGAGACACGACCGTTAATGTCCGGTGAACTCAGCGCACCCTTTAGAGTTCCGTTGAATGACAGCTGGCCCGCAAGCTCCAGGCCATAGCTACGCATCTGCTCCTCCACATCGGGCAGCAGACCTGACGAAATCAGGACCGCTTGCAGCTCCGAAGCATCAGAAGAATTAAGATCGACCTGGAGGTTGGAATCGCCTTCGAATGAGAACTGACCCGAAGCTTTCAGCTTTGTCGCCGCGGTTTGTAGATCTACACGTTGAATCTGAAACAGACCGCGATCCGCCAAAACTGCCAGCTCGCCGGTAATCGGGATGCGCCCACTCTCGTTGCCATCGGCTGCAGCCGTCAATTGCGTGTTGAGTGTGCCGGAGGCTTGTTTGAAGTCGGTTCCCGGGAATGCCAGATCCACTCTGCCGCTGGCTCTTCCCGCGAGCGGAACCGCGCCGCCTGCGAAGGCCGTAAGGGGACCGGCTATGTCGACTCCGGTAAATGTCGCAGCAATGCGTGAGGTGCCGCCGCGACCAATCGCAATCCTGGCGTTCCCGGTTGCCTGGCCTCTAAAGACGTCCGCCGTGAAATCGTTAAGTTGGATCTCAGAACTTGTAGCGACTAGTTTCGCCTGGATCTCGCCCAGAGCCATGCGTCCCAGCACGCCGCCCCCAATGCTTAGATCGGCGCTCGCGCGATAACGGCCCGAAGGCTCAACGACGAATACCGGTCGCGCCAGCCTGACATCCTCGGCCTGACCGTCCGCAAGTTTGACCGTACCGGCGTTGATATCTGAGGTGGATCCCTCGATCCGCCCGCCCCGAACAGAAAGACGCACACCGGCGATATTCACGCTGCCAATCTCCGCTCCAGCAGCGCTGGTTGCGCCAACTTGCATTTCCTTGACTACAACACTTGTAACTCCATCTCTGTTCGCGATATCAACATTCCTGGCTGTGACGCCGTTCACCTTGGCGCCCGATGCCACCACCGTTCCCGCTTTTACACTCGATACGGTTGCGGTCGTTACATCGTTCTCACTACGAACCCGCAGATCCGATGCGGTGATCCCATTCACCGTGGCGCCTGACGAGTTAAGACTGTTCGCGCGAAGCTGGCTGGAGGATGCTGTCAGCAATCCATCGTTCAACTCCGCCCGCGCATCCATCAGAATCAACCCGGCGATGTTCGTCCCGTAAGCTTTGGCAGCGGCAGCGCGCAGCTCACCAACCCAACGAAAGTCTGATCCGGTCCCCATCACGCCGCCGACGAGTTGCACAGTATTCAATTGGAAGTCGCCGGCAGTGAGGAGTTCTGCTACTGCCCGGCCATTGACGTTGTAGCTTTGGCCCTGGCCTGAGCTTTTGGCCGTTGCATTCAGACCGCTGAGTCGCACACCATCTGCCGCCAGGGCATCAGACTTAATCGTGCCGTCAACCTTGTATTGATCACCTTCGCCCGTTATGGTTCCCACAAAGTTTCCCGAACCGCGCAGGGTGGCGCCCGGTTGCAGCACCTCGGAAACCTGGGTGAGGTCAACGCTCGAAGTGATGTTCATTTGATAGCGCAGTGCGCGCCAATCATCCATCGTGCCCTGCAAACGGGCCTCGGCGACCGGAGAGCGCAGCACCAACTCATGGATCTCTGCGCGCGTCTGATTGACACGCCCGCGAGCCTCGATGGCAATGTCGTTGATGGGCCGACCATCATACGTGAAGGTTGAGTTTGATAGCGCGAGAGTGACCGTATTCATCCAGCTCTCGGCGGGCGCGTCGGGGTCGTCCGGCTGAATCGTGGCTTGCAGATTCCGGGCTTCACCGGAGATCTCATGTCGCGCATCTCCGTAATGCACAACTCCGTTCGTTATCTCCAGCCGCGCAGTGGAATAGGCAAACAGGATGCGGCGATTTGGCTCGGGGGCGGGAATGCGTATGTTGCGGAAGTTTGAGCGACCCTGCTCGTCAAAAGCTACCCACGCTTCGAGCCCCTCAATTTTCAGATCCCTGAGATTGATATTCCGTTGCAGGTTGAAAGCGTAAAGATCTTCTATGCGAATGGTGGCCAGCAGTCTGTCGATTTTCCCAATCCTGTCTCCGGTCTGCGCATCGTAGAGTTCCAGACCCAGCATCTCAACGGTCTGCGGCGGGAAGGTGGTATGAAACTCCTTAATCTCAGCGCGGATTCCATATGTGGCAAACGTGTCTACGATCTGATCGGCAACGTATCTATCGACGTACCCGAGGCGGTAGATCAACACCAGCAAGAGGATGAGCGCGATCACACCGATGGACGCAAAGATCGTCGCGATCAGCGCGTTACGACGGGTCAGGTAACGCCGGCGTTTTCCTTGCGGAGTAACTGGATGCGGGCTGGCGGCGTCTCGTTCAGCGATTGCCTCCGCACGTGGCGGTAGGGGCTCGTCAGTTTCCGACTGCAGCGCCTCGGCAATCGCTTCCTGCTCAGGAGTCGATCCTGAGGGGACTTTATCTGAAGGTTTGTCGCGGTCGTCGACACTCATAGCGCACGCAGCCGTCCATGCGGCTCCAAGTCAAGTTCAAATTCTAGAGGGAGAGCCCGAAAAGCTAAACCGAGTCCTAGGGCGAACCAGAGCATTCAATCAAACTCATGGTCCATAACTCAAGCTGACAGATGGCCAGGCGCTCAAGTACGTTGCTCACTTTCTTCCGCGGAGGGTCTTTTACTCTCCGCCAACGGCTCCTTGCAGGGCGCTGGTTCACCTAGAGGAACATTACCGGCAACCTCGAGTTCAAAACCCTCGAGCGCCGCCACTTTGGGGGGATGATTCGTTAGCAATAGTATGCGACGCAGACCCAAATCGTGAAGTATTTGGGCTCCCACGCCGTAATCCCGATCGATTCCATAATTTGTTTCCAGACTGGCTTCCCGCTTGTTGAGACCACGTTCCTGCATAACGGCGTAGGTGCGCAACTGATTCACGAGATCAAGGCTGTGCTCGCGCTGCCTTAAGTAAAGAACCACTCCCTGGCCGGCCGCAGCAATCTTCTCCAGCGCTGCGTGGAGTTGAAATCCCGTGTCGTCAATTAGCGAACCAAACATGTCACAAGTCACGTTCTCAGTGTGGACACGCACTAACACCGGCTCGGCAGTACCGACATTTCCCATTACCATTGCAAGGTGAACGTCACCATTGATTACGTTTTGGTAAGCAACAGCGCGAAACCGTCCGTAGATGGTCGGCAAGTCGGTTTCCACAACCCGCCGGACTAACGTCTCTTTACTAATTCGATACCTGACAAGATCCGCAACCGTGATCATTTTGAGCTGATGAAGAGCGGCAAACTCCCTGAGCTCCGGAAGGCGGGCCATGGTTCCATCTTCATTCATGATCTCGCAAATGACGCCGGCAGGATACAACCCGGCGATGCGGGCAATATCGACGCTGGCTTCGGTCTGTCCGGGACGCACGAGCACGCCGCCGGTCCTGGCGCGCAAAGGAAAAATATGACCCGGACGGGCCAGGTCAGAAGGCCGGGTCTGGGGATCAACGGCAGTCAGAATTGTGGTGGCCCGATCGGAGGCCGAGATGCCGGTAGAGACGCCCCTGCGGCCATCGATCGAAACAGTAAAAGCCGTGCCCAGGAACGAGGTATTGTCGGCAACCTGCGTGGTCAGATGAAGTTCGTCGCAGCGCTCCTCGGTGAGCGGCAAACAGATCAGCCCCCGGGCGTGCCGGGCCATAAAGTTGATGACCTCGGGAGTGACCTTCTCCGCCGCACAGACGAGGTCGCCTTCGTTCTCGCGATCCTCGTCATCGACGATGATAATCATGCGCCCCTCGCGGATGTCCGCGGCGGCGTCTGCAATGGAAGCAAAAGGCATAGTTCTTTGGGGATCTGAGATTTGAAATCTGAAATAATCTGAAATCTGAAATCTTCAAAATCTGCCTGTTCATGTTACCTGAAAGCTTTGATTTTTTCGACCGCGCAGTCCTGCTGCACCGGCAGGAACTCAGCCCTAGCTAGAGCTGCTCAACGTACAGAACCATTTGCGGGTAGCCAATGGATCCAAGCACTCAACACCCGAACAGAAACTCACCGCAACGCTTGTGTTGGGGTTGAATGGCTCCTGACGCATTGAGTGCTGGGATCCATTGGCTACCCGCAAATGGTTCTGTGCGTTGAGTTGCCTTTTCTCGGGCTGGGTGGCTCCTGACGCTCCCGCTATTCTGGGCGCGGCATGTAGGCGAGGATGCGCTCGACGTACTTGGCGATGATGTCGGCCTCAAGGTTCACTTCGTCCTTCGGCCGCAGATGAGAGAAATTTGTGACTTCCCAGGTCTTGGGAATCACGGCGATCTCGAAATAGTCGTCAGTTAGCCCGGCGATCGTGAGGCTGACGCCTTCGACCGCTACCGAGCCTTTGAAAACCAGGTATTGCCCAATCTCACGGGGATAAGAGATGCGCACGGTCCAGGAGCCGCCATGGTCTGTCGCTCCCAGGAATCTACCGCGAGCATCAACGTGACCCTGCACAATGTGG
>JBGTHZ010000014.1:0-3307 GCA_041745915.1 Pyrinomonadaceae bacterium | reverse complement strand
TGGACTAATCATGTTGGCCAGTCCGTCGGCGGCCTATGAAGGCCCCAAGCGACATCGCCGCAACTGCGAGATTGCCGCCTCATGGTCGGCTCTGCCATGGATCATTGATGGTGTTCTCGTCTATGTTGAGGACGTCGATGAACACTATGCTCGGGCTAAGGCTGCAGGAGCCCTTATCTTGTCTGAACCCGAGGATGGGCCGCCCGCGCGACGATATCGAGTTGAGGATATAGAAGGACATCGATGGATGTTCATGGCACGAAACTAGCGCGCACGCCATTCACGATCGCAACGGGAGTGGAAGGCTGTGCCGCCTATCAAAGGTCTGGCGCTTACAGTCAGCTCATCCCAGGCGTTGCGGCGACCGCGAGCCTTCGGCTGCTAAAGCATAAGACGATCCAGTATTACTCAGCATCCATCTGGGCGGCGTAAGAGCGGGGACAGGGTCCACCTTCCTGACTTGCAAACTTCCGCGCGTTTTCATGTTCCCGCCCTGATAGAACCTGCCAGCCCCAGCCCGGCGTACATTGCCATTTTCTTCCCTGGCCAGGGTGGACTTTCCTGCCGGCGTCAGGTTTCCTGACGTCGCCGGCGACTGTTTAAAAAACTCACCACGCGTCTACTGTCACCCTGCCGATATTTTCTCGGCACTGCCGATGATTTCTCGGCACCCTGCCGGGATTCCGTCGCCGAACGAACCTGCGTAGGTGCACTGTTTTCTTGTGCACTGCACACGATTCGTGTGCAACTGCACCGATTTCTTGTGCAGTGACCGTAATCCCAGATGGGCACTCCGCCGACATTTCTCGACCATGTCGCTCCAGGTGGACACCCGGCTCAGATTTTCCGACCCTCCCTGCGGGATGGACACTCTCCTCATCGGAATCGGCTGTCGCCATCAATCCGAAGAAGGAAGACTGCACCTTGGAAACCGACAGATCTTTGATTCCGATTGATTTCGCGAAATGAGTTATTAGCGGCTATTGAGTCCGGTTAATCGAGAGTCTTATCTGCCCGTACCAGGCGCTAAACCAAGTACTATCCAGTATTACCCCGGATCAATCCTGCCAGCGTACGAGCGGGGACAGGGTCCACCTTCCTTACCTGCAACCCTCCGCGCGTTTTCTTGTTCCGCCTAAGATTTGAGCTGGCCACCGCGGCCTCTTTTGGCCACCCGGCACTTTTCTGGCCACGCGTCAGCTTTCCTGACATTCGTCAGCTTTCCTGACGTTCGTCAGCTTTCCTGACGTTCGTCAGCTTTCCTGACGCGGCGTCAGCTTTCCTGACGGTGCGTCAGCTTTCCTGACGTTCGTCAGCTTTCCTGACGCGGCGTCAGCTTTCCTGACGTTCGTCAGCTTTCCTGACGCATCGGGGGTATCGCGCCACACAACGGTACGTTCGTTACGACGGTTCAATCTCGCGGGCGACGGTCACCACCAGGTCTCAGCAAATGGCACGGCAGTTGATTCGACGCGATCTGAACAATCGAATAAGCGCGTTGAGTCCACTCGCACTCAGAGGTTGAAGACGACAGCAGACTCAAGCGCTTGGAAGTCAGATCTCTAAGAACCATCAGCAGCAAGTTTTCGAGGTTGAGCTATGAGCACAAATCCTTATCCTCGCGCAACGCAAATTCGTCCACAGTTCCTCAAGGTGCCGGAGGTCGCAGAGATGCTTGGAGTCAAACCGCGCACGATTTACGACATGGTAGCCAAGGAGCGCATCCCGTATCGCAAGCCGCCGGGGTCAAGCATCTTGCGCTTTGACCTCGAGGAAATTCTCGCCTGGACGAAGGCACGAGGTCCTAAGTGAGATTGGAAGTCGTCGCGGAGGCATTGGAAGTCAACGGGTAAACGACGACCTTACCTGTAAGGCGTAGATCTGCGGTTGGGAACCGTGGACCCGACGCTACGGCGTTACGGTACTGACTTCTTGACCTGACGATGCTGAGTTCTTGACCGACGATGCTGACTTCTCAAAAGTGACGGCCGGTTCAAGTCCTAAATGATGTATATTGCGGCTGCCCGTGGCTGCACCTCGGGAAAGGACCATGACAATGCCAGTTCAAAAACGAGGAGACAGATGGCACTACGCATTCTGTATCCGCGGAGTCCGTTACCGGGGAGCTATTCCGGAAGCACGGACCAAGTTCGAGGCTGAAAAGGCCGAGACGAAAATTCGCCAGGAGGTTTATGAAGGTCGGTACGGTAGACCAACCGGCGAGAAGGACTTCGGGACATTTGTAGAAGAAGTCTATAAACCCTGGGCACTGGAGAACAAGCGTTCTTTCAGAAACAATGAGAAGTATAAGCTGTCGATGATCTGTGAAAGCAAGAGTCTTAAGGGCAAGACCTTTGCTCAGATCTCCCCGCTGCTCCTTGAAAAATACAAGAAGGAGCGACGGGATTCGCAGGTTAAGGGTGGAAAGAATCGCAAGCCCTCAACCATCAACCGGGAGTTACAGATAATCTCCAAAGTCTTCTCCCTCGCAATCAAGTATGGAGTCACTTACACAAATCCGTGCGGAGAGATCTCACTGCTACCTGAGAACAATAAGCGCGTTCGCTACTTGCTGGACGAAGAGGAGCCCGCGCTCTTTGCAGTCCTCACAGGCCCGCGTGCGCACTTACGAGCTCTGGTGACTGTGGCGATCAACACTGGTATGAGGCGAGGCGACCAGTTCAATCTGCTGTGGGAGAAGGTTGATTTCCAGCGTGGACTAATCTACGTTCCGAATTCGAAGACCGGGAACGACTACGCGGTTCCGATGAATGAGGACGTCCGGAACACGCTGCTTCATCAGCGGCGCGGAACCACTCGCTCTGGTTACGTATTCGTCAATCCCAAAACGGGCAAGCCATATACTGACCCCAAGACAGCGTTTGGAACGGCGTGCCGGTTAGCCGGGATTCACAACCTGCATTGGCACGATCTGCGTCACACCTTCGGAACGAGGCTGGCTGAGGCTGGCTTTAGTGAGGCGACGATTGCCGATCTGATGGGCCACTCTGATCCAGAAACCACTCGGCGTTACACGCATGCTACTGATCGAGCGAAAAGAGCTGCTGTTGAGGCCGTGCGGATCACTGGTCAGAGGGTCTGCCACAATTTTGCCACAACACAGGAACGGCCACCATTGCTGGTGGCCGTAAATGATTGATTTAATTGGTCGGGGCGAGAGGATTCGAACCTCCGACCTCACGGTCCCGAACCGTGCGCTCTACCAGGCTGAGCCACGCCCCGACAGCAAACTGAAAACTCTTGGATACTAAGTGACGCGTAGACTTAAGTCAAATATGCCCCTTGA
>JBGTHZ010000013.1:0-18591 GCA_041745915.1 Pyrinomonadaceae bacterium | reverse complement strand
CTGAGCGACCGCAACTGCCTGATACACCTGCGGCAAGAGTCTACGCGAGAGCCGGATGCGGGAAATCTGCACGTCCGGTTCGAGGAGGGGGGAGTGGGCCGCATCACGTCGCCTTCTCCCCTACTCTACTGGATCGTTCTTAGTTTTTCCGCAGCCTGCTAGGGGCCTCGATTATATGACTAAATCTCTTTTCGGGTTCACCGTTATCTTCGTCCTACTGCTCGGTGGGAGTTTCACCTTTGTTCAGGCGCAAAGAGACGTGGGTGTGCGACCGACGGACTCTGGCGGTCCGCTAATGCCGGAGCAGGCTGCCTATGACATAAAATCCTACGACCTTGATTTGCGAATCAACCCAGCCGAGCAGTCGATCAGGGGAGTGTTGACCGCGCAAGCACTGATCGTGCATCCGACTGCCTGGTTCGTGCTGGATCTCGATCCTCCTCTGACCGTTGACACAGTTGCGCTCGTGAATTCGACTGGTAACCCGGAAGCACTCAGCTTTGAAAGGCGAGCAGGGAAGTTGTGGATAGCTTTCCCGTTCACCAAACAGCCGGGCGAGAATGTACGCGTGCGTGTCTCTTATGGTGGCAAGCCTCGAGTCTCGCCGCGTCCACCCTGGGCCGGAGGTTTTGTTTGGTCGAAAACCGCGAGTGGTCAGCCCTGGATAGGCGTTGCCTGTCAGAGCGATGGCGCCGACCTGTGGTTTCCCGTGAAGGACCATCCCTCGGATGAGCCGGACACAGTCTCCTTGCACTTCACCGTCCCCCAGCCGCTCGTCGTCGCCTCTAACGGAACTTTGCGGACCGTCGTCAAGAATCAGGACGGGACTCAAACCTTCAATTGGTTTGTCTCCAATCCTATTAACAACTACAACATCACGCTCAATGTTGCCCCTTACAAAACAATTCAGGAAAAGTACGCGAGCATCTCCGGCACGCTGGTACCCGTCACGTTCTGGGTGCTGCCCGAAGATTATGACAAGGGGACGGCCCTGGTTAAGCAGACCAAAGAATACCTGCGCTTCTTTGAAGAATATTTGGGACCTTATCCCTTCCGCAATGAGAAGGTCGGTATTGCTCAGACGGACTATCTGGGGATGGAACATCAGACCATCATCGCTTATGGCAACAATTTCAAATTTGACGCCGACGGTTTTGACTGGCTGATGTTTCACGAGTTGGGACATGAATGGTGGGGCAACCTGGTAACGGCGAGCGACTGGCGGGACTTTTGGATACATGAAGGCTTTCAAAGCTTTATGGATACGCTTTACCTCGAGAGACTGCGCGGGAAGGACGCGTATTTCAAGGGCATGAAAAGCCGGATGCGGAGTTTGCGCAACATGCAGCCGGTGGCGCCGCGCGAGTCGCGCACGACCGTGCAAATGTACATGGCCGGACCGGATTACGTGCGCAGCGACGGAGACATCTATGGAAAGGGCGCAGTCATTCTCCACACACTGCGCTACTTAATTGGTGACAGCCCTTTCTTCGCCTCCCTTAGACGAATGGCCTACCCGGAACCTTCGAGAGAGAAGCTCACCAATGGACGCCAGGTTCGGTTCGCCACCACCGACGACTTTCGACGGATTGCGGAAACTGCATCGGGCGCCAGGCTTGATTGGTTTTTTGAAGTTTACTTGCGTCAGCCCAAGCTTCCCCGCTTGCTCAGCGACAGAAAGGGCGATCAATTAGAACTTCGTTGGGAGGTGCCCGATGGCTTGCCTTTCCCGATGCCGGTTGAAGTCCGGATTGGAAACGCCACCAGGCGTTTTGAGATGCCGGGTGGTGCCGTCACGATACCTATCAAAGCTGGGACAACAGTTTTGGTGGATCCGCAGAATTGGGTTCTGAAGGCGCCGTAATCAGATCAGTTCATTTTCCATTTGTCATTCGCCATTTTTCATTTGCCATTATTGACTTCTTTTTCGTGTCCGTTCGTGTGACTTCGTGGACGGTGCTTACCGCTTGGCCAAGCGAACGATCCACGAACAACCACGAAGCACCACGAAATGAAAATCCAAAACGACCAATGAGAAATGTCAAATGAGATATGGAAAATAGAAACACATCCGGCAATCCAGGATTTCGCGCACGCAGTCAGAACTTCTTCCTCGGAAATAGGCCCATCGCTGCTGTCGAGTTGCTCGTAGCCATAATGATTCTTGTCGGTGGCCTGGTCGGAATAATACCTTTCAGCTCCACTCCTTTCCTGTTGCTCTTTGGCTGGCTGATGATGTGGTTGCGGGGAGTCGGGTGGCGAAGTCTGGGGCTGCGACGTCCAACCAGCTGGTGGTCTACATTGCTATTGGGCTTCGCGATTGGGGTTGGCTACCAATACTTCAGTCTTTACGTTTTAGAGCCGCTGATAGCTCGCGCAACGGGCAACCTCCTTGACGTGAGCCAGTTTGCTCCGCTGATCGGCAACATGTTTTTTCTCTTCCTATCACTAATCGTGTCATGGACCCTGGCGGCTTTCGGCGAAGAACTCGTCTTTCGCGGATACCTCATGAATCGTGTGGCTGACCTGGTCGGCTCAAACCGTTCGGGCTGGTTGGTAAGTCTGATGGTGGCCAGCCTTCTTTTCGGTATCACCCATTTGTATCAGGGCCTGTCCGGGATCATCGTCATAAGTCTGCATGGCTTATTACTTGGCGCGCTGTATCTGGCTACCGGCCGAAACTTGTGGGTCCCAATCATCGCCCATGGCTTCAACGACACTGTGGGATTCATTTTGATCTTTCTGGGGAAATATCCGGGACTAGCAACTGGCTCATGACGCCGCGGCTTGGGTGAGTCGCTGCTGAGGACTCGCCACCGAACTTGGAAAGTTCAATTCGCGCCAGGATGATAATCAGCAATCGGAAATTCGCAGGTTGGGAAGGGCGGTTTACCCCCGCTCAAGATTCGTCGCCATTCATCCTTGAAGTACTTTCATTGTTGAGTGGATGCGAATCTTGAGCGGGGGTAAACCGCCCTTCCCAACCTGTGAGTTTCCGTCGCTTGAAGGGCATCTGTGATCGATTTTATTTTTTCATGGCACTTCAGCCAGCGCCAGCTGCAGCAACAGAATTTTCTTGATCCCTTTGTACAGTGGTTCGATTTCGCAGTTCTCGGTTAGGGCGTGTGAGTCGTTGCAAGGACCGGCGCCGGTGGAAATCGCCGGCACTCCCTGCAACAGCACCGGACTGGCATTATTTGAGCCGGTCGGCGTAATTGGAGGATCAAATCCCATTGCCCGGTGCACCGCTTCCGCTACCAGCACCAGCTTCGAATCCCTATGTCCGGGAATCACGGCCGCCGGGGAGGTTGAGATCACCTCGGTCTTCACTTTCACATCCGCGCGCCGCGCCTCTTCATCCAGGATCGCCGAAATCTTTTTCTCCAGATCGGCTAATACTTCGTTACTTGTCGAACGCAGGTCGAGTGTAAACCAGGCGTCTGAAGCTTTGGCGTTAACTACTTCTGAGCCTCCCAGCATGCCGATGTTCAGATTTGACGAGGGATAAGTCGGAACCCGTAGCTCATAAATCCTTGAAATCGCACGAGCGAGCGGCAAGCTCGCCGAGTAAGGCGGAGTGCGTGAGCGTGTGTGGCCACCCGGGCCGATGAAGTGATGCCGGTACCAGTTAATACCAATGCCGGCATATGTGAATCCCTCATAGCCGCCGTCGAGTGCTACATAGTAATCGATTTTGCCTTTATGGTCCTGGATAAACTGCTTGACGCCCCTGAAGTTAGTCTCTTCTTCGACCGTGAAAACAAAAACCAGATCGCCCCTGGTCTCGATCCGAGCGGCATCCAGAGCGCGAATCGTCGCCAGCATGGCTTCGATATTCCTGGTGTCGTCGCCGACGCCCGGCGCATGGACTCGGCCTTCGCGAATTGTTGCTTTGATCTTGAGTCCGGGTTGAAAGACCGTGTCCAGATGAGCGTCAAAGACGACGGTGGGTCCACCACCCGTTCCCTTGCGCACCGCAATAAGGTTACCCGCCTCATCGTAACGGATGCTCTGCAACCTGTACTTGCGCAGCAGCTGCTCGATGAATTTAGCGCGCTCCTGCTCATGCCCTGAGGGGGCATTGATCTCAGTGATTGCGATCCATTCCTGCAAAATGGTCCCACGGTCCTTATCGATATAATCGTAAGCCGCTTTCACTCGTGCGTCGTTCTGGATCGACTCGACCCGCTCCAGATACTGTTCGGGTATTTGTGAATAAACCTGGAACCAGGGCAGCAGCAAGGCCAGGACAGACGAGGTACCGGCTAGCAATCGGCGCATTGAGTTTCCTTATTGATCGATATAGTAGACGGAGTTCATTCTAATAGTTTCTCGCTTCTTAGTGAAAGCGGGAATCAGTAATTCGTGAGAATCTCGTTGGTTGCAAAACCCATCTTCTCCAGGCGATCGCGTGTTTGTCCAATCATCTCTGGCGAGCCACAAATCAGGGCGATGGGCGAGTGAAGTGAGGGTAGAACGTGATCCAGCAGCGATTGTACATAACCGGTTGGACCAGACCAGTCGTGTCCGTCAGGCCGGGAGATTACCTGGCGCAATTCCACTCCGGCGTCTTCCCAATCTTGAGTTTCATCTCGGTAGCAGAAATCGTCCGGCGTGCGTGCGCCGTAGAGCACTATCAACTGGCCGAAGTTTTCTTTGCGCTTCAACACATGCCGGAGCGCTGAACGGAGCGGGGCCACACCTGTGCCCATCGCTACAAAGACCAGATCCTTGGTTTGATGGTCGTCGAGCGCAAAACCGTGACCAGTCACGTCCAGGAGTTGAATTCGTTCACCTGCTTTCATATCAAAGATGACGTTGCTGGCGCCTATCTTCTGCTTAACCAATACTTCCAATTCCGGATCTTCGGGCGCACTGGCGAAGGCAAAGTAAGCGGGCGCCTCGCCTTCTACTTGCAAAACCGCCACCTGGCCCGGCACAAAAGAGACTCCATGGTTAGCCACGCCTCCTTCAGGCATGAGATCAAAAGAACGCGTGCCGCGCGCCTGGTCACTAATCCCGGTGATGATCAAGGAACGCACTGTTGGGCCTTCGAACTTCAAGCTGAGATTGCCCGGTCAGTTTAGCAAATTTGAGGTAGTGGCCTAATTGTGTTTCATCCTGTCTAAGCTTGAGCTTTGCTCTGGGGGGTAGATTCCGGATCGCGGTGCTACAATGATTCCAGCTCTCGGCTCCGTACTAACCACCATGAGAAATCATCGCTACGTCTTATATCTCGTCGCGTCAGGTTTGAGTGTAGTTGCAGTCTTCTTGCTGATCGCACTATCGGTCGGGCCGGTCGCCGCCCAGTCGGGAAGGCGAGCGCCAGTATCTTCATCAACGCCTGCTCCCACGCCTATGCCCCAGGCCACGCCGGTTGAGACGAAGCCGGCTGCAGAAACCAGTGCCCCTCGGTCGCTCGTCGTCGGTATCGATCGGGAGGCGGGTTTTGCAGTCATACCGATGTATTTTTACGACAGCGTGTTGCGCGCATGTGCCGACCGTCTCGACGATTCGCCGTCAGTGAAAGTTACCGTCGCCAACCGTGAGATGAACCGTGGCGAAGCCATTAAGCGGGCCAAGGCTGAGACAGAGGCGCACCTGGTTTGGATGCAGTTGAGATTTGATACCGGGAGAGGCATGAGTGACGCCGATTTGAGAGAGATTTATATCGACTACTGGGTGTTTGCTCCCACGACGGCAAAAACGGTCACCAACGGCCGAAGCTATCAACAGATGTATCGCGGCGGTGGGGTTATTGTAATGCCCAGGCCGGGCGGCCGAGCCAGTGTGCCGTATACCGAACAAATGCTGAAGCAAGCTGCGAGGGACGCCGCAGAACGAATTCTCTCTGCTATGGATCTGCCGGGCCGCAAGGTCCCGGGGTAATCCTGACAAAGCTCAAGAACTTAGACAGGATGAACAAGATTTACAGGCTGGCTACGGCTAATCTTGTAAATTCTGTAAATCCAGTCAAATGATTCCTTTTCTCACGCCGGATGCGATGACCGCAGGTGCTGGAATTACTTGCCAGTATCTTTTGCCTCGTCGTAGAGGTGATTAATTACACTACGGTACTTCTCATCAATCACTCGCCGCTTCACTTTCAGAGTGGGAGTGAGCTCCCCACCTTCGATCGTGAACTCGTTCTCCAGCAACCCAACCTTCTTTACTCGTTCATACTGCGCCAGGTCAGGAGTGAGCCCGGCAATCTGTCGTTCAAACAGGTCGATGATCCGCTCATGACGGCACAACTCCGCGCGACTGGTTGCTTTGATCCCTTTCAACTGTGCATACGACTCAATCTGTTGCCAGTTGGGCACGATTAAAGCCGCGGGAAACTTCCGCCCGTCTCCGATCAGGACTACCTGGCTGACAAACCGCGAGCCTTTGATCATCTGCTCGATTGGTTGCGGCGAAATGTACTTGCCGCCGGAAGTCTTAAACAGTTCCTTCTTTCGATCGGTGATCCGCAGAAAACCGTCGTCATCGATCGTGCCGATGTCTCCGGTCTTAAACCAACCATCCTCGGTAAAGACTGCGCGCGTCTCCTCCGGTTTGTTGTAATAGCCGCGCATCACGTTCGGGCCGCGCGTTTCGATCTCCCCATCCGCAGCGATTCGCACCTCGACGCGCGGAATTGGTTTACCTACGGTGCCAATACGGTTGTCTTCTACCCTTCCGGTAGTAATCACAGGCGAGGTTTCAGTGAGTCCGTAACCCTGAATGATGGGAATGCCCGCGCCAAGGTAGATGTAACCCAACTCTTCCGGCAAGGCAGCACCACCTGAAACCAGCAAGCGCATCCGGCCACCGAACGCCTCGCGCCATTTGGAGAAGACCAGCCTGGTCGCGAGCTTGTGTTTTAGCACCAATGCTATAGGGGCCTTCTTCTTATCAACCTGAAACCGCGCGTAGGCCTTTGCCACTGAGACGGCCCATGAAAGCAAGGCCATGTTGACCCGTCCTTTCGCGGCCACGCGCTCCTTGATACGGTCATAGATCTTTTCGAATATGCGAGGCACGCCTACCAGGATCGTGGGACGCACTTCGCGCAGGTTCGGACCAATCGTTTCCAGGGATTCTGCGTAGTAAACCGCCATGCCCTGGTAGAGATACATGTACATTGCCTGGCGTTCAAAAATGTGCGAGAGCGGCAAGACGGAGAGCGCGATGTCTGTCTCATCAAAAGAAAGGTTCCCCGCCCCGTCAATCAGGTTCGAAATGAGATTAGAGTGCGTCAACATCACGCCTTTGGGTTCGCCGGTGGTGCCCGACGTGTAAATTATCGTCGCCAGTTGATCCGGAGTAATACTGTGAGCCAGATTGGCGATCAGGTTCGGCTGTTCTGCTTCCAGGCTTTGACCGCGCTTCTCCAGCTCAGCCAGAGTAATTCCCTGGGAAGTTTCTACATCTGCGCCGTCCAGGAAGACCACCTGCTTAACAGCAGGGCATTCTCTGAGAATTCCCTCTATTGCTAGAAACTTCTTGTGATTCGAGATTACCAGGACACGCGAACCGGAATCCTTAAGAATGTAGCGAACCTGAGTAGGGGTTAACGTCGGATAGATGGGAACATCGATGGCGCCCGCAAACAGGCAGCCGGCATCGGTCAAAGTCCATTCCGGCCGGCTATCAGAGAGAAGCGCGACGCGATCTCCGGGGCGCACTCCCAGGGAATAGAGTCCCGCGGCAATACTATGCGCGCGCGCGAGCATTTCGTCGGCAGAAATTGATATCCAGCGGCCGTCGCGTTTGTAATTCAACGTGTCGGGACGCTTATGGTCGCGCGCAATGCGCTCGAAGGCCTCAATCAGCGTTGTGGGAAGCTCAGATGGCATTTGATCGCGTCCAGAGGTTTCTGCTGGTTCCTCAGTAGACTGGGGTCGAGCGCTCACTTCTCGCTAACTCCATTGAGCAGGATGTCCACCACCTGATCTGCCATGGGTGCTAGTTTGTAACGACGTTTGGAGAGAATCCAGTTAGTAGCCATTTCGTCCAGAGCGCCGAAGAAAATTTTAGCGACAACCTTCGCATTCAAATCCGGACGAAACGCGCCGGCCCTTTGGCCTTCTTCAATTGTCGCGCGAATTAACCCGAGGTATTCAGCGAACCCCGCGGCCGAAAACTCTTCCATGAATTTGGTTGAGCCGCGCAGTTCTACTTGAAACACCACCGCCAGATCGCGATCTGCTCCCATTCGTTCCAGATGCAAGAGCGCAATGCGGCGAAGTTTTTCGCGCGGATCGCTGATTTGCTCGAGTTGCTGTCGACCTTCTGAAATTGCCTCTTCCACCGTGCGATCGAAAATCGAATGGAGAATCTCTTCTTTGCTTTTGAAGTAAAGATAGACAGTGCCATCCGCGACTCCGGCTTCGCGCGCAATGTCGGCGACTTTGGAATTGAAATAGCCGTTGTGGGCAAAGACGCGAATGGCGGCGCGCAGGATTGCTTCGCGCTTATCGACGACTACGGGTCGGAGTGAATTCATTGAACGCGCGGATCGCATAGGATTTTTGATTTTTGATTTTAGATTGCGGAGACTTTTGCCGACTCGAATGGGTGGTATGCCTAAATTTCACCTAGAGCCGAACCGAAAATCAAAAATCGCAAATCCAAAATCTAAAATGCCAGCCCTGAATGAACCGTCACTCAGTGAACCTCTAGCCTAGCCTGCTCAGCAGTTTTCTGCAAATAGGTGAGTTTAAGAACGCCTTCAGCCGAGCCCGGAGATTCCCTTTCCACGCAGGATATCTTGTTGACTTGCCTCTCGCGTGGAAAATAGAATGCGCCCCAAAACAAGGGAGTCAAAAAGGATCTCCCAACTGCCTTCGTTCGCTGCCTTTGAGTTTGCAGCGAGTTTGCCACTCTTTGCACCCAATGGACCAGTTAATACTCCCTATCGTCGCGTTGTTCGTGATGGCAGTATTCCTTTCGGCAATCGTCTTGCCAATTGTTGCCCTCGTAATCTCTATAAGCTCCAGGAAAAAGCTTAACGAAAAAATCTCGCGACTGGAGGCCGGGCAACCTCCATTACCTGGCAGCCTTCAACAACCCGCCAGCGAAGTATCGCTAGTTCAAAACGTCCAACAACTTTACGCCCGCGTGGGGCGGCTGGAAGCAACGCTGGCGGCCCATTCCATATTTCCAGAAACTGTCGAACGTAGAGAGCCTGTCAGCGACGTTCGGGAAGCTACACCGGAACAGGTTTTGCCGCCATTGACGGCGACTCTCGAACCACCCGGACCAGTTTTCCCTGAAGTGTCACCGGACATTTCCTCGAATGTTCCTGAAGGGCCACAACCTGTCATCACGGCCGATGTTGCCTCTGCCAGCCATACAGAACGCGCGGACCAGCTTGAATCAATGATTGGACGTCGTTGGGTGGGATGGGCAGCTATCGCGCTGATCCTTTTCGCGACCGCCTTTTTTCTGAAATATGCCTTTGAGAACCGTTGGATCGGAGAACTGGGTCGAGTGGCAATCGGCGTCGCTTTCGGTATCGGAATGTGCGTCGCCGGTTACAAGTACCACCAACGTCGCTGGCGGATCTTCTCGCAGATACTAACGGCCGGCGGCATTGTTCTCCTCTATCTTTCTACTTATGCCGCCTTTGGGTATTACCACCTGGTCACTCAGAAGGTGGCTTTCTCATATCTCGCGATTCTCATTGCCGAATCTGCGGGCCTGGCACTTCTCTACAATGCGCCGGCCATAGCGATCATGGCATTGGTGGGTGGTTTCCTGGCTCCGGTACTCCTGCATTCTGACCGGGATCAATACCGATCGTTTTTTGCCTATATCGCGGCGCTCGATGTCGGTGCGCTGGCCCTGCTCAAACATTGGAAGGGACTGAGCTCGGTCGCATACTTCGGCACTCAACTGCTGTTTTGGCTCTGGTACAACGAGAGATACCATCCGCAAAAACGCTCTGCGGTTTTGATCTTCCAGACCGCCATATTCCTAATCTTCCTTTTGGCTCATCTGGGAAGAGAACTAATCCGTCGCGAGCTCGGCACGATCGAAGACCTCGCGCTGCTACTGATCAATCCGTTCGTATTTTTCGCTACCGCTTACCATCTGCTTAGTCCCACGCATCGCGATTGGATGGGTGTGTTCGCAATCGGCATGGCTCTGCTATACGCCACCGCCGCCAGGGTTCTGCTGGATCGTTTGCTGCGCCCCGGCGGGGCTGTCCGGCCGAGAACGGCGCTCGCAACAAATCGTGTCGAGCTGTTGACGGCGATCGGCATCGCCCTGACGTTCGTGACTATTGCGATTCCGATTCAGTTGCGCTCAAACTGGATTACGATCGCCTGGGCAGTTGAAGCGCTTGCACTTTTGTGGGCCGGGCTGGAAATCAGATCGCTGACGCTACGCGTGTTTGGCGCCACACTCTTCGGCCTGGCCCTTGGCAAGCTCTTCTTCTGGGACACTCCATGGGGCGCGCCCTTCAGTTTTCGCCCTATGTTCACGCCAGTTCTGAACCAGTACTTCCTTTCGTCTCTGGTTGTGATCGGATGTTTGTTCGCCGCCTCGGTTCTCTATCAACGCGTAGCTGAACGGAGGAAGATCCAGGCGTCGAAGTTGAGACTCGGTTTCTTGTTGGCGGCTGTTGTTACGTTGTGGTTCGTGATGTCGGTGGAGACGCAAACTTTCTTTGCCGCGCGCGCAAAAGCCGAGAGAAGCACAGTCAACGCCGAACATCAGCTATGGCTGGGCCAAATGGCCCTTTCAGTTCTCTGGGCGGGGTACGCAACAGCACTGGCGGCTGCGGGGTTCCTCCGCCGCTCGGCAAGCCTGCGTTGGGCTGCACTGGTCCTATTTGCGTTGACCATAATCAAGGCAATGTTGGTTGATATTGCGCAGCTGGAGCAACTCTACCGAATTATCGTGTTCTTCGTGCTGGGAGTGTTGTTGCTGCTGGTGGCGTGGGGTTACCACAGGGCGTTTCATTCCCGGGAGTCATCCAAATGAAAAAAGTCGGCGCAGTCCTGCTCGTGATTCTTGCGACAACGGCGTGGCTTGCTGTTATTTCAGCATACGCGCAGGTCTCATTGTCGCAGTGGCCTTACTTTGCTGACGTGGCAGCACACACCGGTATAAACGCGCCGGGAATATATGACATCGTCTTACCTCTCGAAGTGATGGATAAGGCTCGGACGGACCTCGCTGACCTGCGGCTCTTCGATTCCGACGGCCGCGAAATTCCGTACGCACTCCGCATTCGAAGAGAGTTTGGCGACAAACGAGAAATTGGTGCGAGTGTCTTTAATCGAGGGCTGGTCGGCTCGTCAACGAGCGAAGTATCCGTGGATCTGGGCGAGAATCCAGGTGAACACAATGAGGTTGAGATACAAACTACCGGCACGAACTTCCGGCGACGGGTCGAGGTCGAGGGCAGCGACTCGGGCAAAGAGTGGCGGACGCTGGAGACCCGCGGCGTACTTCTCAGTTTTGAGGAACAGAATCGAGCAGTTGCGTCGAGCCGGGTCACGTACCCGACCAGCAGATACAGATTTTTGCGTGTGAGAGTACATCGCGATGAGTTGACGGATAACAAAGCGCCAGAGATTACCGGAGTAAAAGTTGTGATGGCAGTCCGTGCGAAAGGAGAGTTGGCAACGTGGGGCGTGTATGTCCCGCCCTATCAACTGCTCCGGAATCAGGGTGCGCCTGCCTCGCAGTGGACCATCGATCTCGGCGCCCGGGCGCCCTGCGACCGTCTCTCACTCGAGATAGCTGATGACTCTTTCTCACGCCCGTTTTATATCGAGTCTGTTGACGACCCTGAGAACGTCCGTCTGATTGCATCAGGGGAACTAACTCGACGCATTGGTGAGGAGGCAAAACCCCTGGTGATCACGTTCAACGAGGAGGTCCATGCACGAAAGCTGCGTCTGCTGGTTACCGACCACAGCAATCCGACACTCTCAATAACTTCGATCCAGGCCAGTGCCCCCGCACGACAATTAGTCTTCGAGTTAAAGGAAGCGCCCGCCCAGCCGCTGCGGCTGTTTTTCGGTAACCCCAAAGTCGCGGCGCCACACTACGACTTCGAAAAAGAACTGCCAGCCAGGTTATCAAATGAACCGGGGTCGCCAAGCGGGCAACCCGCTCGCGGTGTTGAGCCGATCCGCAGCACGGTTGGTACAGTGGTTACAAATCCGGAATACATACCCGAGCCGCTGCCACTCACAGAACGCATTCCCTGGTTAATTTACATCGTGCTCACGGCTTCTAGTGTCGCACTGGCCCTCATCCTTCTCAGCCTCGCCCGCACCACGCTCCAAGCTGGCCCGCAGCCAACGGAATAGTTGAGTTGAAGAAGAAGGAGCAAAATTGATGGCCATCACACCATACCTCTTGTATCAGGATGTCGGCGCAGCGCTAAAGTTTTTAGCCAGGGCGTTCGGCTTCCAGAAGTACGGCGCGCAAATGTTAGGTCCCGACGGCAAGATCAATCACGCGGCGATGAAGCTTGGCGATGACGTGATTATGATGGGTTGCCCCGGGTCAAGTTATCGCAACCCTAAGCAGCTCGGTCAGGCAACGCAGAGCCTCTACATCAATGTCGAAGATGTGGACAAACATTTCGACCGCGCCAAAAAGGCAGGCGCCACCATCCTCGAGGTGCCTGCGGATACGGAATATGGCCATCGCCGCTACGGCGCCGAAGATCCTGAGGGCCATCAGTGGTACTTCGCTCGGGAGATTCGTCGTCCGAAACCGAAACGCAAAGCCAAGTGAAAGCTCTCAGAGTGATCCAGGTAAGGGCACAGTCTTTTCCAGTAGTGCGCCATCTTGCGCCAAGTTCGGGAAATGCGCGGCATCATCATTGTTTCCGTTTCTCCGCACATGGCCATAATTCCAGCTTCATCAGCTTGGCCGACGAAGAGTCGAAGAGCGCCAGTCCAGGTTGGAATTCGGCGGCGCTCTTCGAGGACTCTGAGAAGCCAGCGAGAGAGTGCGAAGGTTCAGTTCCAGCGACGCCATCTGGGAGCAAAATTTGGAAGTGCGTAAAGACAGTGGGTGTTTGACGCTACTGTTTGGTTTCGCGTTCCAATTTCATTCCGTGCTCTTCAAGGTAACTCTTGAGTTGTTGGAAGACTTCTTGCTCCTTCGCGTCGTCGCCACCAGTGGTAGCTGTTCGCAACGTGAAGAGCGTGCCCTTCGGAAACTGGAGCAGCTTCTGTTTCAGCGATTCCAGCGAATTGAGTTGATAGTGTGCGATGCTGATTGAATACGGTCTATCCTCAAGGGAAGTTAGGCCAACGTAAATTTCCTGGTTCCAACCACGAATCATATTGTCGACTTCATTGCGACAGCCATCGGTATGACAAAGAGCACGCAATCGCTTCATCTTCTCAAGATCTGCGAGCCAGGCTTTACCCTGACTTAGCGCATTTCTGAGCGCCTGTTCGATCATTGCCTGGCCACTCAAGACAGAACTCCCATACGCCGGTACACCCGGATTCTGTTTACTTAGCGCGTCGGCCTGACTCTGCATTTCTTCATGCCATTTCTCGAGACGCTGCCAAAGCTTTTTTTCCGCATCAGCAGACCCATATTGTCCCAGCACACTGGCGGCCTGCGACACGATTTCCGGATCGCTTTCCTCCAGCGAGGCGTTTGCAGCATCTTCCACTTCCGCTGACATGTGAAGCCTAGCCACATCGGTTAGAGTTGAGGCGTAACACCTGCTTAAGCCTTTGCCTCGCGCAGTCAGCGCTCTGTTTAGTAACTCGCCACCAGTCGATGGATCGGTTCGCAGAATATACGCCAGCAGTGAGGCCTGAATACGGCAGGCCCACCGGCCTACTCCCGGACCTTCGTACACCGCCCGGACTCGCGGCAAGATTCCGGCGGTGGCATAGCGTTCGATAAGGTCACTTATGGCTTCCTCGTCGCCGCTTCCGTTGGGTTGGCGAGTCGCCTCCAAATTAGTGGCGAGTAGGTCGTCGAGTTCAGGCAGCGTTTCGTCTGGAAACGAACGCAGAACACTTTGATTAACGCGCGGTTTGGGTCGCTCAATCTCATCAATAATGAGCTGTCGCCCTTCTCCGGGCGATAATTCGTAAAGTCTGCTCAAGGCTATGCTGCGCCGTTCTCGCAGTTGATAAGTGTCCGTCTTGTCGTCGGACTGTTTAAGAATTTCGCGTAAGACCGGAAGCATCGCGGCACTCGCGATCGGCTTCCATTGGTGGGTCAATAGACGAATCTGCGCGTCCAGAGGTAAACGATTAAATACATCAGGCATGGTGGCGAGCAGATTCTGCAATTGGGCCAAGTCGCTGGTCTTTAGACTCGCCTGGTAATCCAGAAGCGTTTGCAAACTCGTGGCTCGCGCTGCTTCTTGCTTTTGCGGGATCGCCGCTACCAGTTGCCGCAGATAGTTTAAAACGACTTCGTTATAAGAATGTCTGCGTTGTTCCATCTGGGCCTGCCAGAGTTTGATCTGTTCGTCATTTCCCTCCGGATATGCCGGCCTCGCTGTTGCATGCGTCGTGAAAGCAAGTAGTGCGAGCGTGTGTACAAATCTGGAAGTTATTGGTTGTGCAGGTGAGCTAAGAGCGCGTTCCATTTCGCGTATCACGAAATCGCGATGTGGCGAGCTGATCAAGCCAAAGTTATACTCGAAATCACAGTTGTGATCGTTCCCCCGAGATCGTTTTACCATTTCACTTGCGGCCGCCATCGTTCCGAGGAAGCGCAGCGTTCTGCACGCGGCGCGGTGATCCGCACCTTTTTTTGCGAATGTCGCTACTGCTTCATTGAGCTTCTGGTTGGCCCATTTTTCGTCAGCATGCAGAATGTCAAACTCAACTACATTCGAGACAACGGCAGAGTTTTGCCTGCCAAACCGATCGTCAGGATTGAGCTTCTTGCTTACTCGGCCTGACACCAAATACAAGCGATAATGCCCCGGCCTGTCAAAACGCATCCATTCATTCAACTCAGCGGTTATGACTTCCGGTTTATCCGAAAGCTCTGGCATTCCGCGCAGACCGCCGCCCATAAAGCCAAACAATCCCGAATTGAAATAATCGTAAAGAGGATCAACCGTACTGTCCCGGCGATCGAGAACAAAAGTATCTATCGCAAGGCGTCCGCTACGATCATAGCTGGCGTTGTCGAGCACGAATCTCCTGGCGATGGAGCTTGAAAAGCTGAGTTCAAGTCGAATGATTTCGCCCTGGTGGAATTGCGTCCCTTTGTCTTTGAGTTGGACAATGAATATCAATCCAGCCGGATTCTCTGCCCGCTTCTGCTTGTTCTCAAGAATGAACGGGTCGCTCTGTTTCTCCTGGTCTTCAGGCGGCGAAGCGGACGGAACCTGGGCAGTGGCAAGGCCATTTGTAGTCAGGAGTATCAATAACAAGAAGAATTTCATGTGACCAACTCGGTAGTGTCCTAATCCAGATTAGGTCACTACCACCAACCCTTATCGAACAACCGACGGATCAACCTGTTAGCCAACTCGGAAGAGCAAACGCATTAAGACTACGGCAGTTCCACAATGACTGTGTCAAAAGTCGCTCACAATGAAGTCACTACCACCTCGCGGTAGCGGGTGGGTGCAGATCATTGCAAGTCTCTTTAGCCGTGGTGTCTCATTATTTTCACAGCCTCGAGAGAACAGAGGGAAGTGACGCATGAAGCCTGTTGGTTGTTGAAAGAAATGGCGGAGGGGACAGGACTCGAACCTGCATGACCTTTTTCAAGACCGCAAACTGGTCTTGAACCTGACCCTACCTCCATCGATTTACCAATATAAATGGGGCCTTGCAGCCGTCAAAGTGATCCAGGTAAGGGTAGAGTAATTTCCATCAGCGCGCCATCTAAGCGCCAACTTTTTCGCAGTTACTCGCTGCCTCGGGTGTTGAGTCGCTGGCTTACGGGGTTGTGAGCTTCGTCGTATTAAGCAGTTCCCGGACACTGACTTCAGTCATCTCAGTCTTGAATCCGCGCACATACACCTGATGTCGGATCAGCATGGAGAGTTCCGCCTCAGTTAGGGTGGTTCTAATCCGCGTTCTAAAGTTTCGAAAAACTCGCGGGCCCATAGAGGTTGTCACGACACGAGGGAGCGGTTCAGTTACGCCGACATGCATATTTGGTGATCCCGCATAATCTTTGTAAGTCATCTTGAAATACCTCACGCCATGGTCTGTAGTAGTTGTGGCATCGATATAGTTCGCATCAAATATATGAAGTGCCTTTGGGCTTATCAAGATCTCTGGAATCAAAACTTCAATTTCAAGGAGTTCTAACTCTTGCGTGCCAGTGTTCGACAACTCAAAATTGATTTCTGCAGCATCCTCCCATCGACTACCAACGAATGGTCTAAGTACGATTCCCTTGTAGGTCAACCGACCTTCAACCCGGTGTATCTCGGCTACAAATGATTCGGCATCGACTTCGTTAGGCACCCGTTTAATCGCAGATCCGATATCCCTAATGATGGCCTTAATGCTATTCGGATCGTGGATATCTCTCGCGTGCAAGGCCTGTAGGGGAGGTCTCAAGTCGCCTAATCTGAATCCTCGGATAGCTATTGGAAAGACCTTTCCATTAGAACCGACACCGACGCCTGCTTCAAAGTTGATCCACGGTCTGTCAACCGACTCGGGCGAGATTAGAACGATTACTACTTTGGAAGCCTTAATACTTTCAACGATCTTTCTATACCACTCTTCCCCGCTCTGAATGCTTTCGTAGTCTGAAGAAACAAAGACGGGCAGATCAGCACCGAAGGTATCTTGAATCAACTGTTTGAGTTTCAGCGCAACTGCGGCTTCCGCTCCAATGTGGCTGATAAATACGGCGTCGTTCTTACTGATCTTTTCTTCGGACAAAAGACGTTCTCCCTCGCGAAACGAAGAATCTCTTTCTACAGTTCGTACCACCTTTATTACCACCACTCGGACCTATTACCACTATACCCGTTTCGCCGCCTTTTTATGCCCTTTCCGCCACAGCGCAGCTGCTCCATAACCCTCGCAATAGACCTTTTTATCGCTCTTCAAGCGATTCAGCACCACGCGAATCATATCTCGCGTAACGTTGGGAGCGGCACGCTCAAGATCGACCATTCTGAAGCTATCAGGCAGGCGCTCGATAGCGTCTAGCACCATAGAGGTCTTCGCTCCACGCGCAACCGTCAACGTGCCGACGCGCTCTTCGAATTCGCGATAGGCCGTCTTGAGAATATAAAGAATGTAATTGATATATGGCCAGGGATCGTGTTTACCCTCGTGCCAGCCTTGCGAACTTTTTTCGAGCGTTTCGTAGTACCTATCTTTGTTCTCCTCGATCACCCGCTCAAGACCGATGAAACGGCCGACTTCGTATCCCAGGTGATAACACTGCAAGAGCAGCAGGAGTCGCGAGACGCGACCATTGCCATCTCTAAACGGGTGGATGCACAAAAAATCCAGGTTCATCGCAGCCATCGCGATCGCTGGATGAACCACCCGCTCATCAAGGCTGTCATCCCACGCATCGATTAACCTACACATCGCAGCAGGCGTCTTTCGCGCGCTGACGGTCTTGAAGCGCACGCGCACTCGTCCATCCGGAAACTTCTCGATGATGTCGCTATCCTTCTGTTTGTACTTGCCGGCATCGCCGATATTGGCGCGGCTCAGCCGATGAAGCCGCAGGATCGTTTTCTCGGAAACCCGGAGCGTCGTTCTTTTCTCGTGGATAAGCTTGAGCGCATCACGGTACCCACGGATTTCTTGTTCGTCCCGATCGCGCAAAAGAGACTTGCCGAGAACTACGGCTTTCACGCGAGACTGCTCAACCGTTACTCCTTCAATACGGTTAGAAGAGACCGCACTCTCGATCAGCGCGTGCTCGCGCAAGACCTTGAGCCGCTGCGGCGACTGCTTGGTGAAGAGCTCCTGCTTGCCCCGCGCTTCGCTGAGATCCGCCAAATACCACGATGTCGTAGCAGGAATATTTGGTTGCTCAGCAAGCAGTTGTAGCGTCGTGATCATTGTCTCGTCGGTAGGTTGCTGGCCAATAGTCGGGTATCAGAGTCGGAGTCAAGAATGAAATCATCTAATGGCACGAGCCGATCACCGATCGTGCAATTTTGTGCTCCCTGGACTTCGCAGCACATTTAAGGCTACGGAGTCCGCACAACCGCCACCACCCGAAAACCGACCTTGTCGTCGCGATCGTCCGAGTGGGCGGCCGAGCGACGAGCCGAGCGCGAATCCGAGGCAAGGTTGTACCACGAACCTCCGCGCTGCATCCGGCTCCGCGAGTACTTGCCACCACCCAACCATGCGCTGCCATCAGTAGGCGCGAAATAGTAGTTACTCGTGTAACTAATCCTGGCACTAGTCCCAATCCTTACCCCTACCGCTTGTAACAGATCCTGGCACCACTCCCAAACGTTGCCGTGCATATCGAACAAGCCAAAAGAATTCGGTGACTTGGTGCCCACAGCATGCGTTTGACCACCGCTCTCCATAATTCGCTGGTAGTATTCCAGGATGGACGACTCTTCGAATTCGGCATCGGCATCCAACGGCAGCCGCCCCGAGTTGTTGGCGTACCATGCCATCGCTTCCAAAT
>JBGTHZ010000012.1:0-62167 GCA_041745915.1 Pyrinomonadaceae bacterium | reverse complement strand
TGGGGTTGTACTCACAGATTGAAACACTGCCAATTTTAAACCCGTTGTTGAGCATTATGTTTCCTCCTTGATGGATTTTACCGACAGTGTGAAAACGGATACAAATTGTTTCAGTCGGTTTAATTTGGAATTATATTAGGTCAACCTATTCAAGACATTCATTAAGAGTACTCTGGCTTTGATGCTTCTCTGACATGAAATATTTTAGAAAATCATAAATCAAACTTCGGTTTCAGATACCTACCCGTCAGTGATTTCTTTTCAGAAATAAGTCCTTCCGGTGTTCCGGCAAAAACAAGTTCGCCGCCGTGGATACCGCCTTCCGGTCCGAGGTCGATCACCCAATCGGCGCATTTGATCACATCGAGGTTGTGCTCGATCACCATCAAAGAGCCTCCAGCTTCGATCAACGCGCGGAAAGCAGCAAGAAGTTTGTTGATATCGTCAAAGTGAAGCCCGGTGGTCGGTTCATCAAATATGTAGAGAGTGTTCGAGCCCGTGCGTTTGGATAGATGCGCTGCAAGTTTGATGCGCTGGGCCTCTCCGCCGGAAAGCGTGGTTGCTGATTGACCGAGACGAAGATACCCCAGCCCAACGTCATCCAGGACGCGCAGGCGATTAGTAATCTTTGGCACCTCGCGAAAGAAGGTAATCGCTTCCCTGACGGTGAGACTCAAAACCTCATGCACATTCTTGCCGCGATAGCGTATGTCCAGGATCTGCTGCTTGAAGCGCGTGCCTTTGCATTCCTCGCATAAGAGCTCAACATCGGCCAGGAACTGCATCTCCACTGTGACTGTGCCGTCCCCCTGGCAGACCTCACACCGACCGCCGGGCAGGTTGAAAGAGAAGTGCGATGGATTGAGCCCACGTCCCTGCGCTTCGCGAGTTGAGGCAAAGACATCGCGGATGGCATCGTAAATCTTGATGTAGGTTACCGGGTTCGAGCGCGGGGTCCGTCCGATGGGCGACTGATCCACGAGGATAACGTCATCGACGAGTTGCCCGCCTTCCAGCCTTTGAAAAGCCCCGACATGCCCCTGCCAGTCACCTTTCTGCTTCTTCAGACCTGCATAAATACAATTATGAATTAGAGTAGACTTTCCCGATCCACTCACTCCGGTTATGCACACCAACATGTCGAGAGGCAGTTCGACATCGATGGATTTCAAGTTGTGCTCGGCGGCGCCGGCCAGCGTCAGGCGCCTTTTTTGAAACAAACGCCGTTGCTTCGGTTCCTTAATCGCGGTTTCACCACGCAAGTAGCGCGCGGTCAAAGATGCATCGTTGGCAATCAAGCCCGGAAAGTCGCCTTCGTAGATTACCCGCCCCCCAAGCTCGCCGGCGGAGGGCCCAATATCCAGGATGTGATCGGCGGCCCGCATCATCTCGGCGTCATGTTCGACCACCAGGACCGTATTGCCAATGTCGCGCAAGTTATGCAGCAGCCGAATCAACCGTTCATTGTCCCGTGGGTGCAGGCCAATAGAAGGCTCGTCCAGAACGTAAAGCGCGCCGACCAGTGAGGAGCCCAGATTCGTTGCCAACTGAATCCGTTGCGCCTCGCCGCCTGAGAGAGTCGAAGCCAGACGATCAAGTGTCAGATAATCCAGGCCTACATCTACGAGGAAACGCAATCTTCGTCGAATCTCGAACAGTATCCTGTCGGCAATCGCGGCTTGCTCCGCCGCCAGCTGTAGTGATTCGAAGAATACCTGCGCGTCTTTGATCGCCAGCGCGCAAATCTCGGGGAGCGTACGTCCGCCGACTTTTACGTCACGCGCTTCTTGCCTCAGACGATCGCCACCGCAATCAGGGCACAAGGTGTAACCGCGATACTTCGACAGAAACACTCGCACGTGCAGCTTGTATTTCTTCGTCTCCAGCCAGTCAAAGAACCCGCGAACTCCACCCCACTCTTTTTTACCTTCAACGATCGCTCTTTGATCAGCACGCGACAGCTGGGCGAAGGAAACGTTCATCGGGATCTTCTCGGACTTGCAAAACTGGCGTAGCTCGTCCTGGGCCCATTCATGTTGGGGTTTCGTCCACGGTTCAATGGCGCCTTCGTTCAAGGCCAAACCCGGATTGGGAATCACCAGATCGAGATCGAGACCGATGGTATTGCCAAAACCCTGGCAGGTCGGGCAAGCCCCGTACGGATTGTTGAAGCTAAAGAGGCGCGGTTCGGGTTGTGCGTAGAGCGTGCCGTCATACTTACACTCAAACCTGTCTGAGAACTTAAAGCGCCGGGGTTCCGCTTCAGCCGTTTCGATCACTGCCGAACCGTGACCCTCCTGGAAGCAGATCTCCAGCGAGTCAACCAGACGCTGGCGCACCTCAGGCTGGGCGACAAGCCGATCGACCATCACGAAAACATCGTCAAAGTCGGGCAGGTTGTAATCGTCGGGAGAATTAAGGTCGATCGCTTGTCCCTTGGCATAGAGCCGCGTGAATCCACGCTGCATCAGGCTCATGATGTGAGCAGTGATCAAGTGACGCGGAGAAGGCGAGACGGGGCGACGAGGCGATGTCTTTCTCCGCTTATCCCAGTCCTCCTGTCCCCCTGTCTCCCTGTCTCCCCGTTTTGACGTCTCCGGTACACTTGCGCCGACCTCCGCTAATCCGGCGCCAGCGGGAAACAGGACATAGAACCTGGTCCCCGCAGATATCGTGCTTAAGACTTCGTCCGCCACTGACTCTGGTGAATCGCGGTAAACTTCGCGGCCACAAACTCGACAGTAGGTTGTCCCAACGCGCGCGTAGAGAAGACGCAGATAGTCGTGGACCTCTGTCTGAGTGCCCACGGTGGAGCGAGGATTTCGAGTTGAGTTCTTCTGCCGGATGGCGATGGCCGGCGCGATTCCTCGTACCTCGTCCACGTCGGGCTTATCCATACGCTCGAGAAACTGGCGCGCGTATGCCGACAATGATTCAACGTATCTCCGCTGACCCTCGGCATAAACGGTGTCGAAAGCCAGCGAGGACTTTCCGGAACCACTCACGCCCGTGACCACCGTCATCTGGTTGATCGGGATTGAAAAGGAAATATTTTTGAGGTTGTTAACCCTTGCACCGCGGACTTCTATGGCTTCTTCAGGCATATCTAATTCGTCGCATGACCCCGGTAGAGTGAAATCTTGGGTCCTTCGCAAACTTCAAATAATACTCCGATTTGTTCCCGGTGCGAAACGGGCGGCCGCCGAGAGTGCTGATGCAGATTACTCAAATGGGGGGAATATCGAGTAGACAGAGACTCAATCCTGGAAAGACTGCTCAGACCCCGCTAAGTTGCAGTAAGGAAGGTGGACCCTGTCCCCGCTCTTAGTCTGAGTGGCTTTCAAGCTTGAGGCGGGGACAAGGGTCCACCTTCCTTACCTGCGAGGTTGTTTACATCGAGAGGTTTCGGCTTAGAGAATGGCTTTTCAAAGTGGTCGGGTCTAAACATTGACAGAGGAGCCGGCAGTGCTCAACAATCCAACCAATAATGAAACCCCCTCGCTTCCTACTACGCGGATTCCGACGGCCCAGCGACGTAGCCTCAACAGCGCTCGGGCATCTGGAACGGCAAACACTCGAAGAAATCTGGCGCAGCGGAGAAACGAGGGTGCGCGACATCTTCGTCTCCTTTGAAGAGCGGGTCGCCTACACGACTTTAATGACTACATTGGACCGGCTTTACAAAAAGGGCCTCCTTAGTCGCCGCAAGGATGGCCGTGCTTTTCTTTATTCGGCATTGGTAACGAGTGAGGAGTTTGAGCAACGCATCGCAGAGGACGTTATTGATGGTTTGCTGGGCCGGAACTCGGAAGGCGTCGAGCCAATCCTGGCTTGCATCGTGGACACCATCAGCGACAATGATCGCGAATTGCTGAACGAGCTTGAGCGTTTAGTAAAACAAAAGCGACGAGACCTGGAAGAGAAGGGTTAAGAGAATGTTCTTTCTTCTCGGAATCTGCATTCTGCTGGCCGTAATGTTGGCTTTGAACAGCACTGCGTCGCTGGTTGCCTCCCTGCTATGGAAGGCCTTGGAACCACGAGCTCGCACATGGTCTGCGACCAGCCAGGCCAGCGTGCTTTGTTTACTTCGCACGGTACCTGCGGTTGGAGGAATAACCGTTGTTACTCTTTTGTTCGCCCCAGCTTATCTTGCTTATGAGCCACGCGAGAATCACGAAGAAATAACCCTGAACCTGGCTATTGTCGCCTCTTTCTCCGCCCTCGGAGTTATGCTTGCAGCGGTTCGAGGGATCGCTTCATGGCGCGCCACCAAACGCCTTACGGCTGACTGGCTGAGCAATGCAAAGACTGTCACCCTGCCCGGCATCACGATTCCTGCCTTTCGGATAGAACATCGGTTTCCGGTGGTGGCCATCGTTGGCACTTTTCGACCACGGCTGTTTATTGCCAACCAGATTCTCGAATCTCTTTCCGACGACGAATTGTTTGCGGCGCTGGCGCACGAGGTCGGTCACGTTATCGCGCGAGACAATCTAAAGCGCGGCCTGCTAAGGGCCTGTCGCGACATGCTGCTATTTATCCCCTGCGGCCGCAGGTTGGATAGCGCCTGGAAAGAAGCCTCGGAAGCTGCAGCCGATGAATATGCAGCCGGAAGAGATCCAGTGGTTGGGCTTGAGCTCGCGTCTGCCCTGGTAAAGATCGCGCGCTTAGTTCCCATCGGCTCTCGCCCGACGCTTCCGGCAGGAGCGTACTTTGTTGACGTTGAGGATTCGTCGGGGTTCAAAGCTCGCGTCCGGACTCTGGTCAACCTCGCGGGTAGCGGGAGTTCAAGTCCTCCTGCAGCACTGATTGGCAAACTACCGCTGTGGGTTCCGATTGCCATACTCATCGTACTGCTTGCCGCAATATCGATCGACTCCCATGTTCTGGTCCTAACTCACGCGGTGATTGAGCACGCCGTTTATGCGCTAAGCTGATCGTCACCCGATCTCACAAAACATCAACGAAGGCTAGTAGTAGTTCCAGCTAAAGGTTAGTCTCTCCGCCCAGTGTCGAGGTTCCAGAGCTCTCACAATTGTCTCAAAGCCGAACTCAATTATCACTTAAATGCTCGGACTAAGGGATGGGTTGAGGTTCAGGAGCTGGTAAAGCCCGCGCGTTAGTCGTATTACAAATGAAACAAAAGACTATGGCTTCTCGGAGATCATTGGGGCGAAGACTCAACGCCGCCGGCTTGCTTTGTGCGGCCGGTCTTATGCTGATGCCGGCAGTCCTCCTGGCTCAGCCCCCCCTGGGCAAGATTGTCGGCGTAGTCAGAGACCAAAAGCAGGCAACAGTGAGCGGAGCCGAGGTCTCGCTGGTCCATCAGCACCAGGCAGTTCTGGCCACCGCCACAACTGATCCAAGCGGAGGTTTCACATTCGAAAACGTCAGGCCCGGCTCTTACGAGATTAGGGTGACTCAGATCGGGTTCGGTAAACACAATTCATCGGTCCAGGTGAGTGCGGGCACGACCGCCGAGATAAAAATTGTGATGGACGTTGCGTCTATTGTGGACCAGGTAACGGTGACCGCTGAGACGGGCCAGGCTCAAGACATCGATCGGGTATCACAGCAGGTTAACGTTATCGGCGATGACGCAATTTTGCAGCGGGCGACAGGAGTGCTTGCGCAGGTGGCCGACGAAGAGGTGGGTGTCTCCCTGCAACGCACCAGCCCAACGGTCGGGGCGGTGGTAGTACGAGGGCTGACTGAGGTGGGGGTGTACGTAGATGGAGTACGTACTACGCAGTCTACACAGCGCGGAGGGATCAACACCTTCTTCAATTTGAACGAACCTAGTTCGCTGCGCACAGTCGAAATTCTGCGTGGAACGAACAGCGCTCAGTACGGTTCTGATTCGCTCGGCGGCACTGTGCAATTGCTTTCGCGCACGCCCGAGTTTGGCTTTGACAAGCCGGTGGTGCATGGCGAAGTGAATACGTTCTTCAACAGCTCCGATCTCTCATTCGGAGGCAATACGCTTTTAACCTACGGCACGCGGCGCTTTGGGATGCTGGCCAATCTGAGCAGTCGCCGGGTCAATACGCTCCGGACTGGGAACGGAATTGATAGCCATGCTGCAGTGACGCGTTTCCTTGGCTTACCTTCCGATATCCTGGGTACCAGATTAACCGACACTGCTTTCACACAATACGGCGGAACACTACATCTGACTTACGCACCACGCGACGATCAGCAGTTAAGCTTCCGATATCAGCGCAGCCATCAGGACGGCGGCAAGCGCTACGATCAAACACTGGGCGGGGATGGAAACCTGATTGCTGACTTGCGCAACCTGATGCTCGACTTCGGTTATCTGCGCTACGTCAAACAAGGCGTCGGCTTTTTTGATAATGGATCGTTCACTATCTCATACAACAGCCAGCGCGAAGAGCGCGTTAATCAGGGTGGACAGGGAGACCCGTTGGCGGGAATTACCCACGACAAAGAGCGCACCAGCACTCTTGGATTCAACTTTTTTCTCGATAAGCAGTTAGCCCACCGGAACACTTTCTTGATCGGCGGTGACATTTATCGCGATCATGTTAATGCCCCCTCTTATACCTTTGAACCTTCAACCGGAGTGACTACCCTGACACGTCCACGCGTTCCCAACGGTGCGCGCTACATTCTTGGCGGTCTCTTCGTGCAGGATTCGTGGGACACCATCCCAGAGCGGCTACGTGTGAGCGGCGCGCTGCGCTACAACGTCGCATCGTACCGCTCCCGTGCGGCGAACAGTCCTCTCGTTAATGGGCAGCCTTTTTTTCCTGATGATTTTCTGCGCGTCGCCGATTTCTCAGGTCGCATTGGAGGGGTGGCGACGGTTATGGACGGCCTCAACATAGCTTTCAACTACAGCCACGGTTTTCGGGCTCCAAACATCACGACCCACGGTTCGGTAGGATTAGTGGGAGTCGGGTACCAGGTTGCGCCGTCGGACCTTGCCGGTCTGAACGCGATAGTCGGAAGCACCGCAGATGAGAGCGCAGTCTCGACGGGTATTTCCGTTTCACCTCCTTCGTCCGAAACTACCAATAACTTTGATCTGGGGTTGCATTACCGTAGGCCGCGTTTTGACACTGACCTAACGGTCTACCTGCTCGATTACAACGACACACTCGTAAGGCAGACACTCATCTTGCCGCAAGGCTCAGTAGGGTTGCGCCTCGGGAGCCAGGTCATTGAGCGCCAGAATGCCAATGGCGCCGTGTTCGTCCCACTCTCAGCGGCGCCGGTTTTGGTGCAGACGAACTTCGGCGCCACGCGTTTGAGAGGTCTCGAGTACACGGTCAACGTTCGGCCGGCAGACTCCTGGGTCTTCACAGGTAAGTACAGTTTTGTGCGTGCTGAAGACAAAGCCACGGGCGAACCGCCTAACCTCGGTGGCGCTGGGCTGCCCCCACAACTAGGATTTTTGAGTTTGCGCTACAAACGACCTGCAAAACGATATTGGATCGAAGCCTACTCAATGCTAGCCGGGCGTCAGGATCGACTCTCATCTCTGGATCTCTCAGACCGGCGCACCGGGGCCGCTCGCTCGCTTACCAACATTCAGAACTTTTTTCGCCGAGGCGCGTGCGTTCGTGGGTTGACTACTCCCGGCACAAACGGGCAATGCGGCTCCGCTGGGGGAATTCTGATTGCCACGGGCGAGACACTCGCGCAAGTCCAGAACCGGGTGCTTGGTGGCGCTCAAACGGCGCCACTCTTTACCGCGATACCCGGTTACGGCCTGATTAACCTGCGTGGCGGCTTCAACCTCACTGAGGATCAGCAGATCTCGATCGACTTCGAGAATATCGCCGACAAGAGTCATCGGAATCCGGGCTGGGGCATCGATGGCCCGGGACGCAGCCTCACCGTACGTTACCAATTCAAGTTTTAAACGACCGCTCCGTCGCCCGGCCAACCTCTTCGGGGATTCTCAATTGCGTAGGTCAGTTTCAACCCTCTGCGCAACCTCAGTGTCCTCTGCGACTCTGCGGTTTTGTAGTGCGCCGGAAATATTACCGCAGAGGCGCAAAGGACGCGGAGGTTGCGCAGAGAAAGAATTCAAACTGACCCACTACCCTCACTTCACCTCTGTTTCCTTGCGCCGCCGCAGTAGGCTAGACTTACGCGATGTTAGTTCTCGTGGAAGCGCAACCATGCCAATGATGCTCCAGTTACGGGCGACTGGTCTGCTTCTGGCACTTCCGCTGGTGCTATCCTTAGGGCCGGATGGTTGGGCATTTCAGAGCGTGAAGAGTGTCAGAAGAACGCGTGTGGCAAAGGACGTGGCACCGAAAAAGATTAGGAAAACAGTGCCAGAGGAAATCTGGGGTGGCGAGCACGTTCGCATAGAGTTTAACGATGGCGAGGCCAGAGTGGAGTTCGACTGCGCCCACGGCAGCATCACCGATCCTCTAAAGACTGATTCCGAAGGCCGCTTTTCTCTGAACGGCACGTATGTCAGAGAGGGACCGGGCCCCATTCGCCGCAACGTCCCGCGCGTGAGCCAACCAGCGCGTTACTCTGGAACGATCAAAGGCGAAGAGATGTCGCTCACCCTGACGCTTACCAATACCTCGCAAGAGATCGGCACGTTCACTCTCACGCGCGGAAGCGAAGGGCTCATTCGAAAGTGTCGTTAAGGATTCTAGGTACTGACTACATCTTCAAACGGAAGGTCCGGCTGCGTCCTTGAATCTCGCGTGACTACGTAGATACGCATCGCCAGACCCAGGATAACGAGGGCAATGAAAATCCAGATCATGGCCCAGATGAAGGCGGGAATTCCAGTGGCGTTGGCCATGTTTACCGCGTCGGTAGGAACGCTGGTGGCAAATGGCGAAGATAAAAAGAAAACCGTCTTTAGATCCAATAGAGCATTCAAGACACACTGGACGGCCAGAAAACTGACGAAGAAGGTGGCCACCCGCGCGCTCCCAAATTTAGCCAGCGCGACCAGCCCAACTGAGAGTGACGTTCCGGCAATAAAAGTGAAGGGAATACCGGAGAGCGCGCCCCACGAAAAGATTGGCGTCAAGATTCCGTAAATCAGAGTAAGGGCGAAGATTACGGCGGCGGATCCGATCAATACGATACGCGCGGCGATCGCTTTGCGAATCAGCACCAGCAACAGTCCGCCATAAGCCATTGAGCCCAGGTAGCCAGCGCTCGCCACAAATATTTGGGACACCAGTCCACCTCGCGTGGTGTAAGTTTCGCCACTGGCGTTCATGGTCACGCTCAGGCTCCCGACTGAGTTTCCAGTGAGCAATGCGGCGATCGCATGTCCGCCCTCATGGATAAAAGTCACAAAAATCCGGAAGGGATAGGTCAATACTTCGGCAAACGGAATGAACCATAGGACTATTGATATTGCGGCTGCGGCCATCAACGTTATCGCCTGAGGGCGCGCATCCTGGGAAATTCTTAGTCTCATCATTAAATCTCCAGCAAGTTCAGCACCATCCCATGCCAATTGCTTTCTTCATTCTGACGACCTGGATTCGGGGGAATGGCTGTTCTGGTAAACGTCAATGAAATTGCCGATGTTCCACTCGTGTCAGAAATCAGAGCTTTCTCTTTGATAATCACCCGATTTGCCACCCGTTTTACTTTCCAGTCGCACCTCGGTGATCCGTATTCCCTTGTCTAATGCCTTGCACATGTCATACACCGTCAGCGCAGCGATTGAGACCCCGGTTAAGGCTTCCATCTCCACCCCGGTTTGAGCGTTCGTGGCTACCTCTGCTTCAAGGTGCACACCGTCCTCGGTCACGACTGCGCGAACGTCGATGTGGGTTAAGGGAAGAGGGTGGCAAAGCGGTATCAGGTCCGCGGTTTTTTTGGCGGCCATGATACCGGCGAGGCGGGCCGCCTCCAGGGGATCGCCTTTGGGAGTGCGGCGGCTCGAGAGTGCGGCGAGTGTGTCGGGCGACATTAAGACTCGCGCCGAAGCGACCGCGCGCCGGAAACTCAGCGTCTTTGCGCTGGTGTCCACCATCCGCACGCGGCCCTGTTCATCAACATGCGATAACTCTTTCATAACACAACCCGTCCCGCTGTGATGGAATGTGAGAGACCGTTGGACCCAGGTCTATAGCGCCCGCCCCAGGCGAGCGAAGTGTTTTTTGTTATTTGACCTCTAGCTCAATCTGGGCCAATATCAATTTGACTATTGCCTTTTGTTCAGCATATCAGAATAATCTCGCTCGGAAAATCCAGTCCCAGGGCGGGCCTCGTAGTTCAGACATCCAGAGTAACACAGCGTTAGACGGTAACCGGTAAGGTGCCCTATGCAATCTCGATGGAAGATTATTAGCCTCGTACCATCACTATTTGAATAATGTCGGCTCTCGTTCAAGATTCCCTCGATTTGGAGACGCAACTAATCAGCTCGCCGCTGCAGGAGCAAGCTGATCAGGTGGCAGAAGCGGTAGTCCTCACCGCGCCGAGCGCGGCGAGTCCCGCGCTGGGATACAGTGGAATTGCGGACGACTCGACTCCGGCTCATGCATTCCTGGAACATACAACGTCAATCATCTTTCCGATCCTATTTGTCCCCAATGTTTATTTTTCGGTCGATCGTCTCTACGAGCTCGAGTTGCTTTGGCTGGCGGCACTTGCGATTCCACTGGCTTTAGTGTTGGGCGACTTCGTCGGCGGGTTGGTACATTGGGCCGCCGACACGTACTTCTCGGAAGATACTCCAGTGATAGGCCCGGCACTGATAAAACCGTTTCGGGAACATCACCTTTACCCTCGCGACATTTGCACCCACACTTTCGTTAGTATTGTGGGAAACGTATGCATTCTGGCCGTTCCCGTTCTCTCGCTGTGCCTGTATCTGCTGTGGATAACAGATCACGGTCTGCTCGCGTTTGCGATCTTGTGCACAAGTCTAATGGCCGCCACAACAGTTGCCACCAATGTCTTTCACAAGTGGGCTCATCAGGAGAAGCCTTCCGTCGCAGTGCGCTGGTTGCAACGAATGCGCCTGGTCCTGGAACCACGCCACCATCAGATCCATCACACGGAACCATTTCAGATGCATTACTGCATCACCAATGGCTGGCTCAATTCACTCTTGAACAAGATCGGCTTCTTTCGCAAGCTTGAAGCAATCCTGCGTTCTCTCGGAATCGAAACTGCCAACGCGAAGAACAGTCTGACAAGACAACGCGCTGATTAAAAGCTGGAGTCACAAGTCAGGAGGCGGAATTAAGGTAGGGTCGGCTTTGCCTTAAAAGTCATTGGACGCTGCAGTCTCTTTGGGCTGGCAACGACAAGGTTGAATTAAAATGAGGAGCAGCTCAACTGACAGAACCGCTTGCGGTAGCCAGCGGATGCTAAAGCTCAATCAACCCGTCGTAGATGGTTTTGTGCGTAATGCTTAGGTGATTGACGTTAACCATTAGTCTTGAACTTAGCATCCGCTGGCTACCGCAAGCGGTTCTGTGCGTTGACTGATTTCTACGAACTTGTGCTGCTATACCATCCAGATGGCGTCCACCGAGACTTTTGAGGCAAAGCCGATAAGATCAAGAAGATTCCTTTCTTCTGACTCCTGAATTCTGGCTCCTGACTTCTTTGATTGACTGGTTTACGACGGTAGACGTACGACTCGTACCGTCGATCCTATCTCGAGCGTCGCAACTCCGGCGGGCACTCTAACAAGTCCATCTGCTCGCGCGAACGCAACGAAATCCGACGAGCCTCCCCATTTCAAAGGTTGGGCCAGTAGATGCCCCGCTTCGCCGGTTCTTATTTGGACGGGCAAATAACTCTCCCTATCGACTGATCCCTTTACGCTGTGTTCGAGTATGGCCCATTCCTCATGAAGCGCCGGTTCATTCGCGCCTTGCATAGCCAATAAGGACGTGCGCGCAAACAGATTGAAGGTCACTGATACCGATACTGGATTTCCCGGCAAACCGAAAACGAGTACGCCGTTTGGCAGTCTCGCGAAGACTGTCGGTTTACCGGGACGCAGCGAAACACGTTCAAAAAATATCTCGCCGCCCAGTTCTATCAGCGCTGTCTTGGTGAAATCATAAACTCCCATCGACACGCCGCCCGAAGTGACCAGAACGTCTGAGCTTTCGGACGCCGCGGAGATTTGCCGCTGCAGCGAATCCGGGTCATCGCCTGTGAGGGGCATTAGATCGACCACGGCCCCGGCCAGTGCTGCGTAAGCGCCGATGGAGTAGTTGTTCGAGTCGCGTATTTGGTCCTGTCCGGGCTTTTGGTTTACATCCACCAATTCGCTGCCGGTCGCCAGCACCGCTACCCTGGGTTCCCGGCCGACGCTAACTTGAGCGTAACCGAACGAAGCCAGCACGGCCATCATCGCCGCATTGATCCTTTCGCCTGTCCGTAAAACGGTCTCGCCTGCTCTGATCTCGCTGGCGCGGCCAACAATTGATTTCCCTGGGTCCGCTGGATGTTGGATCTCAACGGTCGCACCTTCATCCAGTTCTCTCGTCAGCTCCACTTGCTGCACGGTGTCGGCGCCTTTCGGTACGGGTGCGCCAGTCATGATGCGCACGGCTTGACCCGTCAGCAATTCGCTGTGCCACCCTGCGCCCGCCACGGATTCACCCACAATTCGCAAGCGAACCGGGGCATCTCGAGTGTCAGCAGCCCGCACTGCGTAGCCATCCATTTGGGAACGATCGAAGGGGGGCAGGTCAGAATCGGCGATGACATCTTCAGCCAGAAATCGACCTATTGCATCTTCAATCTCGACGCGAACAGGCGATAGCGGTTTAGTCTGGTCCTTAACAATCTGAATAGCTTCGGCGACAGTAATCATCGAGGTCTTACCTTTGAAATGGTCGCAAAGGACATTTGCAGGGGGTTCACTCCGATCCTACTAAGGCAATTCTCTTCACTAATACTGTTTGTTGTGGTCCTTGCGCTTACCTGAGTGGAGTCGGCCTGCCAAAATGCAACATGAGTGGCGTATTCTATAACAAACCTGTCGAATTGAGTTTGGAACGCTAGATTAGGAAGAACTTCGGCCTTTATCTCAGGAAGCGAGCCAGGGATTTTTATCGACGGCGACCGTTCGACCAGTTGGTTCCAGAGAGCTTCTATCCGATCGGTTGGTCCGGGGACTGGAGTTCGCCTATTTCATTGAGCCTGTTGATAGCGGCTCTTCTCAGATAAATTCAGAGAGCATGGAATTGAACCCGCAGATTGTCGGTGCAAGTCTGGAGGACGGATTCGAGAAATTTTGAATCCAAAACGAAAAGCGGTTGCCCTTCATTGCTGATGGACAACCGCTTAAAAGTGGCGGAGCCGACGGGACTCGAACCCGCGACCTCCGACGTGACAGGCCCAAGTGTGTCTCACCGTTTTCAAGCAATTACGTTGGCTGTCAGTAATTTAGACAGCACTTGGTACGACGTTGCGTGTCAGGAAGTGCCACGGTCACGCATCCTTTACTGGCACACCTACTGCACAGGAGGTGGCACTCAAAGTTCCCAGTTCTATTGCTATTCTCACGCTTCGCACTTCCTTCAATTTCGTTTTCGCATGGCAGGTGCAATTGGAGTCAGATTGTGTAACCAAGCATCTCTCGTACCTCTGAGTCTCGAACACTACTGGGTGCCTAGCTCCTACCACGTCAAGGTAATTCAGATGCATTTGCCTATCTTGCATGCTGTGTTTTCGACTGTTCTATTGGCTCAGCAATAGAGGCGACAACTCGGAAGTATCGCCTCTGTGTCTGAGACAAATTATTTGGAACATCATTCGGTTCTGACCAACGATCTTCTGACACCGCGTGACTTCGTGCGCGGTGCTTGTCGATTTGGAGTGGTCACTCGAATGGATCCGAATCACGATCAGTCGTCGTCGTGCACTGGTCGAAGACGGTTGTGGTTATTGTATCGACCAACGTCCCTCCCTTGCCGCTCGCCGGCATCCTGATCATAGCGGAAGTGAATCCCGCCAAAGACGCGAGCGTCGGAGACATCGTCGATGATGTCTCTGAGATCGTTGTATTGGAGCACGATACCTGGCGCATTGGGATGAGACATCGTAACTGAATTATGTCGGCCATAAGCCCCTTCGAGAACCTCGAGCGCCGAGCCGGTTCCGGACCCATGGGCCGAGGGATAGCTCGGGAAGCACGGTGTGAGAATGAGCGGAGTGAACGAGGATGGGGCCGTCAGTAGATTGCCATCTTCATCGCCTCGAGGGATTGCGGTCACGGGCCGCCAGGTTCTGTAGAAATACTTGGTTTCGAATACTGTGATGAAGGCATCGCTGAGCGACATATTCATCACCGCTGCGGTCCTCGCGGTGCTGGTGATGTCGTCGTTGCGAGTGCTGGCAATCTGACGTAGCACGGAATTCCAGCCAACGTGAACAAATTGGGCATTGTAAAAGACGGCGACATCCGTGCGATCCTGCGGCCGCAGAGTGCTGTTCATCTCGCCGACGGCCTGCACTTCGTTGTAGTCACGTGCATATTTACCGCTGGTGAGCTTGGGTGGCGGATTGGCGCGGAACTGAGAGGAGCTTTCAATCCCAAAAGGTTTCACATTTGGCCAGTGTTTGAAGGCGCCGCCCGCAACGGGACAACCAGCCGTGGTTTGCCACTCATAGGGATCGGAATTTGGCGGAGTGTGAAACTGAGGTGGCGCCGAACCGTCGTTTGTTCGATTCGCCACCATCGCGGCCGCTGCTGCCTCCCCGACAGCGATGCCGTCGTTCTTGGCTTGGCCGTCTGGAATCGTTGCCAGCGAGTTGGCGCGCTGTTGATCCAGGGTTGCGCCTTGCGCCGGGAAGAAAGCTTTCAGCACACCGTGTGCCGCCGCGACCGCGGCAGCTTCTGACGATGCTCCTGGAGGAGCGCTGATCGTACCGAGATAAGGCTCGTACTCGCCAGTGATTGCATTGACCGCCTCAAACACAGCAAGCTGCACGGTTGCCATAGACCGAGCCGCTGGGAAAGGCGGTTGTGCACCGATCGTCGCGACAGCGATCTCGTTCCATTGGAGCACGATCGCGTCGCTGGTGAATGCGATTCCATTCCAGTCGGATACAGCATCGGCCCGCGAGTGGATTGGAGCTGCAAGGAGAATTGTCAGGATAGCCAGGGCCAGGCAGGTTTGAGGATTCAGTTTCATGATGTGTCCTTTCGCTGATCTTGGGTTCAGCTGATTGATTTAAGAATGTCTCCTGCATCAGGTTGAGTCGACACCCAAACTTCTGCAGGCCTCGCATTTCAGACGAGAGAGGTTCAATCGCTTCGTGTTATACCTCCCGATTCGAGCGCCTTGAATTGCTGTTCACCACGAAACGCGAGAAGGCAGACTTAAACCTCTAAAGGTTTCAGGAAATTTTTGAGCGGGTTAGAATGGTGGTGCTCGGCGAGCCTTAGCGGTCCCATTCCCAGACGGGGATAGGTTTCACCTTCCCCACCTGAAATAAACACTGGTGGTTTTTAGTCAGCAACCTACAATCGGCAATCTGCAATAGAATGCTTCCCTCGCCAAACAACGTAACCCAACTATTAGTCGCTTGGGGCGATGGCGATCAGACCGCGCGCGACCAACTGATGCCCCTCGTCTATACGGAACTCCACCGACTTGCACATCGGCACATTAAGAAAGAACGCCCAGGTCATACCCTACAAACCTCCGCTCTCGTAAATGAAGCCTACCTGCGGTTGGTCGATCAGCGGGATGTGCAGTGGCAAAGCAGAGCCCACTTCTTTGGCATTGCGGCCGAGATGATGCGGCGCATCCTGGTGGATTATGCGCGGAAACGACAGTTTGCAAAGCGAGGAGGCACAGCCCTTCAGGTGTCTTTGAATGAAGAGTTGATCGCCACCAAACAGAGAAGTGCTGACGTGGTTTGCCTTGATGATGCTCTAACTGAGTTAGCAACGATCGACGAGCGGAAAAGCAGAGTGGTGGAATTGAAGTTCTTTGGTGGCTGCAGTATTGAGGAAACTGCGGAAGCACTTGGCGTCTCGCCGGGTACTGTCATGCGCGATTGGACGCTCGCCAAGGCCTGGCTACGAAGAACAATGCGCAAAAGTGAGTAGTTCTAATTTCCCTAGCCCCGGTTATTAATGCAAGCTGTCTACTCCGAAAGCCTCGCAGGCGTGAGCGTATAGCCCAGGGCGGAGCGAGCCCTTGCGAGCGCAGCCCTAGGATCCCGCCGTTCATAGTGGGTGGCCCGTGAAACGGGCGAAAGAAATTGCGATTGACTGTGCATTCACGTCTGTCGCCCGCTTCACGGGCTCGCAGACTTGAACTCCACTTCACCTCATGGGCTTGCGCTCGCAAAGCCTCGCTTCGCACGGCCATATGCTTACGCTTGCTTCGCCGGCTATAACGGGATCTTTGTTAACCTTCATTTCCTGGGGATTTTTTGTGAAATCCTCGAAGATTCTTAGAGACTTCTGCTACATTTCTCGCGTTTGGGTTTGGAGCGAAAGTGTGGCTTTACGGACGGAAAGGTTGAGAACCTGAGATTGGTCCCGGGATTGGGTGAAGTATTGACCGCTCAAGTATTCGGGCGTAGGATACGGCCAATTCTCAAGCACTTGGGTTCAAACCAGCCAATTCGTTCGAAAGGAAGCAAGATGCGAAAACTGACCTTTGTTCTGATTTCCACCATGATTGGTCTGTCTCACATGCAGCTTGCGAATGCCTGTGGTGACAAGACGATGCGCGTCAAGACCGGTCTGCGTTACTACCAGTCGCAGGCCGCGAAGGCTCCTTCAACGATTCTAATCCACTCGCCTGCCCTGCCGCCGGGGAAGGCTGCTGAACTGAGGGATTTCTTAAATAAAGTCGGTCACAAGGCAACGGCTATCGACGACATAGGACGGGTCAGCAATGATCTGAGAACTCGTCATTACGATCTCGTCTTAACGAACCTCGCCGAAGCTCCCAACCTCCAGAAACAAGTCAACTCTTTCACCCCAAAAACAATAGTCGTCCCAATATTGTTAAAGCCGTCGAAGGCTGAAGAGCAAGCCGCCAAACAATACAAAGTGCAAGTGAAAAAACCTATTGACGGTTTAGATTTTCTGATCGCTGTCAACAAAGCGATGAAACAGTCAAATAAAATCTGAACCGACCATTAGCAAAGGTCGGTCTGTATGAGTCTGCGATCGTTTCGATTAACCCTCATAGGTTGCGCTTTGCTGCTTGTGTTTGTGTTGCCGAAGTTGGCACATGCACAGGCTTGGTTGCCGTTGCAGGGGCAAGGGCAGATCACCGTAACTTACGAGAACATTTTTGTCCGGGACCATCTCGACTATCAGGGTAAACGATTTGACGCAGGCCCTATCCGTACGAACACGGTGGTGACGACGTTTGAATATGGTCTAACGAATAATCTGACCCTCGACGCAGATCTCACGCACGTCTCTTCCAAGTATGAAGGGTTTGTCGGTCCTGTACCACATGGCCCTCCTGACACCGGCGTCTATCATCCGACCTTTCAGGATGCACGCTTCGGGATACGTTACAACATCCTCGCGCGACCGTTGGTTATAACTCCTTTTGTGGCGACAGTCATACCAACGCACCACTATGAATTTAGAGGTCATTCCGCAGTTGGCCGAGATCTTCATGAACTCCAGATGGGTGTGAACGTCGGACGAGACCTGGAAGGCGTAATTCCTCGAAGTTACATTCAGGCGCGTTACTCATTCGCGTTAGTCCAGCGTGTCGAGGACTTGAATCTCAATCGTAGCAACGCGGATTGGGAATTCGGATACTCTGCTACCGATCGCGTATCGCTGCGCGCGACTGGCGCCTGGCAGAAGACATACGGAGGCATCCGCTTTCCCATCGATAGTGGACATCCTCATTTTCACGAGCTTCACGACCGAGCGTCGAAATCAGGATTTGTTCGAATCGGTGGCGGGTTGAGCTTTTCCTTAACGAAGTCGTTGGACCTGCATGCAGATTATACCAATACTGCTGTGGGAGTAAGTACTCATGGTGCGAGAGGGCTTTCGCTGGGTATCAGTTGGAGATTTTCACGAGGCGGATTTCGTGTGGGAAAATTTTAGCTGTTTCTGGTTTCATATACCCATCCGGTTAGTAATTGTTGTATGCAGGTCCAGTAAGTGTAAACGCACACTTTCCCATTAGGAGTGATCAAGATTCCACCGGGGTTCAGTTCGAGCCCAATGAGTCCTATTTTGCTAGCCGGGTCAACATCCTTCCAGTGTCGGCGTCTGCCATTAATAATATCCACGCGGTAAATCTTGGTAGAGAAATCACCAGCTCCAATGACGTACAAAGCACGACTGTCCTCGCTCCACTGAATAGGTTCGTCCGATGAAGTAAGTCCGGGAACAGGAGTTGAATCTCCTCCTGCCAGGGGTTGAATGTAATACGTCTGATCGGGTTCCAGCGTAACCACATTTTTCCCATCCGGCGAGACACGCAAAGCTACAGATCCTTCCTCAGTGAGAGGATGCACATCACCTGTTGCAAGGTCCTGAACGTACGATCGAATGAATGCATCTTCGCGCGCTTCGACTGCAGTAAAGAGAATCCTTCGCATGTCGGGAAAAAAAGAGGCGTAATGATATTCCTTCATTCCCGGATTCGGCAGAGCTCTTGGCGTACCGGACGAAGTCGGCAACAAGACAAGTTGCGGTGGCGATCTGTTTTGCAGTGCAAGCGCCCACTTGCCGTCGGGTGACAGGGCTAACGCTTTTCCTTCCCCCAGGCGAACAGGGTTTGGTTCGTCGAGTTTGTGGAGATATGCGGTATTCACATCCGACGGATTGCTACTCTCATATCCCAATTCATAATAGAGGAGAGTTTTCCCGTCCGTAGATAAGTCGACAGACGTCGACCATGCAAATGGGGAACTAACTGCGTCGCTTGCTGACTTCCCATCCAGGATAGTCATCGTCGTATGAATGTTTCCTTGTGATACCAACATTCTTCCATCAGGCGAAATGTCCTCAAGCTTGACGTAGACACCTGGCAGCTCATAAATATTCAATCGCACTTTGCCTGAGAGAGACACGGCATTGATATTCTGGTTCCTATTTACACGGGACCCACCAAACCAGATTTCGTCACCCGTGGGATTCCAGGCAAGCCCCTTGAGAGCTGTCCAGCCAGGTGAAACAGACTCCAATTTCTTTGTCACTACATCAAAAAGCACCACGGATCCGCCGTTGTCTCCTAGTGGGTGTTCGAAAAACGCGATTTTGTCACCCTTTGGAGAGAATCGAGGATATGACATCCAACCGGAAGACTTGTATAGAACTTGTCCTACGGGGTATTCGAGTTGATGCTCCCCCATCACTGACCGCACAATCGCTATTGAGTCTCCGTCGGGCGCAAAAGCCGCTTCGTCAACTTTGTCCATTAGCACTTCTGGCTTACCACCCTCCGCCGGCAAGATTGCCAGAGTTCCGTTACGCCCATCCATCCAATTGAGTTCGAAGTTCAGCAAGACAGCGATTTTGCCAGTTGTTGAGGAAACAGACTTCAGTGATGCTAAAGAAGTTGCAGCAGGTCGCCGTTCAAGACCGTCCACGTCAGTGAAGAAGAGTTCAACGGGCCGACCATCAAATGCTCCGCTGTAGATAACGCCCTTCCCGTCGGGTGCAAACCGCGCCGCCGTCACGAATCCATCTCGATTGGTGAGTAAGCGGGTTTGCGTGACCTTCGGGGTCGATGTTTCTTTGCGACGACTGAGGTAAACCATAGAGACTACGCCAGCGACAAGAAGGAGCATTCCTACGCTGATAACAAGCGCCCACCTCCGCATATTTTGTTGAACGGATTCCGTGTTTTTATGAGCCTTAGGATCAGTTGATCTGAAACGACGAGAGGCTGCTGTTTGTCCGCCTTCTGAATGTGCTTGTGGCGAGCCAAGACCTCCAGCGTCTTCAATTACGAGTTTCGCATTCAACTGGAGACCATCTTTCAGCCGATGAAGGTCTACTAAAAACTCGGTGGCTGTCTGATAGCGATCATCTACATTCTTCGCCAGAGCTGAGTCGACAACTCGTTCCAAGTCGAAAGGCACTTCCGGTATCCGTGAGGTCAGTGCCTCAGGCTCGTCCTTCAGCAATGCCGCAATCACATCACTGGGTGTCGCTCCATCAAACGGTACTGTCCCGGCCACCATTTCATAAATGATTACCCCAAGGCTGAAGATGTCTGTTCGGCCGTCGACCTCCAAACCGCGCGCCTGTTCCGGAGACATATATCGCGGCGTGCCCATCACGACTCCGGGGTTTGTTTCCGGCGTTGTAGGCAGCCCTTCTTCGATTTCCGTCAGCTTTGCAAGTCCGAAGTCGAGGACTTTGACGTAACCGTCCGAACGGATCATGACATTTTCGGGTTTGATATCACGATGAGCGATCCCGGCTGCATGAGCTGCTTGCAAAGCGCTCGCTATCTGATTCGCAATATTGAGAACCTCGTCGAGATTCATTTGGCCATTCGACATGTGCTGGCGCAGCGTCACTCCATCCACAAATTCAGTGGCGATGTAATGCAACTCACCTTTTTGTTCGATTTCGTGAACTGTAAGGATGTTTGGGTGATTCAGAGCTGAGGCCGAACGAGCTTCCTGCTGAAAGCGGCGCAGTCGATCTTTATCGTTCGTAAATTGTGGCGGAAGAAGTTTAAGGGCGATCTTCCGGCCGAGCCGCGCATCATGGGCCAGGTAGACAGTTCCCATGCCTCCCGAACCAAGTTCCGACAGCACCTCGTACGGCCCTATGGTTTCGCCAACCATATCGCCAAACATTTCGGCGGCGAGAGCTGAGGCAGAGTCTTCAAAAAAACTGTCGTCGTTTTCGTATGAGGTGAGTAGCGACTTTACATCGGTGTACAAAACTTCATCGCCGGCACAGGTTTGCTGTAGGAAGCTGGCACGCTCTTCAGGCTTGCGCTGTAACGCAGCATGAAAGACTTGTTCAATTTTCTGCCAGCGGTCAGGTTTCATAGGGATGCTGATACTCTTGAAACTGACGGTGGGTTATTCGCGGCACGATTGTGCCAGCCGATCTGGCAATGAGCAACAGTATGAATCGGTTCTTTGACCTTTGGTCTTTGGAACTACAGGTGGATCGCGAGAAACATAGTCCAAACCTCTAAAGGTATGCGGTTAAAAAGCAAGACTCGCACTCAGACGGTGTGTCCTCCAAGCGAGCGAGATCAAGCAATCGAGTTTTCGGTGAATAAGAACGCGACGCCCTGTGGAGGATTCGGATGTTTGGTATCAGGAGGGCTAACGCCGACACATATCTGGGGGTGGCGGATTCGCATCCGCACGGGCGGCGGAATCATCTCTTACCGGACTAAATGTAACGACTAACAGTCCGGCAGTAGCCGATCAAGAGGAAGAAGGGGATAAGCTCGAAGAGAAAGCTGAGAGCCCAAAATGTCGCACCCGACGAGACTGAAGGATGCCGCGCCGGCTCGGCTCTGCAGCTTTATGAGATTTTCTTTCGGTGGCGATTGCAGCTGGGGGTATGACCCGAGAACCGTAAGCCCACTCTCTTCTTAGGGTTACGTCGACTTACTGGCACATCTACTGGCACAACGTACTGAAAACAGACGGAAAACCTTGGTTCTTGCTGCTTGTCTCTATCGGTAAGTCATTGAAAATAAATGGCGGAGCCGACGGGACTCGAACCCGCGACCTCCGACGTGACAGGCCGGCGTTCTAACCAACTGAACTACGACTCCGCATTCAAAACCGAAATATCAAAACCGGCAGATTCGATCTATTAAATCGTGCCCTGTCGCACGATACTCTGTCTGCCGGAAGACCGCAAGATTCTCTGTCCTGAAACACTAAATGGTAGGCACGGAGGGATTCGAACCCCCAACCTCTTCCTTGTAAGGGAAGCCGTCTACCATTGACATACGTGCCTCTACACCTGGGACAAGCATTCCTGCCAATCGCTGCTCCACTGCCGGACATGACGTCTGGCCTGCTAATCTATTACTTGGCACGCGTACTTCAAAGAGCATCAACTAAGATTACGACAATTACAATGAGGCGCCGCGAGCGAACGCCATGCTAAGAGAACCGTAGCGGCACTGTCAAGGTGAGCAGGAAAACCGGTTAACGTACCAGCGTCGCCTTCTTCACCAGCCTGTTTCATCACGTGGGAACGGAAATCGAGACGATCCACGATGGATCGCTAACAACATTTTCGTGGTGTTTCGTGTGATTTGATAGCTCGCCATGGGTTGCGCAAAGGCCTCGACCCAGGAAAATGACACCAAAGCCGCACAAAAACTGTGGAGTGACGCGTCCCGGCGATGGAAACTTTTTTGCGGGCATGATGAGCCTCGGGCTTTTGCAGTCTTGGGGTTTCCAGTTATAGTCTAAATCAAAAGACTTCGACCCGGGTTTATCGCCATGCAAGCAAGAAAATTAGCCGCGCTGTTTCCTTTTTTTAATCGGGCCACTCTCGCACTACTGATGCTTTGCCTGTTCGCAGGCGTTTTGCCGGCCATTGGCCAGGAGCAAACGAAGCAGCGGCCGCGACGAGTCTCCGAACCTGAAAATCACCCCACGACGTCACAAGGCTCGCCGGTATCGGCGCCGCAAGATGTCGACGAGGGTGACGTCGTGCGCGTCGAGACTCAGCTCGTCTCAGTTCCAGCGGTGATTAAAAACAACTCGGGACGACCCTTGACAGGATTACGCCGGGAAAACTTTCTGGTCTACGAAGATGGTCAAAAACAGTCGATAGCCAACTTCGGCACTACTGAGGCACCTTTTGAGATTGCCCTACTCCTTGATACCTCCGGCTCGACCCGTGCGGACGTTGGTCTCATCCGTCAGGCGGCAAATGCTTTCATCAGCAGCCTTCGCTCGGGAGATCGGGTTGCAATAGTTGCATTCAACACCGAGCGGACCGGAAACACTCAAATCGCGACGGTCGAAGTGCTTTCTGAACTGACGGCAAACCGACAGTCGCTTCAAAGAGCAATTCAACGCCTTGGGTCGGCGAATGGAACGCCTTTTTACGATGCGCTGGAACGTGTCACCCGGCAAATTTTTCGTGAGCCTCCGCGTGATGAGGTGCGCGGCCGTCGTGCTCTTGTCGCTTTAACCGATGGAGTCGATTCGACCAGCGATACAGACTTCGCAGTTGCGCGAGCAAAACTAATCAGCGCTGGAATCGCTTGTTATTTTATTCAAGTCAACACCGAGGATTTCGTCGAGGATCGGTTGCTGAAGGATTGCCAGGATGATGGTCGCTTGAGTCTTTCGGCGAAACAGCTCAAGCGCTACCGCGCTATCTTTGTCCCGCGAGCCAGCGCGGATGACTACTCTGACTTTTGCCAGAAGGGTTCGTTTGAGCGGATGCAGATCAGTCGCGATCTTTACAATCTCGCCAGGCGGGAGATGAATGACCTGGCAAAAGCCAGTGGCGGCAAGAATTTCGTTGCGGCCAGCTTGCAGGATGCTCGAGCTGCCTTTGCTCAGGTAGCTAACGAAATCGGCACGCAATACAGTTTGGGTTATTACCCTACAAATAAGGCTCGCGATGGGAAGTTCCGGACAATTCGCATCGAGGTCCGGGGCGTTCCTGACAAGCCACAGGTACGAGCGAGAGAGGGATACTTTGCCCCGAAGGGCTAGTCATTTTCCATTTCTCACTTTGTCATTTAGTTTTTAACGGGCTCGACAATCCTAAACGGTGGTTGTAGCCCAGCGTGTGATTGAAGCGAGCTCCCGATCCTTTAAATGACCAATGAGAAATGGAAAATGAGATATGGAAAATGTTCTTTGAGTTGTATTCATGTCTCATATCAACCATTTCAATCGCATAACCCTAATCGTTCTTGACGGCGCTGGCATTGGCGAGATGCCTGATGCGGACGCGTGGGGCGATAAGGGCTCCGACACATTCGGCCACATACTCGAGTCACGTCCGGTTCAGCTTCCGAATCTGCAACGTTACGGGCTGGGTAACATTCGTCCGTTGACGGGTGTGCCGGCCTTAGCCGAACCGCGGGCTTCCTACGGACGATGCGCTTTGCGTTCTAATGGCAAAGACACCACCACGGGCCATTGGGAAATGGCCGGAATAATTTTGGAAAAGGCGTTTCCCATCTATCCAAACGGATTTCCTCATAGCCTCATCGATCAGTTCATTCGGGAAACTGGGGTACCCGGAATTCTCGGAAATGTTCCGGCCTCCGGGACCGAAATCATCAAAGAGTTGGGCGACGAGCATGTGAGGACCGCGAAGCCGATTGTTTATACGTCCGGCGATTCGGTTTTCCAAATCGCAGCCCATGAACACGTGATTCCTCTTCCGAAGCTTTACGAGATCTGCGAGACCGCGCGAAGGATGCTGGATGGACAACACAAAGTGGGCCGCGTCATTGCCAGACCATTTCTAGGCGAAACGGGTGGTTTTTACCGTACGGAGAATCGTCATGATTACGCCGTTCCCCCGCCCCGCGAAAATCTGCTGGTAGCTCTGGAAGACGAAGGATTGGACGTCGTCTGCATCGGCAAAATTGCCTCCATCTACGATTCGAATGGTGTAACGGAGGACCGCACAGCCAAAAACAACGAACAATCTATTGACCAGACGATTGCTGCTTTGAATGACGATTCTCGCGGAATGATCTTCTCCAATCTAGTCGACTTCGACATGCTTTTCGGGCATCGCCGCGATACCGAAGGCTTTGCGCGGGCGCTTGAGCACTTCGATTCACGTTTGCCTGAAGTGGAGGAGGCGATGAGCGATAACGATCTAGTAATTATCACTGCCGACCACGGCAACGATCCCACTTTTCCGGGGACCGATCACACGCGCGAGTATGCTCCGTTGCTCGTGTATGGGAAAAAGGCGCGCGCGAGCGTTGACCTGGGAAAGCGTGATTCGCTAGCGGATATCGGACAGACAATTGCGGAGAATTTTGGGTTAAAGCTCGCAGCTGGGCAGAGTTTTCTGAGGGAGATCAGTGAGGCTTAAACAGATCATTTTCCATATATCATTTGACATCTTTCATTTGTCATCGGTGGATCACTGCCGCAATACTGCGATGAATTCTCAGCGAGTCGCTAAAAGAAAACTTGCAGTCCTGAAATGACAAATGAGAAATTATGAGAAATGTCAAATGAGATATGGAAAATCTTCCTCCTAGTGTCCTTGTAGGTTCTACCTCTTTGAAAGGCTGGTGTGGATAGTCTCAATCCAGACATCGGTCTTGATGAATCCTGTTCCCCACGATTTCCACTCCTCAGGTAAACCCTCCGTCTTGATCTCTGCCAGCGTCTTACCCGCCGCCATTTTCTTGCGCACGATGTCGGTGGTTTCAAGGAGCATGCGGTGGTAGAGCTTTAAGTCGTCCGCGGTGGAAATGGGGCCGTGTCCGGGAATGAGCTTAACGCCGGTGGGGAGCTTGCCGAGAATCTCTCCGATGTTCTTTGCCAATCCCTCAACGCTGCCTCCACTTCCGAGATCGACGAAGGGAAAGCGCCCGGCGAAGAAATCATCGCCCATATGCACGACGTTTGAGCCGGTGAAGAAGATCACGCTGTCGCCATCCGTGTGGCCTTGCGGGAAGTGAATGGCCCTTATCTCCTCGCCGTTGAAATGAACTGACAAGGATTGGCCAAAGGTTATTACCGGCAGGGCCTCTTTTGGTGAAGCGGGAACAGTCGTTTTGAAAGCTTCCATTCTCTGCTCGGTGGACAGTCTCTTGCGTACATTGTCATGGGCGATAACTGGCGCCTCGGGACCAAAGACCACATTGCCACCTGTGTGATCGCCGTGCCAGTGAGTGTTCAAGACGAATTTGAGTTTACCTTCGCTTAGTGTTTTCAAAGCCGCTTTAATCTTGTCGGCCAGGGGAGCATATTGGTCGTCTACGATTAGGATTCCATCGCTGCCGACCGAGACTCCGATGTTGCCGCCCCGACCTTCCAGCATGTAAACATTGCCGGCAACTTTTGTGGCTTTGATTTCAACCTTCGAAAAGTCCTGCTGCCCATACGAATGGGACGCGCATAGAAAGATGGTCAGGGCAAGAAAGGCCGAAAAATGTCTTAGCATAAAAGGTTCCTCAGGTTGCGATAGCAAGCTTTGTTTGGCAGGCGATATGCTTCGGATCTGGTCCACAAATTGTGACGCATTATCCCAGGTCGGGATTTTTCAAGACGGCGATGAATGGCAGGTTCCGATAGCGTTCGGCGAAATCCAGTCCGTAGCCCACCACGAAGTGATCGGGAATCTTGAAGCCGAGGTAATCGATTTCTACCTCTCGCTCCCTGCGCTCATGTTTGTCGAGCAGAGCCACCAGTTTTACGCTGGCAGCGCCGCGCGATTTCAAGTTGGCCATTAGATAAGAAAGCGTCAGGCCAGTGTCGACAATGTCCTCAACCACGATCAAATCACGTCCCTCGACGGGTACGTCGAGGTCTTTGAGGATGCGTACTTCACCGGAAGTCCGGGTTGACGAGCCATAGCTCGATATCGCCATAAACTCAATGCCCAGACGAGTGTCGATAGAACGCAAGAGATCGCTCAGGAAAAAGCACGCGCCTTTGAGTACTCCAATAAGCAGTGGATTGCGGCCAGCATAATCGCGAGTGATCTCGGCTCCTAACTCCTTAATGCGAGACTGTATCTGCTGTTCCGATAGCAGCACTTCAAGGTTGGGATTGCTGAACTCAGATGGTATTTGGGCGGAAGACGTAGCCAATTTATCTCCTCAGGAAAGAATCGAATTACAACTTCAGTGCTTGGCTTAGCAGCCTTTGCGTATGAGACCGCGGTGCGACATACTATGCAAGCTCTTCCCCTGAGGTCAATGTCAAAGTCGAATCCAGCCAGAAATAAAACAGAAACGTCTCCGGAAATCCTCCTGAGGCATGCGTGGTTTGGACGTTTGTTCATGCTAGGCGTGCTAACCACCACTATTCATGGTGTGGCGGCGCAGCAGGCACAGCCGATCCAACCCTGTGTAGTTGAGAAGCCCTGCGCTAGCGAGGCATCTTCCGCAGGCAAGGCAAAATCTGCGAGCAAGCGAACTTCCGCAAGCAAGCGAACTCCCGCACCCAAGAGGACCTTAGCCAACAAGCCCGGTTCAGCAACTGTACCGGCAACAGTTGAAGGCCGAGTTCGCAAGATCTTGGTTGATGAGAGTATTCCCGACGAGCCAGCGTTAGAGAAAATGCTCGCGCCCTACAGCTCCAAGGTGCGGGCCCTTGAAATAGTCATTGGAAAGCTCGATGTCGAGCTGAAAAAGGGTCCGGTAGGCGCTGGGAATCTTGGTAACTTCGTGACCGATGGTATGCGTCTTCAGTCGAGCGCAAAACTTGGCAAGCCTGTTTTGCTGGCCATCACTAATAGCGGCGGGTTACGTAAGAACATTATTGCCCCTGGAGCCCTGAGGGCTGCCGATATTTTTGAGCTCTTACCTTTTGAAAATGCGCTGGTCGAAGTTGACCTAACCGGAGAACAGTTACTGAAACTCCTGGGTATAGTCGTTGCCGGCGGCGACGCCTTGTCCGGTGCACGTATAAGTTATCGAATGAATGCTGATAACAGACCGGAGCTGGTTAGCGCGCGTCTACTCGACAGCCAGGGCAGGGAAATGGAGATCGATCCGAAAGTGACCTACCCTATCGTTACGATTGATTACCTTGTGAAACTTGGCAGTGGCAGGTATTCGATTTTACAGGAAGGAAAAAACGTCAGACCTCTCGGCGTCACAATTCGCGATGCACTCATGGATTATGTGAAGGCTGAAACCGCCGCCGGCCGTCCCATTAAGGCAGCGTTAGATGATCGGTTTGTCCTGATTGGTCCTGACGTTCAAAAGCCAGAAAGCCTGCAAAGATGATTACTCGAAGAAAGTTTTTGACTACGTCGGCGATCTTTGGCACCAGCCTGGTTGTCAATCCGTGGGACGTGGCTTCTTCTTTTGGCAGCGCGGCCGGATCATTAACCGCGCCACTTCTGCAGTCCGGTCGCGGCGAGACGCTGATCACCATTCTTCATACCAACGACACTCACTCCCAGATCGATCCGCTACCTGCGAACGACAGAATCTATCCCGGCAAAGGTGGAGTGGCGCGGCGAGCGACGCTGGTTAAGCGTGTGCGCAAGGAGAATCCCAATACACTCCTGATCGACGGCGGTGATGTCTTTCAGGGCACTCCTTATTTCAATTTTTATAAGGGCGAAGTGGAATACAAAGCAATGTCGGAGATTGGCTACGATGTCGGCACGCTTGGTAATCATGAATTCGACAATGGCGTCGAAGCCCTGGCCGCGGCGATGCAATTCGCAAAATTCGATCTGGTTTCCGCGAATTATGATGTGCGCGGGACACCTCTCGAGAGCAAGGTCAAGCAGTATGTGGTACGTGAGATTAAGGGTGTGCGCATCGGTCTGTTTGGGTTGGGGATCAGCCCGGTCGGGTTGATCACGCCGGCTAATTTCAAGGGAGTTACTTATCGAGATCCGGTGGTCGCGTCGCGCGACGTGGTAAAGACATTGCGCGAAACAGAGCGCTGCTCGATGGTCGTAGCGATGACCCACTTGGGCTACTATCCTGAACCTGGAGCTGGGGCGATTGGAGATTCGCAAGTCGCAGCGCAGGTGGATGGGATTGATTTCATCGCCGGCGGTCACACACACACATTCATGGAAAAGCCCGTCAGCGTTAAGCAGCCCTCAGGACAGGAAACGCTGATTTTTCAGGTTGGCAAGAGTGGCATCTATCTAGGGCGTGTTGATTTCCTCGTTCGGTCAGGCAAGATCGTCGGCTCGGCAGGACGGCTCCTGGATCTGCGTGATGAATCGTTAGCTTAGTCAGTGGTTAGGTAGTCAGTGATCCGTTGTCGTGGTTTAGTGGTAGTGGTTCTGATTCGTGTTGGTTCGTGTCATTTAGTGGATCGTTTCGCACGCTGCCGGGGACGATCCACGAAATTACACGAAACGACACGGAACACGGAACAACTGACGACGATCAACTGACAATTGACGACTGACAACTAACCACCATGGAAGATTCCTCGACTCGCGATCGTATTCGCGCACTCGTACGTGATGTTCTGGATAAGGCGACTTCCGCGGACGCCACCCCAAATGTCGTGAGTTCCACACCAGCCACTCGCTTCATTGATACGGCTCCGCAGAATTCAGAATCTAAAGCACCTGTTACTCGTGATGAATCGTCGAAGGTGGTCATTACCGAAGATGACGTGCGCGGCCTCGAGGCGGGCGCTGTCCTGCGCATTGCCGAAGGCGCGCGTCTGACGCCTCTCGCGGCGGACATCATAAAAGAAAAAAAGATCGAGATAGTGAGGCGCGTCCCCCGCCGCGGATCGCAGACCTCCCGAGTGATTGCCGTAGGAGCTGACCACGGCGGGTTCAGAATGAAAGAGGAGCTTAAGGGATTTCTGGGAGAAGCCGGTCATCGCGTCCACGATTTCGGGACCAATTCCGAGGATGCTGTTGACTACCCCGACTTTGCTCATGCCGTCGCTCGAGCGGTTGCCGACGGCACGGTAGATGTGGGGATCATCATCGATGGCGCGGGTGTTGGAAGTGCAATCACAGCCAACAAAGTTCCGGGCGTGCGCGCTGCGGCGTGTTATTCGGTTGCGGTAGCGCGCAACTCTCGCGAACACAACGACGCCAATGTCCTCACGCTCGGCAGTAAGACAATTACCAGCCGTGAAATGCGTGAGATAGTTGACGCCTGGCTCGCCATTGACATCATTGAAGATCGCCATCGCAAGCGTGTTTCGAAGATTGAAGCGATCGAGCGCCAGTATCAACGTTAGCGCTCTATACCCGCTTGTTAGAACGGCGGGCGTAACGACCCGGATTCCACAGGCGCAACACCAGGTTGCTACCGAGACTGTGAGAAAACTTCTGAAACTCCTAAAATACAGTATGCGCCTGGATACAAAATCAGCATTCGGAAATTCGCAGGTTGGGAAGGGCGGTTTACCCCCGCTCAAGATTCGCAGCCCTTCATCCTTGAATTACTAATTCATTGTTGAGTGGCTGCAAATCTTGAGCGGGGTAAACCGCCCTTCCCAACTTGCGAATTTCCGTCGCTTGAGTCGTATATGTGATCGATTATCGCCTGGGCCCAGTGGAATCGCTTCATGACCCACCGGCTACCGCTCCCGGTTCTGACAGAGCTGCGATGCGGGGTGATGATGTTAGAATGCTTGGGGCCGTAACGCGGAGCTTCCGTAAGGGCGGACTTCCAGAATCCAATGCAACATTCGAACAACGGCAACCTCGAACAACTCATCGAGCAGATAACCGACGCCATAGTCGCTCGTCTTAATGGCGAAGGCAGCGACCAGGCGAAACTGTGCGGTTGCACTTCCGAGTGTTTCGACCGATGTCCTGAGCGCATGCACCGGGTTGTGGACGCCGGAGCCGCACGTATCGGGCTGGTGCTGGGCCAGACTGCCTCGGCGAGAGATTGGGCGAGCCTGATCGATCATACGCTGCTAAAGCCTGAGGCCACTGATGAAGACATCAAACGCCTGTGTGAAGAAGCCGCGCGTTACCGTTTTGCTTCGGTGTGCGTGAACCCTACCTGGGTAAGAGCGGCATCCTGTAATTTGCAGGGGACCGGCATACTGGTTTGTACCGTCATTGGTTTCCCCCTGGGAGCCACTTTATCCGACGTTAAGGCATACGAAGCGCGACGGTCGATTTTTGATGGCGCACGCGAAGTGGACATGGTGATAAACGTCGGCGCTTTGAAGAGTGGTGATGATTGCCTGGTCGAGCATGACATTCGATCGGTGGTGGAAGTTGCTCACGAGCATGCGGCAGCCTGCAAGGTAATTATCGAGACCGCATTGCTAACCGAGGAAGAGAAAGTGCGTGCGTGCCTGGCAGCAAAGTCAGCTGGAGCCGACTTCGTGAAGACTTCGACTGGCTTCTCCAAGGGCGGGGCAACGGTGGCCGATGTCGCTTTGATGCGTCGCACGGTAGGCACTGAACTTGGTGTGAAAGCGTCAGGGGGGGTCAAAGGCCTGGAAGATGCGCGTAAGCTGGTGGAGGCTGGTGCTACGCGGATTGGCGCGAGTGTCGGAGTGAAGATTGCGCAGGAGGCCGCCGGCAATAGATCAGCAGGCAGCAACTCACCGGCCTATTAGGTTATTCCCACAAAGATCCCTACGACCAGTAGGCAATCGCTAAACCCCACCCATACACGATCGCTAAATCCTGTGTAGTTCTTCAGAATACTCCTCAACCACAGAACCATTTGCTGGTAGCCAATGGATCGAAGATTCAACGAGCCCCAGCACCACACAACCTTGGCTGAAGCAAATGGATCTGTGGGTGAGGTTCAGGAGCTGGTTGAGTCTCCGACCCATCGGCGATAGCAAATGGTTCTGTGGTTATCCTTGATACTAACAAGGCTTTGAGGCTATTCTGCTTTCCGGAATTCAAACCCGCAACCAGATAGGAAGAGATGCCCGCAAGCCGCAAACTGCTCGCAGTAATTCTCGGCGGAGGTGCTGGAACGCGCCTTTTCCCGCTCACACAGCAGCGCTCCAAGCCTGCTGTTCCTTTGGGCGGTAATTATCGGCTTGTGGACGTAGCTATCTCAAACTGCATCAACTCGGATGTGCTCCGCATGTTCGTGCTGACTCAGTACAACTCGGCCTCACTCAACCGACACATCGCTCAGACTTATCGCTTTTCGCACTTCTCAGATGGCTTCGTTGAAATTCTGGCCGCGGAACAGACGCCGGAGAGACAGCAATGGTTTCAGGGTACAGCCGATGCTGTCCGGCAGGTGCTGCCACATATTAGAGACTGGGGCATCGATACGCTACTCATACTCTCAGGCGATCATCTCTACAGCATGGATTATCGTGAGTTCCTCGCTCGCCATTATGATACGGACGCAGATGTGACTGTTTCGGTGATTCCCAGCGATGCTATATCCGCCAGCGATTTTGGCTTGCTCAAGACGGATCCGAACGGCCGAATTATTGAGTTCAAGGAGAAACCTAAAGGTGCGGAGTTGCAGTCGATGCTGGTGGATACAACGACGCTGGGACTTAGTCCTGAGGATGCAAGCGCGCGTCCCTTTCTGGCATCGATGGGAATCTACGTTTTCAAATACGACCGCCTGGAGCAATTATTGGCCCAGGATCCGACGTGGATAGATTTCGGCAAAGACGTTATCCCTGGAGCCATACCGACTGGAAAAGTCCGGGCCTTCGTTTTCAACGGTTACTGGGGAGACATCGGAACCATATCCGCGTTCTATCGTGCTAATCTGGATCTGACCTGTAAGATTCCGAAGTTCAATTTGTTTAATGGCGAAGCCCCGGTGTATACCCGAGCACGATACTTGCCCCCATCGAAGGTTGCGCAAGCGGAGATCCAGGATTCAATCATGAGCGAAGGTTGCATCATTGATGGGGCGAGAATAACCAACTCGGTGGTTGGCTTGAGAAGCCGCATCTCGAAAGGTGTTCACCTCGACGCCTCTTTTATGATGGGCGCCGACTATTATCAAACGATTGAAGAGATGCATGCTGATCTGACCTCTGGACTCCCGAGGGTGGGAATCGGAGAGGGTACGATTATCAAGAAGGCGATTATTGATAAGAACGCTCGCATTGGGAGCAACGCGCGCCTGCTGAACGAGCAGGGAATTCAAAACGCAGATGGCGAAGGAGGAGCTTTCTACATTCGTGATGGAATCATCATCGTTCCAAAGAATGCCGTAATTAAAGATGGCACTGTCACTTGATTGACTGACATCTCAGATTGAAGTACTGCAACCCGCGCTAGTTTGTCGCTGTTTATGAGGGAGAGTGAACGTGGCTATTGGATGGGGTAAATCTTTCGAAGAACAGGTCGAGGAAGGGAATCAGCGCATTTCCTCCCACGAACGGGAGCTGAGATTGCCCCACGAAGCCCGCGTTCTCCAAAAGAAACTGGAGACGTTGAACTTATCCAGGTCAAGAATGCTGCAACAGCTGGAGCGTGCCAAATATAAGGCCCATCGGGACGTCTTGATGAAAGGGCTAAGCGCTATTGAGAAAGAGATTGAGGATGTCCTGGCGAAGTGAATAGCACGCCGTTAATTACCTCAGGTGATACCTTAACTAACGAGATCTTAGGAGCCAGTCCCACCAAACTGTCGAGCCGTTTGACCCCTCTTCAAACTCGAGTAATCCTTCAGATTTCACATTAGAGATGCCGAGAGCTAAACCCGCCACTCGTGAATATCACCCGGCAAAAATCCGCAGAGCCGCAGGTGTGCGCAAGCGTTCGGCAAAAGTGTCAACGGTTAAGATTCCCAAGGACGCGCAGGGAGTTGAGTTGGACTTCGATGGTCGGATCGTCAAACTGACAAACCTTCAGAAGTTGTTTTGGCCAGAGTTGGGAATCACGAAACGTGATCTAATCCAATACTATGCGGACGTTGCGCCCGCCCTGCTCCCTCACGTGATGGATAGGGCCATGGTAATGAAGAGGTACCCAAATGGCGCTGCTGGTGACTTCTTCTTTATGAAGCGTGCCCCGGACCCTCGCCCGGACTGGATTGAGATCTGCAGTATCGAACATTCGTCCGGAAATATTATCGATTTTCCAATGATTCAAGACGTCCCCTCATTGCTCTGGCTTATTAATCTTGGCTGCATCGACCTGAATCAGTGGTATGCGCGCTGCGACGATGTGGACCGGCCAGACTATCTGCACTTTGATCTAGACCCGGTTCCTGGAGCAAATTTTGAGAAGGTAGTTGAGGCGGCACTACTCATCAAAAAGGCCCTCGAGTCTCTAAAGATTCCCTGTTACGCCAAAACCACCGGCTCGAAGGGAATACATGTCTACGTGCCCATCGTACGCGGTCCGACCCAGAAACAGGTGTGGGGTTTTGCCAAGGATTTCGCTCATGCACTTGCGGCGCAGGCCCCGAAGCTATTAACGGCGGTCTATAAAGTTTCAAACAGACCCAGGGGGAGAGTCCTGGTCGATTACAACCAGAACTCCTGGGGACGGACCCTGGCCTCGATATACTCTGTAAGACCAGGGCCTCGGGCTTCAGTTTCAACTCCCGTGACATGGAGTGAGCTTGAAGGGAGAATCGAGATCGACGACTTTCGCATGGACAACGTCCCCGCGCGCATACGCAAGGTCGGTGACTTATGGAAACCGCTGCTCGCCAAACGTGGACGGTTCAAGCTGGAAGCCTATCTTTAAGTTTTACCTGAGCGCCAATCGGCAATCGGAAAATCGGTAATGCTTCTGAAGAATGATTGACGTAACACCTCAGAGGTCGGCAAGCAGACAGTTGAAGTCTCTTGTTAGCTGCGACGTTGACGAAGAAGGTGGTCCACCTCAAAGACGATGGGGGAAGATTTGAAAGAGTTGTCAGAGGCACAATCGCCATGGCCAACTGTTTGGACTGTTGGACATTCGACTCGGTCAGTCGCAGACTTCATCCACATTCTCAAGGCACATCAAATCAACACTCTGGTAGACGTTAGGAGTTTTCCTGGATCGCGGCGATATCCGCAGTTCAATAGCTCCGCCTTGTCAGAGTCTCTCGCGCGTGCGGGAATTATCTATCATCACCTTCCAACACTTGGCGGCAGACGTCGGCCGGCGCCGGATTCGAAGAATACAGCGTGGCGGAATTCGTCATTTCGGGCGTATGCCGACCATATGGAAACAGAAGAGTTCAAAGAAGGGATCGAGAGACTGCGAGAACTCGCACGCCAGAGCAGGACTGCTGTGATGTGTGCTGAGGCGGTATGGTGGCGGTGTCATCGCAGTCTGATAGCCGACTATGTCAAGGCGTTAGGGACGACTGTTATCCACTTGAGTGACGAGAAGCAGACGCAAATTCACCCGTACACAAGTGCGGCGCGAATCATTCAGGGACGGTTGTCATACGAAGGATTGTTCTCTGAAGAGCAAGGTGATGCTCTGAACTTGAAGTGATGGTTGAAGTAAAGTCCTATTTGTTGCTATGCCAAACTTTGGCCTTCTGACCCTTCTTGCGTCGCTTGACGCCGGTACGGGGAGGCACGTTCCTGGGATCCCCGGTCGCAGCTTTCTTGACGTCTCCGCCCTCGTCTTCAGCGATCTCGGCCAAGGTTCGCCGGGTGAGAATGGACGCCGGCGCTAATTCGGTGACTTCTTCTTCCGTTGTGTAGTAATCCCGATGTTTGATTAGTAGCCACTGGCGGTTTCTGGTTCTTACTAGGACCCACGATCCTTTTAGCTTCTTACCATTGAGGGAAAACTTTAGCTCACCTTTTCGCAGGGCCGTGGAGACATCGTCGGTTTCCTCCGGTTTGTACGTTCCGTAGTCCCAGACCATCACTGTGCCCCCACCGTATTCCCCCGCTGGTATTACCCCTTCAAACTTTGCGTAATCTACAGGATGATCCTCGACCTGCATGGCCAGCCGCCTGACAGAAGGATCAAGTGAAGGACCTTTAGGGACTGCCCATGACTTCAACACGCCGTCGGCTTCCAGCCGGAAGTCGTAATGCAACTGCGTCGCCCGGTGCTTCTGAACAACGAACATCCGGCCGGTCCTGGTGCGTTTCTCTTTCGGACCGGGTTCGGGAGTCTTGTCGAACTTCCGCTTCTTCTTGTATTCGGTGAGTGCCATTCCCTTCGAATAACTTAAGGTGATTCCTTAACTTTTTCAAACAGAGGCAGAAAGCCAGGAGTCGGAGCCGGAATTAAGATCACGGATACTCTTCTTTTGACTCCCTCAATTCTGACACGTCGCCGGGTCGAACAGCTCAGTTTGCACCGGATCTAATCCCAGAACTTCCCGCACGCGCGCAAAGCTTCTTCGGTGGATGGGCAACGCACCGAGTTCTTTGAGAGCGCGACAATGTTCAGGTGTCGGATAACCCTTATGAGATGCGAATCCATACCCGACGTACGTCCTGTCCAGCTCAAGCATGTGCGCATCGCGCGTGGTTTTGGCAATTATGGAAGCGGCTGCGATGCTGGCTGACAATGCATCGCCACGGATGATGCCCCGCTGTGGTGACGGGCAGTTTGGTATTCGGCGAGCATCTACAAGCACGAAATCGGGAACGCAACTCAGACCTTGAAAAGCTCGCTGCATTGCGAGCAAGCCGGCGTGGTAGATATTTATTCGGTCGATTTCCTCAACTTCGGCAAACCCAAACGACCAGCAGACAGCGTCTTGTTTGATTTGCTTTGCCAACTCTTCCCGGGTTTCTGCATCGAGAATCTTTTTGGAATCGTTGAGGCCTCGCAGCTTGTAATTACGCGGAAGAATGACCGCCCCTGCGACAACCGGCCCTGCCAGCGGAGCCATGCCCGCTTCGTCCACACCGGCGACAAAACTGTACCCTTCTGCCCAAAGCTCAATTTCAAATCGCAGCAAAGAGTGCAGCCGCTGTCCCTCAGCACGGTTACTCCGCCAACGCGCCCGTATGCGTTTAGCAAGATGTTGAGCTCCCTGCCGGGGATCCGTTTCGAGCGCCTCGACCAGACCCCGAGGCACAGGTCGAGCGCGATCGACAAATAGAGCTTTTAGTTCAGGAATTGGCCTTTCCAGGAGGGCTTGTAGTGGCAGCATGTTAACGCGTTCGGTATTTTAAGCTATAAAGGCGGACTAAAGGACCAGACTTTTTCAATTCCGTGAAACGACGATTGCTTATTCTAAAACGAAAGTTAGCATGCGGCGAATGTAAAATAACATAAGGTGTCTTTTGAAGTTGCCACCGTTATGGAAAATGCTGGTTCAAAATTTTCGGACGACAACCGCTCAGGCTGGTCGTTCCGCCTCATGGGATTTTTGTCGCTGGCGTTTTTTTTAGCTCAGGGTGCCCACTACTGGAGAATTAATGAACTGGGACACATGCTCTGGATGTGTAATATTGGAAACCTGGTGCTGGCGATCGGACTCTTTCTCAATAACGCGTTACTGATCCGCGTGGCAGTCATCTGGATGTTTCCGGGGCTGATGGTCTGGTTAGTGTACGTAGCGCTTGCCTGGGGAATGTTTCTATCGTCCACACTCGCGCACGTAGGCGGACTCGCCGTTGGAATCTTCGCAATCAGAAGAGTGGGAATGGATCGGAATGGATGGCGATATGCGCTGGGTTGGTATCTTCTCGTCCAATTCGGTTCGCGGGTGTTGACACCTGCTAACCTAAACGTGAACGTGGCCCACCACGTTGACCCGGAATGGCAGCAAACGTTCAATGCGTACTGGAAATTCTGGCTAGTGCTGACGCTTGTGACTGCGATGGTACTATGGATTATTGGAAAGGTTCTGCACAGGATTTGGCCCGCTCGAGCGGACGCGCCAATTTCAGGGTCGCACGAAAATCCAACGTCGTTAGTTAACTGATTTATCGCGCCCAATCCTTTTTCGGTCTAGTCGGTGGCGATAAGACTTGAAATTAGGTCACACAACTCTCCAAGCCGGGCCGGTTTTGTAAGGTAGCCCTGCGCCCCGGCTCCCAGGGCCGTAGACTTATCAGAGTCATACGCGCCCGCTGAGAAGAAAACAATTGGTGTTTGACTGTCGAATTGACGGATCTCTTTGCAGAGGTCTATTCCTGAGCCATCGGGTAGCCTGGAGTCGAGTAGAAACAAGTCAAACTTTTGCTGCCGCGCCAGCTCCAAGGCCGTGGCAATGGTCTGAGCCGAAGCGACTTCGTAGTTGCGAGCTTCCAAAACCAGAGTCAGAAGATCCCGAGTGTCGTCGTGGTCTTCGACGCAGAGAATTCGATATCTAGTCAGGCGTCCACCTCGTTTTAAGAACCAGGGATGAAAACTGGATTTCGTTGGGATCGGGATATGTTTGGTTCTAAACAGAGCCGCGGAAGTCGCGTTGTCAGTATTGTGATAAGGACGACTTCCCACCTGCTTGTTGTGGGCCGAAATTACCCAGCTAAAGAATCGCTGTCTGTACGCTTGCAGACAAGAAAACTGAAGAAATTTCCGGTCCCGCCAAATCGGTTTTCACACCCCTTACTAAAACTAAAACCCAAGTGCGGGCCCCCCCCGGTGAGGTTCGCTTAAGGGAAGATCTCAAAGCGCCATGGCCGTCTACGATATGTGTATTTCTTGACACAAATTCCGCACAACGCGGCGGTATAAGGCCTCAATCGAACAAGGGGAAGGTTTTTTCCGATTCTTGCGGGCCGCTTTTTTAGGCGGCTCGCTTCGTTTCAAAAAGTCAAAAACTCTGCCTTTTCTTACCCGGGACTTGATCTGTCCCCAACTCTCTCGCCAATGATCGATAAAACGAGATGAGATTCAAGATGCTGCGTTTGGTAGGATTGGCTACCGCGGTTGCCTTGGCGTATTTGTTAGCGGCGCGGCTCGGGCTGTCGTTAGCTTCAGTTCACACGAATGTTTCACCAGTTTGGCCACCAACGGGCGTGGCCATCGCCTCGCTGCTTCTCTTCGGGCGTTCCTTGTGGCCGCCGATTCTTTTCGGAGCGTTCGCAGCTAACCTCTGGACCGGGGTCTCGATTCCCACTGCCGGCGGGATTGCTTTAGGCAATACGCTGGAAGCTGTGTTGGCAGTGTCTCTGCTAAGGCGTGGAAAACCGTTCAGCACGTCGTTGGACTCGGTGTCGCACGTCCTCCGTTTTCTCCTCTTTGCAGTGATATTAAGTCCTATGGTCGCCGCGACGGTGGGAAATCTAAGCCTCTGTCTCGGTGGAGCTGCAAACTGGAATCAGTTTGGGCGTTTATGGTTGACCTGGTGGTTGGGGGACGGATTTGGCGCCCTGGTGGTTGCTCCTTTTCTTCTGGCCTGGAGTTCGACATCAGCTTACTTACCAGGGTTACGATCGCTTGCGGAAAGTGCTCTGCTGGTGGTCTTTCTCTTTGTGACTTCAATGGTTGTTTTTGGCGGCTGGTTTCCTGGTCACGTGAAGGACTATCCGCTCGAACATCTTTGTTTGCCCTTTCTTGTCTGGGCTGCCTTGAGGTTTGACCAACGTGTCCTGACTGCGGCTGTGATTGTGCTGGCGGGCGTGGCCGTGTGGGGCACCTCGCATGGTTATGGACCATTAGTCCACGGCACTCCTAATGAGTCTCTGCTGCTCCTTCAAGCTTTCGTGGGGGCGAGCACTCTGATGGCCCTCATCCTTTTTGCCGTAATCAGCGAACGAAGAAAGGCTGAAGCGGAGACACTAAAACTTGCGGCTGAGCTGCGACGACATCGGCAGCGCGTTGAAGATATCGTCGCGCATGTTCCGGGCGTAGTCTGGGAAGCGTGGGGCAAACCGGATGAGGCAACCCAGCAAATTGATTTTGTGAGCGGCTACGTCGAGAAGATGCTCGGTTATAGCGTGCAAGACTGGTTGTCGACGCCAAACTTCTGGTTGACAATTGTCGGCGAAGACGATCGCGCGCGCGCGGGGACCGAAGCAGCCGCGATTTTCGCTTCACGCAAAGGCGGGATTAGCCGCTTTCGCTGGATTACCAAGGACGGGCACGAAATCTGGGTCGAGAGCCAGTCCGTTGTGGTCTGCGATGATGATGGCCAGCCGTTGGGTATGCGCGGCGTGACGATGGACATAACTTCTACTGTGCATGCGGAACAAGAACGAGCCGAGCTATTACGCCGCGAGCGAGATGCCCGCGCCAATGCCGAAGAGGCAAATCGACTGAGAGATGAGTTTCTTGCGACGGTCTCCCATGAACTGCGTACTCCCCTGAACGCGATCGTCGGCTGGTCGCGCTTGATTCGCTCAGACCAGTTGGACGAGCAAGGGTTAAAGCACGCGATGGATGTGATTGAGCGCAATGCCTGGGCGCAGAAGCAGATCATCGAAGACTTGCTGGACGTTTCCCGTATCATCACCGGCAAGTTGCGCATTGGTCTGGCGCCGATCGATCTCTCTACCGTAATTCAAGCCGCGATTGATGTGATCCAGCCAGCAGCCGACGCGAAACAGATTAAAATCCTGACGCTGATTGATTCGCCTGATTTGCGCGTGAATGGGGATGCCGAACGGTTGCAGCAAGTGGCTTGGAATCTGCTTTCGAACGCCGTCAAGTTCACGAAACCGGGAGGCCTTGTGGAAGTCATTTTAAGAGAGAGCGGAGGTCAGGTCGAGTTAAGCGTGGCGGATAATGGCCCCGGGATCGCGCCCGAATTCCTGCCTCACGTATTTGAGAGATTTAGTCAGGCGGACAGTTCAAGTAAAAGGCGACACGGTGGTCTGGGATTGGGGCTAGCAATTGCGCGGCATCTCGTCGAGCTGCATGGAGGTACGGTGAAGGCGGAAAATCGCGAGAACGGAACTGGAGCGATACTGTTAGTAACACTTCCGGCTCTGTCGGGCCAGCCGTCTATTGCCGGCCCCGGTGCAGATCAAGAGTAGTTTTAAATGGGGTGCTATCAGCAGTCGAGATCAGCTTTTCTTCTGCACGGGCTCTTCTGCTAACTTTCTGCGCAGCACCGGCGCGGGTTTTTGAGCGGTACTCTCCTGGCTGGTTGAAGCCGGACCATTAAAGACGTAACTGTCGCGAGCTCGAACGGCCAGATTAGGCTGATTTACACGCACCCGAATCTGACGGCGCTGACCCGGCTGCGGTGGTCTCTTCGGATAAAAGCCCAGGCTGTACTGCCGGCGAAGCTCTTCGGCAATGTTGCTGAAAGCGTAGGCTAAATTACTCGTCGAATCAGCCTGAAATTGTCTGGCACCTGTTCTTTCGGCGAGGTCTCGCAGATAACGATTGGCCTGCTCGTACTCGGATCGGCTCGTACCTGTTCCCCGGCCACCTCCAGAGCGGCCTCCGCGTCCACCGCCCATGCCACCAAGAATTTGTATAAGGATATCAGCCGGTGAGGTTGGCACCCGCCGCGCGCCGGGCCAGGTCGACCCGCCACTATTCATATCGGAATAGGTATCGTACTGCACTGGATAGATTAAAGCGTCGACCTCTTCTGCATCGCGAATATTGCTTGCGTAAGTTGCGCTTCGACTGGTTGTATCCACTCCGTCAGTAAACAAGACCACAGCCTTTCTGCCTGACACTCGATTCAGCCGCTGATTGATCACGAGGTCAACTGCCTCGTACAGCTTCGTGCCCTGGCCTGTTCGCGTTTGACGAATAGCATCGCGAAGCCTGCCTCGGTTACCGGTGAATTCACTCAAAATTCTTAAGTCGTCATCGAACGAGACGACCATTACCTGATCGTCCGGGCGTAACTGGTTTACAAACGTGATAGCGGCGTCCTGAATATCTTCGATCCTAAACCGAGTTGAACCACTGGTATCGATCATTAACACCACCGAAAACGGTTTATCTACGGATGCAAAAAAAGCGACCTGCTGTTCGACGTTGTCCTCCCAGAGGCGGAAATCCTGCTTGGTGAGATTAGGAATATATCTGCCGTTGCGATCCGTAACGCTAACCGGGAGAGTCACCAGCGTGGTGTCAACTCGAATTACGTCTCCAGCTTCAACTTCTTCGGGTCCGCTATTGATTGTTGGAGACTGCCCAGTCGGTTGCCCTGCGCTGCTATTGCCAGCAAGCACCGGTGGTCTGGAAGGAGCTGAGGCGTTAGGGGTCGAAGGTGTAGGGTTTTGCCCTACACGGCGCTGCCGTGTCTGGGCTGTCAGAGGGTTGACGAAACCTGTGACGAGCAGGGAGAAAAGCAATAGGCAAGCGAAACACTTTTTCATTGGATAAACTCCTGTAAGTGCGAAAGCACTTGATAACACCCGTTTTGGATGCTCAGACGCGGAAATAGATGCTTGTGTTAATTACCGGAGGGAGAGTTGAACTGCAGTTAAGATACGCCCAAGGATTGGCTTCTGCAAGCGATTGCCGGAGCTTATTTGAGTAAGTAGCGTTACCTGGCGACCTGGGAGCCCGCCCCAATTTAATCGGGTCTGAGGGCGTTCCAAATGAAGGGCAGCGTGCCCCAGGTCTGGCCGCGATGCTGGGGTCGAAACGCGAAAAGGACAATCCGCCCCTTTCCCAACGGAGCTTCGGCCAGAGCTATCCGTCCCCTGAGTCTATCTTCACCGAGCAACCAGCCTGAGCGCAGCAGGTTTTCCTTTGCGTAACGGGCAATAATTCGCACGCTGGGGTCGGTTGTCTCAAAAGCCGAGCTATTGATGAAGTAGGCATCCACATTCCGAACCAGCCCACGGGCCAGAGTCTGGGTGTTGTCCACGTCGAGCGAAAGCACCGAACCGGGACAATAAAACTCGGACGATCCGAGTCCTTCAAGAGCGTTTCGCAATGGTAGGTTGAATTGTTTGATCGGTAACTCACAAGCGGCGTCAAAACAGATGAGCGTTCCCCCATCTTCTACGAATCGCTTTAGCCTTGTCACACCTGCAGTCGAAATACCGCCAGTGAATTCCTCGGGATAAGTTCCAGCCAGATTGCCTTCGATGATCGCCCGGACGCGCTGAGAGGGCAGAATAATTGCCTCGTATTTGGCTGAGAGATCCTCTTGACGCAGGGTGGCATCGCGCACCGAGTCGTACGGTACGTTGAAGCTGTCGAAAATGAAACGCGTCCAACCCTCGTCCATGTTGGAGATCCAGGACTTGTAGATCCCAATCCTCACGGGCCGTCGGAGCGGGTTCACAATGGGCGAGGAATCTGCGGTCTTTAACGGAAGCGCCAGGTCCTTACGAACTTCGTTGGCGTCGCGCACCATTGTCAGCCGTCGGTCAACCGCCGCTTCCTTAATAGCGGTAACTGCCGGTGCATCTACACCTAACTGCATGGACAGAGTCCACCCTGCCACGTCATAAGGACGCTCCGCTTCGCCTTGCGAATTAGTCCGATTTGGATAGATTTGGGGTTCAAGCAGAGCCAGGATATTTCGCCTCTGTGGTTGAGCCAGAAATATAATGTAGCTATTGGTCGGTACTTCGTGAAAACCAGACGTGTGGGCAATGATCTTTCGGTAACTTCCAAGCTTCTCGCTCGCAGAGTTTGTGCGTTGCAGAACCTGGGGCCCGTAGGCAGCATGCAATTCACGGTCGAGCCTGTGAACCTCGACACCCTGCTCGACTAAAGCGCCAACCAACTTTGCCACAGATTCATCGCGACCCTGACCGGCTGGAAGTAGATAGGCAATTGGCTCGTCGGACGCTGCGGTCGCCGTTGTATTTTGACGGCCCAACTCATAAAAGTTTCTCAGATACTCGGAGCGGAATTTGGCAGCCATTCCCAGTACGGAGCGCGTAGCAATCAATTCCATGTTCATGATGTCTCGGGGCCGCCATTCGCCGCCGGGCCATGGATCGGGAAAGTTTGTGGTTGCTTCGAGCGCGTTACGCATCCCCCGCGAAGTGGATCGGGACAGCTGCTCCCGAGTTATCGTAGTTGGAGTCATTAGCCTGGCGCTGGCCGCCTCGGAGAGAATCCCGACAGAATTATGAAAGTAAGGAGCAGTACGAAAACCACCATGCCACCAGGTGTCATAAGTCGAGTTGGTAATCACGCCTTTGGTGCCTGCAGCCTGCAAATCGGCAGCGATCTTATGACCGATTAGTCCCACCTGCCGTAAAAGCAATGGCGGAATATTTGGATTCGCGGGATCGAAAAACGGAGGAATGAAGAATCGCGAACCATTGGGTCCCTGCTGATGGATGTCATAGACGATCTGGGGAAACCACTCCTGCCAGAACATGCGCGTTATGGCCTGGGTTTCTTTCAGATTGAGCATGAACCAATCGCGATTGTCATCGTGTCCCGCGTAATGATGATAGAGTTCGGGCGGCTCCTTCCCCTCGAAAGGTGTCCCCAGGGTTTTGCGGTACCAATTAGCGACAATATCGATGCCGTCCGGGTTGGCCGACGGAATCAGTATCAATATCGTGTTTTGAAGCACCTCCCTAGTTTCAGGGTCCTGGGCGGTAGCCAGCTGAAAAGCGAGTTGCATCGACATCTGGGAGGCCACGATCTCAGTTGAGTGGATTGAGCAAGAGACAGCGACAACGACTTTACCGTCCCGGATCAGGCGATCGCGCTCAGCCCCAGTCGCTACAGTGCGGGGATCCGCCAGCTTCTGCTGAATCTCCTTTAAGCGGTTGAGCGCGAGTATGTTTTCACGGGCGCTAATGAAAGCGGCAATGATAGGACGGCCGAGTGTCGACTGCCCGATAGTCTGCACAGACACGCGGTCGGAAGTCTTGTCCAATCCTGCGAAATAGTCTGTAATCTGCCTCCAGTCCGCAATCGTCCGATCATCACCCGGTGTGAACCCGAGCACTGAGCGTGGCGACGGTGTTGCAACTCGCGCCGAAGCAGGTCGCTGCGCATAAACCAAAAGCGTCGGGCTAGAACCGACTAACACGAGTAAGAGAACAAGACACGCCATCCGCAGCCGCTGATGAGACATTCCGAAAACCCTTCGCAAAAGTTGTTTAATGAGAGCACTGCGACCTCGGGGTCGAATACGGCCGAGTCTAGCATAAGTGGCCGTTTCAATATTGCCGGGCGGCTGCACTACTGGTGGTCCCTGTTTGTTGCCGGCGCTCTCTTAGTTATCATTGGGATACCCGTGCTCTTTGTGTCATGGCTGGTGGGAAAGCCTGAACTGGTTTATCCATGGGCGCTTTTTGGTGGACGCAACTGGCTGCGTTTAAGTGGCATGAAGGTTTCTGTGAAAGGCATCCAGTTTCTCGATCCGAAGCAGACCTACGTCTTTATAGCTAATCACCGATCTTATCTCGATACTGCTACCCTTTTTGTCTATACCGGACGGCGAATTGGATTATTGGCAAAGAAGGAACTACTGAAGGTGCCGATCCTGGGATACGGCATGGGCTTCGTGAATATCATGGCCATCGACCGTTCGAATCGTGAAAGAGCATTGGAAACAACTACCGCAGCAACAGAGCGGATTAGATCAGGAATATCGTTCGGTGTTTTTGCCGAGGGGACGAGGGCGAAGCCTGGGCAGTTTCTGCCTTTCAAAAAAGGCGCATTCTACATGGCTGTTCAGGCAGGCGTTTCGATTGTGCCGGTCGCCATCAAGAACACTGATGTGTTAATGGGCAAGGGAACCGGGCATTCTTGGCCGGGCACAATCGAGTTTGTGCTACTTCCACCTATAGCTACAGCCGGCCTTTCTTCTGATGAAGATGTGCAGGCCCTGGTTAAGCAGACCCATACAGCAATCGCCCGGCGGTTAGGCGTGGCCGAGGCGAAAGGGACCTAGAGAAATTGCCTTATGGCTTTGGCTTGGAAGGCGGGGGCTTCACTTCCTGATTAGGTAGCTCAGCGCCATCTACTTCGATTACCTTCACATCCGCGCGCGCCTCAGCAAAGTCCGTATAGCGCACCTTCATCCGAATATGAAGCGCTTCGCCATTGTCGAAGATTAGCTCTTCGTCAGCATACGAGTAGGTGGGAAACCAATAACGACCACCAATGTGTTCACGATAAGTCTCGACGGTGGGGAACTTGTTAATCTTAGTCTCGGGGATCCCTTTGCCCTTCGTCTTTACGATTTGCAACTCCTGATCATCCACCCAAACGCGCCCGATAAACAGGCGTTCCTTGATCTTTTTGGGGTCTGGAACCACTTTGGGCGCCACTTCAAAAACATACAGATTTAACTCGTCGATCTTCTCTTTTCCAACATACTTAATGTTGTATTTGTCGATCTTAGAAGGCTCCAGGGCAAAAGGCTGAATTCCACCCAGGTCTTCCAAATCTTCCTGTGTCACGCCGCCGAATGAGGGCATCGGAAAAAAGCTAATCTTTTCATAGCGGTTCCCCCGGTCATCAAAAGTGAAGCTGGAAATCCGATGATACTCACCGGTGACCTGACCCCCCATACCTAAAGACTGGATCATTGCGTCACGTTTGAATGAGTAAAGGTTAAGCGCCTTTCGAAATTCTGTTTCTTTGGTGGTGAAGGCTTTGACGATGCGATCGATCTCGGGCTGACTCAGAGTATCCAAGCTGGGGGCAGCGTTTTGAGCGAATGCTTTCGGGGCCACGATTAGAGATGTCAGAATCAGAAGAGCAACTATCGCGGTGGGGAATCTGTTTTTTGGCATTTTTCTAATATCCAACTGTAAAGGCAAGGTTAGGACCAGCGCCTACCGGGGTGCGAACGAACACCCCTCAGATGCTCACCCGGAAGCTCCTGTTGCCAACGGAAACCCTGTGACGCCCTCTCCGGGAATCTTATCGGAAGTCGGGCCTTTGTTATTGCAAATTTCCTTGCAGATAGTGTAAAGTGCGCTTCACTGAATAAGTTACGCTTTGGTTCGCCCACGAATTTCAAGCTGACGCAAACCCCTCCTGGTCAGCCGCGAGCTCAGATCGACGGGCGGAATAGAACAAGAGCCAAGTTCTTAAGGGTCCTCACGTCGGTGAGGCAGCGTCAGCAATTCCCGTGAACCTACAAGCGCTTAGCGCGAAAGCAACGCCGAGCGGCCGGGTTGCTACATGGGAAGAGGCGCCATATCAAGCTTTGGGAGGAGCTTGATAGAAGCTTTTAACCGATGATGTGCGCGGTGACATTGCCGCTCCTTCTGGGCGGGGTGGCATCCTGATCGCCGCGCACACCCCAGCATCTTCCAGCCCCGAGATGCCAGGGGCAACACTCTGTAAGACCATGACAAACGTTGACGAATTCACGGCCCGATCTATAGACGTTGTCTTAATCAATGAACTCAACCGCTACTTTTTGAGGAATAATCCCGCGCTCAAAGCCCTCTGAGAGCAGGCGCTCGACGGCTTCGCGGCCACGCTCGGTGTAGTCCAGCGTTAAATCGTTGACCCACATTGCCACGAAGCGATCCGTAAGCTCCGTATCCATCTCCCTGGCAAACTGCATCGCGTATTGTAAGGCATCTTCCCGGTTGTCCAGTGCATAGCGAATGCTTTCGCGCAGTGTCCTGGATATTTCCTGCATTAGAGTTGATCCCAAGTCGCGCCGGATTGCATTTCCGCCCATGGGCAGAGGTAAATCTGTTCGCTTATGCCACCACTCACCCAGATCCAAAACTTTATGTAGCCCGATTGATTCGTAGAAAAGCTGTCCCTCGTGAATCAATAAACCCGCATCGCACTGTCCCTCTCGCACTGAGTCAATAATTTTATCGAAGGGCACGACCTCATATTCGAAGTCCGGATTAAAGATGCGGAGGGCCAGGAAAGCACTGGTCAACGTACCCGGTATAGCAATTTTGAGACTGGCCAGTTGTTCTGCTTTGGCGGGTTCGCGGGACACGACAACTGGCCCATAGTTTTCTCCAATTGAAGCACCGTGAGGCAGTAGGACATACTTGTCGGCAATGTAGGCGTAGGCGTGGAAGCTAATCGCAGTCACGTCGTATGTTCCACGCATGGCTTCTTCATTCAAAGTCTGGATGTCCTTAAGCACATGAGTAAAGGACAAATCTCCTGTATCGAGTTTGTTTGTGGCAAGCCCGTAGAACATGAATGCGTCATCGGAATCGGGCGAATGGGCCACAGTGATTTTCTGAGCTGCTGGTCTTGTTTGCATGTTGGCTTGGTGTAATCCGACAGATTATGGGGACGAGCTAATACGACTATTAAGGGGCGTCAGGCCAAACTCACGCTACTACGTTCGACGCGATTGTAAACCGTGTCGCGCTCGACAGCCTGGAATCCGGCGTCTTCGATCAGAGCGATAAGCTCCGCTTTGGACATCAGGACTTCATTGTTTGATTCCACAGAGTAACTCTCCGAAAGCTCACCGCCCTTAGTGATTGTGCCATCAATATCGTTGGCGCCGTAGTGTAGTGCTACTTGAGCAAGCCGCTTGCCGAGCATCACCCAGTAAGCTTTGATGTGGTCAAAGTTATCAAGCATCAGACGCGAGACCGCCATAGTCTTGAGTGAATCAACTCCGGAGGGGCCTGGTAGATGCGCCAGTTGTGTCCCGGGAGGGTAGAAAGCGAGTGGTATGAAACATTGAAATCCACCCGACTGATCCTGCTGCTCGCGCAGTCGAACAAAGTGATCGACTCGATCTTCGATTGATTCAATATGCCCATACAGCATTGTGGCATTCGTTTTCAATCCGGCCGCGTGTACTTTCGCCGACAACTCGAGCCAACGGTTTGCATCGCATTTGTGTGCGCAAATCATTGATCGAGTCGGTTCGCGAAAAATCTCTGCGCCACCGCCGGGACAAGAGTCCATCCCAGCCTCAATCAACTGCTGGATGACTGCTTCGTCCGTCAGCTTGTAGAAGTGGGCAAAGTGATCTATCTCGACCATCGTAAAAGCCTTCAAATGCAGCTGCGGAAATTGTTGCTTGAGCGTAGAAAGCAAATCCGTGAAGTAGGTGAAGGGCAGCTTGGTGTTCAAACCGCCTACAATGTGCAATTCCGTAGCGCCCTCGCTAACAGCTTCACCGGCAATCCTGAGCGACTCGTCGATATTATGGGTGTAGGCATCAGCCTGCCGGGGAGTGCGATAGAAGCCGCAGAATTTACAATCGGCGTAGCAAACGTTGGTCGGATTGAAATGGCGATTGACGTTGAAATAGGTGGTCGTGCCGTGCTTTCTCCGGCGTACAGTGTCGGCCAGTTTACCCAGAGCGGGCAAGTCGTCGCTGGCATACAGCGCCAGGCCGTCGGCCAGGGACAGGCGCTCGTGAGCTTCGACCTTGTCCGCAATCTCAATTAATTTTCGATCGTGGGAAGGATTCATCGCAAAGTCCTTGTCATTGCGGCACCGCCAAAGGTCAAAAAAAGAATCACGCTTACAAAGGCGTTGGTCGTAAAAAAAGCCGCGTTCAATCTGCTCAGATCATCAACTCTAAGCAGCCTGTGTTGGTAGATTAGTAACAAACCCGTTGCAACTACACCTACGAGCGCCAGGGGACCCAGCTTTGTCAACCAGTATAGCGCAAGCAAGGCAACAAACGCGTGGGCGTGCAGGATTCGAGCTATCCACAATGAACCCCCGATTCCGAAGCGTTGAGGAATGGAGTGCAGACCCTCAGCCACATCAAAATCACGGTCCTGACACGCGTAAAGCACGTCGAAACCTGCGGTCCAAAGCATCACCACCAGGGACAGTAAGAGAGGTACGGGACTATCGATTGTTCCGCGCACGGCGATCCAGGCTCCGGTTGGAGCAATTGACAAGCACCAGCCCAAAAACAGGTGCGACAGTAGCGTCCAGCGCTTGGTAAACGAATAAAGGACCACACTCGCCAGGGCCACCGGGGCCAGAATCAGTGTGAGACGGTTCAACGCCGCAGCGGCTAAGAAGAATACTGCAGCTGAGATTATCGTGAATGCCCAAACAAAGCCCACCGGCAACAGACCGGCAGGTAGCGCCCGCATATTGGTGCGAGGATTTCGGGCATCGTAATCGCGATCAGCGAGCCTGTTAAAGGCCATTGCTGTTGACCGTGCGCCAACCATGGCCAGGGTGATCAACAGAATCTGACGGGCTGAAGGTAATCCGTTCGCAGCCAGCACCGCTCCCAGAAAGGCAAATGGCAAAGCAAAGAGGGTGTGCTCGATCCTGATCATCTCGAGCGTAATGCGTACGTTCCGCAGCAGTGCAACCATTTCTGAAACTTACGACAGCTGATCCTCTCCCACGCCAGCCAATTCGCTTGACTGCTCTTTGAGTCCCTTCCAGCGTGTGGATTCGGAATGTGGAACGCCCAGATGGTCAAGAATACGAAAGACCAGGTGGTCCACGAGTGATTCTATTGTTTGCGGACGATGATAGAACCCCGGGCTTGCGGGAATGATGTGAGCGCCCGCACGGGCAAGGCGAAGCATATTCTCGAGGTGAATGACGTTGAAGGGAGTCTCCCGGGGAACAATTACCAGCCGGCGTCCTTCCTTGAGCGTTACATCAGCGGCCCGATGAATCAGGTTGGTTCCGGCGCCTGAGGCAATCGCACCGAGCGTGCCCATCGAACAGGGAACAATGACCATGCCTTGCTGCGGATGTGAACCGGACGAAGGCTTAGCCGCCATGTTGTCCAGGCGCTGGAGTTGAACCAGTTTAGAGTCTGATTTCAGACCCAGCCAATCGTTGATTCTGCCACTGTCCGCGCCCCTCAGATCAGCACCTAGTTCGACCCGGGCCACTGTCTGGGCTGCTTCGGACATAATCAGATTAATTCGTTCCACCACACCGCTCGCGGCCATATGGACGAGTGTGCGAAGAGCGTAAATGGATCCCGAGGCCCCGGTAATTGCAACAGTAAATTCCATACTGGAAAGGCGCCGAGTGAATCTTACTTGGCAGGTAGGTTAATCGCAAGCGAGCCGAATTGTTCGTAGTGGGACAACCGGAGGGGGTTTTTTTCAAATGTCAGAATCGAAAGAACTAACAGAAAAAGAAGAGTTGCGTGATAGATTTCATCAGGTGCTTATTGTAGCGTGCGGCTATCATGAAAGACTCAGAGGAATTTGATTACGGTAGTAAGGCGGACACGAAAGATGTGGTGACCAAGTCCGGGCCTGTCGGCTTGATAGTTGTCTTTTACATCGCGGTGTCGCTTCTAGGTATTATCGCGTTACTTGTTTGGTGGTTGAGATAGGGACTACGGCCGGGGTGCTGATGGGGAGTGGGACCAGGTGGCTTCGCGGATAGGATAGTGCTCCATCAGATATTCTTAATAGCACTAACAAAATTCCGTCAATAAGCGACCGGGAGCGGTCTATCCCTGCTCCCGGTATTTCTGAGGTTTGCGGAAGGACGGTTAGAAGAAGCGCGAATAGAGCAGACGGTTGGGTGAGCCGGACCCAGCGTTTGTTACCACTCCAGTCGTAGCGTTGTTGACGATCGCGTTTCTTATTGTCGTCGAAGAGGCAGACGGATTAGCCTGCTTGTAGAGTGCGGCGACGCCGGCAACATGCGGCGAGGCCATCGAGGTGCCGCTCAGCGTGGCCGTGGCAGAGTTTGACGTGTACCAGGCCGATAGAATTGATGAGCCTGGAGCGAAAAGATCCAGGCAGGTGCCGAAGTTCGAGAATGACGAACGTGCGTCCGTCGAGGTTGTAGAGCCGACGGTAATCGCGTTGGCCGCGCGTGCGGGCGATGAGTTGCACGCGTTGGCGTTGCTGTTGCCGGCGGCAACCGCGATACTCACGCCAGCGTTGTGAAGGTTGTTTACGGCGTTATCAAGTGCCGTGGAAGCTCCACCGCCAAGGCTCATGTTGGCCACTGCCGGGGCGATGTGGTTTTGTCTCACCCAGTCGACCCCGGCGATGACGCCTGAGTTCGAACCCGAGCCCGAGCAGTTGAGCACGCGCACGCCGCGGAGCAGTGAGCTTTTGGCGACGCCGTAGGTCGAGCCCCCGACCGTGCCCGCAACGTGGGTTCCGTGGCCGTTGCAGTCCTGACCATTGCCGCCAAAAGCATCGAACACGTTGGAGGCGCGCCCGCCAAACTGCGTATGGGCGGTTCGGATCCCAGTGTCAATAATGTAGGCGCGGACACCCGACCCCGTCCAGTTGTACACATAGGTGCCATTGAGTGGTCGGTTCCGCTGGTCAATACGATCGAGGCCCCAGGGCGGGTTGCTTTGAGTTGCATCGGCAGTGACCACGCCGTCCTCTTCGACAAACTTTACTCTGAAATCGAGGCTGAGAGCTTCGGCTTCAGCCTCTGACATCTCAACAGCGAAGCCATTGATCGCGTGCTTGTAGACGTGTTTGATTTTTCCATTGTAGTTGGCAGCCATTTCAGAGGCGACATAGGGCGCGATTGAGTAGTCTCCTTTTTCTCCCACGACCGCATCGTCGAGTACGACAATGTATTGGTTCTCGATCTTGTTTGGATTTTTGTGAATTCTACTCTTCTGCGAATGGCTCGAACTGGGGCTCGAAACATAGATCATGAGGCTTAGAACCGTTACAGCAAGGAATACGGCAAGTTTTTTCATCTCTTCTCCTTCAGGTTAGGTTGTAAGGAACTAGTGGAGGGGTAAGTGCCGCCCGCACCGGCGCGAAAGTTAGCGGGAACCAAAAACAACAATGATGCCTGGCGCAGGACTTACTTGGAAAGTTGTGCATGTCCCACGTGTAGAACGAGGATACAATTCCGATCGTGGAAAACCCGATGAGAATGAAAGTCGGATTATCTATTCAGTTATTGGGGCGCGAGAAAAGCTGAGTTACGAGTGCCGCTGACGGAAGGCGAATTATAGCTACCACCTGACGTTGGTGCAAGAGGAAGAACCCATTTTCCATATCTCATTTGTCATTTTAGATCGGGTTCTGGGTCTCATTTCTCTGAAGCAACGCCCGAACTCAATCGCCTTGTGTAGATCAGTCAACGATGTCCTTAAATGACAAATGAGAAATGGAAAATGTCATATGGAAAATGAAACGACCTCTCACTTTCTAATGTTGGTTTTCTTCATCACCAGGCCCGCTTCGTCGTGTAGGTTGCGAAGCGCGCTCGGTATCGAGCGAGTCAAAGTTTAGCGCTGCGTTGAAGAGGAGGAAGAAGCTGCCCTGGGTCTGATGTCGCCACATAGGATGGTTCGCAAACATCACAACATGCCCGCGTCCCACTGGCACATCAATCACGGCCGGGGCGTTTGCTAATTCGGATCCACCCGCCAGCATCCCACTGATCAGCAGGTTCTTTTCATCATCTGCAAATCGAAGTACGACGCGTGGGCGCTGTGCCGGCGGTGTGTAAAACGCTCCCAGTGCTCGACGTTGCTCTTCGGTGATCTGATCCTCGCCCGGGCGAGCGGGTGTTGGTGATGGTGCCGGTGAGGCTTGAGGCATCCCCTGAATGATATCGGGATCGGTGGCGCTTCCCCTTCCTGAGGGCCGTCCCCCAGTTGCCGGACCTCCCTGGCCGCCACCGCCTCCTCCTCCAGCGGTTTGGGCGCTGACCTGGAAAAGCGGGGCCTGGTTGAAATAGATTGGCAGCGTTTCGCCGTAACCGTAGGCAATGGGACTCTTGCGATCGCTAAAGGTCGCATTGAAGATTGAGCCACGAGCCTGCAGTTGACGAGGCTCCTGAATTGCTACGCCCGAAGTCAAACCATAGTCGATGGGAATACGCGAATTGTTGGCAATCACGATAAACAGCCCGCCATCGTGAACGAACTTCTGCAGGTTGATAACTCCAGCCAACCCCATTCCGCCGCGCATATCGTCAGTTTGATCCGGAGATGACCCCAGATTTGGCGTCAGCTCGGATTGCTTCCAGGGAATCGGCTCACCACGCATGGGAATGCCGTTGACGATTGCCTGAGCAGATCCGCCCAACGGTGGAAAAATGATCACGTCATACTTCTCACGGAGATTCGTCGTGCCACGTACCACCTGGTCTGAGATATACGAATAGGGGATCTGCAGACGATCGAACTCAATGCGATACCAACCTTCGTTCTGGGTATTGGTCCAGGTGTGGAGAATGGCAATCCGCGGCACACCGAGAGCATGCGACTTCACCTCTGGGAGCTTTTCAACGGCATGTGCGGTAAGGCCGAGCTCGGTGACTGCGGACTCAAGCTGCTTTCGCAAATCAGCCGGGTTGCCCTCTGACTTGATGATGAAGGATCCCGAGTTGAATTGTTGATCGCCGACTTTAAAGGAGTCTTCGGCCGCGCTCATTTTCACGTCCTTCAATCTAAAACGCAGCGTGGCGAGAGTATTCTCGGTGTTGTGGTTGATGATGTAGCCTGCAGTAGAATGGGAACCAAGCAGCCTACCTCGCACTCGCACGTCGCTCGTCAGCAGGGTCGCCGGCGCCTCGAGAATGCCCTTGTCAGTAACTCTCACAGTTTTGACGTTGCGGAGTGCGCCGAGCGTCCAACCGGTATCATCGTAGGGTCTGGGGTCGTTTACGTTGTAATACTGGGTGTCCATCATCATGTCCGCCATCCGCGAATAAGGCTGGTCCATGCGCACCACGTAAGAGCCAGCTGGGAATTTCTGATCCTTGACTGTGATTTCTTTGTTGGCGGTATGAACTTCCACACCCATCAGACGAAGTAAGTTAACCATCTCGGCCGCTTCCACCATTCGCGGTTGATTAGCCGGGATGACGTAGGCCGCCGGCCCTTCATTCCGCGCCTTGGCAACGGATCGTTTGCTCTTGAGGTAGAAATTCTGAAGGAAACGATCTTTGTTATTGGCGACAAAGTTCATAGCCAGCAGAATTCCGGATTGCTGCATGTTGACGTTGTTACGCAGCGACCACCTTACGCGCGGAAGTGGCGGGTTTGGGCGAAACCAGTCTCGCCGCGCTTGCTGGTTGATGGTGCGATCCATCGTGTCTGCCCCACCATTGCCGAAAGTCTCGTAGAACCGGCCAATGCTGTTGTGGCCATTGGCCACATAGAACATGTAGTTTGGCGCCCAGCCGTCGTAGAAACCGTGGGTCCAAACACCCGGAACGCCCCGCTTTGTGAGTTCCTCCACTTCGTGGTGGGCAAGGAGATTCCATTCGTCGACCGTAATCGGATCCAGCCAGGCGTTGTAAGGGCCGGTGCCCGTGGACGTGTAAAGGAAAGGAACCGATTCGTGAAGATCGTGCAGAACCAGGGGATGGTATTCGAGGAAGGTCTTCATCATGTTGCGAGTGAGCGCCAGCGCCATGCCCAGCCCGTCGCGATTGTTGTCATGCGCGACGTATTTGCCCCAGTAGATGAGTGAGGGCGCATTCTTCGCAGGGTTTGCTTTTCGATAGTTGTAAATATCAACCATCTTGTCGCGGCCATCAACTTCCAGCACCGGAGTAATCAGGACGATAACGTTCTTGCGAATGGCTTGAATAAATGGGCTCTCCTCGACAGCGAGCCGGTAGGCCAGTTCCATCAACATCTCGGGCGACCCTGTCTCAGGGGAGTGAATGGCGCCTGAGGCCCAGTAAAAAGCCTTGCCTTCGCCGATCAGTTTTTGGGCTTCCGTTTCATTAAGGCCGCGCGGATCGGCCAGTTTGGCGGTGATCTCTTTGTAGCGATCGAGGTTGGCGAGCAGAGTCTCATCACCAACGGCAACCAGGATCTGTTCTCTGCCTTCCTCCGACCGCTCCGGCGCGGTAAAGACACGCACGCGCGGGCTAGCGTTGGCGATCTCGCGAAAGTACCGGTGGACATCTTTCGTGTATGTCAGCTTGTTTGGAGTGCCTACGACGTAGCCGAGAACTTTGTCCGGCGATGGGACCTTATCCGACATTGGCAGATGATCGACTAACTCAGTCATGAAGTAGGGCTCCGTTGTGTATTCCTTAATCTTTTTGGAATACTCGTTGTCGGAGTCGGCGCTGGTGCTGTGCGCACGAGGTGTGGTCGTTGTTCCAGGTGCGACACTGCTAGATGCCTCGGTCCTTTTCTGGGCTGCCAATCGCGAAGCACTCGGCAGAAGTACGACTCCGCAAACAAGTGAGACCAGTGCAAGCTGCTTGCTCACAGAGAACAGGCGTCCAGAATTCATGATGTCCTCCATCGAGACTGTTTTTGAAAATCAATGGGCGTGCGTTCGGCATCTTACGAGGCCTTGCCGCGTGAGTAAAGTGCAAGTCAGTGGTCAGTGTTTAGGTCTTTTGTTCTTTGGCCTTGGGCCTTGGGCCCTTGGCTGCCTCTTTGGCTAACAGGACACTGGCCCAAGCCCAAAGCCCAAAGGCCAAAGCCCAAAGCCCCAAGCCCAAGGCCCAAGGCCCAAGGCCCAAGGCCCAAGGCCCAAGGCCCAAGGCCCAAAGACCTGACAACTGACTACTGACGAACTTTGCGCATGACCTCGTCCGCCGTCCGCAATCCGACGTCGAACGCCTCCTCGAACAGCGCCACGCCACTCAATTCTGAGTGCGCGAAGTGAATGGAGCGAAAGGGTTTTGCTCCTTCGCGTCGCGATGGCCCCCAGATGAAACCGGGGCGCGGACGAATCATCGCGTGGCCCCAACGCATCACGTCAAGGCGCTCGATCAAGCTGTGAATGTCTGAGTGTGCCCGAGAGAGATCGGTCAGCGCTACGTCTGCCCAGCCTCGCCAGTCCGTTTCCAGTAACCGCGCGCGAGCGATCCGAGGATCGTCGTCGCAGAGCGGGTAGTAGTAAGTAAATACGGTCGGACCTCTGTCAATGCTTCGTTGATGAGTAGCAACGACATAGCCCAACGACGGGCTTTCATACAAGACGTTGTCCCAGGCGAGTGGAAAATCACGTCTCGAACCGGCGACTGGTCGGTCTTTCAAGGTGAGGTTGGCAACCATCCACGATCCAAACTGAAACTCGCTGATGTGCGCAGGCGGGTACTCGCGGTATGGCCTCACTACGTGCCTGGCCATGAATTGGGGTGCGGCAAATATTACCTTATCGGCTTTTAGTCCCCGCGGGTTGCGTCCGTCGCGATCGATCGTAACCACCTCTACGCGCGACCCTCTGCTACCTTCCACGGGTATCAGTTCCAGTACGGCGCGATCGAGATGCACTTTAGCTTTAACCTGCTCAAACAGGTGATTGACCATTCGCCCATTGCCTTCAGGCCAGGTGATTAGCGACTGCGATTCAATGTTTGGCTTTGAGACGCGCGAGCAGAAGTAAAACAGACCTGCCCAGGCGCTTGTTTGATCGATTGTCATGCCATAGTCGTCGCGACAGGCGTAGTCGACCGACCAACGGAGCCTCGCGCTGTTGAAACCACGCTGGTTCATCCACTCACCCATCGACAGACGATCCAGCTCGGTCACGGTCGCATCGTCGGAACAGGCGGCAACAGGAATCGTGAACGCCCGCCGGTTGCGGCCGTCGCGCCATGAAACCCAGCGCGCAACCTCTTCATTAAACTTTGCGAGTTGTGCTTTGTCCTCCTCTGTTTCCCCCGCGTGCAGGTAGAGTCCTTCATACCAGCGATCTTTGTAGAACACTCGCTCCTCAGGATCGCGACAAAGAAACTCCTCTTCGACGACTGGCTCACCGTCCTTATCGCTTCCCTGGATCACCCCCATTTCAGCGAGCAGCGATATCAGAGCCTGGTTCTCTTTCATCGGCGCCGGAATGTAGTGTGCACCCCAGGGGAACGAGGTGACGCGATTCGATCCAGACCGGGAGGTCCCACCCGGGGCGCTTTCGAGTTCTATCAAAGAAAAGTCTTGAAACCCGGATTTGAGCAAGCGCCAGGCGGCGGTCAAACCTGCTACACCTCCTCCGACGATGACTACGGGCATCCGCTCCCAGGCGTCCGCCGGAACCTCAATGACTTGTTGCTCGCGCAAACGGTGACCAAACACGTCGGAGGCGCCGACGATCTCGCCTGCCGGCAGCGGCGGTAAGGTGGTGCGACGGCATGCCGCCAGCGCCACCGGAAGGCCCAGAAAGGCTGCCAGAATTTCTCGACGATTAAAGGTGGTCATAACCTCTTATTCGAATCGTTTCCATTCACCCTCGTAGTAGCGCACCAAAATCTGGTTATCGAGCCGGTTCACTTCAACCGGCACTGGCCCAATATCCGGGGAGAGACTGAACATGGCCCGCATTGTTTGCCCGTCGAGGAAACGCAGGCCGGCAGGAGGATCTGCTGGAACGTCGAACGGTGACGTGCGCGCGAGCGCGTACCCCCACAGTCCAAACGACGGAACGGCCGTATAGTAGGGCCTGACTGTGAACCCCGCAGCTTCGAGGGTGCGAATGATGCACCAGTACGAATTTCGCGCGAACATTGGCGATGTGGATTGAACACTCACTGCGGCATTCTCCGTCAATCTCGATCTCAACATCCGATAGAAGCGGGTGGTGTAGAGTTTGCCCAGTGCGAAGGTGTTGGGGTCCGGGAAATCCAGGATAGCAGTGTCGTAAGGTTGTTCCGTGGTCTCTTCGATCCACACAAAGGCGTCTTCGTTCACCACCTGGACGCGTGGATCATCGAACGCGTTATGGTTCAAACTAGTCAGCAGTGGAAAGGTGCTTGAGAGCCGCGTCATGTCGGGATCCAGATCAACAAGTGTGATGCGCTCGACCGATGGGTACTTCAGGATCTCCCGCAGGGCCAATCCGTCCCCTCCGCCCAACACCAGCACGCGGCGCGGGTTGTTTGCCAGCACCATCGCCGGGTGCACCAGCGCTTCGTGATACCGGTACTCGTCCGTAGAGCTGAACTGCAGATTGCCGTTCAAGAACAACTGGAATCCCGCCCGGCCTCGCGTGATGACGATGCGTTGATAGGGAGTGTCTCTGGAATGAACTATTTCATCGGCAAACATTTCATCTTCGGCCATCGACGTGATTCTTTCGGCCTTCACCAATCCGATCAGCAACAGGACCAGCACGACCCCGGCCCTGAGACGGAGTCCGGTGATACCGCCTTTTATCAAAGGCCGCAGCAGCCAGGTTCCCCACAGCGCCACGCCAGCGTTCAATAATCCGAACACCAGCGAGGTGCGAATCAGCCCGAGGCGGGGAACGAAAAGAATGGGAAACAGGATCGCGGCCAGCAAGGCGCCGATATAGTCGAGGGCCAAAACGCGAGAGACCAACTCTTTAAACTCTATGTGGTCCTTCAGGATGCGCAGTAGCAGTGGTATCTCGAGACCCACGAAGGCGCCGATTGTAAACACGAGAAAATAGAGGACGGCGTAGAAGTAGCTGACGCGAGAGAACGCGAGAAACAAGAGCGGCGCGGAAAATCCGCCCAGCACGGCGACGGCGAGCTCGACATCGACAAAACGACGAGCGAGTGCCTTGTCGATAAAGCGCGACAGCCAGGAGCCAACTCCCATCGCGAAGAGATAGATGCCGATGATTAGAGAGAACTGGGTGACCGAGTCTCCGAGGACGTAACTGGCGATTGTTCCCGCGAGTAACTCATAGATGAGTCCGCAAGTGGCGACAATGAGAACATTCAGAAAGAGTAGTGGCGCTCGCTTCATTTCGGTTTGGTCGCGGAGATTGGTGTTGTTCGACTAGCAGCCGAAACGTGCCTGGGCGCAGCGTTTCGGGCGGGAAAGCAACCAGCGTTCGCGGGAGCAAAATGAAGGAACATCCCCGAATTCACAAGAACCTGGGTCAATGGATTCGTGTGCCTTCGGCTGAGGGCGCTAACCGTGTATCGCCGCAGCGATTATCAGGGCGCTGCCGAGGATCACCGAGGCAATTACGATAGCGAGCGCGACGTTATGATCGTCTTCGAGCTCTTTTCGCACTGAAAATGGCGCGACCTTCTCAATCACCAGGAAGGCCAGCGCGAAAACTACGAGACCGACCAGAACGAATAGCACCGTCGTAACCAGGACGGGGATAAGTTCTCTAAGAGGCACAACCAGTCCATATACTGCCGGCACGTTCAATCCTAATAAATGAATCAGCATCATTTTCCTCCCCGTAAGCCGTAATGCCAGAAATGGAAAGACCGGTAGCCATTCTGTCGCGCATCGGGCGGCAACTGGCGTGGTGAAGATCCTCCTATCTCCCAACCGAGCATTGCGCCGACGGCGTATAACGAAATCACCCCGACCCCGAATACTGCGTACAGTTTTTTTAACACGTTCTTCTCCTCACTCGTTAATCATCATCGTCATTATCGCCGCCACCAAACATGCTTTCTGACCAGCGTTTGCGTTCAAAGCTGATGTGATAGAAGACCATGATTACAGGAATGATTGACAAAGCGAGCAACGTGAGCAGGAAATTAAAACCATTCGCGACATTCTGCTCAACCTTCACGCTCACAGGAGCGGGTTGCTGCCATTTCTCCCATTGGCCTTCAAAACGAAGAATGTACCGACCTGCGGGCATCGCCGAAGTGAAAGCAGAGTCTTTCCGGTCGCCTTCGCTCCACGACTCACCCTCGTCGACGCCGTAGTAATAGGAGATCTCTATCGGAAATGACTGGACCAGACCCGTCTCGTCGTTAATTAGATCACCCTCCAGGTAGACCCAACTATTCTCAACCGGAGATTCGGCTGAGATTCGGATGTTGCGCCGCCCCGCCAAGTCGAAGGGTTCGCTAAAGAACACCTGGGTCCCTTCGGCATTCGGCAACGGCGGGAGACTAATAGTTTGCGAGAACACTTCCCGTGACGAACCAGGAACGATGAGCATTACGAATCCGGCAAGCAGGGCAATGGCCAGGAAGAAGAGCCAGTATTTGTAAATCCACTTGTGGGGGTAGAGTTGATTCGGCGCCACCGTCGAAGGGCGAGCAAGGCCTGTCACACCGAACGCTTTTTCGACCTCCGCGACGGGCATGTAGCTTCCGAGTGACCAATTAATCTCACCCGTACCAGGATTTTGCTGATTGGCCAAGACCGGCACGAACGAGACTTCTTTGGAAAGCATGTCGGGCGGACGAACGTAATCTACACCGCCCACCTTCTCGCCGGCTTCGACTTTCCAGTAAAACTCCCCCAGCACACTCTCAACGACTGCCTGAGCATCCTGAAAAATCTTGAAAGTCTTACCGCGGAAGCGGGCCGTTTTCACCGAATCCACAACGTCTCCCGGCGGGACCGCTTGAACATAATTCCAGTGATTGTCGCTGTGCACGAGCCAGCGAAATCCTATTTGCGGGTTGTAGAGAAGATACTCACTCCAAAAATACTGGACTCCTTCGATGGTCACGCTACGCTGCATGGCCCCAATTACTGTCATCTTTCCTTCGGGGAGCTGGCCATTCGAGCCGATCGGAATGATCGGAGTGAAAGAAGGCTCATTGAGCGCTTTCAGAAAGCTGAGTTGCCCCTGATTAACGTCCAGCAGGGAGTTACAGTTTGGACACGTCACTCGCTCGGTCTTATCCGGCGCGCGCAGTTCAAGCGGACCAGCGCATTTCGGGCAGTTGAGGTGGGCTGCACCCACCCGGCGTTGTTCCCGTTCAGGCGACCGGGTGCTGGTAATTCCGAGGTCGGCCAGAGTTACTTGATGACCCAGGAATATAAGCGGCGGCGACTGGTTGTAATCAAGAGTTCCAAATGCGCCGTTAAGGCCCGAGAGGTCTGCGTAGTAGTAAGTCTCGCCCGGAGTCAGCAAGTAGGGAATCTCACCCATGGCAGCAAGCGCCGTTGCCCTGCCTGTTTCCGCGACTATTAAGTTGGCCTGCTGAGGAAGCCCGTGCACAGGCTGGCCAAGTCGCAGTTGGTCAAACGAAGGGAGTTGGTTACCCTCGACAGGTGGATACTGGAATGTTAGGTAAAAACGACCCTGAGCTTCGGCGAGCCATCCGAGCCATCCATTGGAGAACGTCGCGTACCACTCGTCCCATCGTCCACCCAACTCATGACCGAGTTGGGCACGTCCGGTCAGCTCAAACGAAACCCCCTGCCAGGTGCCGCGGAGGCCAATGTCCAGTGGCGATCCGGTCTCTGCCAGTTCCGCGACCTTACCCAGGTCTTTAAGTTCGCGATCTATTCGAGCTACTGCCGAGCGACAGTAGCCGCAGATGACCACAATAGACTGACCGCTCTTAAATTCAACAGGCCCGCCGCACGCCGGGCACTGCGCCTGAAGCACGCTCATCGAAATCCCTCGCAGCGCAAGCCCAAATGAACGACCAGCATGGTTGAGCAACTAAGTTCTAATTTGAGTCGCATACGGTTACTTATTCGCACCGCGGCCAACCAGTTGCTCATTTGCCGGCTCGTCCTCCTGGATGAATCTCTCGAGGATCCGAACCGTCACTCGCGTCGCACCAAGCATCTCCTTGAGCATTGCTTCCCATGGCCAGGATTCGCGATTGCGACAGCAGTATAGATTAAACGTTACCGCGCGGAATTCAGGGTAGGTGTGGCAGGCAAGATGCGATTCAGAGAGCAGCGCCAGACCACTGATGGCTTCAGGTACCGAAAATTTGTGCCAGACTACCTCGCCCTGAACGTGAAGATCGAGGTCCCTGATCACCCGATCGAACACGCCGCGCATCCTTTCGAGGTCGGTCAATCTTGCCGGATCACAGCCGACTGCGTCGATAACCCATTCTGTGCCGAGAATCATTTTTAGTGTGTGCAACGTGTTAGTGCAGAAAGCTCATTTTGACTGTTGCCGAGACTGATTTCGCTTCGGAAGCTATTGTCGAGAGAATATGACAGCGTAACGACAAATTCAAACTGAGCGCGGGTGTTATGCGACTAAGCCGCGGTCTCATGAGGTCAGTACCCCATGCGGTACCAAGGCCGTGTGAAAAACTCAGCGATTCCCAAAAGGACGGCTCGGTCCCCGCTAATTCGCAGGTTGGGAAGGCGGACCCTGTCCCCGCCTCAAGGTTGAGAGCCACTCAGCGCAAGAGCGGGGACAGGGT
>JBGTHZ010000011.1:0-17919 GCA_041745915.1 Pyrinomonadaceae bacterium | reverse complement strand
TAACCTGATCTTCAACCTCCTGAGGTGAACGGCCGGGCCAATCTGTAAATACGATTACCTGGTTGTCCGAGAGATCAGGAATGGCGTCAATCGGCGTATGCACCAGGGCCCAGTAGCCCCATATGGCAAGGCCAAGATAGAGCACGATTACAAGGCCCCGGTTGCGTAAGCAGATTTCTATGAGACGATGAATCATGACATTGTCGCTAATCGACTTCCGTTCTTAAGTGGCGGCTTCGATCGCCGTTACGCGAATTGTTTTCCCGGTAACGCGACCCGTGATTTTTACCTTCTGACCGGCAAACTCCTTAGCCTTTTCCTGGCCCACCTTATCAAGCTGGTAAACAACCTTCCGGTCGCGATCCGCGAGCACGAACTTGCCGTTCTTTACACACATCAGCGTGCAGTCCTTCTCATTCATGCCCGCCATGTGCTGAAGACCACACGAACTATCGCTGATGTATCCAATTACGGTTTTTGCAGCTGCTGTCCTGGCCTTTGTTTTCTGAGTAGCTCCTGTCGTCGCTAAGCCTGAAGCCGTGTTCAGTGAAAGCGCTGCCAGAATGCCGATGCTTATCAAAAGTCTTTTCATTTCATTACTCCATTTTGTTAAGAGGGTCGTCCTTCGCTGTATTAGGTTATTGAGCGGTTACCGGGAATGATGCTTGACCCCGTCCCTTTGGTCCGTCATAGGTAATCCTGACTTGCCATTCACCTCCGACCTCGATGTCCGCCTTCCCGCGATAAACACCGGGTGTGTCCGTGGTAGTAAAAGTGGCGGCATCATTCATCTCCGCCATTGTTCCCATCTGTGGCATGTGAAAAACCAAAGCAACGGCTCCAACATCAACCGGCTTTCCTGAAGAATCTGTGAACGTAAGCGTAAACTCGGTTCTTCCCTTCTTAAGGACTCCATCACTCGTTGCCAAAGAAGCGGTTAGATTGTTCCCTGCTGAGGCAGTCTTAATGACTTTTCCACTAAGGGCGTCCTTCGAGCCACAAGCTAGAGCGAACACCGTAAGCACCAATAGGCCGAATGCGATCATTAGTTTCTTCATGTCTACACGTCCTCCGTAAGAAATTGCCAATAAACAGACGGTTAACAGCCAGCAATGAACTGGCACAAGTGCCGCGCCAAAGCATACGCCGCAGCACGCTCGCTCTGTGCGACAGAACAGATATACCAAGCCAGAGCAGCAGCGAGCCTGAACTGTTAACAGCACACGGACACGCCTCCCTCCCACAGCTGAATATTCAGCTGCTAGAAGACACACTACGGCCTTATTTGGAACTAGATCAGGAGTGCGAGATTACGAATGTAGGCGGGATTCGAACTTGGTGGTGGGCTGTGCGACCACCTAGAAACAAGAAAAGAAATCGGTGTAGGCATCGGTGCTTGCAAAACTGCCGGGTGAACGGCGACCGGAACGGTTGACACCTTCGGCAATTGGACGGATGCGCCGGTTGTTCCTGACTGCGGACAGTTTACCGCGCAGCATACTCGCGCGGCGGCGACATCGGTGTCGCTGCCATGCCCCTGAGCGGTTTTGCAACAGTCCATGCCGCTCATACCGTGGGCACATTTCTCTTCGTTGGAGTGCAGCGGCATACCGACAACAACACCGCCAGCCAGCATTAGCAAAAGTACCAAGGATATGAACCGTTTCCTCATCGCCAACAACAATATAGACTCTCTTGGGCCAGGTCAAATCTTTACCGCGCTCTACACATCGTTCTTAACGCCATCCTCTAACGGTGCGACTTGGGTGTGATCCTCGGGATGCCTCTCAAACTCAGCCCGGCATCCAACGGAGCAGAAGTAATACCTTCGCCCTTTATGAGTGAAGAGATTCTTAACCTGATTCTCATCAAGTTTCATCTTACAAACCGCGTCTTTCACGATTCGAATGCTCGCTTCCATAAAAACCAGCTATGACTTCGCTCTCGCAAGCCGGTTGTACATTGCGCCCGATGCGGCGCACACAATCGCTACGAAGATCGTGACAAAGACAAATCCGATGACTGCTCCACCCCAGGTAACAGATCTTCCAACTTTGTTTAAGTCCATGTGCGTTATGTAGGTCCCGAGTGTGGATGCGGCTTCTGGCGCGATCGCGACAAAAGCGGCGCACACCACGTAAGTAATCGCGGCAATCACAAGGCCGGTCATTGCTAATGCTTTGACGTTTGTCATGATAATTTCTCCTTTCAATGAGACTGATTGTTCAACTAGTCGGACCTTCCCGAACCGTAGGCCCGGATTATTCGCTCTCGGATTTGAGTCGGTTTAAATCCCTGGCGCTCGAGGTTGTAGGCCATCAGTGCTTCACCAATGCAAATCCCGCAGTTCTCCCCATGCTCATCTTCAAAGCAGCTATGGAGACTCTTGTGCCCCTTGCTCATATCGCAATGGCAATAACAAGGTAGCTGCGCTAAAGTTTGCGGAATTTCTTTAGCCGCGCGATAAGCGAGCTGCACATTGCCCGCAAATAATTCCGGCGCCAGCGTTCCTCGCAGCGTATTCAAAGGCGGAGCAGCCTCATAGTGCGCTGGCACGTGATTCATTGCCTCATGGTTGTGCGTAGCTGGACGTGGTGCGTTGCGGGGGCCCTGATCTGCGATTGGATTAGCAGACAGTGTTGTCCGGTTTTGTGGTTTAGGTAACCAAATCCCAATCGTTATGAAGGTAATGGCGAGTATCATTAACCCGACAATCAAAATCCTTTTCATGACAGAATCCTTTTTGATAAATGAATCACTTCGCATGTTTAGCTTGTGTCTCCCCTTAATGCTTGTTACGACCGCTATTGCCTCGATGCATAAAGCAATGTATGAACGGGCAGGCGAGCAACAGCAGATACGGAAGGATGCCAAACATATGAGCCCGATGATCTGTAAACAGAAGGAACCCAACGATTCCCAGCAACAGCAGCAGCAGAATGTTTCCGCGCGAACTCACCCAATTGCGACTTTCCAGTTTTCGTTCCTTGTTCATAACGCCTCCTAATTCTTCTAACGAAGTCCGATCATTTATTTATCGCCTCTCGCTTGTATGTGGTAAGAGAATGTGTCTGAACTTCTCTCCTGCGATTTGAATCTCCTTTATCGACCGGTCGCCAGCGTTGGTTTTGGAGAAAACAACTTTAGTGTTGTTCACTGATTTAGTGGCGGTTTCGACGCGACACTCCACTCGAGCGACTTCTTTTTCTTCCCATATGGGGAACCCCTTTCCTCCAGGCATCGTCACCGGCTTGAAAACGATTATGTGGGTGTTTCCGTCTAGGACATGCTTCACGTGATACATTCCGCTCTTCAAACGAATATCACCGGCCCACGCTGACTTTGGAAGACGCAGCATTCCTTTCTTCCATGACTTGTTGTCGTGCTCGACGCTTGAGTGTTGGGCTGACACGCGAACTGTCATTGCTGCCGCAACGAGAACAAGTGCCAGACTTACCCCAATCAATTCAATTTTCGTTTTCATGATCTTGCTCCTTCTTTTCGTCTTGTCGTTCACGAGGTCACCGGTAGATGAGTCGTAAGTTGACGTTGAGCGACACTTGTTTTCTTTCGGGACGATCCGATAGATACACATTTGCCCAAAACCTGTGGAGCGATCGAAGCAGACAGCTGCCCACAAGCGGGCACATTTCGCCTTATTGGTTTCAGATCAAGAGGGCGAGATTGCGAAGGTAAGCGGGAGCCGCACCAAGCGGTCCGTGTACACAGTCTGAGCGCACGAATCGCACTGATGGGTTCGGTAACAGTTCCTGATTGGCAGGATAAGAAGCACTGTGCGCCAGTGAGGGCGGCGTGACGCGGATACTACGCATTGGCAAGGTAGTGCCATTCTGAGCGCAGTTAAGCGCGCAACATAGTTTCGCGTCGGCAACTTCGGGCGTTTCTGTTTGCATGAGTGCTGCTTTGCAGCAATCCATGTCCATCATGCCGTCCATGCTGCAATTGCTCTCACCGAAGTGCAGAGGAATACTAGCAATCGTGCTGCCGGCTAGCATGAGCAAAAGGAACAAAGATGCAAGCCGCTTCTTCATATTTCAATGGGCCCCTCTATTGAACCCTCGCAATTGTTGTCAAGCTACATGTAACACCTAGACCCAGCGGATCTGGTGCATGTAGGTTGCAATGTACATGCCATCGCAAGGTCCGTGCTTTTCGCCGCAAACTTGAGCTTTTTAACAAGTATTCATCGAACGAATCCGAAGGTCTGCGGACAATTCCACAGTTGGGGCTGCGGATATTTTCGCGGGGTGCTACCCAATCAATGTCGGTTTTCAAAGAAACAACGGAAATAAGGAGTAGTTTGAGGGCACGAAACTTGCTCTGTGTTACATACCACAGACACCTGAAACGAAGCAGGAGAGTATCGAGGGTTTGCAAAAATGGTCGGCAGTGCTCGCTGACCGAATTCGAGTTAACCAACCAGAGGAGAGGACGACAATATGAGAGTGAACACACGCACCTTGCTGTCAGCTACGGCCATCATGCTTGTTCTGCTGATTCCGACGGCAGGATGGGCGCAACACAAGCACGCACAAAGCGGACAGAAGAAGCCCGGCATGGCAGGCGTGAAGTCGGAGATGGCCATGATGGTGAAATCGCCGCATCACATGCTGATGACGGCGCACATGAAGAGTATGTCTGAGTTCGCCAGGGCACTCCGTGATCAGGCGATGAAGCCAGGAGCCCTGGACGTCGAATTCGCACGCGCTGCTGTTGCCGAGCTAAGGCACAACCTGGATGCAATGGAAGCCATCCATCAAAAACACATGGAAACGATGAGCGCTGAGATGAAATCGAAGATGCAGATGATGATGGAGAAGATGGATAAGGACCGCTCAATGGTGAAGGACCAGGTCAGTGCGCTCGAGACAGATGTGCAGGTTAATGAGCCAGACTCTAAGCAAGTGGCAGCGCATGCGAATGCTCTGCTCAAACACTTCGGCATGATGTCGAAGATGCACGGCAAAGCAGGTAAGAAGATGTCGCTGAAGAAGAAGATGGAAATGAAGAAGATGTAAGGGCCAGCCTTCGCCAGTTCTGCTGTGGAGATTAATGTTATGAACGAATCGAGCAAGACACCGCTAATCATCGCGCTTGTCGTCGTCATCGTGCTTTTTCTGTTCTTCGGGGGCGGGGCAATGACCGGCTCAATGTGGGGTGATGGGATGATGGGCCAAGGGGGGATAGGCAGGTACAGGATGGGACACGGATGGATAAGCGGTGGGTTCAGTTGGATGTGGATTCCTGCTTTAGTCTCCCTCGGTTTCGGAGTCCTGCTTGGTTGGACGATCTTCGCGAAGAAGTGACCGACCTAAGAGATGCATAGCCAAGCTGTACGGAAGGAAACTTAGATGTCCGTATTCCATCGTGAACGGCACCGTACGCAGCATATTGGCTGGCTCCGCGCGGCCGTTCTGGGCGCAAACGACGGAATAGTCTCGACAGCTAGTCTGGTTGTGGGTGTGGCCGCGTCGAATGCAAACACATACCGCGGTGTTGGTGGCAGGTGTCGCAGGCCTGGCTGCAGGGGCCATGTCCATGGCCGCGGGTGAGTATGTTTCGGTCAGCTCTCAGTCAGATACCGAGCGAGCGGACGTCGAACGTGAACGAACGGAACTCCTTGCCAATGAACCTTACGAGCGAAATGAACTGGCGGCCATCTACGTAAAACGAGGACTCGATTCCACTCTGGCAAATCAAGTCGCGGAACAACTAATGGCAAAGGACGCATTGGCTGCACATGCCCGCGATGAACTAGGCATCTCAGAAACCATTAGTGCCCGGCCTGTTCAGGCCGCGCTTACTTCCGCCGTGACGTTTGCCGTAGGCGCCGCGCTACCCTTACTGGTAGTTGTCAACGCGCCTGCGACCAGCCTCGTGTTTCTTGTCGCCGGAACTTCTATATTCTTTCTCGCACTTCTGGGCGCCCTGGCGGCGTATACCGGCGGTGCCCGTATCCTAATCGGAGTAGTACGTGTCACCTTCTGGGGCGCCCTGGCAATGGCAATAACGGCAGGCATAGGAGCTTTGTTTGGGACGGCTGCGTAGAGACTTATTGGAATAGAAAAGGATAACGAAGATGAGTGCTCAGGAACCACAACATTCAAAATACGGATTCAGTAAGACGGTTGATCTTCCTTACGAAGAGGCTCTTGAAAAGACTCGGGCCGCGCTCAAAGAGGAAGGCTTTGGCGTGCTCTCTGAAATTGATATCAAGGAGAAACTGAAAGACAAGCTCGGCGTTGATTTCCGCAACTATGTCATCCTCGGGGCGTGCAATCCACCTCTCGCATACAGGACTCTGCAACAAGAGCTCAACATCGGGCTGCTCCTTCCCTGCAATGTCATCGTTTATGAGGCTGACAACGCAGGAACATCTGTAGTTGCGGCGATAGACGCTAAGACGATGATGTCGGTGGTAGGAGACAATGCGGATCTCGACGCAGTAGCTACTGAGGTGAATGAAAAGCTCAAGCGGGTCGTTGCTCAGCTTTAGCCGAATAACGAAGTGGTAGGCCTCCCCGAATTCGAACGGGTCACGGTTACAAGCGCGCTCGCCGAAGCCGCAAAGCGTTGCCGATCACCGAAACAGAGCTGAAGCTCATGGCCGCGGCTGCAATCATCGGATTGAGCAGTAGGCCGGTAAACGGATAGAGCACACCTGCGGCAATCGGAACACCCATCACGTTGTAGATAAAGGCGAAGAAAAGGTTTTGCTTGATGTTGCCCATGGTGGCGCGGCTTAACTTGAGCGCCCTAACGATGCCGCGCAGATCACCTTTCACCAGGGTCACACTCGCGCTCTGCATCGCTACATCGGTTCCTGTTCCCATCGCAATGCCAACATCCGCCTGAGCCAGTGCGGGCGCATCGTTGATGCCGTCGCCCGCCATAGCTACCTTGTGGCCTTCCGCCTGAAAACGTTTCACAATTTCAGCCTTCTGATTCGGTAAAACTTCAGCAACGACCTCATCGATATTCAACTTTGCCGCGACCGCGTTGGCGGTCGTGCGGCTATCGCCCGTCATCATCACAATGCGGATTTTCTCTTCATGGAGCTGTTTGATAGCTTCAGGCGTACTCTCCTTTATAGGATCAGCAACGCCTACGAGCCCCGCCGCTTTGCCATCAATAGCGACGAACATCACAGTTTGGCCGTCGGCGCGAAACTTCTCGGCCTGCTCAACCAATTCGCCAGGATCGATCCCCAGATCATCCAGCAAGGCGCGGTTTCCTAAAGCTACTGAGCGCCCATCAACTTGCCCTTTCACTCCTTTGCCTGTGATTGACTCGAACGACTGTGTGCTGACTACTTCAATCCCTCGCTCTTGAGCGCCCGAAACAATGGCTGCTGCCAGGGGATGTTCACTTCCCCGTTCAAGGCTGGCAGCGAAGCGCAGTAACTCGTCCTCGTTCACATCCGCGACGGGAGCAACTGTGACGAGTTTGGGCTTCCCTTCTGTAAGCGTTCCCGTCTTGTCGACCACCAAAGTGTCAATATCTCGAAGCACCTCGATCGATTCAGCGTTTTTGAAAAGCACCCCGGCCTGGGCGCCTTTCCCGGTGGCGACCATGATTGACATGGGAGTAGCCAAACCAAGAGCACACGGACAAGCAATAATCAGCACTGCGACAGCGTTCACGATCGCATAAGTCATACGAGGTTCTGGTCCGACAATGGCCCACACGATGAATGTGACGATAGCGATCAGAATTACGGCGGGAACGAAATAGGCCGCAACCGTATCAGCAAGCTTTTGAATCGGCGCGCGGCTGCGCTGAGCTTCCGCAACCATCTGCACAATCTGAGAGAGGAGCGTTTCGGAACCTACTCGCTCAGCTTTCATGATCAGACTTCCAGTGCCATTAACAGTCGCGCCGATAACACGGTCCCCAGCCTTTTTCTCAACCGGAATGGCCTCACCTGTCACCATCGCTTCGTCCACGGCGCTAGTACCTTCAACAACGACGCCGTCCACCGGTATCTTTTCGCCGGGTCGAACGCGCAGGAGATCACCCACCTGCACTTGATCAAGTGGTACGTCCTGCTCGCCGCCGTCGGGCCCAACCCGCCGGGCGGTTTTTGGGGCTAAACCGAGTAGCGCTTTGATCGCCGAACTGGTTTGGCTTCGCGCCTTGAGTTCCAAAACTTGCCCGAGCAAAACCAGTGTGGTGATAACTGCTGCGGCTTCAAAATAAACAGGAACGCTGCCGCCGTGTCCGCGAAAAGCATGAGGAAAGATGTCGGGGAAGACCGTGGCAATAACGCTGTACCCATAAGCCACACCCACGCCGAGTCCAATCAACGTGAACATGTTCAAGCTTCGGTTGACTATCGACTGCCAGAAGCGCACAAAGAAGGGCCAGCCGCCCCATAGAACGACTGGCGAAGCCAGAATCAATTGAACCCACGGTAAAACTGCTGGCGATACGATGCGCTGCAATGGCGCGCCGGGAATAAGGTCACTCATTCCAATCACGAACAGCGGAAAGGTGAGCACGACGCTTACCCAGAAGCGCCGTTGCATATCTTTGAGTTCGTGATTCTCTTCCTCGGTTAGGGTGATAGTTCGCGGCTCCAGTGCCATACCGCAGATAGGACAATTGCCGGGCGCATCGCGCACGATCTCAGGATGCATCGGACAGGTGTATTCGATTTTTTGCGTCGCCGCGGTTAGCGTAACTGGCTCTAACGACATACCGCACTTAGGGCAGGAGCCAGGCTTCTCCTCACGCACTTCCGGATGCATTGGACAGGTGTAGGTTCGAGGGATTGAAGTGGCGGGTTTTGGTTGGCGCTGAATACCGACCGGCTGTGTCGTCTGCTCGGTGGACTTCTTGAGGAACAGTTCCGGATTCTCGCGAAATTTGTTCAGACAGTGTGTACTGCAGAAGTAGTAGCTTTGTTCCTTGTATTCGTAGGTCCCCGCCGCCGACTCGGGATTAACGGTCATGCCGCAAACTGGGTCTATTGCCGCCGCACCCGTTTCATTACGCCCCGATAGATCATGTCCGGTGTGATATTCATGCTTAGCTGGCTTCATTTTTACTTTCTCCGGAACTCAGGATCTGCGCCCGCTTCTGCCCCGATTCTCCCGTCTCGAGCGCGAATTCCCGACATCTCTTCGGCTTCTTTTCTACAGACCGTGCGGGATAGGGTTGGAGTGCTCGATGTCCGTTCCTTCGATTAATCCACAGACATGACCATCGAGTTCGCCTGTTTCTTCCCACTTGGTAAGTGCTCCTCCTAGTTCCCTGCGATAGCGCCGCATCTCTTTCATCCGCTCGTCCAATTCTTCAAGACGATGGCGGACAATGTCGCGGACCTCGAGACACGGACTCTTACCGGCTTGCTTGTCGGCGATGATTCGCTTTATCTCGCTGAGCGAGAAACCCAAAACTTGCGCACGTTTAATGAAGTCGAGTCGTTTAAGCACAACCTCATCGTATACGCGATAACCGCTTTCAGTGCGCCCCGGCCGACCCAGGAGCCCGCTACGTTCATAGAATCGAAGGGCTTCGATTCCGACACCGCTATGCTTGGCTACTTCGCCGATCTTGAGTGGTTCTGTTAATCCAGTTGTGACTGGCTTCTTAGATGTGAGTGCCACATTTCTCCTCGTTGGTAACATTCCTAAGGGCAAAAGCCATTCTAAACCCTGTAGTCGGATACAGAGTCAAGGGGTACCGCCAGATTTGTTTGGTCGATAGTGGGGGGCGCTCTACCAGACCTAGAATGCCTGCCAAGTCGCTTCTTTACAGGAACTACCAGTTAAGACCGCCTAAGATGCATTGCTACGGTTTCTTGTTAGCGTTGGCGTTCTTATTCATGTTCATGTTCGCGTGCTCACTTGCGTTCATGTTGTCATGGACGTTGGCGTTTGCGGCCGGGATCGCAGTCGGACTCGGTGAGGCCACAACCGTTGCATTAGCGTTGGTGTTTGTGTTCTCGGCCGTACTACAAGCCGCACCGAAGACACCTAAAGCCAACAACGTCAGTAAACCTGTGATTCGTCGCATATCCATTCCTCCTATGTGCAAATTACCCCTGTCTGGGGGCCAGTAAGTGTTCAAGCCATGTTAAGGTTTGGGCGTCGGGCTAGCCGCGGGTTTGCCCCCCGCTTAGCGCCCCACACCGCTCAACCTCAATGGACTTGCCTACTGCTGGTCTTAGGTTATGCCTTAGCCTTGGGTTTCGTCTTACTGGCCTTGGCGACAACGCCTCCTTTGAGCCTCTTCATCTCGGCAATCTCTTTCTGTTGTTTGATAATTCCCAGTCGCGCCATCTCTTTAATTTCCGCGTGCTCCGCCTTCGTCACGGCCTCTTTTGACATGTCGATAGCCATCTGGTGATGTGGGATCATCATGTCCAGAAACAGGCGATCAAATTGTTTCCCCGTAGCGGCCTGAAGCTTGGCAATGTCGCCTTGCATGTCCATGTTCGCGTGGCCCGACATACCGGTCATCTGATGCATCTGGGCCATCATCTGTGAGTGGTCCATCTCCGGCGCACCCGCATACCAGTGATCTCGATGTTTCTTCAGTTCGAGTAGTTCTTTCTCCTGTTCGTCCGCTGTCTTCTTGGCAAAAGCTCGCAGCGCCGGCGTAGTGCCTTTTCGCTCAGCCACACGACCCATGGCGATCCCCTGTCGGTGATGCATAGCCATCATGTCGATGAAATGCAGGTCGTAAGGCATGTTGCTCATCTGCGAGCTGCCTGGGTTCGGTTGTTGCGCTTGCACTCCAGAAACGAACACCGTCATTGTCACGCCAAGAATTAGCGCAATCACCAAAATGCAATTGCTTATTCCGCTCTCTTTACCTTCTCTTGTCCTCATTGTTCTTCCCCTTATGTGTTGTTGATAAAATCTTCCATTCTTGCTGAGTCTTTTGACTCCGGCGCCCGTCCGTTAGTTTACGATCAATGTTTGTGCGGAGACTGAGCGGGTGTGCCCTTCGGCGGCTCAGAAATGCCCTCTCTGATCCTCCTTTGGACCTCCTCATACACATCGGGCGGCAATACTCGAACCAGCGTCATCATTCCCATCATTGAGGCAGTCCATCCCGGTGGCAGTCCGTAGGTTTCCGGCTTGGCGACCTCCTTGTCCATGATCATGACCATGTCCTGCGGATAGCCTGGCACCCGTTTCTTATCGGTCTCTTTCAGATTGTTCTGTTGTAGGTGCGGGCTCGGCCCAACGAGGTTCGTCGTATTTCTGTCTTTCTCGGTGGTGTCGCCCATGCCACGTCCAAACCCCGGAGCCAAATCTTCCGACAGCGCGTGTCCTTGCCGTATGACACCCATCCCTTCTTCCATCCCCTTCTGCTGGGAGCCCATGCCAGCATGGCCCATCGGGCCTACCATCGAAACCATCTGGTTCATCATGTGGTGGGGCAGATGGCAGTGAAACATCCAGTCGCCTGGATAAACGGCGTCGAATTCAAGATCACGGGCTTGGGCTACACCTACGAGCGCCGTGTTGTGCGGAAACCAAGTGGACTCAGGAGACCGCCCGCCCTCCGTGCCGGTAACAACAAACTGATTTCCATGGATGTGCATGGGATGATGGTCCATCCCCAGGTTGACGACCCTAAGACGAACTCGCTCGCCTTGCTTCACTATCATCGGTGTGGTCGCCGGACCGGCCTTGCCGTTGATCGTGAGCCAGTTGAATTCCATCGCCAACGAATTTGGGATGGGGTTGTTCGGAAGCAGCGCCCACTCTTGAAGGATTAGGCCGAAATCCTTGTCCACACGCGGCGAGTGCGGTTGCTTCGGGTGAATGATGAACAGTCCGATCATTCCCATCATCTCCTGCATCGCCATGTGCGAGTGATAGAAGAATGTGCCGTTCTGGTGAACCGTATATTCGTAGACGAAGGTCTGGCCCGGCTCAATGAGGGGCTGGCTGATGAAAGGAACGCCATCCATATTGAGCGGCACCTCCAGACCGTGCCAGTGCATGGTCGTGGCTTCAGGCAGCTTGTTTGTAACGATGAAGCGTACGCGGTCGCCCTCGTTCACCTCGACGGTGGGACCAGGCACACTGCCGCTGTAGCCCCAAGCAAACATTTCTTTGCCTGGTAGTAACTGCACCTTGACCACTTCTGAATCAAGCCGAAACACCTTCACGCCGTTGTCCATGGTCCACGGCAGCTTCGGGACATCTGGACTATGCACGAGACCTTGGCCGCCTGCGGCTGACGGTCTGTTGTCAGGCTTTTTATCAGCCTGGGGCTTGGCCTCAGGCTTAGGCATCACATGTCCTTCATGTTGCGCATTCGCCACCTTCGAGCCAGCCAGCAAACCGGCCGCACCAAAAAGTGATGAACGTCTTATGAAACTGCGTCTGCTCTTATCCATTTCTCACTCCTGTGTTGTTCGAAAACCTCTTGATAACTCTCTTCCTCAGATCTCTTGTCGTCATCGCAGCCAATTTCACGGTTCAGAACCGCCCGTGGCTTCGCTCGTTGACCGCAGCTTGAAGCCTTCGGTTCGCTCGCCAGATTCGCCCGGCTTTCCAATGGGATCTAATCCGCCTTCCAGTAGAAATCCACGGAGACCAACAGCGGCTTGCCGCAACTGGATCAAAGCTCTGGCATATTCGACCTCAACCTGGAATAGCGTCCGCTGCGCGATTAGCACCTGCGGATAGGCCGCCGCCATCTGGCGGAAGCTGGATAGATACATCTGGTAACCCGTCCGCGCGCGGGGCACCACTTGGGTGCGATATCGTTCAACCATTTGTTGGGCGTTCCGGTACTCGCGTAAACCTGATGCGAACCGGGAGCGCAAAACCAGTTGCAGGCGCTCTAGATCACGCTCGGCAATTGCTAGTTCGGCTTCTGCAGCGGCAATCCCGCCCTGGTTGCGGTTGAAGATCGGGACGTTGATCCCTACTTCAAGACGTCCCTCCGCGCCCTTACGGCGGCCGGCGGTCGCGGGCGGCAGCTGGTCAAACCGCTCATAGTTGTAGCCGAGACCACCACGTAGAAAGAGATCGGGAATTCGTTCAGCTCTGGCTCGCGACAGCACGGCCCGCGCTCGCTCCACACCTGCCTGAGCCACCCTGAATTCAGGACTTCCCGTTAGCAATGTGTCCAACAACTGCACTTCATTCAAAGCGGCAAGCCCATCTTCCGGACCGTCTGCAAGCCGTGCAGGCGCCAGTTCCGGATTGCCTACCATCGCCGCAAGCGACCGCCATGACCGTAGCCAGTCGTTCTGCGCTCGCAGGAAATCTATTTCGGAACGCTCCGCCTCAATCTCTATCTCAAGTTGATCGGGACGATCGGCTTGGCCCACGTTATAGAGTTCCTTTGTAATCTCCACCGCTTCCCGCGCTAGCTGCGAGAGGTCGTCACGCAATTCAACCAGGCTTTGTGCTCCCAAAGTTTCGTAGTAAAGCACCCGAATTGAGTTGGCAACGCGGAGGCGTTGCGCCTCAGCAAGAATCACCGCTTGATCTTTTTCGCGGGCAAACACTCGCTGCGCCTTGCTCAGCTTCCCGCCGAGTGGAATAGTCTGCTCTACGAAAACGCCTTGCTCCATCGTTTCGCTGGGCGACCGAAAGGCAAATTCTTCCAGGAAGTAGCCCGCTATCGGGTTAGGAAACAACCCAGCCTGACGTCTACGCCCCTCAGCGGCGCGAATGACTGCTTCTGCCTGTGCCAACGTCGGATTTCGTTGGACAGCCATCGCTTCAAGCTCCTCCAATCTCATGATTGGACTGGCCGGTATGACTTGGCGCCGCGGTCTCTTGATGTCCTGAGTTTGGGGTTGCGTCATTTGGTCCATCCGGTGCGTGGGCGTCGGCATGTGCATATCCGGCGTCATTAGATTACCCGGACTCGGTGACGGCGACGCTGTGGGCATCTGCATACCCGGCGTCATAACGTGGCCCGGACTCGGTGACGGCGATGCTGTCGGCATCTGCAGGCCGGGCGTCATTACGTGCGGGCTGGGCGAGGGCGAAGGTCTCGGTCTGGTTGGTCGTCTCGCAGGAGTTCGTCTCGCGCGCGTAACTGTCTTCTTCTTCCTCGGCGCACTCTTCGGCTTCGGTTTTGCCGCGGGCTTAGGCATGACGTGCCCCTCGTGTTGCGGCAATACGCTGATGGTGAGTGCAAACATCAAGGCAAGTGCGCTGAGTGTTCGCAGTGCAATACTCAAATTACTGGGCCGGTTCATTGTTCCCCCTTACATGGTTCGTCAAGACGACCAGTGCGGTGTTCTAAAACAGAAGAATGGTGTGGATATCAGACGACACAGGCTAACGCCTGCGTCAGATCACGAATGTGATTTGTCGGAAGGTACTAAATGCGGAAGATGTTAATGAGGACATGCCTAGGGACAGCTTCACCTGGGGGACCGTGCGCTCTTGAAATCAATACTGCAACGGGCGACACAACCACATCCGCAAATCGGGAAACATTAAGAGGGAGATTAAGCGCCACCGGGCGCTTGGCAGCTTCAGTTTCTCTGAGCGAAACGGTACTTGGAGTAGTACGCGAATGCACAGCGCAGTGTGAGCAGGGACCAATCGGCTGGCCTAGAGCAAAAGCATGGGGATTTGGCTGAGATGCAGGCTCAGGCTGCGACACCGGCTCCATCTCCATATGGCCCCTATGCCCCATGTCTTCATGTGACATTGAAGCTTTTGCAGGTGGTGTCTCACACGAAGCCATGCCCGCCCGGAGATGTGGGCAGAGTGCGGCGACCAGCAAGTGGCCTCCCTGGCTGAACAGCAAAGCAGCTGTCAGGACAGTGATTGCTAGGAACCGCTTATGCATAGTCGTCGCGGTCTGGTCTACTCATCGTTCGTTAGGGGGAAGTCGGAATATACCATAGCTCTACTAGGCTTCCCAAGCAGTTAGGTACTATCCTTCAGCGTTTTCATAGCTAGGTAGTCTTCCGATGAAGGAGTGTAAGGCTATATGAAACAGTCTTGGACGTTACGCGCGTTCCTGTTCTTGATGTCGGGGGTTCTGGCTTTCGGTTGTAACCGGAGCGGCACCAATTCGTCGACCGAAAAGGCTGGTAGTCCTTCTTCAACCACACAGTCTGCACTAATGATTCAGCCGGCTACTTCTCCGGCTGGCGTGGACAGTCGCGAGCCGGAAATGACTTCGACTGCGGACGGCCGAATCATACTAAGCTGGGTGGAGAAGATTGGCAGTAAACGTTACGCGTTACGCTTCGCGACACGAGATGCAGGTAGTTGGTCTACGGCCCAGACCGTCGCGGCAGGCGAAAACTGGTTTGTGAACTGGGCCGACTTCCCTTCGGTGATCGCTCTTGCCGATGGCTCCCTTGCAGCGCACTGGCTGGTGAAGAGCGGTTCCGGCACTTACGCCTACGACGTTAATATCGCCAGATCTAAGGACGGCGGTAAGACCTGGGGAAGACCAATTGTTCCACACACGGACAGAACGCAAACTGAGCATGGGTTCGTCTCGTTGATACCACTCCCTGATGGGCGTGTTGGGGCCGTCTGGGTAGATGGGCGTAATCTCAAAGATCACAAGGAGGAAGGCGATGAACACACACCACTGCCCGTGAGTATGACTCTCCGTTACGCTGCGATCGACGCTGATGGCAAACTTTCGGATGAGACGCAACTTGACGATCGTGTGTGCGAGTGTTGCCAAACATCGGCCGCACTCACTTCAGAAGGCGCCTTAGCCGTTTACCGCGATCGCTCGGGTAAGGAGATCCGCGACATTCACTTTGTCAGCCGACAACAGGGTAATTGGGGTACGCCAAGTCCGGTCCATTCGGACAACTGGGAGATCAACGGTTGCCCTGTCAACGGTCCGTCCGTCGCCGCCGACGGTAAGCGCGTGGCAGTAGCTTGGTATACCGGAGCCAATGACACACCGCGAGTCAAAGCGGCGTTTTCAGACGACGCGGGCGCGTCATTCGGCGAAGCTATTGAAGTGGACGATGGTGAAACACTGGGCCGTGTTGACGCCTTATTACTTCCTGATGGTTCGGCCCTCGTTTGCTGGTTGTCGGGAAATGCCGAGGGTGGGGCTATCAAAGTACGACGTGTTCGTCCCGATGGTGCGCTCGGGCCAGCCGCCGTTATCGCTAAGACAGATATCTCGCGGTCAAGTGGTTTCCCGCGCATGGCCCGCCTCGGTGATGACGTGCATTTCGCATGGACCGAATTCGGGAAACCCTCATACGTGCGCACCGCCAGCGCCAATATCAGCGCTTACAAATGACTTTACTTTCGTGACTGAGCCTTTCACGAATTAGTAGAGAAAAAGAAACGAGCCCCCCACGGGGCTCTCCCTTTTCTCAGTCAGCGTCGGGTTTTTTACCAACGTCTGTCGAAACGACGCTGGTCGTTCCCGCGTCGCCGATCATGAAACTGGCGATGGTCCTGTCTAGCTTCGCGATGAAATGCACGATGCCGCCTGTTGTTTCGGTCCCCGAAGCGATCGTGAAAGCGATCGTGCCGACGTTCTATCCGATCGTGAACTCGATCGTGCTTGCGTCCATTCCGGTTTTGAGAATTTCCGCGATTGTGATCATTCCCGTGATGCTGCGGGTCGACAGCGAATGCGCTCACTGGCAGCAATAGTGCTGCCATGAGGGCAAAGCCTGCGACCCTTAAGTTCACCTTTTTGTGTTTCATATTCCACTTCTCCTAGATCTGCTTTCCAGGTTGTTGTTCTTTGATTCTGGACGGCGCTGCAACCAGGGGTTATGTATTCACCTAATCGCAAAGCCAACCAAATCCTCTCAGAATAAGAAGGGGAGTACGGTGACTGAACACAAGGATTATGCCAGCGGCTCTTTCATGATCCCGCATTGCAAAGGAGTTGGCCTTTTACACGAGAACCAGACGAAGCCATACCTTGACGACCGCTAGCGCGTAAATACTGGTTCGTATCGTTTCGTAAGACTAGGTGATACCGATTTCAAAGGACTTAAAATCCGTTGTCCGTAAGGACGTGCGGGTTCGACTCCCGCCCTCGGCACCAATCGGTTCAATAACTTACTGTCACAGTTTTTGACGATGGTCCAGCGCGATTTTGGTTCAAATTGCTCAACTTATCCGCCAAGCTCATTTCGCAGCAAGATGGATGATGCGGGAGGAAAAGTTAGAGATCGGGTTCCAGTCATTCCGAGGACTTCGGAACACCGGATTGTTGAAAATCGCAAGAATCGCAGGCCTGACCCGGTTTGGTTTGCACCGGCGCTGCCGTGAAGTGACTTCCCTCGTGGTATTGCGCTTTTCATCCGTGACATCTCTTGAGTCGTCAGGGCCACCGATGAAGTTACCAGCCTCGATGTTTAAGTCTGATCTGGAATCTCAGCTTCGACGAGTGTCGCCAGCAGCGTTAGCGATTCCTGCCAACCGAGATAGCAAGCCTCAGCCGGAATAACAGCGGCACTCCCTCCTGAACGATGTTCACTTCAGTTCCGACCTAAACTTGCCTCAACGTGATCGTCGTCTGCATTTCTCCCGGCAGATTCGCATCGTCGAATCTGTCAGTGTGGCGGATGCGTTCATTTGGCGTTAGCTCAAGATACTCTCTACCGAAGGAGTGGCTCTTTTCGGTAGTGAAATTGGTGAACGACATACTGTAAGTGCCTCCGACTTTTGCATCGAGGTGATGGACCTGGCCCGTGAATCCATTGGGCGGGAGCCATTTGACCATTGCCTTTGCATCAAGGAATGCCCGGTAAACTCTCTCGGGCGGTGCCTGGAGCACTCGATGGAGTCGGATAGTGTTTGTATTGCTTTTGGTCATGATTTTTTCCTCGTGTATTGCTGCGGCGCGAAATGGCTCCCGGATTTGTCTTTATGTCTTAACCGCCGGCGATTGCGCCAATGACGTAAAAGGGTTCTGCTCCCGACGCGATTTCCTTAGGCAGAGGAGCGT
>JBGTHZ010000010.1:0-5037 GCA_041745915.1 Pyrinomonadaceae bacterium | reverse complement strand
AGGCGGACCCTGTCCCCGCTCTTACACTGAGTGGATTCCAAGCTTGAGGCGGGGACAGGGTCCGCCTTCCTGACCTGCAAATTAGCGAGGGTTCTTGCGTACTTAGACCAGGCCAGCAAACAATTCTTCAACGGAAACTTGCCAGCCCACCAACACTCTCGATTCTGCTGAGTCGCCTTTGGAGTAAACCCATGTCTCCCAGGCAGGCTTGCCTTTGCGTTCCGTTGCGTAACGTACTTCGACGGTAATCGTAGAGTGATCCACCAGCCATAATTCGCGGACACCGAGCGCAAGATACGTATGCGCTTTCGTCGTGCGATCGTAAACGGCGTTGCTGGCGGAGAGGTATTCAAAGACGATGTCGGCGGACGTGCGTTTTCGCCCCATACGTTCACCTAGTTCCGGCGAGACGTACATCATGTCAGGCTCCAGGTAAATTCCTGCGAAAAGGTCCGTATAGATTGGCTCGCGCGGATGATGAACCTCGCCATGATTGTCGTGAGCGAGGAGGAACTGCATCAGCGATCTGACTAAACGGGCATCTATGGAACCGTGAGGCGGGTCAGGTGGTGGAACCATGAAAAGAAAACCTCCGATCAATTCGTAGTGAGAGCGATCGTCGGGGTCCGGCAAGGCCCAAAACTCTTCGAGCGTGTAACTATGCAAGAGTGGTGAGAAGCTGACCTCTGGGGCCGTGTCAAGAGCCTGCATTATTCAAACCTCCAATCCTTGCGGCCTATCGTACCACTAGAACCAGGATTAGTCTTTGACCATCAATTTTTCCGGCGGAAGAATCGCCCGCGAACCTTTGTGTTGCCAGCAACGCACGGCGCTTTGAACGCGACGGGCGCAGGGTGTCCCCTTTTTTGTCCGCGCACCGCAGATATAAACGGACTCTTCCTCAGTCGAGGCCTCAGATGTCTGCCGCGGAGGCGAGTTCGTGGATTCAGCGTTGGCTGGAGTCTCATCAGTCTTATTAGTCGCGCTGTCATCTTGCGAATTGTATAGAGGTGAGTTCGCACTGCGCTCGATGATCAGGGGAGGAGGCGCAGGACGTCCCGCTCGCCCGGTGATCATCCCAATACTGAACAGCGCGGTTGCAGCTACCAGGGAATTTGTCAGGCGATGTCTGCGCAAGCGCCTTGAGCAAACGTCGCAGAATCTACGACTGGTCCACGCATGCCAGTGCAGGCGGAGTATCTTCGCGCCACACTCAGAGCAAAAATTTGGTCGATACATTTTGGGCCTCCGGCAAAGAAAGGGTCGTGAGGTCTCTGCCTAAAGCAGGAGACGGGTTAACAATATCAGGGTCTCGGTTTTCGAATACCGACGATTGACTGAGGTAATCGCCGTTGGTATTAGATGTGAGGCATTATACGCCATCGTCTGATGCTGGCATTCAACTTTTTAGAAGACGGCTAAAGCCCCGCCAAATTGCAGTGGGAAAGGCGGACCCTGTCCCCGCTCCGACGACGAAAATAAGTCGACGAGACTAACAACTCAATCATCCTCCCTCCAAAGGAGTCCTTACATGGCTCGCAAAATACCCGCACTCAATCTCCCAGGCGTTGCGTAGTGGCTTCAAGCTTGGGCGGGGACAGGGTCCGCCTTCCCGACCTGCAAATTCTTGTGGCTTTCTGGGTTTTTCCGCACAGCCTTAGGTAGCCCGCAAGCAACTGGACTGCGGGTTTTGGCGTCCGAAGGTAGCGACCCAATGCCAACCTGCGAGCCGGATTGGAAAAACTGAAGCTGACAGGCATACTCAACAAACCATGACAGGCGATTCCCGATGACTCTATTGCGAAAACCCGTAGCTAAACCCCTCAAATCAACTTCATTCGCCATTGCGTTGGCGCTGATATTTGTGTCAACCAACGTAACTCGGGCCCAGGAACCCGACGACGTTGTTCGCACGAGTGTCTCCCTCGTTCAATTGAATGTGGGCGTCGTGGATAAGAATGGCCGGGCCATCACTTCGTTAACCCGAAACGATTTCGCGGTCTACGAAGACGGAGTCAAACAGTCGATCTCACAATTCGAACCAACCAACGCTCCTTTCAGTCTGGTGTTGCTGCTTGATGTTTCGGGGTCCACGATAAACTTTCGCCCGCAGTTAAAACTGGCCACCCAACGCTTCCTTGATGCTCTGGCGCCCGAAGACCGCGTGGCGGTCATCCAATTCAATGAGAAAACCAAAAAGCTCATTGACTTTTCCATCAATCGCAACCGGATTGCATATGCGATCCAGCTTGCCGATGGAGCTGGAGAGACGCATTTTTATGACGCACTGAAATATGCTCTCAAGCAACTGGAGAGAGAAGGTCAGCGACGCAAAGCGATCGTGGTGCTAACTGACGGCCTCGATACGGAGATGCGCAATTTGGATCGCCGGGTGGTGGCGCGGGCTCAAACTGATGAAGAAGCGCTTGCGGCAATCAGGCCCGACGCCAGTGCTCCGCTGACCATGGTACTTAACGCTGCGGATCGGCAGGGAGTGACGATCTATCCCCTCGCGCTGCCGTCCGGCGATCCGAAGCGATTGCCCATTCCCGGTCCTGACATCACCGGAATCTATGCCGCAGCGCGGATCAGGTTGCAGAGTCTGGCAAATCGCACCGGCGGTCGCCTTACCGAGATCAATCGTCTCGATCAGATGGCCAAACTTTACGCCGAGGTGGCGGCGGACCTGCGCACGCTTTACACGGTCGCTTACCAGGCGCCCCCCGATCGCCCGCGCGATGGTAAATGGCATGAGATACGAGTCGAAGTTACCCATCCCGAGCTCATCGCTCGCACTCGCCCGGGTTACTACGCACGTTAAATAATTTGTTTTGAGCTTAGGCCAAAGGGTTAAAAACCGAAATCACACAAAGTTTCGTGGATCGTAAGCCATCACACCGGAGTTTAGAACAGTGCTATGCGTTGGGACCGTTTTACTATTTACGATTTACGATTTACTATTTACGTCCTTCAGGGCACCCGTAGCTCAGCTGGATAGAGTACCTGACTACGACTCAGGGGGTCGCATGTTCGAATCATGCCGGGTGCACCAGTGTTATCAATTACTTAAAACTAATAGACAAAAGAGAGCGGCTACGCCTCTCTCCCGGCGCAACCGCTCTCTAAGCAAGCGACGAAGTACTTGTCAATCTGCCGTCCTCGCTCATATTGGCTAAAACACTAATGGAGCGTGGATTCCAGGGCGAAAGAAAGCGGCAAACCCGAAAGCCTGCCGCCTGTGTGGATGCAATGGTCGCACGGGCTTCGTCATAAAACCATAATGTCGCGCTGCGAGAAGATGCGCCACTCCTGCCCGTGCGGCAAGAATAACCCAAAATAAATTACAGCACATCCTGCTGGAGCCTCGGTACTGGTGGAGTTTGACTTATCGTTGAAAATTCTACTCGACTACAGAACCGCGAGCCGTAGCGACCGGATCCAACACGCAATCATGAATACGGCATTTGGGTGACTTGAACTCAGCATCCGGTCGCTACGGCTCTCGGTTCTGTAGTCGAGTGATGCTGCAAGGCTGACGATGTTCAAACTGCACCAGCACTGGAGCCTGGTTGCGGAATAGCGCAAAATTGTGTCGGCAGTAAGTTTAAAAAGGTCCATTTGTAAACCCGTACCTGGTCAGAACGAAACATGCCCAGCGCTAGCTGCGTAAGTGATAAATGAGATCCAACGGGTTGCTACAGTTGTATTTCAGGTTGCTCAAATGCCTTATCTCGAAGCGCTAAAACTCGCTTTAGCATCCATCCTGTCACACAAACTGCGTTCCTTTTTGACGCTGCTCGGCGTCATCTTCGGAGTGGCTACGGTGATTGTCGTAGTGTCTCTAATCGAAGGCTTCAATTCCTATGTCGATGAGAAGATTGCCAACATCGGGACGAATGCCTTCGCGGTGAGCAAGTATGCGATTGACGACTTTTCCAGTGTGGAAGCGCTCAACGCGGCGCGCCGCCGTAACAAGGACGTAACTCTCGACGATGCCGCGGCCCTCCGGGCGCGCGCCGGTTCCATCCAGGACGTAGGCGCGAAGGAAGATGCCGCCGGGGACGTTAAGTTTCGCGCCACCCACCTTTTTCGCATACGCATCAGCGCTACCACACCGAACATTGCCGAGATCGAACGCATTGAAGTCGGTGACGGTCGCTACTTCACCAAAGTAGAAGAGGACAGCCGGCGCAACGTGACCTTTATTGGAGCCGATGTCGCCGACAAACTTTTCCCCACATCGAATCCCCTTGGGCAAACGATCCGCATCGACGGCCGGGCATTTGAAGTAATAGGAGTAGGTAAAGCAAAGGGCTCGGTCTTTGGACAGCCGCAGGACATGTACGTTTCCATGCCCCTCTCAACTTTTCTGGCGCTCTACGGCTCCCGGCGATCGATCAGCCTTAGTGTTACCTCTACCAGTCCCGAAACCTATCAGGACGCCGTTGATGAAGCGCGCGTCGTCATGCGGACGCGCCGTAAATTGTCGCCCGCTGAAAAAGACAACTTCGGGATCATCACGCCCAGCGCTATCAACGAGCTGCGAGACAAGATCTTCGGCACTATTCAGATTGCCGCCATCGGTATTACCTCCATTTCGCTGGTGGTCGGCGGCATCGTGATCATGAATATCATGCTGGTTAGCGTCTCGGAACGGACTAAAGAAATTGGCATCCGCAAGAGCATCGGCGCCCGCCGCACAGATATACTGAAACAGTTTCTGGCCGAGTCAACATTGCTGTCACTGGTGGGTGGTGGGATAGGCATCACCATCGCCTTCCTGCTGGCTAAGCTGGTCGCGGTCTTAACGCCCGTGCCGACTGCACTGCCGCTCCTGGCCGTTACAGTTGCCTTCGCTGTGTCGGGAACTGTTGGTCTGATTTCTGGGGTGTATCCGGCATGGAAAGCGGCGGGGCTGGATCCAATTGAGGCTCTGCGAGCTGAATGACTACAGGGACGCTGAGAGTGAAAAGACCATTTTTCATTTGTCATTTTCCATTTCTCAATTGTCATTTTCTGAATCTCATTTCGTGGTGC
>JBGTHZ010000009.1:0-75557 GCA_041745915.1 Pyrinomonadaceae bacterium | reverse complement strand
GGTTGTAAGTCGTCTTCATCTTCCAAAGCCGAAGTGCCTTCGCCAACTCCGAACTCAATGGCGGAAATGATCCGAACCACCTGATCCTTCAACTGGGTCTTTTGACCGCCTCGCGACATAACGCGGCTAATAGCAGCATACAATTAGGGTGAGCTGCAAAAGAAGGACTGCATCAGGGTTGGCACTCACGCGGGCGATGTGCCGGGTTCACTTGACTATCGCTATTGGCTAGGGTTCGACTGCCGTACGGGACGCCAATGCAATCACATTTCAGCCAAGCGTGTTCTTCCGGCAGATAGGCGAGTTGACTCTGGACCTGAAAATTTGTGACCTGCAATTTCACTGGCTCCCGCTGCCGCCGCTTTGTTGCCGGAACCGCTGAATGAGTTTCTTGATAAGCTCAGTGTCCTTTGCCTCGGGCTGAATTTTCAAAAACAGCTCCAGTTCGTCCGCAGCTTCTTTGTATCTCTTGACCTGATTGAACAGCAGCGCCAACTGCCAGTGCGCCTCCGGCGATTTCGACTCGGCCAATTGATCCGCCTGCTTTAGATAAGTCTCTGCCTCATCCAACTTCCCTGTCTGACGCAGCAACATTCCCAACCACAGAGTCGCGTTAATCGATCTTTGGTCAAGAACGATTGCGCGTCTCATCGACTCAACCGCTTGGGGGAATTGCTTGAGATGGTATTGAGCGACCGAGAGTGCGTTCAAGCTCTGATACGCTCGCCTGTTAACCTCGATTGCTTTGGTCAGCACTGGAATTGCCGGCTCATACTCCTGCTGTTTTACGTACTCTCTGCCCAGCAATTCAAGCGCATCGAAGTAAAGTGGAAAGATCTCGATCGCTTTTTTTAGTATCTCCAGGCCTTCCTTTTTCTGTGCAGCTTGCTGCAGCAGCGCAGCTCACCGCTCATATTCCTTCCGGGCCGGCTCGGGAACTTCCTGGACAAATACAGCCCCTGCAGTGGCGGTCGTCGAAGCGATCTGTTTCGTTACCAAAACAAAATCTACCTGCTCGAAAGCACGCGTGCGTTCAAGCTGGACTCGCTTGGTTTGGCCAATGTAGCTGGTCCCAAACGTCCGGACTCTCACCTGGAAAACTCCAGATGAGAGTCTTCGGAATACAAAGAGGCCGGAGCTATCTGTCTTCGCTCTTTGAATCACCGAATCTACGTCGTTGAGAAGTTCGACGTGCAGGTCGGGAATCAGGTTACGGCGTTCGTCGGAAATGTGTCCGCTGATCGAATTGGCCTGCGGTGCAACGAAGATACTCGAGGAGGTCGCATCGAGGGAAGCCCCGAGCAGTGTCATGAAGATGCCTAAGAGTAGAATCACCGAAACCTCGTCGGAACTTGAGTCGGATGATTATGCTCGTCAGTGGCGTCGGAAGCAATTTCGAAGACAATCGGGGAAACGAATATCGGGAAAAACCAGGAACGAGGCTAGGCGAAACGTCCCCTACCTCTCGAAGCCAGGTAACAACCCAGTTGCAACTCGGAATGCTTTAGGACGCCAGGTTTTTGGAGAGATCCTAGTTGTCCGAACAAGGCAGGCTTGATCTGAAGACCGGGGAAGGTAGTGCGTACGGCGGCGAGCTTTTTAGCAGGTTTCAATCTTTTCATAAATACACATAGGCTCAAGCGCCAGGTCAGCCAGGACAGACCTGGCCCTCACGTGGGCAAGTAAAGTTTCCAAATAGCAGGCCATGTGGTGCAATAGATCGGCTGGTTTTTGTCGATTCCTGATTGATGCAATAATCGCCTCCGAGAGAGCTTCGTACTGTTGCCAATCCCTATACATTAGGCTCTGCATACTGCCCTGCCGAAATGAGGTTAGCCGCCTCGCCAGAAAATCGAGGGACCGTTCAGGAAAATTACTGAGCGAATCCTTCTGGCTTGCCTGAACCAGGGCAATCAATTCCGAGAGATCGCGATACAGAGCTAGTGAGCTTTCTCGTCTGCTCTGCCAATCCTGGAATAGCCCCGCATTGGTTAGACTCGTGTCAAACACGCGTGCGAGATTAATCATGCATTGCTGGAAGCAATTAGTCAGCACTCCTTGCGCGTGTTGCAGGGTCCCACGGGTCTCTTGATCGTTCCGGTCGGGGGCCATCTGAGCAAGTTCGTCATTAAACATTCGGCCGACTTCGTGGTTGATAGCGTAAGCAGAACTGTCGAGCGCTTCGCTTAAAGAATCATCGAGACCTTCCAATCGCAGCGCGTGGTCCTCAATGAACACGGCTAGCGAGTAAGCTTCCCGGCGTACAGTGTCCAGAATTGAGACCACTTCCTTCATTTCACCAAGACCTCGCGGGCCGGCGACCAGACTTAAGTAATCCAGAAGGAAAACTAGATCGGTTAGGATCTTACCCAGGGCTAACCGCACTGCTTCATCACTGATTGAGTTGGTGAGGACGTCTACCTGGGAGTGAAGATTTGGGGCCTGCGAAAAAGAGGTCCCGATACTTGACTCCCCAGGACGTGGCTTTGGTTCGAAGCCTCCGAGGGACGTTGTGTTGGATTGGAGGATTGTGCTCACGGGTGTAGGGCTCCCTTAACGCGATGGAATAATGGCGGAGTCTGATCAAGCCTGGCGACTCACCTTGGTTGAATCCGTAAAAAACCCGTCCGGTAATCAACCTTCGCCCGGCCGCAGTTTATGTGTGCACGACATATGCCAGAGGCTGGGGCGGCTCGATGAAACGCGAAATCTCTTATGATTTTGGCTGGTGGCTATTCGAGAGGCGGTCAGCACTCGGGCAGATTGAAGGCACAGACTATTAATTTGACTCGCTAAGAAGGCCTTTACGCGTTCCATGACCGGATGATCAGGGATCGTCCAAAGGTTCAACATATGCCACAACTAGGTTTACCGGCTCTCAACCCCGCACGACTCTGATGGCAACGCGTTGGAGTCCCTGGGCACCATTGTGACTCCTGTCGGCCAGGTCTGGCCCCGCAGTTTCTGCCAGTGCTTACTTTCTGGTAAAGTCCCAACAATCCAGTGCGAGCATGCGCCGGGCGACACCTGCCACGAACAGTAACGCCCATTAACTGACGCATTTTTGCTGACTTGCGGAGCACCCGGGGCTGACCAACCGCAGGTATGAGCGTGGCATCAAACCCCGCGGTCTGATCGGCCATACCCCCAGGATTGTTTAAGGGATTGTTGAATGTTCATGCGAAGTACTTCATATAGAAATTTACTTTTGGCCCCGGCATTGGCGCTTTTTGTAACCCTAGCTGCGTTCCCGGCTTTTGGCCAAACGCCCTCCAGCGCTGATGTTGTGATGGTGCTCTCTTTCGAAAACACCTCGAATCGACCGGAATACAACTGGGTTGGCGAGAGTTTTGCGAACTCAGTGGCGGAACTCCTAAACAAGCCGGGCCTCATTGTGGTCTCCAATGATGAACGCGAACTCGCCTACCAGCGTTTACGCTTGCCTCCGACAGTGATCCCTTCGCGCGCTACCGCGATCAAACTGGCCCGTGAAGCGAAAGCCACGATGATCGTGATCGGAACCTATTCCGTAATGCCACCCCAGGAAGGTGGACAGGCGGGTGAGTCCAAAGCCGATGATAAGTCGCCCGCCGAAGCCTATGTCCAGGTGACTGCGCGTGTGATCAAGGTCAACGAGGGACGCACACTGGGGGAGGTCCTGGACGGCACATGGGCCACCCGGCAGTTTGATTTCGGGGGCCTGCTTACCACACTTCAGAACATTCAGGGTCGAATTGCCTATCAGATTCTTTACCAACGCGATAAAGCTTTGCCATTCTCTCAGAACCAACTGGTGCAAGAAGCTACGAAGATTCCTCAGCGAGCGTTCGAGGCCTACGTAAAAGGGGTGCAGTTGAGCGAGCGCGACCCCAAGCGCGCGAATTATCTGAAGAACGCACTCCGTTTTTTCGGCGAGGCCAATGGTGGCGCCGTTTACCCGCAGTCGGCCTTTGAACTGGGAAGGTTCTATATGCTTGAAGGAAAGTGGAAAGAAGCCACCGAATACTTCATCAAGCTGCAGAAGAAACACCCCCACTACACCGAGGCTGCATTCTACGCGGGACTTGGTTACGCGAAACTCGGCGATTTGGGACGTGCGCTGGCATCGCTGGTTCCGCTCTCGGCGGAGATGCCTCTAATCGGAATCTATAACAATGCCGGAGCAGTCGCTGTTCAGGCTTCGCGCGAAGAGAAGAAAGAGGCCGAACGCGCACGCCTGCTCGATCAGGGAACATCCTTCCTGGCTCGTGCAGCCGAGTCCGCGCCTGAAGACCAGATGGTGCACTTCAATTACGCCTACTCATTATTTCTGGCAGGAAAGTATGCGGAGGTCGCGGAACACTTACGCCCTGTGATCACGGCTGACCCCAGAGATGGCCAGGCCTACTTTCTTTTCGCTAAGGCCCTCGAGAAGATCGGGAAGGCTGAAGCAGCCGCCGCCGCGGATGATCAGGCCAGGCGTTACTTGCAGACGTACGCTAAGTGGCAGACCGAGTGGCAGAAGTCTCAAACGACCAGCAATGTCTCCCTGCGCATGCGAGATGTTTTGAGCCGGGACGATGTGTCTGACTTGATGCGCAAAAAGGCCGTCGCCGCCAATGTTGATGCGGGATCAGCCACGCAAGACCTGCTCGTTAAAGCCCGGGACCTTTATCAGGCCGGACGGGACGATGAGGCGCTGCCCGAGTTGCATCGGGTAGTGATGATAGAACCGACTAACGCTGAGGCGTATCTCCTGAGTGGGCGGATCAACCAGCGCCGCGGTGATCAAGAAGCAGCAATAGCTGCGCTCAAGACTGCTATCTTCTGGGATCCGAAACTGATCGACGCTCATATCCTGCTGGGCCGGATCTTCCTGGAGCGCGGTGATCGCGGCGAAGCGACAAAATACGCTACCAGCGCGATGACCATCGATCCGAATAACCAGGAGGCAATTGCGCTGCAGAGGCAGGTAACTATGGGGAATAACTAGGATCGCGAGATTCTAGACCAGTGAGGCGATCCAGTTATGGGTCGCCTCGTTTCGTTTGCAGATACGTGTTCGCGGAATATTAGGTTACTTCCTATGAGTTGGGTTTGGATCATCCTTATCGTCGGCGCCAGCCTGACGCTGCTCGCCATCGTGGCCGGCATGTCCAGGCACAAAAAATCCGCAACCAGCCGGATTCAATTAATCGGTTCCCGTGCTCAGGTGGATGCGGAATTGGCTCCGGAAGGCACGGTTTTAGTTGATGGCGAACTGTGGCGCGCCCGCTCGGCTGACGGTACAAACATCGCGCCAAGCACGATTGTCCAGGTAGTGGGATCGAGCGGGCACCTTCTCCTCGTTCAGCGTTTGGCCTAACTTCTTGTAGGCGTCAAGCTTCGTTAATTTGCAGGTCAGGAAGGGCGGTTTACCCCCGCTCAAGATTCGCATCAATTCATCCTTGATTGTTGATTCAAGGTTGGGTGGCTACGAATCTTGAGCGGGGGTAAACCGCCCTTCCTGACCTGTAAATTTGCTGGGCTTGCATTATCAATTCAAAGTTGAATGGCCGCGAATCTAAAGAGGGGGTAAATCGCTCCTTCCAAACCCGCAAATTGGCTAAGTGTGAATTGTCTAAGCCTAATTGGATTTTCACCACCCTGGCTGTAGCTCGTCGTTGTTCTGATGACAAGGCCATCCTTGTGCTGAATCCACTCTGCTCCTAACAATCAATCGACTTCGAATTCCAGAAAATCTTTTCTCTGTGGCATAGCGAGTGCACTAAGAAACCTCGGCAAGCACGGGAGACCAAAGTAAAGTCAAAACGTGCCCCCGCCGCCATCCTCCCTCTGAGCGCCGCCTGCCGCAGCGCCAACCACCCGCCGAGCAATCCTTCAGTTACACCATCCGAAATTGAACCCAGTCAACGATGACTGGGTTTCCCGCATTTATGGCTGATTGTTTTTTGCGAGCAATCTTTACTCTGTAAGAATGGGGATCCTTTTGGACCTCAGCCGTGCAATCCATTGAGTTAATAATGAATGTCGGGTCATCTTGAGAGAAGCGCATTTTCTGGCACACGACGTGCTCTAAGGAAACCTCGGCAAGCACGGGAGACCAAAGGAAAGTTACAACGTGCCCCCGCCGCCCACTTCCTCTGAGCGCCGCCTGCCGCTGCGCCAGCCACCCCCCGCGCAACCCTTCAGATAAGCCCCCCTAAATGTGAACCCAGTCAGAAATGACTGGGTTCTCCCGCATTTGAGGCCTGCTCATTCCCCGGCATTGGCTAATTCTTCTTCCCGGGCCAACTGTTCTAGATCCTGACAAGCTCAGGTTCAACCCCCTGCTACTCAAAGAGCAACCATCGCGCCGCGACGAAATTTGTCACTTCGGTGGTGACGTTTTCTGTCGTTTCAGGGGCCAAATTAGCCGTTTTGAGTCGTAATCCCCACCCCAAACACAAGCCTTGAAAAATATTTTTAGAAAAATCTGGCGACCACAGGAGATGCTTCGCGAACCCGGAACGCGGGGGCACTGCGTTCGTCTCATTCATCTGACTTCCTGGATCCTGTTTACCGCTACCTTTGATAAACTCGCGGGCAATGCAGGATGCGGTTTCTACAACTACACGCTCGACTGGTGTTCCCACGAATGAAAATGGCGATTCCCCATCCGCAACTCCAGCATGGTTGACCGCCTTTAGTCTAACTGGCGGAATAGCTGCGGTCGCCTCCTCAGTTCTACTCATACTTTCCTTTCCGAATTCGGGTTACTGGCCGCTCGCCTGGATGGGACTGGTGCCACTCCTTGTTGTCATTGCCCTCAGGCCGTCGCCGCGAGGATCGTTCGTGTGGGGCTGGATAACCGGTGCCGTGTTCTTTTACGGTTCCTGTTACTGGCTAACCTATTCAATGATTCATTACGGTGGGATATCTCGGTGGACAGCGTATCTTCTGCTGGCTCCCGCGCCAATTTTTGTGGGGCTGTTTCCCGGAGTGTTTGCCTTCGTGCTCGCGCGCGCAATCAGGGCGTGGGGAACCAGGGCCCTGTTCCTTGCGCCCTTTGTATGGTCAACACTTGAATGGGGCAGACTTGCCCTAACGGGCCAGCTCTGGAATGCAATCGGTTACTCCCAAGCCTATCAACCGATGTTGATTCAGCCGGCGCGTTGGGGCGGTGTATATATCGTCGGATTCATGGTTGTTTGCATAAACGCAGCCATCGCATTCCTGGTTTTAAAACGAACCTCCAGGTCTGTGCTCTTGACCGGGCTGGTTTTTCTTATCGTCGCTCTGGTGATGGTTGCATCGCAAGGTTCACCTCCCCATCCAAATTCCCAAACTCCGGAGGCTGTAGTGGTAGCTCTGCAGCCAAACGTGCCGATGGACATCTTCAAATCAACCGGGGAGATGCAGTTCCTGATTGACCGGCATGTATCAATGAGCGAAGCGGCTTTGAAGCAGCTTCCAAACGATGGAACACCTCGACTGGTAATCTGGCCTGAGTCGCCGATGAATTTCGCTTACGGAAATGATTCGCGGTTGCGAGAACTCCTGGTGCGGTTTGCGACAGCTAACCAGACTGCCGTGCTCTTCAACTCGCAGGAAGTCGCACCGAATGATGGCATTTACAACTCCGCTGTAATGGTAAATCAGCAGGGCAGTCTGATCGCCCAGTATGATAAGATTCGCCTGATGCCATTTGGCGAGTATGTGCCGCTACCGCGCTGGATGCCCGGAGCGAGTATGGTGGGAACGATCGTTGGGGATTTCACACCTGGCACGAACTACACCCTGATGAAGGTGGGCGATGTTCGCGCGGGAGTTTTTATTTGCATTGAATCGGCTTACCCGTCCATCGCGCAAAACTTCACGCGCGACGGGGCTGATGTGCTGATCAATATTTCCAACGACGGGTACCTTGGTCCCACGGCAGTGATGCGGCAACACCTGGCCAACGTTGTCTTTCGCGCCGTCGAGAATGGACGTCCGATCTTGCGGGTGACGAATTCGGGGATAACCGCCTACATCACTCCAGGGGGCGAAGTAAAGGACGCAACCGAGGGTTTTCAGACCGCGGTCCGGGTCTGGAGGATGGGCCGGAATGAAAGTGCAAGTACTTTTTACTCCAGGCGTGGCGACCTGTTTGTCGGGTTCAGTACCGCCATCAGCGTCCTGGTGTTTGCCGCGACCTTTTGGCGTCGCAAATTAGGGAGTCGAGGTTAAGAATGATCGAAACTTTATCAATACAGGATTTGAGAACGCAGTATGATGACCTTCGCATGCGCGTGGAGCAACTCGGGAGGTTTCTTTGATGTTGCTGCCAGCCGCGAAGAACTGAAGCGAATCGAGAATGAAGCCTCGTCGCCGGATTTCTGGAGCGATCAGGAGGCCGCGCAGAAGCTGCTGCAAAAACGCAGCCTATTGGAGAAAAAGGTCCAGCGCCAGGAAAACTTCGAATCGCAGATTGCGGATGCGGGAGTACTTTTTGAATTTGCCGAGGAGGACGAAGAGTCATTGAAAGAACTGCGCTCGCTGGTCGAGCGTCTGGAACATGAGTTAAGCCAGGCAGAAACAGAGATGCTGCTTGCCGGCGAGAACGATCATCTCCCCGCCATCTGCACCATTCATCCAGGCGCAGGCGGCACCGAATCGCAGGACTGGGCTGAGATGTTACTGCGCATGTATCTGAAGTGGGCCGAGCAGCGAGGCTTTAAGACAGAGATCATTGACTACCAACCAGGCGAAGAAGCGGGTCTGAAAAATGTTACGTTCCAGGTGGAAGGTGAATACGCCTACGGATTGCTAGCAGCCGAAGCCGGCGTGCACAGGCTGGTCCGCATTTCACCTTTTGACCAGGCGTCCCGACGACACACTTCATTTGCCTCCCTTTTTGTCTATCCTGAGATCGACGAGAACATCGAGGTAGATATCCAGGAAAAGGATCTTCGAGTCGACACTTACCGCGCCACGGGTGCCGGCGGCCAGCACATTAACACTACGGATTCCGCGGTACGCATAACGCACCTGCCTACAAATATCGTTGTTCAGTGCCAAAACCAGCGTTCCCAACATCAGAATCGTGCCGTCGCGATGCAGGTTTTGAGATCCCGGCTATACGAACTTGAGCTCGAAAAGCGTCGCAGCGACCATGCCGAGTTGGAATCAAACAAGGCAGAGATATCCTTTGGGTCGCAAATCAGAAGCTACGTGCTCGCCCCCTATCAGCTGGTAAAGGACACGCGGACGAAATTGGAAAAAGGGAATGTAGACGCCGTGCTGGCCGGCGACTTGGACGACTTTATCAAGGCGTACCTCCTGGCAAGGAAGGCGGCGTAATTAATTCAGTCCAGAGCTTTAGTTACCTTGATTACGTGGCGCTGGATTTTGATCTGCGCCCCCTCGGCGTTCTCAGCGTCTCAGCGGTTGATTTGCCCGTAAAATAGAGTTCACCGCAGAGACGCTGAGAACGCCGAGGGGGCGCAGAGAGTTGAAAGTAGGACACCACCTGGTTTTTTGAATTTCTCTGAGGCATCTGGAGTTTCCATGGCAACTATACAGCTGGAAGAGGCGCCCCGGATAATAACCCTGCGAAACAGTAGGCAGAATGAGATCATCGCAATCTTGTTACTTGCCCTGGGTTTGCTTCTCTCTCTGTGCCTTATATCCGCGGCATTTTTCCCCAATGACCCTTCGTGGAACTCCGCCGGAGGATCTGAAACACGCAACTGGGCAGGCTCGATTGGCGCCAACGTCGCTGCGGCGCTGTTCCAGGCCATTGGTATCGCGGCTTTCCTATTACCGGTATTGCTGTTTGCCGCGGCCTGGCGGCGTTTTCGTGCACAAAGCATCCGCGCGCCTTTCTATCCGGTGCTTGGTCTGTCGATTTTAGTTCTCGCTGCTTCCGCGCTACTTTCCATTTCACAATTAAGTCCTCTCTTTGACGCCAGTGTACAGCCCGGAGGTTTAGTTGGAACGGTTATCGCCAGAACACTGGCTGGGGGTCTCAATACAGTGGGAGCGGCGGTACTTCTGATTGCGACTGCCTCAACCGGACTACTGCTCGCTACTAACTTCTCTTTCATTGGGCTGTACGAAAAACTTGTGATCTTATTTGGTGATCGCTTCGCCTTCCTGCGCACGGCACCTGCCCGATTCAGAACCTGGCGCCAAACTCGGCGCGAACAAGCGCTCTTGCGCAGGGAAAAGAAGTTGGCTTTGAAAGTAGAACAGGAAGCCGCACGAAACGCCCTGCGAGAGAGGGGGGACTTGAGTCCAGCCGATCGGGTTGCCGAGTTTATGAAGCAGCCGAACGAATCCACAGTCGCTGGTACTGCCGCAGTGATCAGAGGTGGAATGGATATGGCTCCGCAGGGTTCGATCGCGGGTATCAGCGAACCCGCAAGAGCTGCCGCTATGGCCGCGGGGATGCCGGGCGGCGCCACGGTTGTGGAAAGCCGGTCCGGTAGACGCTCGATTTTCCCGACCACGGGCCGCAATGTCGTTGTGGATGAGGAGTCGGAACTCGAGGAGATGGTTAAGGGAGTATCGGTCGTTCGCACCAAGGCGGAAACGCCCGTCGCCGGCAAGCTGCCGTTCGATGCCGATCGTGCCCGGCGCCTTAATTACACAGACTATGGATTGCCGCCGCTGGAATTCCTGAACGAAGCGCCACCGCCGAGCGAGCAGGCGGACGCCGAGTTGCTAAGTCTGGCTACACGTCTGGCGGAAAAGTGCAAAGAGTTTAATGTGACGGGACAGATTAAGCATATCTGTCCGGGGCCCGTGGTCACTACCTATGAGTTCAAGCCCGACCCGGGAGTGAAATACTCTCGCGTCGTTTCTTTGGTAGACGATCTGTGTTTGGCCCTGAAAGCGGAGTCAATTCGGATAGATCGGATGCCCGGCAAACCTCACGTCGGCATCGAGGTTCCAAATCCTCGCCGCGAGACGATCTATCTGCGCGAGGTAATCGAATCCCGCGCATTTCGCGAGTCGGGCTCGAAACTCACTATAGCGCTTGGCAAGACCATAGACGGGTTGAATTACGTCGCCGACCTGGCAAAGATGCCCCACCTCCTGATCGCCGGTACAACCGGCGCGGGCAAGTCCGTCGGCGTCAACGCGCTCATCGTTTCCATTCTTTACCGCGCTCGTCCGGATGAAGTTAAGTTCATTCTGATAGATCCGAAACGTCTTGAGCTGGGTCTCTACGAGGATATTCCTCACCTGGCGACTGAGATTATCACTGACCCGAAAAAGGCGGCGCGGTCGCTAAAATGGGCCGTGTCGGAGATGGAAAAGCGTTACAAGGATCTGGCGGGCTGGGGCGTGCGAAACATCGATGGATACAATACGGAGATAATGCGACGAAATCTTATCAAGGAATATGACGATAAGGGCGAGCCATGGAAGCCTCTGCCATTTATCGTAATCATCATCGACGAGCTGGCCGATCTGATGATGACCTCCGGTCGCGAAGTGGAAGAATCAATTACCCGGCTCGCCCAAATGGCCCGAGCCGTCGGTATTCATCTGGTGCTGGCGACACAGAGGCCGTCGGTCGATGTGATTACCGGCCTGATCAAAGCGAATTTTCCGTCGCGCATTTCTTTCCGCGTCTCGTCTAAGGTTGATTCCCGCACCATCATCGACACCAACGGCGCCGAACATTTGCTGGGCCGTGGCGACATGCTCTTCCTGCCTCCTGGCACGTCGCGGCTCATTCGCGTGCACGGCGCTTACATTGATGAGGTGGAAATTAATCGAATTGTCAGCCACGTAAAGTCCCAGGGCTTGCCCGCTTACGATAAGAGCATTACGGAAACCGAGGAGGAAGCGCTGGGTCTGGAAGACTCTGACGGCGAGCACGACGAGCTTTTCGAAGAGGCGTTGCGGATCTGCGTGGAAATGAAACGGGCATCAACCTCTGTGCTGCAAAGACGACTACGCATTGGCTACGGGCGCGCCGCCGCAATCCTCGACCTCATGGAACGCGAAGGACTAATCGGCCAGGCCGACGGCTCACGACCTCGACCGGTGCTGGGCCGAGCTTATGAAATGGTAGCGCAGTGGGACGAAATGGGATCGGAAGCATAGGCCCGAGGCTTCAGTATTGCTGATTAACTATTACAGGTTTGCATGAAGAATGCCGACATAGTTGGCCAAAGAATCTTCCTCAGCACCCCAAAGATACGAGACCTCGAGGAGTTCATTGCCCTAAACCGGGCCAGCGTACGCCTACACCGAAACCTGGTATCACCTCCAAAGCACGCAGAAGAATTCATCGCGTATCTAAAAAGGTGCCGCCAGGCGTGTTCGGTTTGCTTTCTAATTCATCAGCTCGAAGAAGAGGCCATTGTCGGCTCCATCAACCTGAGTCAAATCTCACGGGGCGGATTTCAGAGCGCTTACCTGGGGTACTTCGTGGGAGAGCCCTATTCCGCGCGGGGCTACATGACCGAGGCAATTCGGTTAACGCTCTGGTACGCGTTCGAGCGCTTGAGATTACATCGTGTAGAGGCAAACGTGCAGCCGCAAAACTCTCCTTCTTTAGCGCTGGTGAAACGAGCAGGGTTCAAAAGAGAGGGATACTCGCGTCGGTACTTGAAAGTCTGTGGACGCTGGCGTGATCACGAGCGATGGGCGATTCTCGCAGAAGATTGGCGTCGGCCTACGTCTACCTTTCAGATGGGATCTGATTGATGAGCCGAAGAAAGAGATTTACAAACATTTCCTCGTTAGCTGTGGAAAAATCTGTGGACAACTCCTATCCATATGGAGCAAACGCCTTGAGCCTCTTACACTTCTAGGATATTGCACATTTGAGCGGCGGGCTTCTAAAGTCTTCACAAAGTGTTGTTTGCATACATGAAACAAAGTCCTGCAACAGGTAGAGTCCCCACACTCTTTGTCCTTGGGATCGTTTTTTTGGTAGCGGCCTGTAGTCGTCTTCCCCGCAGCTATACTTACGACGCTGCGCCAGCTGAGAATCCCACCTCTGCGACGAAACCTGCCCCGGTAAACCTCAACACCGCCTCATCCGCCGAGCTCAAAAGACTTCCCGGAGTTGGAAGGGTGCTGGCTGAGCGAATCATCAATTACAGAAATGAACATGGGCACTTTCGTCGCGTGGAGCACCTCATGATGGTGCGCGGTATCAGCGATCGGAAGTTTCGCGAGCTGCGGTCGCTGGTGAGAGTGGAGTAATAATGTCAGGAGTAATAATGTGACCGGCCTAGTCGAACTACGTCGAGTAGCTCGGGAGATATTCGATCACGCCCTGGGCGCAGTCAATCCACCAAGGGTATTGCGTAGTTCGGTGACTCTCGATACCACCCGCCTGAGAATCTGCGACACGGTTTTCGACACTTCAACTCGCCCAATCTACGTCGTGGCAATCGGCAAGGCCGCTCCGGTCATGGCGGTCACACTCGATGACATTCTTAATCACACAATCGCCAGTGGAGTTGTCTCTGGACCTGATTGCCCTGAGTTGAACGCGCTGGCGTCGGGACGATGGCGTGTGTTTGCCGGTGGACACCCACTGCCAAATCAAGAAAGCCTCGATGCTGCGCAGGCTGCGTTTAATTTACTTCGGCGTGCCGATGAAGAGCGCGCTTTGGTTCTCTTTCTGATCTCCGGCGGCGGTTCGGCGATGATTGAGTGGCCCCGCGATGAGCGAATAACTCTCGCCGATCTGCGTGAAGCCAATCGCGGACTCATTTCCTGCGGCGCCTCAATAACCGAGATCAATTCCGTGCGCCGTGCTTTCTCCGCCCTAAAGGGCGGCAAACTCGCCGAGAATGCACCCCGTGCAGCTAAAATTACCCTGATCATTTCCGATACCAATCGAGGCGATGAGGCCAGCGTGGCTTCGGGACCCACACTGCCTCCGCCAGATAACAGTTTCCCGGCAATGGAGGTTGTGGAGCGATACAGTAATCGGCTGCGCTTATCGAGCTCTGTTCTGGCAGCCATCAGAGAGGCCGAAGCCGATGAAGAGCACTCCGGCTTATCAGATAACAAACACTACGTCCTGCTCGACAATCAGAGTGCGACTGAAGTCGCACAGGCGAAAGCTCGACAACTCGGTTTCGCAGTGGAGGTAGCTTACGACATTAATGAACAGCCGGTACACGAAGGTAGCGCCCTCCTGGTCTCGCGGGTACGCGAGCTGTGGGAGCAAGCAGGGGGAGCTCAAAAACGAGTGTGTCTCATTTCAGGTGGCGAGTTTTCGTGTCCGGTAGCAGGTACGGGCATCGGAGGACGCAATTTGGAAACGATCCTGCGCTGCGCCATCGAATTCAATAATCGTCAGCATCTTGGAGACTTCGCCTCCATTCACCTAGTGGCGCTGAGCGGAGGGACTGATGGGATAGACGGCAACAGCCCGGCGGCGGGCGCCATTGCCGACGAAAGTACGGTTGCGCGGGGACTCGCTCGCGGATTGCATGCTGAAAGTTTTCTGGAGAACAGCGACTCTTTCAGTTTCTTTGACGCGCTCGGCGACGCAATTGTTACTGGCCCCACCGGCACGAATGTTCGCGACCTCCGCATTCTGATTGCCGGCTCATCATGACGAAAAGGGAGCAAGCTAGCATTAGAAAGTCAGCCGCGGATTTTTCGCGGATAAACGCGGGTCTGAAAATGAAAGAACTCAATAACCAGCTAATTCATTAAGCTCAATTAAACTTTAAGATTGGACTATTGGTTGCTCTTTTCAGATTCGTGTCATCCGCGTTAATCCACGGCTAGTTGTCTGTTTATCTAATTGTCTTCGTATCTTGACTCAGAGCGGCTGGGATAATATAAGGTTCACGCCCATTTGGTTTTTTTGCGCCGCCGAACATCACAACGAATCCTTCAATCCGGGAGAACCTCAATTGTCGACACATGTTGAGCCAGAAATTGAAACGCCTGCCGAGGCGCCGAACACACAGCCGCTTTCAATCGCAGGACTGGTGGCGGCAATTAACGCTCAACAGGGACAACCACGGCTCGAGCAAATCTACGAGTGGCTGGAGAACGCAGAGATTTCTCGCGAGGAATTGGAGCCTTACCTGGGTTTTAAGGAAGGAAACTACTGGCGGCATCGAGTTTGTCGCAACGAATATGCTGAAATGCTCGTGTTGTGTTGGCGCCCCGGTCATCGGACTCCGATTCACGATCATAATGGCTCTCACGGTGTGGTTAGAGTTTATGACGGCGTAATGTGGGAAACGACATTCGTCTTCGATGGCGAAAAAGGTCTGTGTTACAAATCAGCACGAGAAAGATCGCGGGGAGAAATAACGGGCTCCGGCGTCCCCGACATTCATCAACTCGGAAACCCGGAAGTCAGTGGACAAGATCTGATCACCATCCACATCTATGCGCCACCCCTGGGCGTGCTTAAAACCTACAAAGTAGGAAGTCCCGTTATTGACTTGTACACGCCAGATGAGTCTCAAACGACAAACGGGCCCGAATGCCCGCCGGTATCTGCGGCCTAACTACTTCCCTGCCACTTTTACGAAAGTCTCAATCCGAAGATCCTTGCCATCAGTCGTCACGGTAATCATTCCGCTATTTCCCGTGGTTAATACTTCCGCGCCATTGTTCTGCCAGCGCTCAACTACTTCCCGTTGCGGATGGCCAAACATTGAATTCTGACCAACGGAAATAATGGCGAACTTCGGTCGGGTGGCGTTGACAAAACCATCTGTCGACGAAGTCTTGCTGCCATGGTGCGCCACCTTTACGACATCCACCGCCAGGCGAGAGTCTCCTGACAGCATAGAAGCCTCTGCCAACCTCTCGATGTCGCCGGTAAAGAGAATTGAGCGTTCACCAAATTGTAGTCGCAGCACAATTGAATCGTTGTTTGGGGATCGTGCCTCAGTCTTCGAACTTGCGTGAGGCCACAGCACCATGGCGGTCGTGTCGGTAAATCGCAGGACATCACCCATACCAACTATGTTTATCGGAACTCCTCTTGCCATCACGGTGTCCTGAAATTTCGCGAATTCAGGATCTGTGCGTGGGGTGCGGGCCACGAGAGCGCTGCGCACCGCAAAATTCCGCGCTACGTCGTTCAAACCATCGATATGATCGGCGTCCGGGTGCGTTGCGACGATGTAATCGACCCGATCCAGCCCCCGCCACCACAAGTATTCCGACACCACTGCTTCTCCGATGTTGCGCGTGTCGCGAGAAAACGGTTCTTTGTCGTCCGCCCCGGAAGCATGTTCCCTGCTGAAGAAGTTCATCCTGCCGCCACCATCGACAAGGACGGTTGTTCCATCGGGCATAGTAATCAACGCCGAGTCTCCCTGACCAACGTCCAGGAAGTCCACCCGCAGTCGTCCGTCGGTGCGGCCAGCGCTGAGCGGATGCCCCATAACAATGGCAAGCAGAATTATTTGGGCCAGTAGCGAACCCTTGACCATTCGCGATGTTCGCATTCCACTCCTCAACGCTGGCGGAGCTAATGGTTGCCAGCGGGAAAGTGAAACTGCAAGAGCCACTAGAGGCAGACAGTACGCGACATAGATCAAGGCCGGCCAACCTGAATACTCCGGTATCCGAGCCGAAGCGACTCCCAATCGTGTAAACGGATCGACACTGTGAACCATCAACCAGTTGATTGCATTAGCCACGCCGAAAAACACTGCGGCGCCCGCTGAGCTGATCTGACCTACTATTAATCCAGCCAGGGCCACCAGGGCCAGCATTGCCATCAGAATACTCACGACGATGTTTAAGACGAGCGATGAGAGCGAAACTCTATGAAAGTAGACGATTAGCAGCGACAACATTGTGACTTCAACGCTGAAAGTCACAACCATGGCTCCCCACGCGTAACGTAGCGGCCGCTGAAGACGGTAGCGTTCCAGTATGGCTGCGATGGGCGTCTTGAATAGTTTGTAGCTGTAGTTTAGCCGCTCCATCTCTCTCTGCCAGTTTCGATCGCTCCAAAAGAGCGACTCAGAGAAGCTCCGCAGCCGGGAAGGGCAACCCGGAGGGTACGGGGTCTCGCGCGTGGGGCGCCATGAGCCAATTTCCGACATTCGCTGCAGCATTGGCCAACCGAAAATTACTATCGCCAACACCGACATGAAGGTCAATTGAAAAGAGGGATTGAATAAATCGCCGGGGTGCCAGACGAGCAAGACCAACGCCGCCGCGCCGAGTGAATTCAACGAGGCGCCTCTGCGAGAGACGATTGGCGCAAACGCAATTACGGTGAACATCAGAGCGGCGCGCACAACTGATGCCTCGGCGCCAACGGCAATCGCGTAACACCAAAGGACCGTGGTTGCCAGAAGAAACTGCCAGCTTCTGTTTCTGGTAATTCGACGGGCCAGCAGAAACACCACACCACCAATGAAACTTATGTGAAGTCCGCTGATTACCAGAACATGAAAGGTTCCACCTTCGCGAAACCGTTCAGCAGTTGCGTGGGAAAGAAAATAGCGATTCCCCAGCAGTGAGGCGAGGAGCACGCTTGCCGTTTCAGGCGAAAAATGCGAAACGATCTGGGTTTCGAGCCGCTGACGCCATTGATACAGCCAGGCGAGAGGCAGGAATACTGTTTCGTCGTCCAGGCGCTCGATGAGCAGCGGGCTCTTTACATAACCCGCGGCGTCATAGCCTTTGCGCTCCAGATACTCAGTGAACTTAGAGACCCCCGGATTTCGGAAGTTGTCGGTCCGATTGAGAACGGTCATCACCCGAACGCGCGTGCCGTAACGCAGCTCAAGTCTCTGGTATTCGTCTACGGTCGTGGTTTCAGGAATCGACAGCAGAAGCGTGACTACTCCGGACACTGTCGTCTCGACACCCTTCGTTCGGAGTTGCTCCGCACGCAACCTTAGGTAGAAGCCGTCCGGAGAAGACTCGGGATACCGCTCCAATACACCAGTTAATTCAACTGGCTGTCCGGCAGCGATCATTTCCTGATCAATGAGAGCCTTCAACCTGTTTGAGGCAACACTTCGCTTCTCTATCGAAGCTAAACACGTGCCAGCAAGCAGAAAAGCGATCATTAGGAAGGCCGTGGCCGCGCCTGGTTTCCGTTTGATTAGGTAGGTCAACGCGAGCGACGACGCGGACAAACAAACGATAAGTAACAGGACGATAGGTGCTGAGAGAAAGTGTGCTGCCAGAATGCCCACCGCAAACGCATTGGCAAGCTGCGCCAGAGGATGGGCTGCAAACGGTGGCTGGTGAGGAGCAGTCTGCATGTTCGAATGGATCTGAGATTTTTGATTTTTGATTTCAGATCCCAGATCCCAGATCTCAGATGCCGAACGTCACATCTAAAATCAAAAATCTAAAGTCTCGCTGTGAGGCGCGCGACGATTTCCACGTGATGAGTCTGAGGGAACATATCAAATGCTGCGACAGAGTCAAGAAGATATCCACTTGCAAGGAGTTTCTTGAGGTCGCGCGCCAAAGTGGCAGGGTCGCATGAGACATAGGAGATTTGTCGCGGGCTCAACGCAAGAATTCCTTTGATTACCCTGTTTTCGGCCCCGGCGCGCGGTGGGTCGAGCAACAGGAAATCGATTGCTTCGGATTCAAAAGGCTGACCATTCAACCAGCCGGCAACATTCGCAGTGACAACCTTGGCGCTCTCCAGCCGAGCATTCTGTAGATTCAGTTCAGCCAACCGGGCCGCAGTGGGATTCGATTCCACGCCAACTACACGTTCAAAACGGCGTGCGAGAGGAACTGTGAAGAGTCCGACACCGCAATAGAGGTCCACGGCAACGGTACCTCGAGCATTCCGAGCCGCTTCATCGATTAGCGACACCAGCATTTGGCTATTGACCTGAAAAAAGACGTTGGCGCTGAAATGGTAAGTCTCATCTCCAATCCTGCGACTGACATTCCCGGTCGCAAAATCCGCCCAGGCCGGCGAGAGCGAAACTCCCTCGTCACCGGCTACAGCTTCAACGTTCTTTACGCCTTCCGGAAATGAGTCGTTTCGTATATGTGCCCGCAGGTCTTCCAGAGAATTCTGTAGCTCGGGGACCAGGACCGCACACAGCTCCACGTCACAGACTCGATGCGAACCGGCCTCGAAATACCCGAGATGTCTGGTTTGCGAATCAAATTGCCAGACAGCTCGAGCGCGGTATTGCCACGGTTTGGGCGACGGATGAATCGCAATCTCGGGGAGGTCGGTAATGTTGGCAATCCGGCGGAGGCAATCGCGAATAATCTCCAGCTTCGTCTGAAGCTGCGTTTCATAGTTCAACTGCTGAAAATCGCAGCCGCCACAGCGGCCGAAGTAAGGACAGGGAGGCTCAACGCGAACTGGCGAAGGCTTGACGACCTCGAGGACTGAGGCAAAGGCCACCTTACCCTTCAGGCGATCGATTTGAACACGCACGATGTCACCAGGCGCTGCAAGTGACACAAATAGCGTCAATCCTTCGGCGTGCGCCAATCCCACGCCGCCCGGAAGCAGTCGTTCAATTTCCACCTCAAGAATTGCAAAAGGCTGCTCTAACCCGGCTGCTGAATCCATGGTTTCCGATTGTGATAACTAAAGGCGGTTTCACCCACGTTTGCGAGCGCCATCACAAATAGAACAGACTAAGTCGCGGCACTCGAAGCTGCTCCCGCAAACTTTTTAGCAGCAAGTTATCGAAAGTCTGTTCGTAGACAGCGGCCTCCATATATTTGCGATAGGGCCGCAACTGTTCTTTGACTGCTTTAGTGACTGTGTCGAGTTGGTCCGCGGGAACAACCGAGCGAATCGCGTCGCTCAACATTCGCTCCAGCCCGGTAAGTGAGATTTCGAGCTTCTGCGCGTCCGCAGTCGCCGAGTGATCGAAGTCGCGTTCCAGCTCTTCCAGCAGATTGGCGGCCCGCATTAGCGCTTCAGTAAAATCATCCGGATGCGATTGTTTTCGTTCTTCGAAGACCTGTCGCAGAGCTGATCTTCCTCTCCGCAAGTGCTCCAGAATTGTCTGCCGGGGAAACGGCAAACCTTCATCCTTGTTTCCCGCCGCAGCACCCTCACCGTCGCCACTCGTTGCGGCCCCCACGCGAGACTCGAGCCACTCTGCGTACTGGGCCTCGACTTCTTCCTGGCAATAAAGAAGAGACTTGACGCTTCGCTTCCTGGGCTTTGCTTCCCATGAGTCGAAAGCCTTTTCGATCCCTCGCAATGCGACATGCAGCGGGACCTTCATTGCCTGCCAACTCTCGATGAGCGCCCAGTCCATTGGGCTAAGGAGCAGGTGCTTGCCGCGGCGACGAATAAAGACGTCTTCGATTTCGGTGAAGTAGTTAAAATAATTCAATGTCAAACGTCCATTGTCCACCGTTCCAAGGTCACACAACGAGCTGCTGATACTATTCGACCCCGGTTTTTAGACGTTGGACCTTGGACCTTGGACCTTGGACTCTGACTTAGCATTGCGTTCGTACACCAGTCTCAGCCCTTCCAACGTCAACGTCTCATCCACCAGCTCAATAAACTCGGAACCTGTGGCAATCAGCGGCGCCAGTCCGCCCGTAGCAATAACCCGAGCTTTACCACCCATTTCCTCGAGCATCTTGCGCAACACGCCATCAACCAGCCCCACGTATCCATGATAGAGCCCTGACTGCATCGCACTAATTGTTGATGAGCCGATGACTTTCTGGGGTCGTTTGATGTCCACACGCGGCAGCCTGGCCGTCCGATCAAATAAGGCGTCGGAGGAAATCATGATTCCCGGAGTAATAACCCCGCCGAGATACTCGCCTTGCGCGTTGATTGCATTGAAAGTGGTGGCGGTGCCAAAGTCGACGACGATACATGGTGCGCCATACTTTTGAATTGCAGCCACCGCATCCACAATTCTGTCGGCGCCTACATCTGCAGGAGGCTGGTAAAGAATCCGGACTCCCGTGTCGACGGTGTTGTCCACGAAAAATGGCGTCAAATGAAAGTAGGTTTCGGCCATCGTCTTCAATGTGTAATTGAGCGGCGGTACTACTGAGGCGATTGCGATTGCATCGATGGCTTTGAAATCGAGGCTGGCAAGTTCGAACAGGTTGCGCGCGTGGACACCATATTCGTCAACTGTGCGCGCACGGTTTGTGGTAAGGCGCCAATGGGCCACCAGCTCGGGACCACGATAGACGCCTAAAGAAGTATTGGTATTTCCGACGTCAATTACGAGAAGCATAGGCAAGATCTTCGTTTGCTGTTTCTGGTCCCTCGAAGTCGCTCAAAAACTCTTCTATCAGGTCGGCCGCGCTCGCCGCTCCATTTTCAATGCGTAGCCGTGCACCGACTTCTCTGGCTTTCAACGCATACTGAGGCTTGCTCAGTAAGTTGTCGAGTTCCCTGGCCACTCGTTCAGCTTTGTAAGAATGCCGGTAAAGCGTGCGGCTGGTTCCCAGGCGACCTGCGTGCGCCGCGTTGTCAGACTGATCGAAAGCAAATGGCACTATCAACGTGGGAACACCGGCACGGAGTCCCTGGGAGGTAGTACCAACGCCGCCATGATGTACCACCGCGCACGCTCTCTCAAGCAAGGATTCAAACGGAGCATAGTCAACGGCAATCATTTCCGGAGGCAGAGGATCGTGTGGACGGTTACGCTCGTCGCCGATCAGCAAGACCGCGCGCCTTCCCAGCTTTTTCGCCGCGTCAATACTTTCGGGGAAGAAATCCCGCGCCACCCAGACAGCCGAAGAGCCCAGAGTGAACACGATAGGCTCTGAACCTGCGTTTAGAAACTCCAACAACTGCGGTGGCATTGCCGTGTCGTGCAGCCCATCGTAAAAGGGAAAACCCGTAATCTGAGTTTGCGGCGGCCAGTCAGGTTGAGGTGCGGCAAAGTATTTTGAAAACAGGGCCAGCACGAGCGCCGGTGAGTGTTGCCCCTCAAAAACCGGGTGTCCGTAGTCGGGAATGCCCAACTCCTCTCGAAGTTCGTCAACCACCTTCGATCGATAATTCCGTTTCACTAAATCCATCATCGACCTCATGAAATGGGGACCGAGCAGTCGGAGTTTATTTGTCCATGGCCAGAACGGTGGCATGGGCGGATCGCAAGCCGAGAAAAACGAGAGAGGAGCGAGTACGGTTGAGATCCAGGGTATCCCAGTCGTTCGAGCCACGAGCGGTCCGGCGAACGTGATCGGATGAGTTACCAGCAGATCAGCTCCGTCGCAGGCCTGCATCAGATCGGCATAACCTTCGCGCACGTAAGGGAAAACAAGTTCTTCCATTAGGTACTTCGGACCAGTCCGCGGTTCCATGACGCGGTCCATCATCACCTGATCCTGTTCTCTGGGAGGTGGAAGGTCAGGTCGCAGGCCCGCGAACGCCAGTCCCGCGCCTTCAATCTTGTCCTGATACAGGGCGCTGGTGGCAATTATGGGTTTATGGCCTCGCGCCTGGAGCTCCAGCGCAATCGCCATGTAGGGATGAATATCACCGAAGGACCCGAAGCTCGTTAGCACAATGCGTTTACTGAATTTCATTGCTTCTCTGGTGCATTGCCCTCTGACGATATGCACTCAACTACAGAACAGGAAGCGGTAGCGACCTGGCCGTCGCGACAGACTCAAAGTGTATTAAAGGTACCGAGACTGCCAGGTCGCTACCGCTTCCTGTTCTGTAGTTGAGATCTATAAACATTCCGTCCCTACGGGACTAGTCGGGTGACACATCGAGGGAACGCAGTTCGTTTACATCACCCGCTCGAACGAGTCTGATCCGACCGTCTTCCGTTTCCACACGCAGCGCCCCATCGCTCTCAACGCCCCGCGTCGTCCCTTCGAGGACTTCCTGCCCGTTGCCTACTCGGATTCGTTTTCCGCTCGCATAGGAGGATCCAACCGACCAATCCCGAAGGATCGCTTCTCCCCCACCTGCCGACTGTAACATCTGGTAGCGCCGCTCGAGCTCAATTATCAGGTTTCGCAAGATGAGCTCCAGATCCGGGACGTTGCCCGTCTCTATTTCCACGGAGGTAGCAATCTCCTGCACTTCAGATGGAAGAGCTGCGCTTGTGAGATTAATGCCGATGCCTAGCACCAGCGCGCGCCCTGCCGACGTATCCACCGTCTCGGCGAGAATGCCGCAAAGTTTGCGATTGCTTGCCAGGAGGTCATTGGGCCACTTGATGTCTGTCTTCAGTGAATACGCTTCGCGCAGAGCATCGTGCGCCGCGAGCGCGGCGGCAAAAGTAATCAAGGGCCAACTCCTTTGAGGGATGCGCGGCCTCAGGACAACACTGAAATACAAACCCGCGCCCTTCGGCGAGATCCATTGTCGTTGCAATCGACCCCGGCCCGCAGTCTGCTCACTCGCAACGATGCAAAGACCTTCAGTAGCGCCCTCAATAGCACGCCGGGCGGCCTCGAGGTTCGTCGAAGGCAGCGAATCGAACCGCAGGATTTGTGGGACAAGTGCTGGCATGGCCTTCGCAGAACAAGTTTCTCAGGGTATGGCGATTGTAAAACAAGACTGCGCGTCAACCATACCACCAATGTTTCGATGCTGGTGCCGTTTGATTTGCACACGGTGAATCCCGCTTAGTCTAAAAACCAAGGAGCGGTTGAGGCTCTGAGAAACCCAAAAAGGGGCCACGATAATTTGCAGGTCGGGAAGGCGGACCCTGTCCCCGCTCCTAGTGTGAGTGGCTTTCAGGCTTGAGGCGGGGACAGGGTCCGCCTTCCCGACCTGCGAATTATCGGGGGCTTGAGCCATCCGGTGTTATGGGAATCTACATGCAACAAGAGTCACTCTGCGCTAACATGCCTGCGCAACAACTTCAAACTTGTCACTTAAGGAGGATGCGCGATGAAGGCTCTCACGCTAATGCTTTCATTCGTCCTGGTCACTGGCGCTGCCTTTGGTCAAAGACGCAGCACTGCTTTTCCAGGAGGCGTTGTCGTCGATCTCTCGTATCCGTTCGGCCCTGAGTCAGTCTATTGGCCTACGGCTGAAGGGTTTCATCTGGAGAAAGACTTTGAAGGTATAACTGAGAAAGGGTTTTACTATTCAGCTTATAAATACTCCGCTGCCGAGCATGGGGGGACACACCTCGACGCTCCGGTGCATTTTTCAAAGGGCCGCCATACAGTCGATGAGATACCGCTCGAACAGTTAATGGGATCCGGCATTCTGGTCGACGTCACAAAACATTGCGAAAATAATTCCGACTATCAAGTCACCAGTAAAGACTTTCTGGCCTGGGAGAGGAGGCATGGGAGAATACCAAGAGGATCTATTGTGCTGTTGCGCACAGGCTTCGGAGGATTCTATCCGGACCGCAAGAAATATTTGGGAACGGAAGAGCGTGGTCCAGAAGCTGTTAGCAAGCTTCACTTTCCGGGCCTTCATCCAGATGCGGCTCGCTGGCTAACTGCGAACCGCTCTATAAAAGCTATCGGGTTGGATACCGCCAGTATCGATTACGGGCAATCGACACTCTTTGAGAGCCATCGCATTCTCTTTGACAAAAACATTCCCGCATTCGAAAACGTCGCGAACCTGGACAAGTTACCAGCCAAACGGTTCTCAGTAATCGCTCTTCCCATGAAAATCAAAGGCGGAAGTGGCGGACCGCTGCGCATCGTTGCGATTTTGAATTAGCGTTTCGAAGTACTAAGGTCAGGTCTTTTCCCATTTGTCATACGGACATTTTTCATTCGGTCAGTTCTCGGTCGGCTTGTTGACTTCTTGTTCGTGTCCGTTCGTGTGATTTCGTGGATCGGTCGTCATCTCGCAGCCAAGAAAACGATCCACGAAGTAACACGAAGCATCACGAAATATGATCACAAAATGACCAATGATGAAAATTGTCAAATAATCAGATCCATGCGTCTTTAGAACTCAAGTCACCTCAAGTAATAGCAATGATTGATTGGTTCCCCATCCGGTTGTCATTCGCCGTAGCGGGTGCAGCAACTTTGATTGCCCTCATCGCCGGGTCGGGGCTCGCCTGGCTCCTGGCTCGCAAACGTTTTCCCGGGCGCAATCTTGTTGACGCCCTGATTACCTTACCGCTGGTACTACCTCCGACCGTGCTCGGCTATTACTTGCTAGTTCTGCTTGGCACCCGATCTTCGTTTGGTGGCTTTCTCTACAATCGCTTCGGTATCCGGCTGACATTCACAGTAACTGCTGCAATCATCGCTGCCACGATTCACGCTTTGCCACTCGTGACAAAGAGTCTGCGAGCCGCATTTGAGGGCGTTAACGTGGAGCTTGAAGCTGCCGCGCGAACGTTGGGAATGAACAACAGAAGGATCTTCTTTCGTGTAACCTTGCCGCTCGCCTCTCGCGGTGTCCTGGCAGCAACAGCTCTGGCTTTCGCGCGCGCTCTGGGCGACTTCGGCGTCACGATAATGATCGCCGGCAACATCCCTGGCAAAACTCAAACAGCTTCGGTGGCGATTTACGACGCGGTTCAGGCGGGTCGTGACAACGAGGCATTTACTCTCGCGGTCATCGTGTCACTCATTGCGGTGGTGATGCTGTATTTCATCAACCGCTTCGGGCGATTGAGATGGTAGGTGGCAACGAATCTATTTCCATTCGTTTTTGACATTTTCATTGCCCATTGTTCTGAATCTCTTTTCGTGGTGATTCGTGATAGTTCGTGGATCGTTCGGTAACTCCGGTTAACTCAGAAAGCTTAGGAATTTTGATCCGCTTGAGTTGTAGCCGGGGAAAACAGCTTGCACGTTGGGACTTCCCAGGTGCTTCCTGGCAACCTCACCGAATACGTCGCGGAAGTCGGTGGTCAGGGCGAGGTCGCGGCCTTCATATAACTGGTCGCTCTTCAGTCCGGGCCAGCGACCGTAGACCTTGCCGCCTCGAACATTGTTTCCGATCACAAACATCGCGTTTGCGTGACCATGGTCGGTTCCGCGGTTGCCGTTTTCACGCACCGTGCGCCCGAATTCTGACATCGTCAGGATCACTACCTCATCCATGAGCTTACCTAAATCCGTAGCCAGAGCGCTGATGCCTCCACTGAAATCCTGCAATCGATTTGCCAGCTGGCCCCGCGAGTTTCCCTGATTCACGTGGGTGTCCCAACCGCCAACATCTGTGAATGCTACTTCCAGGCCCACGCCGGCCTTAATGAGCTGGCCAATTTGAAAAAGTGAATTGCCGAAAGGTGAGCGCGGATACTGCGCGCCATTCTCCGGCTGGTACTGACTGGGGTTGGCTTTCTTCAAAAAGTTTACCGCTTCAAAAGTTTCCTTTCCGGTTCCCCTCAGGACGTCGTTGACACTCTGGTCGTAGATGGCTTCGAAACCACCCTGGACACTCGCCGATGAGCGGCCGGCGCGAATTGTGAAATCCGCCAGGTTCGAGATCGTCAAAGTTGGAGCACTACCCTGCATTATCCGAGGCATCGTTTGCGTAATTGAGACGGCGCGAAAGAGTGATCGAGTGGGATCGGTTTTGCTTTGCAGGTAACGATTGAGCCAACCGTCTGGAGTTCCCTTTCGGCCCGGTGTCGCCGATTCCATATAGTCCTGCGCGTCAAAGTGAGACCGGGTGTTGTCCGGCGAACCCACTGCATTCACGATGGCCAGCCGCTTGGAATCCCAAAGGGACTTGAATGGTGTAAGCGCTGGATGCAAACCAAAGAACCCATCAAGATCGAGCGCTGCTTCTGCACTACCCGGTTGTGGCTTGGGAATCGCAATCCCCGGACGCAAATCGTAGTACGCCTGCTCCCCGTGGGGCACCACCATGTTGAGACCATCGACAGCGCCTCGTTGAAAAATCGCGATTAGTGTCTTGCGGCGTCCGCCGGGCAGTCGATCACGAGTTTGGGCAATCAACGCTCGTTCGAGAAACGAGGGCGCCGAAAGTGACACGCCAATGCTGGCGAGTGCAATACCGCCCGACCTCAAAAAGAACCTGCGATTCATAATTTACCTCACTATAGGTGTCAGGTGCCGGAAGTGGCATAGACTTTTTAGTCTGTGTTGCCGGATAAGCGGGGACGGCTATTGGTTAAGATAGCGTAGCTTGAAATCACAGACTGAAGTCTCTTTGCCACTTCCGGCACCTGACACCCTTCTTTTACTGTCTCTGAAACTCCGGTGATCCCAGTATCAGACCTACGATTCTGGTTACCGGGTCTGCAACGTTAGCTTCAACCCGCGCCAGTTGCTGTCGACGCTGACGAGACTGAATGTCGTTTCCGGTGCTGCCCAACAGATTATCCGCTCGTCTTGCCGGGTCAACCGGAACTGACTGAATCGGCCGGTCGTTCTCCTGGTGCAGATGCTTCAAAAGCGTCTCTCTCGTCCCGGGAGAAATCTCACCCGCGACAATGAGGTTTAGGAAACGGTCCATGATGCTGACATTATCGACAGTACCGTCCTTTGAGGCATCACCAGCCAGGCGTTTGAGGTCGAGACGAGTGCCGGCAATGCGATTGCTGGCCAGGGTCAACCCGAAATTCAATCGCTCAAGCAGTCCGCCCGTATTGACCCAACTTTCCGCGGCGTCTGAATATCCGTTTGGCGTTTGGTAGAGATAGAGCGGTTCGCCCATCCTGGCAATCCATTGATGCAGTTGCGGGCCACCGTTGGTTTCCGCGCCCAGCGTGCGGATTGCGCTAATGGCCAGCTCAAAAGGCCGTTTAACTTTTGCGCGATATGCTTGCGGTCCGTTGAACTCGGGCGAAAAGAAGACGGCTTTCAGAGTTTCACGAATATCACCGTCAGTCTTGGTAAACTGAGCGGCCACGCGATCAATGAGCGTTTGTGGAGGGTTATCCTGCACGAAGTAGCGTGTCAGTTTGGTCGCAATGAATTTCGCCGTTGATGGATGTCGGGCCAGGATATCGACGACCTGGAGGCCGTCCTTGATTCCGCCACCGGCGGGAATCTTCTGGCCAAGTACCGTCTTTTCGCCTTCGTCGTGCATGCGGGCATTGAAATAAAAAGTACCCGTATTCTCGCGCGCTCCCGCTCCCATGAGGGACATCACCGCCGCGCCGCCACCCCTCGGCGCAAAGATGGTCCAACCTGTGAAGCAACGCGCGACTTCTTGAACGTCCGTTTGGGTGTAACCACCGTCGACGCCAAGCGTGTGCAACTCCATCAGCTCGCGCGCGTAGTTTTCATTAATACCTCGCCGCTGTCTGGTTGGCTGAGCCGGGGCCTGCGGCATGTTTGCACGCGTGCGGTTTGGTCCATTGGATCCAACCCGTGTGTTCGGACTGACACTTTGAAAGTTATCTAGATAGAACAGCATTGCGGGACTCTGCGCGGTGGCCCGCAGCAAATCACGAAACTTGCCCATGGTATGCGGACGGATTGTGTCGCGATCATAGGATGTCAGCAGCCAACGATCAGCCCCCTTGCCTGCAAAAACGTTGAAGTGATTGGTCCAAAAGTCGACTAAAACTTCCTGCAACTGGCGCTCGCTGTAAACCGCTCGCAAGATGCGCGACGCCTGCAGCTCAGCGGTAATCCGTTGCGGCTGTTTCAATCCGTTCTGTAAGTAGTAGTCGCGAATAATCCGACGATAGTCTTCATTGCTCGCATTCGCAGCCTTAGGGCTGACCATAGACTCTTCGCCTTTTCCTGGCGTTGCGCCGGGTGCCATCGATTCGCCGGGTCCCGTCTGCCCCTGAGTCGTTGATTCCCCGGGCTTGCTCATGTTTTGTTGTGCTGCAGCCAGGCCATCTGGTAGTTCGCCACGACGTTGAAGCTGGCGGATCAGTTGGCCGGGCTGAGGATACTTCTCATACAACTGCGCTGTGCTCATTGTCAGTGTAGGAAGATCCTTCACTTTTGATTCTGCGAGCGAGTCGGATATTTTCTCTGGAGTGAGTTGCTGTTCAATGTAGCGCTCAACTCCCATCGCTTTGACGCGCTCCATATCTCCCGGGCGCGCACCAAAACCCAGCCGGTTTAGCACGTGGAGAATGCGTTGCTCTTCGCTGAGGCGACTCGCTGGCGCCTTCTTTCTCAGCTGAGCGGCAGCATCAATTGGAAGGGTGGTCGCAAGTACGGCGGCTATAGCCACCATGGCCCAGCCGCGCCGAGCAATCTGAACTGTCGAAGTGACGTTTTGTTTGAAGATTCTCATATAGCACCCTTTAATTATTCCCGGTTCGACACTATTTCCAAGTAATTATTGCCCATTCCTTGGCACCTTAGACGCGCAGGGACGGTGCACGGCTGACGAAACTGATTTAAGAGCGATGAGTTCGGTGCACTCTACATCTCACTCCTATCGGAGTGAAGAATCGTCCCTCTAAGGGCGTGGAGGGGTTGATGGCGCGGTTCTGCCAAGAGGACGGGGAAAACTTACCGGGCTTCGGTTACCTTGCTTATCAATCGAACGCACTCCGAAGAAGACATTGTCCTTGGACAGTCCTTTCATAGTGTAGCTCGTCACGTTGCCGACCCAGCGGGAGTTCGTCCAGACTGGCGCGGCGGTTTCACGCCAGACAATTTCATAGCCCGCGAGATCCGGTTCCTCGTTCGCATCCCATTTCAAGTCTGTATCGTTGGACAAACGGGCCGTCAGGATAACGACGGTTCTGGGTTTCGCCGGGGCGAAGGCCAGCATTGCCAGGTTGGCAGCATTGACGCGCGCCACGTTGGCTACGTACGGATAGTCAACAAACTCAGGCAGGTCACCGAACTTAATCCCATTCTCAACGCGAACATTTTGATGTTGATGACGGAAGTGCTCGTTTGGCTCCGTAAAGCGGACAGCGGCAAAGCCTCGCTCGAGAAAAGGAATGTGATCGCCGCCACGCCCGTAACGGTCGCGGCGATATACCATCGTCACTTTCATCTGGGGAACGTAGCGTTCTCCAATCTCTTTGATGAATCGAGCTAACTGCCTCGAGGCGGAGTCGTTCTCTCCTCCGACGCTACGGCGAACGGTCGCTTCTTCCGGGCTCTCACTGGACGGCACGCCTTCCGAAAACACACGAACCGTGCGACGGTCGCGCACGCCGTTTCCTCCCAAAGTGTTTCCTATAATGTCGTTAGTGAACATTGCTTCTACGTTTGTGCCCTTCTGCTTTGTTTGTTCCGCAAAGTAAGTCGAACCCAGAAGACCCTGCTCTTCTCCGGCAACTGCCATGAAAACAATGGTCGCATCGAACTTGTATTTGGCCATTACCCGCGCCATCTCTAAGACTGCTGCCGTGCCTGAAGCGTCGTCATTCGCTCCGGGAGCATCACATTTCCCATCAGTCGGACTACCGCACATAGAATCGTAATGCCCGCTAACCACGTAAATCCGATTTTCGGATTGCGGTTGGCCGCCTCTTAACGTGGCGACTACATTTGTAATCACTGTCGGGGTCGGAATGCGCGCAGTTTTCTCTTGCTCATAGGTTTGCTTCTCGACGGTCATCCGCGCGTCTGAGCTTTCCGCAGCCTTCAAGAACTCGCTGTAAAGCCAATCACGAGCGGCGCCGATTCCGCGGTTGGGATCGTCCTGCGTTGAGAGCGTGTTGCGCGTCCCAAATGAAACCAGTTTGCGAATCATGCGCTCGATATTGCGTGCGTCGATCTCCTGAACAATCCGCGTAATGTCTTGATTACGCGAAACTCGCCGGTTCAACTCGGGCGTGGATCCAGGTCTGGGCTTCCTCGTCTCCTGCGCCGTCAATGGCAAGCCAGGAAAGAAAACGCTCAATACCAACCAGTATAAGGAAAGAGTTCGCCTTGGCGAGAGTGAGTATGGGCCAGGTACGCTCATCGGATCAGTGTTTCCTCAAACGGTGTTTTACTGTTGACCACGTTCAGACGAATCACGATACGCGGGAGCGAATGTGCGTGTTGTATGTTCCGTCACACTGGGCACGGGATCAAAACGCGGCGGCAGTTGTTGGGGCGTGGCTCTTTCGAATGCGGGTCTGATGCTCTGCTGAGACGCGGCGGGTTGCCGCTGTACGCCTACCATTTTCGACCAGAAGCGAATCAGCATCGCTGAACAGCCAAACAGAGTCAGCATGCTGAAGAGCAGCATCCAGGTTATTGCTGCTGGATGAACGTGCATCTCGGCCAGTTTCGTAGCCCCGCCAAAGATGATCGCCAGTCCAACGGTAATGGTCAACCCGATGACCACTGTGGGAGCCGTGAGGCTAACGGGAGCTGTCATGGGAGCGGGAAGGTTATTGGGCGCCAATGCCAGGTTTGCGCCGCACCGATTGCAATACTTCAACTCAACGGTGATCTCGCTGCCACAGGTGGGACAATACATAATGCCTCCGATCAGAGCGCTCCGCTCCGGCGAAAAATTTCGACGGTCATTCGAAACGTGCCGCTAATGTACCACCACGAGATCAGGATAGGAATAAGGGCGGGGATGGAATCAGCGAATTCGGTAGGCTCTGCCCTTCCAGACGACCACCACTTCCCCAGATAGTTGCGCCGCGATAGCGCGAATACCGGGCTCGTCCGCAACCAACGCACGAAATTGCTCCGAGCCCCGCGATACGACAGTTGTCGCCGTAGATGATTGGAAAGCAACGTCGATCCAAACACCTCCTTGCCGCCGAAACCGCCGGCCGGAAACAGTGCGAGTGTCCACCTCATCTTCATTTGTCTTCGGTTGGGAGCGTTTTGCAGGTCTTGACTCAAGCTTCTGCATCCTATCTCTACTCTGAACAGCCAGTGAACCCGTTCCGGATGCCGGGCGAGCAACCTCATTCTGGTTGGCATCTGTTCGAGCACGAGCTCCTTCTTGCTCCCTCGCCGGTTCGTCCTTTTTGTCAGCTTCTTCCTTTTGACGGCCGGCAACTTCTGTTCTTTCCTCGGCATGGGTTATTTGGGGTTTTGGAGCGGCAGGTGGCGCAGGCTCCGGAGCATATGACGGTTGAGCTACTGCCCCTACAGCTTTTCCAGCGGAGTTGTCACCATCAGAAGTGATAGTCACAGAATCCGTGGCCGTTGTTATGGTTGAAGTCTCTTTTTTTTCACCTGCCTTCGCTTGGTTGTCTTTACCCTTAGCAGCGTTAGCCTCGGATTCAGCGAAGCGACGGCGTTCAACAGGCTCGGCAACGTTTGCGGGTGCCATCGCCGGCTCAGACGCTTGCTTTGATTCGATTGCGGCATCGCGTGAGCCCGCAGGCTGATTCTGGGCCACGAAATCAGGCTGTGGCTGCTGTCTAAGTGCAACCAGACCCACCGCGATAAACGCAAAAAGCGCGAGTACTGGCGCTGCGTAACGCAAGAAACCGGGCGAAAACAGGGCGGCAAACTTCTGCCGGAAACCGGCTGAGATCTTTTGCGGCACAGGATGTTCGCTGACGTTGACGCCAGATGCTGAGCTTAACTCTAAAACAATCTTCCGGCAGGTCGCACACTCCGCCAAATGCGAGGTGTAACGCGCGCGCGCCGCAGCAGGCAAAGAATGTTCAGCAAACGAATTCAACTCGTCAGCATCCAGGTGCATTGACGAAAGGTCTTCAGCGGCAAGGGATCGAGCGGCATCGCGTCGTGCCAGGCCGCGCAACAGAAGATCGATTTCGTTGTTTTCAGTCTGCTTCATTTGATGCCTTAAATTAATGGCCACCTTTAGAACGCAATCTACTCAGGTACCTTGCAGCCGGGGTTTTGCATGAAAATCCTGATTTAAGTCACTTCCGGGCCTTACTTTAACCTCGCTGACGTCTCAGCCCCAGCCAGTAGTGGCTCGAGGTCAGCCTCCAGATGTAAAGCTACCTGAGCAAAGGCTCCGGCCGTCTCTGCCTTCGTCCAGCCTAGTTCAGTGATCAAAATACTTTCCACACGCTCTCGCAACTCCGTGTGAATTCTTGTCAGACGCCGACTGGCTGTTGCCTCGTGCACGCCCAGGATGCTGCCGGCTTCTCGCAAACGAAGACCGTCGAAGTAGTAAAGCCTGATCAATAGTCGATCTTCGTCGCGGAGTTCCTTTATCGAACGCGCTAGTGCTTTTTGCATTTCGGCGCCTGCTAATTTATCCGAAACCGCTTCCTCCGGATTGAGCGCCGCGGCTGCAAGGTTAAAATCCTTGCCATCATCACCCCCGCGCGCCAGGCGGTCGAAGTCAGCGTCATCCTCAGTTTGGACCGTGCGTGAGTGCTTGCGATGCTGATCAATAGCAAGCTGACCCACCACGGCCCGGAGCCATCCTGCCAACGAGCCGCGGCCGGAGTAGTAGGCAAGCTTGCTGGCGGGCTTTCCGTCGGAACGCACACGCAGGCCGTAGAGCTCCGCCCAGATCGATTGTGCCAGGTCTTGCGCACTGTCTTCATTGGAGCTCGCTGACCGGGCCGCCGAGCGTACCGTGGGTGTAAAACGCTGGACGAGTTCGCTCCAGGCGCTTTCGTCACCGAGTTCGCAAGCCACTATCAGGCACAGATCGTCAGCTTGAAGTTCATCTATGAATGCAGCGATAGATTGATCCGAAGCATTCTCGTCGTCCTTCAACAAATACTTATCGACTGACGATTTGATCCGCGGCGCCAGAAAACTCGTATCCAGCGAGTGAGATTCGGTAGCCCGCGCGAGCAGCCGTTTTGCGCCTGCCACTAACTGATTCTGGATTTGCTCGCTTCTTTCGCTCACAGGGGGATAACTCAACCCGGCTTCCAACGTGACTTTATGCTAACACGTAAGGAAGCAACAGCGGTTCCATCGGATTCTTCGATGATCTACTGGTCACGAGGTTGCCGCAGAGCATCTCTTTGCAGCATTACTTTGACACGTAAGGACGCCTACGTTAGATTCGATTGTAACGTCAAAAAAGCATATTTTCGAAACCATATTTTCAAACCACGCGCTAAGGCCGCGGTGGGAGAATAGTTCAAGGCTTACGCTCTCCATGCTGCGAGTAACCGAGATTTTTCACTCCATCCAGGGTGAGTCTACTCACACCGGCAGGCCCTGTGCATTTGTGCGCCTTACCGGGTGTCCGATGCGATGCGTCTGGTGTGACAGCGTGTATACATTTACGGGCGGGGACCATCTTTCGATCGACGAAGTCTTAGCGCAGGTGCGAGCTATGGGATGCAACCTGGTCGAAGTCACCGGAGGCGAGCCGCTGGCTCAGCCAAATGCGTTTACCTTGATAAATAGACTGTGTGAGGAAGGGTATGAGGTTCTGGTTGAAACCGGAGGCTATGTTCCGACCGCGACCGTCGATCCACGGGCCACAATTATTCTCGACGTGAAGTGCCCCGGTTCAGGCGAGGATGCTCGCAACCACTGGCCCAACCTTGAGGTGTTGCGCGCAGACAAAGATGAAGTCAAGTTTGTAATAGCCAATCGCAACGACTGGGATTTTGCCCGCGACATCATTCAGCGCTTCGATCTGGAAAAGCGCGCTAAGGCGGTCTTGATATCTCCTGCCTGGAACGGTGTGAACTTGCAGGACGTTGCGGGGTGGATAACCAGCAGCGGACTCAACGTGCGTATGCAGCTGCAAATGCACAAGTACGTCTGGGGTCCCGAGGCACGAGGTGTTTGATGGGTGGTCATGACGACGAGTTTTACGAACCATCTGAATCCGGATTAAGGGATTCCGAAACTGGCCTCGCTGTTTGCCTTGTCTCCGGCGGAATGGATTCCTGTGTTACCACAGCGATCGCCCGCGAGGAGAACGATGAACTTGCGTTACTGCATGTCTCCTATGGCCAGCGCACCGAGCAGCGGGAGCGGCGGGCTTTCGACGCGATTGCCGATTACTATCAGACAAAACTTCGCCTCGCTGTTTCAATCGAATATTTGAGCAGGATTGGCGGTTCGTCGCTGACCGATTACCAGATTCCGGTAACCAGCGCAAACCTTGGATCTACTGCAATACCGTCCAGCTACGTTCCTTTTCGCAATGCACACTTCCTGTCAATTGCGACAAGTTGGGCAGAGGTGATCCACGCTCGTCGCATTTATATTGGGGCGGTGGCCGAGGACTCTTCGGGCTATCCGGATTGCCGGCCTGAGTTTTACGCGGCTTTTCAACAGGCGATTGTCCTCGGAACGAAACCTCAAACCATACTCGAGATTAGGACGCCGATAATCGCAATGAAGAAGTACGAAATCGTGCTTCGTGGCCAATCGCTGGGAGCGCCTCTAGAGCTTACCTGGTCGTGTTATCAGGAGTCCGAGCAAGCCTGTGGGACGTGCGATTCCTGTGCTCTCCGGTTGCGGGCTTTTCGAGAGGCAGGGGTCACCGATCCGATTCGCTATACGCTTGACAGCAAGCGGTTTGCTTATTAACTTAAGGTGCTTCTCAGTCCTTTAACTACAACTGATTCCAGCGTCGATGCATCTCAACGGGTCTCTCCCGTAATAAAATCGAATGACAAGACGCTGCGTTTGGAGGAATGTCATGGTTCGTAAATTGTTCTTTATGATCGTCGCTGTTGCAGCGCTGCTCTCAATGACCTTCATCGCCTCGGCCCAGGTAGGAGAACTTCGCGGACGGGTGATTATGACTCAGGCGGATGGCACCGAGGCTCCCGCCAGTGACGCGGACATTGACGTTTTCCGCACTGACGTCTCGGGCAAATACAATACCAAAACTAACAAGAAGGGTGAGTTCGTATTCGCCGGACTACCGTACGTTGGCACTTACACCGTTGCCGCCAGTCATCCTTCAGCCCGCCCGAACTGGTTACCAAACGTCAAAGTCGGCAGAGGCAACGAATACGAAATCAAATTATCCCCTGGTGATGGCAAGCGTTTGACGTTCGACGAAATCAAAGCGGCGGGAAAACAGAGCGCCGGCCCCGCCGCTTCGTCAGGCACCCCAAAAGGTGATAGCGCAGGCGAGAAGGCAGCGCGGGAAGAATTGATCCGTAAGAACGCTGAGATTGAAGTCAAGAATAAAAAGATTGAGGAATCAAACACGATAGTTGCGCGAACCTTTACTGCCGGGAACGCCGCCCTTGTAGCAAAGAATTACGACGAGGCAATTAAGCAGTACGATGAAGGAATAGCGGCGGATCCCGCCCAGCCTGCGTTGTTAACGCAAAAGTCTGCGGCTCTGAAAGGACGCGGAGTCGATCGTTACAACGCGGCCATCACCTCCCAGGACGAAGCGGCTAAGGGACCGGCAATTGAGGCAGCGAAGGGCGACTTCCGCGCCTCGGCGGAGGCCATCAAACAAGCCATTGACGTTCTCAACGCACAAACAGTACCCACGGATCCTCAGGAACAGGCTCGGTTCAACGCCAATAAAATCGCCGCGCTTAGCACCAGGGCTGAAGCCATGCGTTTGTTTGTGACTAAGGTCGATCAGTCCCAGGTTGAAGCGGGCCAGAAAGCTTATGAAGACTACCTGGCGGTTGAGACAGACGCGGCAAGAAAAGCCACGGCCCAAAGAGGTCTGGCTCAAATGCTCTTCGATGCAAGCTCCTTCGACAAATCGCTGGCCGAATATCAGAAGATCCTGGCTACGAACCCCGACGATACCGACGCGTTGGTCAAATCCGGAATGCTTCTGTTCAACATCGGTGCGGTGAACGACGACAAGACAAAGTATCAGGAGGCCGCCAATTTCCTCCAGCAATTTGTCGATAAGGCGGCGGATACTGACAAGCTTAAGGGAGACGCAAAGGCAATACTGGAGGAGCTCAAGAACCAGCAAAATGTGAAGGCTGAGAAGCCCGCCACAACGCCGGCACGCCGCCGCCGACCTTAGCAGGCTGCTGAAAAACCGTTTCAGCATTTGAAGAAAGCGAAATGTGGAGGGCGCCGGCAGAGCGACGGCGCTGTGGGAATCTCTTGAAATAGGGCTCCCCTACCAAAGCGGAGTCGCGCTCCGCTTGCCTTCGCACTCCATAAGGAGTTTTAAGCGCCTGCTAGAAGTCCATGGGAGACAATTGAAACGAGCCGCACCCGGTACAACTTGGGTGCGGCTTTTCCGTTCTTCTGCGCCATTCTGACCCGCCTTCACTAGACTTTCAGAAGACTGCCTCACGTCAAAGCGACAATAAAACCAAGTGTCCCCTAAAGTAACGAACCCTATTTCGGCAGGGCCAAAACGCCGGAAGCGATTCGGCTTTTGCTCCCGTTTTTGCTTCCATTTCCAACAAAATGAAGTGTTGACACGTCCGTCGTTCAACATGTACTATGCTCGGGCAACGGTGTTGAGCAGTCAGCTTACGCCCGTTCTAGCGCCAGGAGCCAACTCTCTCGTAATCCCACCCACCGCAGTGGATCGTCACATAGCCGTCTTAACGTCAGGAATAAATGTCAGCCAAATTAGGTGAAATTCTCGTACGTGAGAACCTTATCAGTGCTCAACACTTACGTGAAGCACTAGACTACCAGCGTGAACACGGCGGCCGCCTGGGTTACAACCTGGTTAAGCTGGGTTTAGTGACGGACGACATGATAACGGCCGTCCTCTCCCGGCAGTATGGTATTCCCTCCGTTAACCTCGACCTTTTTCAGATAGACGAATCGGTTCTTCGACTCATTCCTCAGGAAGTAGCCCAGAAGTACTCGGTGATCCCATTATCCCGTGTAGGCGCGACCCTTACCCTCGCTATGGTCGATCCGACCAATGTCTTCGCGATGGACGACATAAAGTTCATGACCGGCCTCAATGTTGAGCCGGTTGTCGTCGCCGAAGTGAGCATTCAGCAGGCGATCGCCAAATATTACGGGACTTCCAGAGAGATTGAGCTGGCCGCAGTTTCCGTGGATGAGTCGGCCTACGAACGAACTAACGGAAAGGGGTCAAACGGCGCCGGGGCAATTACCCACGCCGACCTGGTCTCGCTGGACAGCATCGACTTCGATCACGGGCGCACCGAAGACGTCGAGGTCGTCGAAGACAACGAAGAGATCGACCTGTCCACGCTCTCTCGAATGAGCGAGGACGCACCTGTAGTTCGACTGGTCAACGTGCTGCTGGTGGATGCGCTTAGACGTGGCGCTTCGGATATTCACATTGAGCCTTATGAAAAGGAACTTCGTATTCGCTTCCGTATCGATGGCGTGCTCTATGACGTGATGCATCCTCCGCTGAAATTGCGCGACGCGCTGATCTCGCGCGTGAAAATCATGTCCAAGCTCGACATTTCAGAAAAGAGGTTGCCGCAGGATGGACGCATCAAGATAAAAGTAAGGGTCGACGCTCGATCGCGTGAACTCGATTTTCGCGTATCCACACTGCCAACGCTCTTCGGCGAGAAAGTCGTGCTCCGCTTGCTGGACAAAGAAAACCTGATGCTCGACATGACCAAGCTCGGTTTCGAAGCCGAGTCACTCGTCAAGTTCCAGCGAAACATTACCAAGCCCTATGGAATGGTCCTGGTAACCGGCCCAACCGGAAGTGGTAAAACCAACACTCTCTATTCGGCGCTGCAGTCGTTGAATACGGTCCAAACGAACATTATGACGGCAGAAGATCCGGTTGAGTTCAACCTCATGGGCATCAACCAAGTCCAGATGAAAGAGCAGATTGGTTTGAACTTTGCGGCAGCATTGAGAGCCTTCCTCCGCCAGGATCCCAATATTGTTCTGGTAGGTGAAATCCGAGATTTCGAAACGGCGGAAATCGCCATCAAGGCCGCCTTAACCGGTCACTTGGTTCTCTCCACTCTGCACACCAACGATGCTCCCTCAACCATCTCCCGCCTGATGAACATGGGAATAGAACCCTTTCTCGTAGCCACGAGCGTGAATTTGATTCAGGCCCAGCGCTTGATTCGACGAGTCTGCAAGGACTGCAAGAGCGAGCACAACATGCCTCCCGAAGCCCTCATGGAAGTCGGCTTCACCGCGGACGATGCGAAGAAGCTCAAGACATATAAAGGCAAGGGTTGCGCGACGTGCAACAACACCGGGTACAAGGGAAGAATCGGACTCTACGAGGTAATGGAAGTCAACGATGAGATCCGCGAACTGATCTTAATCGGGGCGTCGGCCCTCGAGTTGAGAAAAAAGGCTATCGAGGACGGGATGATTACCCTGCGCGAATCCGGACTGCAAAAGATTCGCGATGGATTGACCACCCTCGAAGAAGTCGTTCGCGAAACGGTAGCTTAGCAAAGGATAAATACGATGTTGCGTACAATTACACTCTCGCTGTTAATGCTGGTTACGGTGCTGTCAATGCTCCCGTTCGACCAATCGACAGCCCACGGGATTCGACAGAGTTCAGCTTCACAGGGCCGGCAGAAAAGCCACTATCGCCGCCATTCTCGTGCCTGGTGGCGACGGTATCGAGCTCGCTTGAAAAGAAGGCGTGCCGCAGCTCTGGCTCACCGCCGCGCTCTTCTTGCGCCAAAGATCCCGCAACCTGTAGTTGCCGGCACCCCATCCGCAACATTGACGACTAATTTGCCAATGGGTTGGAATGGCGAAACCACAGCAAACAATACGGAGATGAAATTCCGCAGCGGCACCTTGAGCGGCAGTGTTCCTGGCGAGGCTGCGCTTACCGTAGTGGCGCAAAGCAGACCAACTCCCGGCTACCTCACCCAGCGTGAAGAGCGAAGAATGCTTGCGGGAACTGCCGTTTCAGACCTCAGGCGCATCGTGATCGACAAGATGATTACCGCCGGTGGGTGGGTAGTCAACGATTACCAGCGCGACATGGCCGGCTACCGCGTCTTCGTGGTTATCGCACAAACTCCAGGCGATGCTCGCTCGCCCGAGAAATCCTGGAATTTCTACTTCACCGAGCTCAACGGGCGAATCTACAGCCTGACCACCAATACACAGCGTCAGTATTCGGACCGGATGGCGGCCGACGCTGAGAAGTTCATCGAGACTCTACACAACCGCTCGAATGCGGGCTCGAGTGCGGGTTCGAATGCGGGCTCGAATGCGGGCTCACAGTCGACCCAACGATAGCCCAGGCTGCTTTTTTGAAGTAACCGTTAACGTCCTATTACTCCGAGGAGAACACTCGATGCCACTGAATGAGAGCGCACCGCAAATCTCTCTATCCGAACTGCTGAGGAAGCTGTCAGAGCTTCGCGGTTCTGACCTTCATATCACCACTGGGTCGGCCCCTCAGATTCGTGTCGATGGCCATCTGAGCCCGCTCGACGGTTACCGAGCGCTTACCTCCGCGGACACTAAACAATTAGCTTACTCAGTCCTGACTGACGCTCAGAAGCATAGGTTTGAAGAGAACCTGGAACTGGACTTTTCTTTTGGCGTCAAGGGCCTCTGTCGCTTTCGTGCCAACCTCTTTAACCAGCGAGGCGCCGTGGGAGCTGTATTTCGTGCGATCCCATACGAGATCAAGGCCTTTGAGGAACTGGGTCTTCCTCCGGTTGTCAAACAGATGTGCGATAAGCCGCGCGGATTGATTCTGGTTACGGGACCGACAGGCTCCGGCAAATCGACCACGCTGGCGTCGATGGTTGACAAGATAAATAGAGAGCGCCGGGAACATATCCTGACCATCGAAGACCCGATCGAGTTCTTACACAATCACAAGAGCTGCGTTGTTAACCAAAGAGAAGTCAACGCCGACACTCACGGGTTTGCGGAAGCGTTGCGGACTGCGCTGCGGCAGGACCCTGACGTGGTACTGGTCGGCGAAATGCGCGACCTGGAGACAATTGAATCGGCGTTGCGCATCGCCGAAACGGGCCATCTCACTTTCGCCACCTTGCACACTAACTCAGCCGCCTCAACCATCAACCGTATCATCGACGTATTTCCCTCCGGCCAGCAGGCCCAGATCCGCGCGCAACTCTCTCTCGTACTCGAGGGGATCATGTGTCAGGCACTGCTTCCGCGGGCGGAGGGAAAAGGACGCGTGATGGCCCTGGAGGTTCTCGTCCCCAACGCCGCAATCAGAAACCTAATCCGCGAAGACAAAGTCCACCAGATATATTCGATGATGCAGACTGGCCAAGACAAGTATGGGATGCAGACCTTTAATCAGGCTTTGGCCACTCTATATCATAAGAGACAAATCAGCTCCGAAACCGCGTTGCAGCGTTCATCTAATGTTGATGAATTAAAGGAACTGATGGAGCGCGGCTCAGGGTTGAATACGGGCGGACCCGCCAACGGCAACCACCCCAGCCCCTATGCCCAGGGCCGACCGGTCGGCGCTCGCCCCACCATCACCAGCAGGTAGACTTCACACAACGGAGCTTTAGACATGCCCACTTACGTTTTTAAAGGCCGCAACAAACTCAATGAAACGGTTGTCGGCGAACGAGTTGCCGACAATCGCGACTCCTTGCGGCAGATTCTTCGCAAGGAACAGGTCACGTTAACCTCCGTTAAGGAAAAGGGTCGCGAGATTGGCATTCCCAAACTGGGTGGCCGCAAGAAGGTCAAGTCCAAAGCTCTGTCGATCTTCACTCGTCAGTTCTCGGTAATGATCGATGCGGGCCTGCCCCTGGTCCAATGTCTGGAGATCCTTGGTCAGCAGCAGGAAAATAAATACTTTCAGCAGATTTTGCTACAAGTTCGACAGGACGTTGAGGAGGGTTCAACTCTTGCGGCCGCGATGGCCCGGCATCCGAGAGTTTTCGACCAGCTCTATTCGAACATGGTGGAAGCGGGAGAAGCGGGCGGTATTCTCGATTTGATCCTGCAGCGGCTTTCAACCTTCATTGAAAAGCTAGTCAAACTGAAGCGCGATGTGATGTCCGCAATGATCTATCCGGCTGCGGTCGTAGGAATGGCAATCGCCGCGATCGCCGTGATCATGGTGGTGGTGATCCCGCAATTCCAACAGATATTTCTTGGTCTGCTTGGCCCCGGCGAGCAATTGCCCCTACCCACTCGAATCGTGGTGGGTATCAGCGACTTCCTGGCAGGATGGGGTGGCCTGGTGATCCTGGCTACGGTCATCGGTATCGTGGTGGCGATCAAGTTCTATCGTAAGACTCCCGGTGGCAGAAAAACCATTGACCGGGTAATGCTAAAGGTTCCAATCATCGGAGACATACTGCGCAAAGTAGCAGTGGCCAGGTTTTCTCGTACCTTGTCCACACTGCTCTCTTCAGGTGTGCCAATTCTGCAGTCATTAGAGATCACCGCCAAAACGTCGGGCAACATGGTCATCGAAGAAGCGATTTTGAAAGTGCGTGCCGGAGTCGAGCGCGGCGAAAGCTTCGTCGAGCCGCTGAAAGCAACCGGAGTCTTCCCCCACATGGTGGCGCAGATGATCGGTATCGGCGAACAAACCGGCGCACTCGATGCAATGCTCGGTAAGATTGCCGATTTCTACGAGCAGGAAGTCGATGCTGCAATTGCCAACCTGTTGACGCTGATGGAGCCATTGCTAATCGGTTTCCTGGGTGTGACCATCGGTTCAATAGTCATCGCAATGTACATGCCTCTATTCACGCTGATCGGCAAACTCTCGGGGGGCAACTAATCCTCAAAAGAAAGCCGTAAATCGCGTTCGAGAACCGATTGGCTTTATCGGGAATTTGCCTTCGACTAAGTAGTTCCCACCGCCTGTAAGCTGATTCAAGCTTACAGGCGTCTTTGTTTCACAATTAGAAGGGCCTACGGTAAAGCAACTAGAAGGAGGGATGAATAATGGCTTCAAACGTGGCACTACGGATGGTAACTGCAACCGAGCGCGACGTACCCTTGATTCTGGAGTTCATTCGCGAGCTGGCGGCTTACGAAAGACACCTTGACCGAGTCGAAGCAACTGAAGCACGTCTTCATGAGACGCTCTTCGGCGCCGAGCCAGCCGCATCAGTCATCTTTGCGTTCAATGGGAATAAGGCGGTGGGCTTTGCGGTCTTCTACTTTACCTATTCCACGTTTGCCGGCTTGCCCGGTATCTATCTCGAAGATCTGTTTGTTAAGCCAGAGGCGCGGGGTAAGGGCGTCGGGAGGCAACTACTGCGATACCTTGCCAGATTGGCTAAAGAAAAACGCTGCTGGCGAATAGAGTGGGCCGTACTCCGGTGGAATGAGAGCGCGATTGGGTTCTATCTCAAGCTGGGAGCGGTTCCCATGGAAGAGTGGGCCATCTACCGACTGTATGGAACTCCGCTCGATCAACTTGCAGCAGAAAGCTAGCGAACATGTGGTAGGCTTGAATTTGTATGCCCGCGTCGAAAGACAGACTCGAAAAAGTGTCGCCACTTGGTCGAAAGCTCTGGGGACTGATTTTTGGAAGACTTGGAGTTCTCTTGATCTTGCTGCTTGTCAGCACGATCTGGACTCGAAGCAGCACTGAGCCCGGATCTTCGGGCCAGACACTTTCAGTGCTCCTGTTTGTGCTCCTCCTCACGCTCGTCTACTCGGTGGCCCACCGATTTACCAGCACCCTGCTATTTCAGACTCAACTCCAGTTTTTGGTCGACATCTTACTGGTTACCTGGCTCGTCTGGACTTCAGATGTTATTAACTCGCCATATACCGCACTCTATATCGTCATCATTGCCACTTCCAGTTTGTTTCTGGGGCCGCGAGGCGCGGTCATCATCTCGGTGGGGTGTGCCGTCGCATTTACGGGCTGCGCGCTGGCGGTCTTGACCGGATTAGCGGCGCACCCGGCGCAGAACCTGCTCCAGGACTCTCTGCCGCGAACCATTCAATCAGTCGGCCTTTTCAACATAGCCTTCTTTGTGGTCGGCTTGCTCTCCGCTCGGCTGGCGGAACAACAATCAGGCTCCGACGTAAGGCTGCAGGCAGCCACCCAATCGCTCGCGCATCTTCGCGCTCTTCACGAAAGGATCGTCGAATCGATCAGGTCGGGCGTCGTCACCACAGACCTCGAGGGACGCATTTTCACATTCAATGCCGCGGCCCAGGAAATCACGGGTTACTACGAAAAAGACGTTCGCGGCCAGGGGGCATCGGTCTTCTTTGGCGACTTGAACGACCACATTACTAATTCAATCCAAGCCTCGGATACCCGTGCTACCAGTCCACGTTTTGAAGCTGATTGCCTGACGGCCGAAGGAATGCGACTCCGACTTGGTTTCAGTCTTTCACCGTTGTCTTCAGAATCGGGGGAGACTACCGGTATGGTCATTACCTTCCAGGACCTTACCCATATTCGCGCCCTCGAGGAAACATCGAGGCGGCAGGATCAACTGGCTGCGATCGGACGCATGGCCGCGTCCATCGCTCACGAAATCAGAAACCCGCTGGCGGCCATGCGCGGATCTATCCAAATGCTGCGCCACGAGATCCAGGGTGAATCCGCGCAGGCGGAATTGATGGAAATCATTCTTCGTGAATCGGACCGATTGAATAGGATCATTACCGACTTTCTAAACTATGCCCGGCCGCGTTCAGCCAGTCATGCTAAGGTTGATATTGGCGAGCTCTTGCATCAGACCTTCACTCTGCTCCGGTTTAGTCCGGAACTAAACGAACGCCAGTCGGTGGAAGATGAAGTGATTGATGGCCCCTTGATGGCTGATGCCGATGCAGAGCAATTGCAACAGGTCTTCTGGAACCTCGCTCGCAATGCGCTTCAGTCAATGCCCGAGGGCGGGACCCTTCGTGCGCAAGTGTTCCAAAACTCCAGGAACAGGCTAAGCCTCACGTTTTCCGATAATGGCCGTGGAATGTCGCCGGCGCAGGTCGAGCATCTGTTCGAGCCCTTCTCTTCCACTACGGGCGGAACGGGTTTAGGACTCTCAATTGTTTATCAAATCATTCGTGAGCATAGTGGTACAATTAATGTTCGCAGCCGTGAAGGCCAGGGCACGACGATTACTATTGAGTTGCCAATCGAAAGGGGCGAAAGCAGGAGTCAGGAGCCAGAAGCCAGGAGCACGGAAACAAACCTCACAAATTAGCTCTGAAGGAGGGCCTCACAATGAAAAGATTTCCCGCACGCAGCTTTCTGGATTTGATAGTTTGGCAGAAAGCTCACCAGTTCGTACTAGCAGTTTATCGGTATACAAGACGATTCCCTAAGGAAGAGATCTACAGCTTATCCTCGCAGTTCAGGCGCGCTGCGGTTTCAACTCCGGCAAATATCGCCGAGGGATTCAAGAAAAAGACGAGAAGCGATAAGGCTCGTTTTATGAATATCGCACAAGGCTCTCTGGAGGAATGCCGGTATTATCTTATCCTCGCAGAGGATCTTGGGTACGGCAGCAATGGTCCGCTGATGTCACAACTCGAAGAAGTCAGTAAGCTGCTCGAAAGTTACAGTCGAGCGATCATGGCCAGCGCCGATAATTACTGACGTACCAAGTCGAAGCTCAAGCTTCTGACTTCTGACTCCTGTATTCTGTTTTTATGTCCAATCTACTCATCGTCGATGACGAACTAGGGATGCGTCAGTTTTTGACGCACCTTTTGCAACGCGAGGGCCACACCGTCAGAGTTGCTGAGAGTGGCCGGAAAGCAATGTCGCTGCTGCGCGAAGAACCGGCAGACTTAATTATTTCCGACGTCAGGATGGCAGACATGGGGGGCATTGAGCTCCTGCGGGCGGCCCGCGAACTGTTGCCTGACGTGGAAGTCGTGATGATGACAGCTTTCGCCAATGTAGAGGCGGCGCGCGAGGCGTTCCTGCTCGGAGCATACGACTTTGTCCAGAAACCCTTTGACAACGATTTGCTCAAGGAGATCGTTGCCCGCGCCCTGGAAAAGATTTCACTTGTCAAAGAAAAGGAAGCGCTGGTTGAACAGAACAAGGTTTTGATTCAGGGTCAGCGAAAGCGCGGGCAGCTGGGCAACATCATTGGCAGATCTGCGAGCATGCAGGCGCTGTATCAAATGATTGAAACCGTGGCCCAGGTGCAGGCAACCGTACTGGTTACCGGCGAATCAGGCACGGGAAAAGAGCTCGTGGCCCGCGCCATCCACGACCTGGGACCGCGAGCCGAACGTCCTTTCGTTTCAATCAACTGCGGTGCCTTCACTGAAACCTTGTTGGAATCGGAGCTTTTTGGTTATGTCAAAGGCTCGTTCACCGGAGCAAACTCGAATCGTAAAGGACTGTTTGAAGCGGCTAACAGCGGCACCATCTTTCTTGATGAAATCGGAGAAATGTCTCCGGCCATGCAGGTGAAGCTTCTGCGCGTCCTCCAGGAACGAAGGCTAAGGCCGGTGGGCGCTACCGAAGAAACGGTTGTGGACACCCGCGTTATCGCAGCCACCAATCGCGACCTCGCGACCATGGTCAAGGACGGGACATTTCGCGAGGATCTGTTTTATCGGATTTCGGTTATACCAATCGAGTTGCCGGCACTGCGGGAAAGACTGGAAGACGTGGCCGAGCTGGCGGAGCATTTTGCGAACAGGTTTTGCTCCCAGTCTGGTCGCGCACTCACCATCAGCGAAAAAGCCATGCGGCTGCTGGAAAACTACTCCTGGCCCGGCAACGTGCGCGAGCTCGAACACACCATCGAGCGAGCCGTCGCCCTGGAGAGAACTGATTCGATCCAACCGGAAAGACTGCCGGAAAAAATTACCAACTACAATCCAAACCGGATTGCCAACTCCTTCGATTTTCCTGAAGAGGGTTTCAATATCACTGCGCATCTGGATCAACTGGAGAAGACCTACGTTCTCGAAGCTCTCCAAAGGTCCGGGGGCAACCAGACAAATGCGGCTGAACTGCTTCGACTTTCCGTTCGTTCGCTCCGACACTTATTGGATAAGCATGGGGTCCGTGGCCTGACAGCCCAAATGAGGGATGAACGTCGGGGTTCGGACTCGACTCCTCGCCGCCGTGCGTCTGACCCCCAGCCTCGCCGCCGAGATGACGACGAACCTGAGTTTGCCGCCCGCGCCTCCGGTGAGAAGTAGTGCTGGGTCACCAATCAGGTGGCAGGAACCGAAGATTTGTCATTGGTCGTTCGTTTGACATTTTTCATTGGTCATTTCCTGAATACTCCGTGTCCGTGAGTGTCATTTCGTGGATCGTTCTTTTCCCTTAGTCCAGGGAAACGAAGAAACAAGAAAGGGCTCCGCGAAATGAGCTTCCGTAAATGACCAATGAAAAATGTCAAACGACAAAAGACAAATCTTCGGCTCCTTCCTCCTGCTCCCGTTTCCTGCTCCTGTTTCCTGCTCCTGCTTCCTGCTCCTGCTTCCTGCCTCCTGCCTCCTGCCTCCTGCTCCTGCTTCCTGCTCCCTCCTCCTGCCTCCTGCCTCTGCCGGAAACCGTCATTAGCCCACTGACGCAATTTGTCAGTAACCTCCGCGCTACTAACTGGCCCCGAGTCCAACCCCCGAATTCCTCAGTCTTTCCGCTTAATTGCTGGGAATTTCCTATGGCACAGCCTTTGTTAATGAGACTCCCGACACTTCGCGCTCTGCGCGGCAAACATCGTAGGTAACGATGGCCGTTGGCGCGAGAAACATTAACCACTTTCTCTTAAGGAGCACGAATAAAGAAATGAATACGAAACGCCAACAGGGCTTCTCACTAATTGAGCTCTTGATCGTCGTTGCGATTATCGGCATCATCGCCGCCATCGCAATCCCCAATCTTCTCGCTTCGAAGCGCGCCGCCAATGAAGGTTCAGCACAGGCTTCGCTTCGCACAGTAACTGGCGCAGAGGCCACCTACGCAGCCACCGTTGGCAGTGGCCAATATGGAACCCTTACCGAAATGGCTACCCAGGGCCTGATCGACACCGTTCTCGCCAGCGGCGCGAAAAGCGGCTACAACTTCGCGGCAACCCCCACCGGTACTGGTGCAGCCGCCACCCCGTGGTTCTACACCACCGGCGCAGCGCCCCAGGCTTTCAGCGGCGTAACTGCCACCGGCACGCGCACGTTCAGTTCCGATGCAACCGGCGTTATCTATGCTATCGCCGCGACCTCCAGCACGGCTCCCACGGCTACCGCTGGTACCCCGATCGGCAACTAGTCTCACTCCACAACTCACCTCAACCTCAAGCACAGCGCCGTACCCAAGGGTCTGCGCTGTGCTTGACCTTTATAAGCATGTTTTTCTACCGAACCGCAGAGACGTTATGCAGACCGAATTCACACTTCAGCGAACGACAAAGGACGCCTTCAGCAAGAGGCCCGTTCCGGCGAACCACGATAGGTTCGTGACGACCCCGGATGGAGCAACGGCTAAGCATCGGTTAGTCGACATGTTTGCCGGTCTCGCCCGCCTCTGCTCGCGCCATCCTCTATTAATCATTGGAGCTGTCTGGCCCGTGGTTCTTCTAACTCCCCACTTCCCCGGAATTCCCAGACCCTCGATAGGTGGTCTGCCGTGGCGACAGGAGTTGGGACTGGCCCTGCTGTTATCCGTCGTCTTAGTTCTTCTTATCAAACGGGGACAGGGCGAGAAAATAGCTCGAATCGTTCGAGGCACTCTGCCCGTAATTTTCACCTTCGGGGTTTTCGCTTGTTGGACTCTATCTTCTGCCACGTGGGCAGCAAACACTTACGCAGCCCTCCATCTTGGGCTCCAGTGGAGCATTTACTTAGTCTTCTTCTCCCTTATGAATTCCATCCTCAGAAATCCCAGGCTGATGCGCACTGCGTTTATCGCGCTCGCCGGGGTCATCTGGGTGCTGGCTATAGCGTGTGCAATCGAATCCTGGTTTGGTGCACCGCTCACCGATGGAAATCTGCGCAGTGATCTGAAACCGATACTGCGTGGCTCTGGTGGGTTCGGCGAAATAATGGCGATGGCAGCCATCTTGTTCGCCGCTTTGTCGCTACACGCTAGTCGTGGCGGCCGTGCACTTGTACTCGGCGCTACAGCGATGATTGGTTGGTTGGCAACGCTTCAGTCACTAGAGCGTGCACCGTTCGTTGGCGCCACTGCAGGATTCTGCCTCCTGATTGTCGGAGCTCTGATCACGAAGCCGTTAGGTCGCCGCCCCTGGGGCCGCTTAAGCTTGATGGTTGGCGCCCTCGGTTTGATTCTCTTCTTCCAATCGTTACCGTTCTCGAACGCTCAGCCGAACGCTGCCGCCACTTCTACGGTAGGTCGTTTCTCGCAGAACCTGAGTACCGATGTCAGCACGCGAGCACGCATCCTTTTCTGGGGCGTCGGTTTGGAAATGGCGCGGGCTCACCCGCTGCTTGGAGTCGGAGGAAATAACTACGAAGTTGCGTACCCGATTGCACGAGCCCAGTTTTCCGCAAGATATCCAAACAGTTCACTTGTCCCTCTGAACGAACACTTGTTAACTGTTTACGCACATAATGAATACGTTCAACTGGTCGCGGAATTGGGCGTCATTGGATTGCTGCTATTCGTACTATTCAGCGTCTCACTAGTAGCAGCCTTGTGGCGCGCTTTGAAGCAGACGTCCCAGGTCCTTCCGGCGCTCGGCGCCGGGGGCGCAATGCTGGCTTTCGCAGTCAGTTCAGGAGCAAGTGGATCTTCTTTCAGATACCTTGGCGGCGGACTGGTGTTCTTCTTCGCTGCCGCATTCCTCACACGCCTCGCCGCCAGTGCTCAAACCTCCTCACCAAATAAACTGAAAAAGCCTGTTCGTTTTGGCGGCGCTCTGCGACCGATCACGCTGGGATTATGTGCGCTTATGTTGCTCAACACCTGTGTGCTGAGTGCGCAAGCGGCTGGGACAGTCCTGCACGGATTGGCCCAAGTTAGTGGCGAACTGACTGAGGCTGAGGGCTATTACCAATCTTCGTTGCGAGTTTATCCCTCCAGTCCGGCTACCCACTTTGGTTACGGCACTTGGCTCTATAACAATCGGCGTGGAACAGAGGCCTTACCGCACCTACGTTATGCTTTGGAGAATGGGTTCAACAGCTCAACCTGTTATGCCTCCGTCGCTGCAGCGGCAGACTCCGCCGGAGACTCAGCCCTGGCCGAGCGCACGCTGGCTACTGCAGTTCGGGTCTACCCCGCTTCCGTCTTCTTGCTCGTTCGTCATTCTGCCGCCCTGAAGCGTAACGGCCGGGACGCCGAGTCGAAGGAAGTATTTTCCAGAGCAGTTTTGCTGAACCCGCGTGGGGCTCGTGGCTGGCAGCAATTGATCGAGAATGATATCGACGCGGCCTACCTTGCCGCCAAACAGGACCTGAACATCGCGCTGCCCGGCGAGCTTTACCCTCAGGCTACGGTATTTGAAGTGCTGCGTGAGAATGAACAAAGGTTCCCCGGGGTGTCCCAAACCGGCTGGCGTGCTCGCATGCGCGCACAGCAATCGAGGTGAAGATATAGAACGGTCACCCAGGACTGCCCATGAGGGGGACACAGAAACACTAAGCAGCACTTGCCCAAAGGAGTTAGAAATGAAGACGATCGAAACATCAAAATACCAGGAGGGCTTCTCTTTAATTGAGCTCCTCATCGTCGTGGTAATTACCGGCATCCTGGCCGCCATCGCCATCCCCAACCTTCTCGCTTCGAAGCGCGCTGCCAATGAAGGCTCTGCGCAATCCTCTTTGCGCACTATACATAATTGCCAGGCTACCTACCGGGCGACAAATGGTGATCTGGACTACGGAACACTCGACGATCTGAAGGTGCAATTCCTGACAGATAGCGTTCTGGCCTCCGGCACGAAGAGTGGCTACCAGTTCGACGTAACGCCCACCATAGGAGCCTACCCGGCACAGTTTTACTCCTCGGCCGTTCCGACATCGACGTCCGGCATTTCCCAAACCGGCACTCGGCGATTCGCAATGACCGAAGACGGTGTGCTGAGGGGAGACGCAACGCTAACAGTCCCTGCCAACCACGCCGCTGTCCTGGCAATGCAGCCCCTCGGCGGATAGCAAAGGACATCAGATCCATGCAGTTCCGAAATCCCGGGGATTGGGATAGAGTAGTTCACTGCATTGTCGCCATAGGACAGACACCAGATCAGTGCGGGACACGACTCAAGCAACTAAAATCTCAAATAGCCTGACAGCGACCGAGCGCGGCATGCTCTGGCGCATTGTCGCAATTGCGCGCAACGCTTTCCGCGAAGCGGTGCGCGATCGTGTGCTCTACAACCTCGTGCTCTTTGTATTGCTCCTAACCGGCGCCGCAATTTTCATCGGCGAACTCTCGGGTGGACAGGAACGAAAGATAATCGTAGACCTCGGCCTCAGCGCGATGCTGCTGTTTGGTGTCTTTATCGCGATTTTCGTGGGCGTCGGCCTGGTCTACAAGGAGATCGAGCGCCGGACCATCTATACTATCTTTGCCAAACCCGTCACCCGCGGTGAGTTTATTGTGGGAAAGTATCTCGGGCTGTGCCTGACCTTGCTCGTCAACGTCGTCGTCATGGGGGCGGGCGTTTCCCTGGCCCTGATCTATGTGAGCAGTGGCTGGGATCCACTGGCACTCAGCATTTGGCCGGCGATACTGCTCATCTACGTCGAGCTGATGATTCTGACCGGAGTAGCGCTGTTCTTCTCTTCCTTCTCTTCACCGGCGCTCTCGGCTTTGCTCACTTTCTTCATCTTTATCATCGGCCACTTTAGTGCCGACCTAAAGGGCCTGGCCACCTCGATGGGAAGCACTACCGCTCGTTGGCTATTCGGGGCGCTCTACTATCTGCTTCCTAATCTCACGACCCTTAGTTACACGACACCGGCAGCTCACGGGCAGGTACCGGGCTTCGGACATGTTGCGGCCGCGGTTCTCTATTCGCTGATTTACATCGCCGTAATACTCTCCGCAGTTACATTGATTTTCAGCCGCCGAAATTTCAAATGACTCAGAGCAAATGGACAAGACGCGACGGCGCACTCCTATTAACTGTCCTGATAGGACTGCTCGGTGTCTATTCTCTCTCGCGCTGGATTGACGCGCACCGGCCGGCTACGAACCAGGGGATTGAGACAGAGGAACTCTATCTCAACGCCGCCACTGCCAAGCGTTTGAGTCTTGGTTTCAACGGCCTGGTGGCTGACTGGTACTGGATGCGCTCGCTGCAGTACGTTGGGGGTAAGATCATCAAGCTTCCTGAAGACGTGCCACTAGATCACCTGGGCCAGTTGAATCTGACACTCCTGGCTCCGCTTCTCGACGCGGCCACGACACTTGATCCTCAGTTTATGGAGCCATATCAATACGCGGCGGTGGTTCTGCCCGATTTCGACGTCCAGGGAGCAATTCGCATTGTTAAGAAGGGCGTAGAAGCCAATCCCTCCGAATGGCGCCTTTACCACCATCTCGGTTTCATTTACTGGCAGCAAAAGGACTTCCAGAAAGCTGGTGAAGCTTATGAGCAAGGCGCGAAACTTCCTGGGGCGCCGCCCTGGATGACAGCCATGAGGGGCCGCATGGCAAGCGAGGGAGGCAGCCGCGATACGGCTCGAGAGGTTTACCGCCGGCTGTACGAAGAAGCCTCAGATAACCAGGTAAAGGACATGGCGCGCAAGCGTTTGCTGCTACTGGATTCCCTGGATATGCAGGATGCGCTGCGTAAACTGATGACTGCGTACAGATCCAAAGTGGGGCGCTGCCCAGGATCATGGCGCGAGATGAGTGCTCTTTTGGGCGCTTTCAGAATACAAGTGGACTCTTCCGGCGCTCCTCGTGATCCGGCAGGAACTCCGTATCTACTGGTGGCCGATACGTGTGATGTCAATGTCGACCGAAACTCTGAGGTGCCTTTTAGGTAACATAAGGTGACAACAACCGTAGTTGAAATAAACAACCTAACGAAAGACTACGAAGTCGGCTTCTGGCGCAAGCGCAAAGTGCGGGCGTTGGATAGACTTTCGCTTACCGTAAATGAAGGTGAGATCTTTGGATTCCTCGGAGCCAATGGCGCCGGGAAGACAACGACTCTAAAACTTTTGATGAGGCTGATCTTTCCGACCGACGGCACAGCGCGGATTCTGGGCCGCGACATTGCTGATATCTCAATGCACCATGACATTGGCTACCTACCCGAGAATCCCTACTTCTACGATTACCTCACCGCCCGCGAGTTCCTGGAATATTGCGGTGAACTCTTCGGCTATGAACAAGCGGAGCGCAGCAAACGCGCGGCAGAGTTTTTAAGCCGGGTGAACCTGAATGAAACAAAGTGGGACATTCAGCTGAGGAAGTATTCCAAGGGGATGTTGCAGCGCGTCGGCTTGGCCCAGGCTCTAATCAATGATCCCCGCGTGATTTTTCTCGATGAGCCAATGAGCGGACTCGATCCGGTCGGCCGCCGCGAAGTGCGTGATCTGATCGCCGGATTGCGACAGGAAGGCAAAACGGTCTTTATGTGTTCGCACATTCTTTCGGATATCGAGGTGCTCTGCGACCGGGTTGCGATTCTGAAACGCGGGCAACTGGCGCATCTTGGCAACCTCGACGAACTGCGTCAGGGTGGCGGCGACCGGAATCGCGTCGAAATTGTGGCCACCGGCACTCATGCGGATCATCTGAGGTTTCACCTGCCCGAAGGCGACCATTATCAACTAACAACCACGGCAAGCGGAGTGAGAATCGAAGTTGAAGATGAGAAGGACGTAGATGAAGTGATCACGGCGTTGAGGAGAACCGGAGGCAGGCTCGTCTCAGTTCAACCCGTCAGGCAGTCACTGGAAGAGTTGTTTCTTTCATGAACAGTTGTAGGGGCGTCCCTCCGTGGGCGCCCCATCGTCGCATTCATGTGGAGCTGTTACTCGCGTCGTATCAACGCCACGATGGGGCGCCCACTGAGGGACGCCCCTACAACCGTTCATGAGACGCACGGGTTACGGAACTATGCAGTTTTCCAATACCACAAATGCTTTGGCGCCGTCCCAACCGCCTCCCAGTCCACGGACGGTTCCTTCAACCGTAGCTTCCTCATTCGCATTTAGCGCGCCAACACGCGAACCCTGTGATTTGCTGAAATAGCAACGGGCGTTGTTGTAAGTGGAAATCGAAGACTTGAAAGTCAAAACGATCTTTCCGTCGTTGTCGATCTCGATCGAGTTCACAGTTCCGAAAATGCGCACTCGCTTTCCAGCATATAACTGATTAGCACGGACTTCATTACTCTCAAATTCCTTGACGAGTGCGGCTGCGTGCATTGATGCATTGGTAATGGCCGGAGCCTGCGGCGCTACCTCTTCGCGCGTCGGGTTGTCTGCGGTCGTTGCAGCCTCCACGTCGAGCCGGATTTTTTCGGGCGGCATTCCGCTCACAGATGTCAAAACTTTTCCGGCAAGCTGCCGATATGTTTCGGCACTTGCAGCATCGCCATTCTGTTTTGCCTCGTTTGCTCCGACCTGGACCAGCATGGTGAAAATTACCATGGTCTCGTACATCTCTTGTTTCTGTTTGTTGGTGATTCCTCCGAAGACATTGTCTTCGGCCATTAATTCGCCGATAGCGTCACCGATCTCGAGAAGCCGCGCTTCCGCTGGTTCCGGCTTCCCGTTGTAAACGCTGCTATTAACGGCGAGAGCTACAGCCAGGGCCAGGGCGAAGTCGTGCGGTCTGCCAAGCCGTCTTGCCTCCGTTTCATAAGCCGTCAGGACTGTTCCCATGAGTTTGAACATTTGCTCTTTTTCCTCAGGCGTATTTCCAGAGGCGTTGGCGAGCTCGCGAGTGGTAAGCTGCGTTCCGGTAGAACGAAAGCGCGTTGCCACGGCGATTTGTGCGGCCGACTTTTTTGGCGTTTCCGCTTGGGCAACTCGAGTTTCGGGTGCACGAGAATTGGCCGAACTAACGCTGCCGCTATTTCGTCGAGCCCGGGCTTTCGCGCGCATGCGGTTCCAAAGGCGATCGTTTATGATAGTGCCGATTGAAGCGCTCGTTGGGTTATTCCAATTGCCACCCATGTTGTCTTTCCACTGCGCGCTGGCCGAGAGGCTTAGAGTGAACACAATTCCCAGAACTGCCAATGCTTTCGTTTGAAATATTTTCCTTTTCATTTTTTCCCTTCAGTTCATGCTCCGCTGCCACGTTAATGCTCAGCTGAGTGCTAACATCCGCTGGCTACAGCAAGCGGTTCTGTGACTTGAGTGCTCGTATCCTGCCTAAGTGCCAGAACACTATTGTCCAAAGCGGTGACGGTATTCGCCGGATTGAATGAAGGCTTTGACCATTTCGGCCTGGACGAAGTCACCGTTGAACTGATTGAGCTTTCCGAGCCAGAAATTGTAGCCGTCGAGATTGTTGTCGGGGGCACCGTCAGGGTTTCGCCTGAGGTAACCGAAGTACTGCATCAATACAAATGCCCGGTTAAATTCTCGCTGGACCAACGTCGGATGCTCAGCCACGCGACGCAGCACTCGTGCCCGAGCTGTCGATGGATTGGTATTAAATTCGTCGATTGCCGCTTGACGCTCTGCCGCCGACGGCACGACTCCCGCACGAGAGTACAGAGCATCTACGAACTCGGCCGGCGTTTGCGTCAGCGGATAAAGCGCCGTGAACTCCGCGCTTGCGACAAACTCATTGGCATAGGTCACCTTATTCGCTTCTAATTGTGCTTCCCACCCGGCTGCGCCAACCACGACTCCGAGTCCCACTGCCTGCGTGTCGCGCAGGAATTCCTGATAGCGCGGTAATCCATTGGAACGGTTGAGGGCGGCGTTGTAGAAACGATAGACCAAATAGCCGGTCTGTTGAAACTCAATCGAGAGAAAATACGCAGCGGAAACGTTGACTCGCTTGACTTCAATACACGGTGCATCGCTGCCGCAACTGGTGATCTCGTTCGTCCAGAACGCCAACCCACTGTCATCTGCGTCGCGGTTCAGGAAGTCGTGGTAGTGCTGTCTGACGTAGGGGTCGGGAATATCAATCGGATTCGTCGACGGCTCTGTGGCATCGTCAAGAATCGTCAGCGTGGCAGTGGTTTGAGTGCCCAGCACAGCGCCACCCGTTGGACTGCTCAAGGTGAGCGTTACCGTTTCGTTACCTTCGACCAAAGAGTCTTCATTGATGGGTACGGTAAAGGTCTTGGACGTTTGACCACTGGCAAATGTCAGGGTGCCAAGAGAATTTGAGTAGTCAGATGTTTGCTGCGCAGTACCGTCGCTGGTCGCATAAGAAACGGAGATGGCGCCATTGAAGTCGCCCGCTCGCGTAACTGTGATCACTGCCGTGGTGGGATCCTCGGCGACGTTGTAGTTGGCGGCGCTGAATTGTAAGGAGGTCCCGAGCGCCCGTTGTCCGACAAAGAACATTGGGACAGGCTGATCACTACTCACTCCGAACGCGGTGGCAATGGTGCCCAGTGAACTCCTACTTACCCACCATGAGCCATCGGCAGGCCTAAAGATTGCTAGGTCCGCTCGTCCATCCCCATCGTAATCTGCAGCGACTGGTTTATCTCCGGCGGCTCCCCACAGGCTGACTTCAGGAACCCCCGAGCCCGAGCTCTTTCTCACATGCCAGGTTCCTGCGCTGGGCCGGAAAACGGCAATGTCGGTCTGCCCGTCCCCGTCGTAATCAGCCGGAGCTGGGATATCTGTGCTTTGTCCTAATTGAATCCTGCTAAAGACAGAATCCGAACTGCGATTGACGTTCCACTCAACAAGTGATGGACGGAACATTGAGACATCAAACTTGCCGTCGCCATCAAAATCTCCGATTAGCGGGATATCGTCGCTGCTATTAAATGGAAATGATGAGCTGACAACTTGGTTATTGGAACTATACTGTATGAACCATTGGCTGTTGGAGCGTCGGAAAACCGCCAGGTCGGCTTTGCCGTCGCCATCGTAATCGGCGGGGATGGGTTTGTCGCCGGGTATCCCAAATTGCTGGATAAGAATTCCCGCGGTACTGCGTTGTATAAACCAATCTGCTCCGTCGGGCCGGAAAACGGCAAAGTCCGTTTTGCCGTCGCCGTCATAGTCGGCGGGAGCAATTAGATCACCATTTGCGCCGAAAGGGATCCCGAAAAAAGAGAAATCCTCACTTCTAAGAACGAACCAATTTCCATTCGCTGGACGAAAGATTGAAATGTCAGCTTTTCCGTCGCCGTCGAAGTCGGGGAAACCTGGTAGAACTTGGGCAAAAGTGTACGCCGCACCCTGACCATTAGGGGCTGTCAAGTTCTTTTCCTCGGCGCCTACGACCAGATAGTTAAACCTAAAAGCCACGCTCGCGCCGAAACGATCGCCGTTAAAGGAATCGTCAGGCTCGATTTTTTGAAGTTGCGTCCAAGTCGTACCGCTTCGCGTGAACACGTAAGCAGAACCGGCATCTGGTCCCACAGCAGTATCGTCTTCCCGCGCGCCGACCGCTACGACATCGTCCCGTACTGCAACCGACCAACCAAAGCGGTCAAACGCCGCTCCGTCCGAAGCGGTGAGTTTTTGTTGCGGCATCCACGTAGAGCCGTTGAACTCAAACACATAAGCGGCGCCGAAAGCCGGTTGCCCAATGATCGGCGTGTCTTCACGCGCTCCACCAACCAACGTATTGCCTTCAATCGCGACTGAGAAACCGAAGAGATCGCCGTTAGTCCCGTCTCCAATCGTTAGTTTTTGCTGAAGGCTATAAGCCGCGCCACTGTCCACAAAAACATACACCGCACCGGCGGCTGTTTCCGGGGTATCGTCGTGATCCGAGCCGACGACCAGCTTATCCCCGCTAACTGCAAGCGATTCGCCGAATTGATTCCCACCGAGGGTGGCGCCGGTTGGAATGAGTTTCTGGACTTCGGTCCAAACTGTTCCGCTGCGCGTAAATCGATACACCGCGCCTGCTGCGGAATTACTCGGGAGATCGGCGAAATGCGCTCCGACGACGAGGGTGTCGCCAATAATGGCTACGGCACTGCCAAATTCGTCATCAGCCGTGCCGTCGCCGGCCGTTAGTTTCTGCTGTTGCGTCCAGGTCTGGCCGTTGCGGACGAAAACGTAGGCCGAACCGGCATTTGATAAAGGCGAGTCGTCTTGATATGCGCCGATGACAATCGTGTCCCCGCTAATCGCCACTGACTGACCAAACTTGTCAGCAACCGCGCCGTCACTGGCAAGCAGTATCGCCTGCTGCTGCCAGGCCGTTCCGAACTGCCCGGGCCGCACATACACAAATGCTGCACCCGCCTGAGAGGCGGTGGTGGGGTCAAATCGCGCCCCGACTACCATGGTGTTACCGCTAATGGCGATTGCGTGACCGAATTGGGCGCCGACGCCGCGAGGGAAGCTGGTGATTTTCTGTCTCTGCTCAATCTGCCCCATGGCCGGCAAGGCAAATACGAAACAGATCAGCATTATCGTTAGTCCAAGACAGTTTGTTTTTGAGGCATTTTGATGATTCATTTGACAGTTCACAGCTTTCTCCAGATAAGTGGTTTAGTCAGGGTTTCAGATTAAGAGTGGAAGCGCGATGGCGGGACGTTCTTGGATCCCTTCCCTGATTCGAACGTGCAGGATTAGTGGGGATTAACTCACTCTGAACGACCTGCGTCTGTGCGGTAGTTCACATAGCCAAAACCAGCCATCTTTCGTCAACATTGATGACCCTTTACACCCTCTACTTAACTACGCGCAAACTAATGTCGAATCGGCTCACCTTGAAGTCGTGGAACAGTCGAGTGGGATTAAGCCAACCTGGCAACCCAGTCTCATTTGTGGCCCGGATCGGCGAATGGTGTCATCGCTACGTGTCGAATACTCCGTGTGAAGCCGAGTCGCCACCGCTCGCCGTTCTGACAAACCCTGTGTTACCTTAGGTCTCAAGGGATTGTCTGAATTGCCCAGCCTGCACCAGCCAAAACATCGAAGTACTCCTTCTACTTGTCTACGCGCAGACGAGCACGCATTCGGCTCAGGGAGTAAAGCCTCTACTGGGACAATCAAAGGAAAAGTTAGTTGAACGGAGAGTGGATGTCCGCTGACTCCGAAAACGTTACTCAGTTACTCCAGGATTGGAGCGCGGGAAATGAGCGCGCGCTGGAGGAACTGCTGCCTCTGATCTACAACGAGCTGCGCCAGCTGGCGCACAACTTTCTCTACCGCGAACGTCCCGGCCACACGTTACAAACGACCGCCCTGGTGCACGAGGCTTATCTCAAGTTAATCGACCAGAAGGATGCCCGTTGGCAAAACCGCTCGCACTTTTTTGCCATCGCGGCTCAGGCCATGAGGCGCATCCTGATTGATAGTGCGCGCCGTCACGCGGCCATGAAGCGAGGTGGGCCGCAGGAAAAGCTGTCGCTCGATGAAGTTCCTGACATTTCGCTCGAACCGAATACCAGGTTGCTGGCTCTTGACGAAGCGCTGAATGCGTTGGCTGAGATTGATCCGGAGCAGAGCAGGATCGTTGAGCTGCGTTACTTTGGCGGGCTGACTATTGAGGAGACCGCTGAAGTGTTGAAGTCTTCGCCCGCCACTATTAAACGCGAATGGGCGATGGCCCGGGCCTGGTTACATCAATGGCTAACTGACAGATCAGTGGACGGCGCGCCGTCGATTTGATCTTGTAATGAGCCGATTATGAATCCATTCGCGCGTCAGTCATTAAGGAAGCTTTAAGTTTTGAATTTTTATGACCCCTGAAATCTGGCGAAAACTGAAAACCGCTTTTCACGGCGCGCTCGAGCTCGAGCCAGAGAAGCGGGCGGCCTTTCTCGACCAGTCGTGTGATGGCGATCAGGCTCTGCGTCTCCGGGTCGACCGATTGCTTGCTGTACACGACGACACGGGCGATTTTATGGCTTCGCCGGCGCTTGTCGATGCAGGTGTTATTGCAACCGAGAAATACGCAGAACGCGATGGAGCACAAACTCTGGTTGGGCAACGCATCGGCCCCTACGAGGTTAGTCGTGAAATTGGACGCGGTGGCATGGGGACGGTTTTTCTTGCTGTCCGCGCCGATGATCAATATCGCAAGCGGGTGGCCATAAAGCTCGTCAATCGAGGCATGGACACCGATACCATCCTGCGTCGCTTCATGATGGAACGACAGATCCTCGCCAACCTCGAACATTCAAATATTGCCGGTTTGTTTGAAGGCGGTTCAACCACCGATGGACTCCCTTACTTCGTGATGGAGTACGTCGAAGGCGATCCAATCGATGAATACTGCAAGGCGCAAGGGTTCACCATCCGCCAACGGCTGGAGCTGTTTCGCCACGTTTGCGGCGCGCTGCATTACGCGCATCAGAATCTGGTCGTTCACCGCGATATCAAGCCAAGCAATATCCTGGTTACAGCCGAGGGCATACCGAAGTTACTCGACTTCGGAATTGCGAAACTCTTGAGTTTCGATTGGAGCCTGACTGGTGACGCTACTGTAAGCATGCTGCGACTAATGACGCCGGCGTATGCGAGTCCCGAGCAATTGCGCGGACTGCCCATCACGACGGTCAGCGATGTTTACAGCCTGGGCGTGGTCTTGTATGAACTTTTAAGTGGGCAGCATCCATATCATTCAACCAGTCGGGTGCCTGCAGAGATGGCGCAGGTCATCCTGAGGGAAGAACCGGAAAAGCCCAGTACAGTCGGCAGTCGGCAGAAAGCAGTAGGCAGGAAGAAGGGCACGGACGACCATGAACAAAGGACTACTGACAACGGACAACTGACCGGTAAGGCAAATTCGAAATCCGAAACACGAAATCCGAAATTCCTTCGGGGCGATCTGGATAACATCGTGCTCAAGGCCCTGCGCAAAGAACCCGAGCGTCGATATGCTTCAGTGCAGGAATTTTCCGAAGACATTCGAAGGCACCTCGAAGGCCTGCCAGTCAACGCAACCCCGGCCACATTTTCATATCGCGCGGGAAAGTTTACCCAGAGACACAAAGCCGGCGTGCTTGCCGCAGCAATAGTGATTATCACCCTATTAACCGCGACTGCTATCACCGCCTGGCAGGCGCGCGTGGCGCGTACGGAACGCGCTAAAGCCGAACGACGCTTCAACGATGTTCGTCAGTTGGCGAACTCAGTGGTGTTTGAACTTCATGACTCGATTCAAAATCTGCCGGGCTCCACACCGTCCAGAGAATTATTGGTCAGCCGCGCCTTGGAGTATTTAGATAAATTGGTGAATGAAGCCGGACAGGAGCTTTCGCTGCAGCTCGAGTTGGCCGCCGCTTACGACAAGATCGGCGACATTCAAGGCGGATTCGGGACTTCGCATTTAGGGCAACGAAAAAAAGCAGGCGAAAGTTATCGAAAGGCTCTTGCAATCAGAGAAGCATTGGTCGCGGCTGAACCGAACAATGTGGACTTTCGTCGGAAACTATCAATCAGTTACACAAAGTTGGGGGAGATTCTGTGGATTGAGCTCGATATGAACGGCGCTCTTGATTTTTATGGCAAGGCCTTAGCGATGAACAGAGACCTCGTTGCTGAAATGCCGAACGATCCTCAGATTCGTTCCGATCTTGCAATGTCCTACGGAAAATTCGGATACATGCATGCAGCAAGCGGTCGTGCTGACGAAGCCTTAGAGAATACGCGTAAAGCGCTGGTTCTTATGGAGGAGTTAGCGGTCGCTGACCCGAACAACACCAAAATCCAAGCTGAGTTGGCGATATCTTATGATCGAGTCGCGGAAATATTAACCGCCTTGACCAAGAACCATTCGGAAGCGCTTTCTCTTTTCCAAAAGTCTCAACAAATAGGAGAAACACTTCTCGCGAGTGATCCGCTCAATACAAAATTGAGGCGCGGTCAGGGCGTTGGCGATTTTAATATAGCTATGGTGTCGGCGAAACTCGGCGATTCAAAAACCGGGCTGGATAGTTCTCGTAAAGCGCTTTCGATTTTCACCGAGATGTTATCCGCAGACCCGCAGAACGAAGAGTTTCGCCAGATAGTAGCCGCGATACAGACTTTTGTCTGCGAGATGATGATAAAAAATGGCAATGCCGAAGAAGCGATCAAACTACTGAGTCGATCTTTGCTGACCCTGGAGAAATCATTCGCTGTTTCGCCCACTGATGAAATAGCTCATTTCCGTATCGCTAACGTGCAAGCAGAGTTGGGGAAAGGACACGCCGCCCTAGCTGGCGATGGAAGGACGCCCATGCATAATCGTTTGAGCCATTGGCGCGAAGCTCGTTCGTGGCTTCAGAAGAGTCAGAGAATCTACAAGACTTTTTTGGATGCCGGAAAACTAAGCGGCGATGATGCTGCCAGACACGATGTTGTGATTGAGGAGATCGCCAAGTGTGATGCCGCTATTGCCGGGCTTAGCGGAAATTATCAGTAAGGCGTTTTTAGTCTTTGAACTTAAATCCCGTCACCTCCATCCTGATGTTCGCGCGGTTGTCGGAATCCTTCATTCCTTCGAGGCGCACTCCTACTACCATCGTTCGGTTTGGTGGCAGTTCCGGTTGCCTGGTAGGAACCACTACCAAAGTTCGTTCTTTCACTGCCTTACCCTGGTGATCGACAACGGCCCCTCGGATTTCGAGTCCGTTGAGTGTTCGTCCGGTGAAGTTGCGAACAGTCGTCTGCAGATTCATCACGATGTCGCCCAGTGCACGCTTTGCTTCGTCGGCTTCCGGGTCGTCGAGAACAATCCTGGAACGATATTCCTCCCAATCGGGGGAGCCGGCGCGGATGGCCCCTTCGAGGACCGGATCGGCATTGCCTCCGGTGTTGCTGGCGCGCAATACGATATAGAAGAGTACAGCTATGACCAAAGCGGCAATAATGGCCACGATGATAATCAGCTTTCGTCGCGAATCATCCGAGCTGTCTAAACTTTTTTCTGAAGCCGACATGGTCTTGTGGGCTGAATTCTAGAATCGCGAGATCGGTTTTGCAATCGTTCTGGCCCAGTTAGACGCCACCAACCCAGGGATGTTCCCTGAGCAGTTCGCAGACGGGTCCTCTATCTCCCGCTACTTTGCGGTAAGGTCAGTAATCAGATCTTCTAGTTCGGTGTAATCGATCGGCTTGGTAATATACGCGTCGCATCCGGCAGCTAGCGCTTCGGCATGAAAGTCAGCCGTATCATGAGCTGAAACGGCGATGATAGGCACACCGGCCAGATCGGGCAATTGTCGAATTCGCCGAGTAGCTGCCAATCCATCAACAAGTGGCAAGCTTAAATCCATGAGAATAACGTCGGGCGTCTCTCGTTCTGCCGCTAACACAGCTTCTACACCGTTAACCGCCTCCGAGACGCGGTAGCCGCTCATTTCAAGGAGTCTCCGCATCATCATTCGATTATCCTCGGTGTCTTCGACGAGCAATACGCTCAGCTCAGTTTCCCTTTTGGTCACTAGCTGTGCGCTCGGGTTTTCGTGAGATTTTATTTCCAAAATCAAGGCCCTAATTACCCCTAAGTTGTTGACTTCACTGTATCACTAGAATACGCCGGGGCTTTTTGCTAAGATGCCGCATCGAAATCCGACAGATCGAATCCGGCTTTTAGGGTCCAATTCATACACCGGACTTCCCCCAGAAATGCCCTTCCGGACAGTTCGCCCGAGGGATTTAAAAGCTACTACGCCTATCGATGAAGCCATTACTGTTGCAACCACAGGATAGCGACTCTCTTCAAACCTTGGGGCGAGCGTCTGTTCAGATCGTTCACGATCTCAAAAATCAGTTAAATGGTCTCAAACTGTATGCCACGTTTCTGCGTAAGCGGTTGGAGAAGAGCTCCAGGCCGGACGATGAGATGGAAACTATTAACAAACTCATCGCCGGATTGGATCGCGCCGCAGGTGACCTGTCGACGCTGGTGCAGTATGGGCGGCCAATTGAGCTGCGGAAACAGGTCGGCGTCGATATTCAGAAGATAATGCGAACAGTCGCCGGGGCCTTTTCGCAGCCGGCACATGCAACCGGTCCGTTGAACGGAGCCATCATCATCGATGCGGAGCCGCTACCCCTTGCTGGTGAGTTTGATCCCACAATTCTAGCTGATGCGCTCAAATCAATCTCCGTGGGCGCCATGAAAATGCTGGGAGATGATCAAAACCGGACTCTCAGGGTCAGTTTACGCCGCGAGAAGAGCGACAAACAGACCGCAGTCATTGAATGGAGTGAGTTAAATAATTTGGATCATGATCCCTTCCGATCATTCGCCGGCAGCGATGAAATTCGGATGTCATTTGCGGCTAAGATCATCGAGGCTCATGGCGGCTCGGCAGAGCAGCGCAAAGGAATCTTGAGCGTTCGTCTGCCGCTATCGTCGTAAACAAATCATTAACAAAGCCGGACTATCGAGACATGAACACAACAGCCACAGTTACTTTCAAGGAGGTGAAAAAGGTGGAGAACAAAAATGTGCGGATTCTGGTTGTCGATGACGAACCGATGATGGCGGATTCGCTGAAACAGAACCTTATGGAGGAAGGCTTTTCGGTCGACACCGCAGCCACTGGCGCTGAGGCAATCGAACTCTTCGACCAGGGTGGGCACCATCTGGCGATCTGCGATCTGCAGCTTCCGGACATGGATGGTCTCGAGGTTATGCGTCACATGAAAGACGCACGCCCGACCACCGAAGTTATCGTGGTCACGGGTTACGGATCTGTTGCGCGCGCAGTGGAAGCCACCAAGGCCGGGGCGTTCTACTTTGTGGAAAAGCCGTTCGACTTTGAAGAGATTCAGCCACTCGTGGATAAAGCGCTCGAACGCCGCGAGCTCGTTGCCGAAACGGCAAGCATGCGCCGCCAGCTCTCCACTCGTTCGGAGTATTTCAACATCATCGGATCGGCTAAGCCGATGCAAGCGATCTACGAGACCATCGAATCCGTCGCCAAATCAGACGCGAACGTTCTCATCGTCGGCGAGTCAGGAACAGGCAAGGAATTAATAGCCAATGCAATCCATTACAATTCACTTCGCTCCAAGAAACCGTTTATCAAAGTTAATTGCGCGGCGCTACCAAAGGAGCTGATTGAATCGGAGCTCTTCGGCCATACCAAGGGCGCTTTCACCGGCGCTCACGCCGATAAAGAAGGTCTGGTTCAGCACGCAGCCGGCGGATCCTTAATGCTCGACGAAATCGCGGAGATGCCTGTTGAACTACAACCCAAGCTCTTACGCGTGTTACAAGAAAGGAGCTATCGGAAGATTGGTTCCGAAAAGACCTTCGCCGTCGATTTTCGGCTCATTTCCTCGACTAACCGGCCTCCTGCTGACGCAATACGCGATGGCGTGCTGCGAGATGATCTCTTTTATCGCATTTCTACAATTACCATTCACGTTCCGCCTTTGCGCGAGCGTAACGAAGATATTCAATTGCTGACAGAACACTTTTTGCAAATGTACGCTCAAAAATATGAGCGCCCCATTGGTGGGGTTTCACAGGCGGCTTACCAACGACTTTTCGGTCACCTCTGGCCTGGCAATGTGCGTGAGTTGCAAAATGTCATGGAGCGCGCAGTGTTGCTAGCCAAAGGGAATCGGATTGAACCCGTGGATCTGCCCTTCGACAACGGCTCGTTACCAGAGTCGGGTTCCGCCGGGCCGGGGTGGGATGTTCCGCCCAACATGACCCTGGAAGACATTGAACGGCTGGTAATCGAAAGAACCCTGCAACGCACCGGCGGCAACAAGCAGGCGGCGGCCAATCTGTTGGGAATTTACCGTCCGCGGCTTTACAGTAAGATAAGAAAATACAATATTGACGTTACGTCACTCGTTTCAGCGTAAACTCTAAGTTCCATAACGTCCTCACCACACGAATATGCATATCCTCATCAACTCGGACATTCTCTTCACGTCTAAGTTGGTTTCTGGGCACTTGCCTTCTCACTTAGACGCATTTGCTCGGGAATGCGACAAGGCAAATGCGGTCGTTGTTCTGACCCGAACGGTATTGCTCGAAGTTGAACGACGGCAGCAGCAGCTTGTGGACGAGTCGGTGGCTAAAGTGGAGAATGCCTACGCCATTCTCAGAAATGCAGGCGTACCTTTCGAAGAGCGAAGTCCGGCAGAAATGTTCAGCTTGCCGGATTTCGCCGAGCTTTTTCGCCAGACTGGTGTTCGGATTGAGATCGAGGAAGCCAGTCTCTCAAGCCGGACACAATAGTGATTTCGCCTAACAAACGTGTGCATCTGCCGCCGCCACCCAGAATTGACGAGTCCCTTGAAGCGTTGCGTGAGATCATTGGAGAGTGAGTTATGAACTTGAGGATGGGGAGTCAAATCTTCAGAGATGTTCAGATCCCTTTGCTTTGGGGCAAACGAGCAGTTATTCAGGATAAGAAGAACCGTTTGTCTGTCATAGATCTTAGTCAGGACATCGCAAAGCTCGAAATCGTCGGTGACGAACCTGCTCCTGGAATTGCTTTTGAACCAAGCTTTTCGGGTTTTAAGATTCTAAAAGAGGGATCGCCGCTATATTTATATGACCCAACGGAAAAGCGCCTTGAGAGCATTTCACTGAACTTGCCAGAGTGCCAAATAACGCCATTCGAGATACGCATAGGCAATAGTCGTTTTTCCGGAAACTCTATTGTCGGTTTTGGCGTGGGACTAGCAGTCACTCCTGACAATATTTCCTTGGGCGCGCCAGTACCACATGGGCTTGCTGAATTAAGGATATAAAGTTGTACGGGCACTTGAGCTGTCTGCTCCTGCCTCCTGCCTCCTGCCTCCTGCCTCCTGCCTCCTGCCTCCTGCCCCTTCCTCCTGCCTACTTAGTCCACTTGATAAGTCGCCACACTCGTCGGTGTCTCGAAGCACCGCACCTTGAAAATCTGGACCCGTTCGTCACCGACCTTCGAACCCACTCGCTCCAGAATATATTTTGCGAGATTTTCAGCCGACGGCTGCAACTCATGAAAGGGCGCCAACTCATTGATGTTCTGATGGTCCAGGTACTGGACCACTTCGTCAGCGGCGGCCTTCAACTCCACAAAATCAACCAGCAGTCCAATATTGTCCAGCTCGCGGCCGCGAGCGTAGATTTCAATTCTGTAGTTATGACCGTGTAAGTTTTCACACTTCCCCTTGTAGCCACGCAACTGGTGCGCGCTGGAGAAGTTGCGCTCAATCATCACTTCAAATTGTCCGGGCATGTCCGAAAGTCTGGCACAGGGCAAAGTCCAATGTCCAACGTCCCATGTCCAACGTCCCATGTCCCATGTCCAACGTCCCATGTCCAACTTACGAGCTCTATGCTAGCGATTAAGCCAAACTGACTTTGGACATTGGATTTTGGACGTTGGACTCGCGTTCGAAGATCCGGTCCAGCTCGTCAATGCGTGATGTCACGCGGCAGGGCGGCAGGCTTCTCAAGAATGTGCGGCCATAAGCCTTAGTACGTAAACGCGGATCGAGCACAGCCAGCACTCCGCGGTCGGTAGTGCTGCGTATCAACCGGCCCAGTCCCTGCTTCAGGCTGATAATCGCCTGCGGAACGCTGTACTCAAAGAAACTCGACCCGCCCTCGTCTTCAATGTAACGCTGGCGCGCTGCCACTATCGGATCGGTCGGTACTGCGAAGGGAAGCTTGTCGATAATCACACAGGACAGTTGTTCGCCGCGCACATCCACACCCTGCCAAAAACTCGACGTCGCAAAGAGAACTGCGTTGGGAGTTTCGCGGAATCTGGCCAGCAAACGCCCCTTGGAGGCACTTCCTTGCAGGAAACAAGGATAGTCGAGCTCCGGCATCACCAGGTCGTACAGCGACTGCATTCCCGCCAGGCTGGTTGACAGCACAAACGCCCGGCCGGAGGAGGCATTTACAATCTTGATAACCTCGGCAGCTGCTGCCCGGGCCCAGTCGGAGGAACGCGGATCGGGCATCTTCGGCGGGAGATAAAGCAGAGCCTGGCTCTGGTAGTCAAAAGTCGATTCCGCGATCAGGTCCTCAGCCTTGTCGAGCCCTAGCCGTTCGCGAATGAAGGCGAAATTCCCCGCGCTGGAAAGGGTTGCCGAGGTCAATACCACAGTCTCCACCTGGCTAAAGAGTTTGTCTTCGAGCAGACCTGAAACGTCAATAGGCGAGGCGCGCACGAAGAAGCCACGGCCACGGCGTTCCGTCCAGTACACAAACTTCTTATCGGCTCCGGTAACGATGAACTGAAGGTCAAAACGACTCTGTCTAATACGGCGCACCAGGCTATCGACCTCAGCTGGTTTATCATTGAGCGCGTCCAGCGTGGTCTCGAGTCGGGCCAGGGCGCCATCGAGGGCCATGTAGAGATCCCCAAGCGGGGTCGGGTTAATCTCTCCGTCGCGACTTTGGGTGGCGAATGCTCCGGGGACGATAGGGTAACGCCCTTCCTCACCTCGACCCACGCGAAAGCCCATCCAAAAATTCTCCGCGAAGCGCTCCACACGCAAGCAAGTTTTAGTTACTTCCCGATCTACCTCCGCATTTTCGATAGCCACCGCGCTGATATCTCGGACCAGATCATCCACCTGGTAATTCGAAACCTGCGCGCCAAAGTACTCTGAGACCACATCTTCAATCAGGTGGGCTTCATCAAGGATAACTGCGGAATAGTCAGGCAAGACATTGCCATAGGCGCTGTTTCTGAGCGCCAGGTCGGCGAAGAACAAATGATGGTTGACCACCACAATGTCCGCATCCTGCGCCCGGTTTCGCATCCGGGTAATGAAGCAGGGATCGAAGTCCGGACACTTCTGACCAATACAAGTTTCGGAACGTGCGTCAATGTGGCGCCAGAAAGAAAGGCGCTCGGGAAGACTTGCCAACTCCGCGCGGTCGCCGGTAGAGGATTCTCTAGACCAATGGGTCACATCCTCAAAGTAATCAACTTCATCAAGCCCGTCGAGAACCGGAGAGATCTGAGCACGATTGAGTCGCTGCAAACAAACGTAGTTGCTTCGTCCCTTCATGTAAGCGGCTTTGAAATTCTTGGGCAACACGCGCTGCAGGAAGGGAATGTCTTTCTCCATCAGTTGTTCCTGGAGATTCTTTGTGCCGGTAGAGATGATCACGCGACCGCGGCCCCCGAGCGCCGCCGCCACCGCGGGAACCAGGTAAGCCAATGTCTTTCCCGTTCCGGTTCCCGCCTCCACGATCAGATGGTGTCGATCTTCGAACGCACGCATCACCGCCTTGGCCATTTGAATCTGGCCAGGCCGATATTCATATTCGACATGCGCTTTTGCGATTAGACCGTCAGGTCCGAAAATCTTGTCCATTGAGACTCTAAGAGCGATTTCGAATTTCTATCTGGCCAAAAAGTTATAAGTGATTATTCCTGTAACTTTGACTGCTTCGCCGCACCGTCGAGTCGGAGCAAACTTTGCTCGTCGCGCCGCATCAACTGACACCTCACGCAACATCGGATGTCCGCTTACCGCATGTGCCTTTACAACTTTGCCGGACTCATCAATCGTCACCTGAACAGCGACAGTTCCAGCTGCTCGCGCACTTCTCGCGAATGCTGGATATTCCGGACGATGCAAGTTCAGCGCTTTGCCGTTCAAAACTCCTCCGAGGTTGAGAAATGCCTCCGAACTTAGGTCTGTCTGCCCTGCAACCGACGTTGGTTTCGCAATCTTGAGACTATCTCTAATAGATTTCCATGCAGGGTTTCCCTGCGCTTCATCCTTGTCAGCTCTAACATACACAAGATTAGTGAAACGTAAGCCCGCCATGAATGAAAACACTTCGGCTGTGCCCGGCTGTCTGTCATACATCCCCTTCAAACGAACCCCGCCTGCTTTCTTCCCGCCGACGTCTACGCAGACTGGATCTCTCGCTGCAGGGGCGCCAGACTCGCCAAACTTGTTGCTTATGTTTTCAATGAGCGGTTCTTTAAAGCTTTTGACCGCGGAGTCAAGTTTACGGCCATCACTAACTAAAGCGCGTAATGCAACAATCATCACCAGAACTGAACTACCCTCGCGCGATAGGATCATATGTTGCGCCTCCGCAGTACTCTTGTCAGTCAATACCCAACCGACGGGATATTCAAAAGCCAACCCATCTTTCGCGTAACGCGTCGTCTCGCCCCCAGATGATTGTGGATTAGTTGGCAAACAAACGAACGCCACCGTCAAAAGTAACCTTGTTATAGTGAGGATGTGTTTCATGATTTCTTGTTTTCGTGAGTGAATCGAATCAGATTATGAGCCCTTGCAGAGTTCACGTATGTAGCGCATTTCTTCGTTAATCACAACGATATTCCCGTTACGGCAACTTTACGCGCTTAACCTGAATTGTAATATCCAATAACGCTTCCTCTTCGTCCGTTCTAAAATCTGTGTCTTTGTCCTTGTCGATTGTTTGAAACCACCCAGTCTCGTTCAGCTGATTGACACTCTTCTCGAGGAGCTGTTGGTTGAAAACATCGCCTGGGCGGATAAGCAATAGGGTGTGCAACTCACTTTCTGACACATGGTTCCCATCGAACTTGATTGAGCGAATTCTAAATTGTTGTCCTTCGTCAATCGTGACTCTCAAATCCACTGGCCCTTCATTTGATCCTTGATCGACCGCCTTAAACTCAGGGTCGATCTCGGCCATGTACTCAATATAGCCTATCTCGCCATAGAGCTTCTTCAGATCTTCATATAACCATTTGCCGAAAGCTTCTCCGTTGGCAATGTCGCCTCGCTGAAGGCTCAGCATTGCTCTGACTTGCTCTGGCGTGAAGTTCTCCGCACCTTCGATTTTGATCTCACCAAGGCGATAAAGGGCGCCTTCTTCAACAGGAACAGTAACTACCAATGCACCCTCAATGAGTTCCTTCTTTGGCTCTCCCAACCTCGCCTGCAGATAGCCTCGGCTTCTAATGAAGCTGCTCAACTGGCGCAAGCAAACATCGAAGATATCCGCATCGTAGCCTTTCGCGGACTCTTCGTAATGTTGCAGGAACCCTCTCATTCTGGCTGCTAATTCTTCAGATGGAAAGATCCGGTTACCTTTAAATCGTATCTCTCCGATAGAAAAGCGCGGACCTTCTAAAACCCAAAGAACGATTGCTCCGGTTTCTTCATCCCGGAGGGCTTCAACGCTGGCTCGCGCGTAACCGCGTGCGACAAGAGACTCCTTCAGGACACTGGAGGCCCGTTCGAGAACCTGGGAAGGCGACGTTTGATTCTGCACCCAGACACGACGTGCGCGAAAGAGCTGAAGCACCTTTGCAACGGTGAAAGCGTGCAAACCTTCGAATCGCACTTTCGGCTCGTTTGCTACGTTCTGGGAAATCTCTGAATTGCGACATTCTTCCCTTTCGGGAGGTTGTTCGCCCCTGAGCGAAGGCGAACCAGAGTCAGGAGCTGGTTGACGCCGCTTTAATGTGGGGCGACCTGTTGCTGTTTTGTTGGCACACTCGACAACAACGGGCGACCAGGCTGTCTGACTTAAAGCCGGAGAGTTAAGAAATGCGAGACCAATTATCAGCGCCGCAAATGTGGTGATGTTGAATTGCGAGCCAGTCATTTTGAGACCTCGATGTCGTGAGAGTGGACCCTTGAATGCCTAGTCTGCGCTCATTGCTTCCTGTTGGGGTCTGCGCCTTAATCGTTTCGGATAAAGCGGAAACCGTGCGGTGAGATCAGCCACACCTTGCTGTACTTTCCGACGCGTGTCTTCTGATTCTGGAGCGTGAATGATCTCCGCGATCAACCGGCCTATCTCGCGCATCTCATGCTCTTTCATTCCGCGCGTAGTGACTGCCGGCGTGCCTATGCGCAGGCCGGAAGCAACAAAAGGCTTGTTTTGGTCGAACGGAATAGTGTTTTTGTTGACGGTAATGTGAGCCGCTTCGAGAGCTTTTTCTGCATCCTTTCCAGTAATTCCCTTCCCGTCCATCCACACATCAACCAGCATCAGGTGATTATCGGTGCCGCCGGAGACCAGGCGAAGTCCGTGCTCTTGCAGCTCGCTGGCGAGGATCTTTGCGTTGGCCAGAATCTGACGCTGATACTCTTTGAAGTCGTCGCGCAGCGCCTCACCAAACGCGACTGCCTTGGCGGCGATGATGTGAATCAACGGACCGCCCTGCACTCCCGGGAAGAGTTTCCGATCGATCTCCTTCGCATGTTCTTCCTTGCAAAGGATCAATCCACCGCGCGGGCCCCGCAGAGTCTTATGTGTTGTAGTAGTAACATAATCGGCGTGCGGCACCGGCGATGGATGCAGGCCAGCGACCACAGGTCCCGCGATGTGGGCGATATCAGCAAACACTCGCGCCCCGATTCCGCTGGCGATTTCACCGATGCGCTTGAAGTCGATTATTCGTGGGTAGGCCGAGGCGCCGCAGACGATGAGTTTTGGTTTGTGTTCTTCGGCGATGCGTTGCAACTCGTCGTAATCGATCTGTTCGGTCTCACGGGAAACGCCGTAGTCGGCAACTTTGTAACTGATACCCGAGAAGTTCATCGGATGGCCGTGGGTCAGGTGTCCGCCGTGGGAGAGATTCATACCCAGGATCTGATCGCCATACTGGATCGCCGCCATATAGACAGCCATGTTTGCCTGCGCGCCACTATGAGGTTGCACGTTGGCGTGATCAGCGCTGAAAAGTTCTTTCGCACGATCGATCGCGGCCTGCTCGACTACGTCGCTCCATTCACAGCCGCCGTAATAACGTTTTTTCGGATAGCCCTCTGCGTACTTATTGGTGAAGACTGAGCCCATTGCTTCGAGCACGGCTTCGCTCACAAAATTTTCCGAAGCAATAAGTTCGAGGCCATTTGCCTGTCGCGCTACTTCGTTATCGATGGCCTCCGAGATCAAGGGGTCCACAACGGAGAGGGAAGCGTCTTTTAGATCGGTCATTCAGTTTACCCTTTCGCCCAGCTGTCTTCATCGGCAATCCTCAGCGAAATACTGTTCGGATAGGATTGGATGGTACATCACCAGTCGGGTGCTCGCAACGGGGTTAATTGTAGGGGTGTCCCTCCGTGGGCACCCCATCGTCGCAGGAACACGTCCAGAGATTTCTTTACTGGGAGGCTCAAGGAAGCGACGTTGGGGTGCCCACGGAGGGACACCCCTACAATTAACACGATTCGGGTACAATCCGTGCATGGGAAGATATCTTGATCTAACAACCTGGGCGCGTCGTGATCTCTTTGAGTTCTTCCGCGACTATACGAATCCATACTTTAATATTTGTACCCGCCTCGATGTCACCAGGTTGTTAGAGATGCTGCGCACACGTCCCGAAACAAGCGTGTCTCTAACCTATCATTACTTCGCACTACGGTCCGCAAACGAGATCGAATCATTCCGCTATCGACTGCAGGATGGGAAAGTGTTTATTCACGACGTGGTTCACGGTGGAACAATCGTGATGTTGCCAAACGAGAGCTTCAACTTTGCATATTTCGACTATCACGAAGACTTCGCTGAGTTCATCGTTGAAGCGGAGCGCGCTACCAAGGCCGCGCAGCGTAGGGATGCTACCTTTAGCCCCAGCCCGAGTGAGGATCGAATCCACTTTACCGTTTTGCCATGGATGTCATTCAGCAGCTTTGCGCACGCTCGAAACAACGGGCGGGCGGACTCGGTGCCGAAGATTGCTTTTGGGAAATTCACCCGGGAAAACGACCGCATACTGCTACCGATTTCTGTGGAGGTACACCATGCCCTAATGGACGGACTTCATGTGGGACGATTCCTGACGCGGTTCGAAGAGCTCCTGGCAAAACCGGAGACCTCGATAACATTGTAGGGGTGTCCCCCGTGGGCACCCCAGACTGTCCGCAGATTGCGCAGATTACACAGAAACAATTGGCAGTAAGACGACTAAGGCAATCACTATGTGGCCAGCCGTTTCTTATAATCTGCGTAATCTGCGGATAGCGCGGTTGCTTAAAGTTTTTTGCTAAGCGAGAATGGCAAAGTTCTCGAAACACGACTACAAAGTAGAAACCCAATTCAATGCGCTGGTCACAATATTTTGTTCCTACCCTCCGCGAGGATCCGGCTGACGCCGAGGTCGTTTCTCATAAGCTTCTGTTGCGTGCGGGCATCATTCGCCAACTGTCCGCCGGCATCTACTCTTACCTGCCGATTGGCCAGCGTGTGGCTCTGAAGATCATGCAGATCCTCCGCCAGGAAATGAATAGCATCGGTGGTCAGGAGTTTTACCTGCCCGCACTCCACCCGGCCGAGGTGTGGAAGGAATCCGGGCGTTGGGACGTGATTGGCGACGACATGTTCCGGCTGAAGGACCGCAAGGGCGCGGACATGTGTCTGGGTATGACTCACGAAGAGGTCTTTACCACCATCGCTCGCAACGAAATTCGGTCTTACAAACAACTACCCCAGGTTTGGTATCAAATCCAGATTAAGTTTCGCGACGAGGCGCGACCCAAGTCAGGTCTCATGCGTTTGCGAACCTTCATCATGAAAGATGCCTACTCTTTCGATGTTGATGAGGCCGGTCTCGACCGGTCCTTTGAAGATCAGAGGGAAGCCTATAAACGCATCTTCACTCGTGCGGGAATCAAGTTCACCATTGTCGAAGCATCATCGGGAGCAATGGGGGGTTCGGCATCCAACGAGTTTGTCGCCAGGACCGACGCTGGTGAAGACCTGATAGCCACTTGCGAGAATTGCGGTTACGCCGCCAACCTGGAAAAGGCGACCTCGCGGCTGGAGGAAATCAAAGACGGCATTGGGCTCGAGTTTCCAGGTGAATTTCCCACTCCGGGCGTGCGAACAATCGATGACTTAACAAAGTTTCCAGACGGCGCACCCGCGGAAGCCCAGATCAAGACCCTGATTTACAGTTCGGTTAATAACGACGACTCTTCAAAACTTCTCTTCGGTGGCGACGTGTCAAAAGAACAGTTTGATGGCGCACTTCAGTATTACCTTGTGCTCCTTAGAGGAGATCACCAACTCCATGAGACGAAATTGGCCGATGCGCTGGCTGCCCACTACCTTCGAGCAGCATCCGCGGCGGAGATTCAAGCTCTTTTGGGAGCTAGCCCTGGAAGCCTGGGAGCTGTTGGCGCAAAGAAGAGAGCGGCAGAGCGAATTCCAGACGGGAAAATTCATATCATCGCAGACGCTGCACTGAGGGACCGTCGCAACATGACCACAGGCGCTAATGTCGACGAATACCATATTCGCGGCGTTGATGTTGAACGCGACATTCGTGTTGACCAGTGGGCAGATCTGAGAACAGTTGCATCAGGCGAAGCGTGCCCGCGCTGCGAGACGGGCGTGCTGGAAGTTTACAAGGCGATGGAGATTGGGCATATCTTCAAGTTGGGAACCAAATACTCCAAATCGATGGGTGCGACCGTGCTTACGCCAGAAGGCAAAGAAGTTCCCATTGTGATGGGCAGCTATGGCATCGGCGTTGAACGGATCATGACTGCCGCTATTGAACAGAACCACGACCAGGACGGCATCATCTGGCCCAAAACGCTCTCTCCTTTTGACGTGGTTGTCACAATCACCAACATGAAACAGGATTCACTGCGGGAAGCCGGCGAAGGGCTTTACAGGGATTTGCAAAGAGCGGGACTCGAAGTGCTGTTGGACGACCGTGACGAGCGCGCCGGGGTGAAGTTTAAGGATGCAGACTTGATTGGCATTCCATACCGCATTACCGTAGGTAAGAAGACTGCGGACGGCCTGGTCGAGCTGTTCGAGCGCAGAGCAAAAACCAGCGAAGACGTTAAGCTAACAGAAGTAGTGTCACTGATTCAGAAACTGGCACTGGCAGGTTTGTGAGGGGTGCTACTCAACTACGGAACCGCGAGCGGTAGCGACCGGATGTTAAGGTCAACTTTATGGTTCGGTCTTCCTGAGTGGTGAATGCTAGGATCCGGTCGCTACCGCTCGCGGTTCTGTAGTCGTGTTGCGCCACCCGAAAGGTTGAAATGACTTGAATCGAACTCTGTTCGTGTCGTTTCGGTCGAGTAGACGGGGTGCTCTTTGGGGTCTAGTGACAACCAATTGCCGCCCCGTCCCTCACAGAACCGGACAAGCGGATTTCCCAGCATCCGGCTCTTCAGCCTGCCTTCAGGGCCGGTAAGCAGCGGAACGGGTT
>JBGTHZ010000008.1:0-7896 GCA_041745915.1 Pyrinomonadaceae bacterium | reverse complement strand
GGAAGCGTATCGGCTGGCACACGTTTCGTCACACACCTTCGGCACCATCTTGAATGCTAATGGAGAGAACCCCAAAGTCATTCAAGAACTGCTCCGCCACGCTACTCTGAAAGTCACCATGGACACCTACGTCCAGGCTGTATCGGATGAGAAGCGCAACGCGCAGAGCAAGGTTGTAGAGATGCTACTTCCGGGCATTCGCAGGGCAGTGCGTTAAGTTAATGGACGTTTCTGGACGCGCGGCGAAATGGCAAGAACTCGTAAGTGATTGAAGTAATTGGCGTCCCGTACGGCAGTCGAACCCGTGTCGCCGCCGTGAAAGAGAAGCGACCTATCGTAATTCAACGGAACTTAGCGGCATGGATAGCACTCTACCGCACTTGAAGGACTCATGGGAACTGTTATTGGACGTTTAATGGACGCGCGGTTGCTATGCAAGAAGAGCGGCGCTTTTCGTTCCCGGAGATCGGAAGCTGCACCACTCGTGGGCCACGTAACTGATGGAAACCGGCGGCAACCTATAGCTGATCCAGGAGTGCCTGGGCCATAACTCACCCGCCACTCCAGCGTCCACACGGCTCCCTTGCGCGCACTGTATGTGAGGTGACGTATTTCTGGCCGGTAGATGGACATCGCCAACTTCCCTCATAATGGTCTTGAGGTTGGTAGCCCCGGCTGCGCGTTCGCGTACCTTGCATCAACTCCCATTTGCAATCGCATCGATTTGGATCCGGCGGATAAAAGCAGGACGGAAGCGGATCTGTATCTTTGACCGGTATCTCGGGCCCGACCCCGAACGTGGTGATATCAGGAAATGCTCCGTCTTCAGTACGGTCTGTGCCGTTCGAAGTGCCGTCACAATCCAGATCAAACCGCGGGTCGCATGAAGATCCCGGGCGCGCTGATGCCTTAAAGCTGTCACAACAAACTGTAGAACCGACCTGTTGGTTAACATGGGAACCAAGAAGAACCCTATAAGAGCTTAACAATCCCCGATCCGTTGTTTTCATATCGTGTACAAAAACGGGAAACCCGCACATATAAAGGAATACAAAGCCTTTCCCGTCGAATAAAATCTTAAAATGCTGACGATCCTTGCACTTCTCATCCAGCGGTCGTCCTCCTCTTCCATCGAACCATGGCGTAGGCTGCTCGCATTTGGGGTCGCAGCAGATCGCAATGCTCCCAAGTGCTTCCACCGCTCTCTCGTAATCGGAGCAGTCAAGTGACACCGTTCCGCTGTCTCGTGCGCCCGACGGGTAAACATCAGTCTTATCTGTTTGGCAGTTATAGACTGACAACACACATCGCGATTTGCCTGGACCCACGTCGGGTGTCCCGAGCCAAGGTTCTAACTTCCGCTTGTCTTTACAGTTTGCGCCCGCCTGCGGATATGTTTCCGGTTTTGGAAACTCATCCCTCTCTGGATTGTGAGGTTTTGGAAATTGATCTTTCTAGGGCTGTTGAGTTTGGACTGTTGGCGAGGGCAACAAGGTAATGGTTACAAGAATGGTGGCGATCAAAAGCAGCAATCGTCTCATAACGATCTCCCCTTAAACTAAGGTGCACCATTAAAGGAAGCGAATTGAATCAGTGCGACTGCGTAACCGTTTTGTTGCATCATATGCGATCGCTTTACGCAGAGCAAAATGTTTTCGGACGCTATGAGGGTGACGAAACGAGTATCAAGCCTCTAAGGCCGAGGGGAAACTCTGGACTCGGTAACCAAAGGCTTGGCTCCAGCGGTTTGCGAGTCTCTGCTCGCGCTCGCATTCCCTGGCAGGAGATTGTGAGCCGCGCCCCTGTGGTTACTGAAGGGGCGAAGTGGTAACTTTTTACTTTTGTTTCATTCCGCGAGTGCCACGCGCCGCAGCAGGTCTTTAAAGCGAGGGTCTGAGCGGAGTGGGTCTAGATTCGGATGCACCTTGAGATACATGATGCTGTAGTCACGTTTCTCACAGGCAACTCCGGGTCGAATAACTTTGCGATTCCGAAGTCGAGCAGTTTGGGCGTGCCATCGGCAGTGACAAGGATGTTACTGGGCTTTATGTCTCGGTGAACAATCGAGCGTTGAATGTTGAGCTGGGCGAGCAGCGTTCGGTTTCGGACACGTCAGCGTATTTATGAAACCGAGTAGCAAGATCACGAAGCAGGTGTCGCGGCATTTTGATCTGATAGCCCCATACGCCGGACCAACTCTTTGAAGCGGGGGTCAGGGCGGATCGGGTCAAACTCCGGGTTGACCCGGATGAAGATCATACCGGACAAATGGCTCTGAACCGCCTCCTCGAGCCGTTCTAAGGCCTGATCATTCTGGCCCAAGGCGATGTGAATCGAAAAGAAGGAGAATGGGTTAACGTAAGTCCGTTTAGACAGCCCGACCAACTCGTTGAGTACCTGTTGCGCCTCGCCCCGCCTCCCCGCCCTGCCGTACGCCATCCCGAGATTCGACAACGAGGCGGGGCTGCGGCGAGACAAGGCGGCTGCCCGTTCGCCCTCCTCAACGGCTTCTTCGAACCTCGACTGCATCACATAGGCCGTGCCCAGCCGCCACCTGGCCCAGACGTAATTCGGGTCAAGCTCGAGGGCTTGGCGGCTGTATTCCATCATCTCGTCGTACTGTCGCGCGTAGTAAGCAATATGGGCCACATTCTGGACGATGTAGGGTGACAGCGGGTCGAGCTCCCGGGCGCGCTTCGCTTCCGCCCTCGCCTCATCGAGCCGCCCCTGTGATGCTAAATATTGCGCGTGCCATGAGTGCGCCAGCGCATAGCTCGGGTTCAGTTCCAGCGCCCGCTTGAATCCCTGCTCAGCCTCCCGCCATTCCCAGCGATAGAGCCGCATCACCGCCAGGAAGGTGTGGCCTTCGGCGAGCGTCTCGTCGAGGTTAAGCGCCTCCCGCGCGGCGGCTTCGACCTTGGCGAAGGATTCCGCTGGTGGGAGAGCGCCGACCAGGAAAGTGCCGAGGGCTTGGTAGGCGTCAGCCAGGCCGATGTGCGGGTGCGGGTAGAGTTTGTCTTTCGCAATCGCTTCTTGGTAGTAGGTTATGGCCGTCCTCAGCCCCTCTTCGTTGCGCTTACTCGCGTGATAGCGGCCCTTGAAGTATGCCTCCTGGGCTTCGGGGTCAACCGACCGGACCCTGGAAAGGCGCATCCTTTCTTCCGGGGCTAGCTTGATCTTGACCGCTTCGGCGATAGCCCGTGCGACTTCGTCCTGCAACGCCAGAATGTCACGTACGTCTCGCTCATAGCTCTCCGACCACAGTTGACGGTCAGCTTTCGCCTCGATCAACTGCGCCGTGATGCGTACCCGATTGCCGACAAGCTTCACCGACCCTTCGATCACGCCGTCTACGTTCAAGGCGCGCGCGATCTCTGACAGCGACTTCTTGGCGCCCTTGTACTGCATCACGGAGGTTCGTGAAGTCACGCGCAACGCCCTGATCTTGCCCAGATTGGCGATCATCTCGTCAGTCATCCCATCGGCGAAGTAGTCCTGTGATGGGTCGCCTGATAAGTTTTCGAGGGGCAGAACGGCTACCGATCTGATGTTTGGGGAGACGGTTGTGAGCGAAGTCCGCAACAGAACCAGGTAAATGAGCCCCGCCACTAGCGCCACCAGGGCAAAGGCGGCGAATAGATGTCGCGATGCGCGCCGCCGAGAACGAGCGAAGGCGGCGCGCGATTCAACTCCTTCCTGTTCGCCATGTACCGTATGTCGTTTAGCAAGATCAACCCTCCTTCCGTCCTCTATGCCGGTGCCCCCCGAAAGGGCCCTCTCTATTTCGGTCACGGTTTGATCCACCTCGCCGGCATCAGGTCGAAGGCGCGGGTCTTTTTCCAACATCCGAAGTATCAGGGCCTCTAAGGCCGAGGGAATTTCAGGGTTAAGCCACGAAGGCGTGATCGGCTGTTCTTCAATAATCGCGTGTAAGCATGCGAGCTGTGAATCTCGCTTGAACGGGTGCTGCCCGGTTGCCAGCTCGTAGAGTATTATGCCCGTAGAAAAAATGTCGGCGGCGCCAGTGATTGACTTTCTGGCTGCCTGTTCCGGTGACATATATGCGGGCGTGCCAACAATTATCCCGGGGTTGGTTTCCGCGGCGGCGCTGGCGAGGAGCTGATTGCCCCGCTCCTCATTCACGGACAGCCCCGCGACCCGGGCGGTGGCCAGGCGTGCGACGCCGAAATCGAGCACCTTCACGTAGCCATCGTTGCGGACCATTATGTTCTCTGGCTTGATGTCGCGGTGAATGATGCCTGCGGTATGCGCCACATTGAGCGCTTTGGCTATCTGTCCGCAGAGCTTCAAAACTGCTTCTAGCGATAAGGGCTCTCTGGCGCCCTCCCGCAGTGTTCGCCCTTCAATAAATTCCATGACGATGAATCGGCCGACCTCTGCTTCCCCGATCTCATAGATGGTGACGATGTTCGGATGATTAAGGGCTGATGCTGCGCGCGCCTCCTGTCGGAAGCGGCGCAGGCGGCCTTCATCCCCGGTGAACTCGGCGCGCAGCAGTTTGAGCGCCACCTTCCGATCCAGGCTCGCGTCCTGAGCCATGAACACTTCACCCATGCCGCCCCGCCCGATGAGGCTCAGCACCTGGTAACGGCCGATTTGTTTGCCTGCGATTGCACCTGCCGGGTCATCCGCAAGCATCTCGGTAGCCGCTTCGGCGGCCATGGCTTCGATGGAATCTCCGGCTTGATCGTGAGAAGAGATGAGCGATTCAACTTCACTGCGAAGCGCTGGATCGTCGGCACAGGCTTGACTCAGAAATGCGGAGCGCTCCGCCGGGTTTCGCTCAAGTGCGGATTGGAAAATTTGTTTTAGTTGCAGCCACCGCTCTGGCGTCATAATTTAGTGGCAAGTGATGAGTGACACGCGGCAAGGAAAGTTTTGGTTTTGCTTGTCAGATAGCAATGTCACTGATTCCTGATTTGCTTATGGAGCCACGCCTTGGCCATGCTCCATTCCCGTTTGACTGTTCGTGGTGATATTCCCAAAGCTTCAGCCGTCTCTTCGACTGTAAGTCCCCCAAACACTCGAAGCTCAACCACGCGGCTCTGCTGTGTATCTATAGCCGCCAGCCTCTCAAGCGCCTCGTTTAAGATTAACAAATCCGGATCCTTTTCCTCTGACGATATGACCGACTCGTCGAGCGATAACCTACAATAGTCTCCGCCTCGCTTAAAGGCCCTGCGGCTTCTCGCGTAATCTACCAGTATGTGACGCATCACCTGCGCAGCAGCGGAGAAGAACTGCACGCGGTTTTGCCAGCTCGTGTTCGTCTGGTCTACCAGCTTCAGATACGCTTCATGAACCAGCGCGGTGGTCTGAAGAGTATGACCGGGCCGCTCGTTACGTAGATAGCGGCTGGCCAGCCGATGCAATTCGTCATACACCAGCGGCATAAGCGTTTTGAGCGCTTCCTGATCGCCCTTACCCCAATCAATAAGCAGGTCGGTCACGTCCTTGCGTGAAGGCGTTGCCATGAGAACAGAAATCTTCCTGAAGACTCGAAACTCTTTCTTTCCGACCAAATTTACTCCTTGCTTGATGTCCAATCAATTGAAAGTCTAGCCCCGTAATCCGTCGCGACGGCTGCCAGCAGCCGCCCACCAACATTACTTGGGGCGAGGCCCTAACCCCATTGTGCCGCGTTTCATATTTCCTTTTGGCCCCCTTCTTAACTGAATTCCGCTCTTATTAGGTAAGGAGATTTAATGAAGCAAAGTTAAAGGAGTATTGAAATGAAAAAACTTCGGACCCTACCTTTAGCGATCTCGGCAATGACCTTGATCACCGCGGCCTTGTTCGCTCCGTTCGCGTTCGCCCACAAAAGTGACGTCCACGCTGATCTACGGCCTTCGTCTGAACCGGTCAGGGAAGACGCGGATTCCTTCGGTGGACCTCCTCACAGCATCGCCTTCCATAGCAACCGTGATGGCAACAATGAGGTTTACGTGATGAATCCCGACGGATCCGATCAAACCCGCCTCACATTCGAGTCAAGAAATGATCAACGTCCGGATGTCTCTCCTAACGGAAAGCGGATTGTATTCGCCAGTAACCGCATCATCACGGATACGAACCCGACGGGCGATTTTGAGATCTTCCTGATGAACTCGGACGGAAGCGGCGTAACGCAATTGACTATCAACGGGGCTGAGGACACATGGCCGCGCTGGTCGCCCAACGGGAAATGGATCGCCTTCCACTCTAACGTCGATGGCAACTTTGAAATTTATCTTATTAGACCCGACGGTACGGATCTCACCCGCGTGACGGATTATCCCGGCCTCGACCAGTTCCCCGAATGGTCACCGAACGGTAAACAACTGGCCATCCGGAGGGACACTGACCTCTACCTGATTGACTTGGATGGATCCAATCCGATTCAGCTCACCGCTGGGGGTGCTGGATTCAATCAGATGGCTTCGTGGTCGCCCAACGGGCAGCAGCTTGCCTTTCTGAGCACGCGCGAAGGCTACCCTTCGGTCTTTGTCATGGACACCGACGGAAGCAACCAAGTTAACCTTACGCCCAAGCCGGACGAGGTTCCTGCGAGCGCGTGGAGCAGCCGGGCGCCCGGCTGGTCGCGAAATGGGCAGTACATCTACTTCACCGCTCGCCGCCCCGAGGTGAGCGTGAACGAAAACATCTTCGTGATGAACGCCGACGGGACTGGGGTCACACAACTGACGTTCACGCTTGCGCCCGGAGCCAGCGCCGAAGCGGCGGTGCGATAACCCCGACAGTCTGGTTCGATAACAAACTCGTTGGCGTGACGAATCCGTCTTCAGCCGACCCTAGGACTGCATAAGGAGAGTCCCATGAAGAACTCGACACGTAGAAACATTCGTCGCCTGACCACCCCCTTTGGAGTCACGCTTCTAGTTGCACTGGCCGTATCAGGCGGGACCGGCGTCTTCCGAGGCCCGATTACGGAAGCCGCCAGGGGGCAGGGGAAACAACGCCTTAGTAAGTGGAAGCTCGGCACCCGACGAGGCGACTCGTGCGCGAATCACAGAGGCTTTCGGCAAGCTCCCTCTGAGCTTTGAAGCCAACAAGGGACAAACCGATGAGAAGGTGAAGTTCCTCTCACGCGGAAACGGCTACACGCTCTTTCTGACTTCGACTGAGGCGGTTTTGTCCCTGAGTAGGGCGGAGGAGACGAGCGACAAGTCATTGGCGACAGATAGAGGTGAGCAGAAGAAAAAGGGTGAGCGGGCCCGCCGTGATGTCCTCCGGATGAGGCTGGTGCGTGCGCGCTCAACCCCGCGGGTAGAAGGGGGCCGACGAGCTTTCGGTCAGGAGCAACTACTTCATCGGGAATGATCCGAAGAAGTGGCGGACCGACGTTCAACAATATGCAAGGGTCAAGTACACGGGAGTATATCCGGGAGTGGACCTCGTCTACTACGGGAATCAGCAGGAGCTTGAGTATGACTTCGTCGTCGCGCCCGGAGCGAGTCCGTCGAAGATCAGGCTTGCCTTCAAGGGAGCAGAAGAGGTCTCGATCAGTGAGGAAGGAGACCTGATCCTGCGAACCGGAGGGGGCGAAGTTCGGCAGCGAAAGCCCTTCATTTATCAGGAGGTCGCAGGCGAGCGGCGAGAGATCGCGGGCCGATATGCGAAAACTGGGGATGTAAAAAAGATAATCGTGGTCCAGACTAATCCCGGCTATGGACCATCACCCGGGCACTGGGGCACCGGTCAGGTCGTCGCGGTCCTTTGCAGCTCACCCTAATCGTATGCTGCTATTAGCCGCGTTATGTCGCGAGGCGGTCAAAAGACCCAGTTGAAGGATCAGGTGGTTCGGATCATTTCCGCCATTGAGTTCGGAGTTGGCGAAGGCACTTCGGCTTTGGAAGATGAAGACGACTTACAACC
>JBGTHZ010000007.1:0-74356 GCA_041745915.1 Pyrinomonadaceae bacterium | reverse complement strand
CGCGCATAAGACAGTAAGCGCTGGCGTTTGGATAGTTCGAGAGCAGGCTGATTTCAACTTCAGAAGCGCTCTTAGAGCATCCGAAAACCGGCCCTTCGCTCCTACCGTTCGACCGAAGCCAATCCGATTCGCAAGCTTCTTTTATCCCCACAAGGGGAAAGGTATATCTTTATGTCTATGAAACTTTACGTAGGAAATCTCGCATTCGCGACCTCATCTCAGGATCTGCAGGAGCTTTTTGCGGCGGCAGGAACGGTTGAATCAGCAAGTGTTGTGGAAGATCGCGACACAGGACGTTCGCGTGGCTTCGGCTTCGTCGAAATGTCCAGCAAGGAAGAAGGCGCAGCTGCCATTGCCGAGTTTAACGGCAAGGAAGTTAACGGACGCAGCTTGACCGTCAATGAAGCTAAACCGCGCGAAAATCGTGGTGGCGGCGGTGGCGGTGGACGCGGCGGGTTCGGTGGCGGACGTGGCGGCGGCGGTGGCTACGGTGGTAATCGTGGCGGCGGCGGTGGCTACGGCGGCGGCGGTGGTGGCGGCGGCAATCGTGAGCCCCGCTGGTAACCGGATTTCTTTTTATTCTCCACCTCCTTCGTGGCGCTTCGGCGCCACGAAGGCAGGAGAACCACACATCTTGAAAACACAATGCGCGCTTCAGAATTAGACTGCAGCGCTCGAGTCAAAGGAACTTATGAATTTTTCTCAACTGGGACTTGCGCCCGCTCAAGTGCGGAGCTGCGAGTCTCTCGGATACACCGAACCAACACCGATCCAGCGACAGGGGATTCCCGTCGTTCTCAGCGGTCAGGACCTGATCGGCTGTGCTGAAACCGGCACAGGCAAGACGGCCGCATTTTTGCTCCCCATCATTCAAAAGATTACGGAGCCCCTTCAGGGCGCGAACTCGACCCGCAAGCACGCGGAGTCCTCAAGAGGATCGCAGCAGCGCAAAGTGCGCGTGCTGGTGCTGGCGCCAACTCGCGAGTTAGCCGCCCAAATCGAAAAGAACTATATCGAGTTGAATCCAGTTAAGGCCAATCGAAGTGTCACGCTTATCGGCGGGGCCAGCATGCCCCGGCAACTAGATGCACTGCGTCGCAGTCCGGCGGTAGTAATTGCCACACCTGGAAGACTGCTGGATCTTACTGAGCGCCGCGCACTTGATCTTTCGGGCGTCGAAGTGCTGGTCCTCGACGAAGCGGACCGCATGCTGGACATGGGATTTTTGCCGGCAATTCGCCGTGTGCTAGCGATGGTGCCCGAAAAACGGCAGACTCTACTCTTTTCGGCGACGATGTCTCCGGAAATTGAAAAGCTTGCGCGTTCGACAATGCAAAGCCCGAAGCTGATCGAGGTCAGTCCTCGTGGTCAGGCTGCAATCATGGTTGAGCAGACGGCTTACCCGGTAGCCCAGGAGTCGAAAACGGCCCTGTTGTTGGATCTGCTGGAAAGGGAACGCTTCGAGCGGGTGTTGGTTTTTACCCGCACACGACGCGGCGCCGAGCGCCTCTCGCATATCCTTACAGCGCGCGACCATAGCGTAAACCGTATTCACGCGGATCGTACACAGTCTCAGCGTGAATCAGCACTTAAAGGCTTCCGCGATGGACGTACGCGTGTATTGGTAGCGACCGACATTGCAGCACGTGGTCTGGATGTGGATCTTGTTTCGCACGTCATAAATTACGATGTGCCTTCCGCCCCCGAAGACTACATCCATCGTATCGGTCGCACGGGAAGAGCCGGCAATCAGGGCCGCGCGATAACTATAGTGACCCCTGTTGATGAAATCGCTATGCGTGCGATAGAACGTCTCACTGGACAGACCGTGAAACGCGTGGTCTTGCCTGGCTTCGGCGGAACAAATAGTGGTGTCCTTAATAGCCGTTCATCTACTCCGTCAAGACGTGGCGCCGGAGTCTCTTCGGCAGTGTTTACGCGTTCGTTTCGACCGCGTCGAGCGAGCAGATAGAACAACGCAGTGGTGATGAGTGAGATAAGCGATTGTCACATCGCTTTCACTCTTGCTGATCATCACTACTCATAACGATCACTGAGCTAAAGGAGCAAACCGATTGGCAAAAGACGATCTAATTCCGGCTGAGGGCACCATCATCGACAAGCAGCCTAACGCATTTTTCAAAGTACAGCTTGAAAATACTGAGCATGTTGTACTCGCAGTTATCTCTGGCAAGATGCGCAAGAACCGGATTCGTATTCTAGTAGGCGACCGCGTGAGCGTTGAAATGTCGCCTTATGACCTGAGCAGGGGTCGGATAACCTACAGGTACAAGTAAATCCAAGGAGAACTCTGTGGTGAAGCAAACAGCAACCGTGACGAAGGAAACCTCGACCGTCGAGGAAATCGTTGAAAAGCCGGCGTTCGTCGTGGGCGAGCGCGTAGAAAAGTTCTGCATCAAGTGTCAGGAAGAGCGCGGACACGTAATCGCGTCGCTGACCAAACGCGGGAAGATATCGCGCGTCAGTTGCCCGAAGTGCGGCACACTCGGCACATTTAAAACCGGCGCCGCCAGCGGCACCAAACGCAAGCTTGATCCGGGCGCACCCTATGATCAGACTCGCGCGTACCGCGCCGGGCAGACAATGATTCACCCGACTTTTGGTCAGGGCGAAGTGACGGCGCTCATTGAGCCACTAAAGATCGACGTGCTGTTCCCCGATCGCATTCGCCGTCTGATTCATGCGCAACCGGCCAACCACTGAGTTTTCAGGGTGTTTCGGTCGCGAGCATGTAGACAGCAAACGAAGCTAACCAGTGCTCGCCCGCATAATCTCCGCTGGCTATATGTGCGAGGGCGTCCCGGCCGTGGAGTCTTGCCGAGTTGGTTAAGATTCTTCGCGCCGGATCATTGCGCGGCAGTGCCGTAGCAATGCTTCGCATACACCAGGCGCGGCTGAGATTCAGTCCGTCGAGATGAACGATCTTGGGATCCGAACGATCCGTCACCAGTGCAGGGCTTAGCAGTTTCCGCAACCCTCCACCAGTCAACTTAGGCAAAAAGCGATGAAACCAGCGGCGAAAATCCGCTGGTTTTAAAACACGTCGCATTAGATCCGCTTCCATCAGCGCCGGCGAGAAAAAGTCTTCACCGCCCGGTTCCCAATCCGCCGGGTAATTCGCATCATCTCTATAGTAAGTAAGGCTGCGCTCGACGATCATGAGCTCCAGAGCTTTGTGGCCGGCCGTCCTTGCGTAATCCAGTCCAAATGCCAATCCGAATGCTGTGTTGGGATGGACACCGGTGCGGATTGCGTAAGTTTGCTTCGGAAGGAAGTCGATATACCTGGCAGCCAGCGCCTCAACTAGCTGATGCAAATTTCCTGACCACACTTTTGCTTCGACGTCCTCCCAGAGATGAAGCTCTTCGGCAAGCTTGAGCAGCCACGCCCAACCGTAGGTGCGCTCAAACGACTGCCGGTTGGGCTGTTTTAAATAGGCGACCTCGGCGAGGAGGTTCTCTGCAGTGAGACTGGCGCCAAGGGCGTTTCGAATAGCCACGGCCTCTGGCATGGCCGGGAAAGTACGTAATAGTCTCACCAGCATCCAGTGAGCGTGGACTGACGAATGCCAGTCGTAGCAGCCGTAAAAAGCCGGATGCAAGCGCTTAGGACCCTGAATGTCAGCGGTACCATTCATCACGTGTTCAGGCTTGTTTGGGTATTCCCTGGATACACACTTCAACGCGAGGTTGGCGAAGCGGGATGCCTGGGATTGACTGAGAGATATATCTTTCGCTCGACGTTCAGGTGCCGCGAACGCCCCGGCTGCGTTTGGTATCTGCCCCAAGGGCATTACAAAGAGCGCAATCAAAGTAAAGATCAGTTTCACAAGAGTCTCCTCGGTCAGACAACGTTTTTTGAAAGTTAAAATTGTGAGTTGGACAGCCGATTCACTGGTTCATAGCTCATTGTACCGAAGGTTCGACTCAGCGAGGGTCTCGGTAGGTCTAAATTTTAGTGATCCCTGGGTTTTATTCTAACCAGGGTAGTCAGCGACGATCCAGAGTTCATACAAAAAGACTCCAATATTTTTATCCCAAAAGGTAGACAGGCCGCACGATCTCATCAACTAACTCCCTTGCGGGATTTGGGTTCTACGTTTCCATCCTTTCTCTTTAAGCGCGAAAACTCTCATTGATATACTCGCAATTTGTTCTTGCGAGCGGGTTTGATTGCTGTCTGAACAGCAATGGCATGCACATTGCCAATGAGGTGGCAGGAGGCTGAAATGAAAAAATTATTCGCAACTACTATTTGTTTAGTCGCTTTGATCATGGCAGCAATGCCTGTCGGCGCGCAGACTCGTTATCGAGCCTCAAACCGCAGATCGGTTCAAACTGCTCGTCAAATTCAAACTGCTCGCCAATACGACCAGTATCGCAATCGGGTGGAACGTGATGAATATCGATACGATCGTAACCGTTCCGTGTGGGATAAGCACCGAGACAAAATCACCACTGCGGGGGGCGCTGCTGGTGGTGCGATTCTTGGTGGTCTGATCGGCGGGAAGAAGGGCGCGATCATTGGCGCGATCACCGGCGGGGCTGGAGCCGCAGTTTATACTTACAAGATTCGCGACAAGTATTAACTTCCAGATTTAGATTTCAGCTTGGTTACTCACTGAGCAATTGGGATGTGAGTAGCCATAATAGAAGCCCGGATGTGAAGGGGAGAGCACATCCGGGCTTCAACATGTTCCACGCCCCCACTTTTTAACCGCTCACAGCTTCCGCGTCTCGCTTTGGACAAGGACACTCGCTTTCGCTTAAGTTATCAGGTTCCTTTGTGCTCATGACCAAGGCCAAACGATTCCTGACCAAGCTAGCTCTGATTTTCTTCGGTCTGCTGATGGGAGCGATGATTGCGGAGCTGGGTTTGCGCGCCGTTGGCTACTCCTATCCCGGGTTTTATATGCCTGACGCCACCCGGGGGCACGCTCTCATTCCGGGGATGGAAGGTTGGTATCGCAAGGAGGGCGAAGCTTACGTTCGCATCAATAGCGCCGGTCAGCGCGATCACGAACGCACGAAGGCCAAAGCTGCAGATACGATTCGCATCGCCGTGATTGGAGACTCTTATGCCGAAGCTTTTCAAGTCCCAGTTGAACAAGCCTTCTGGACCATCATGGAAGAGAAGCTCCGAGCGAGTGACTCTGTCCCTGGCAAGCAGATTGAAGTGCTTAATTTTGGGGTCTCCGGATACGGTACGGCTGCACAACTACTAACTCTGCGAGAACACGTCTGGGACTACGCGCCTGACATAGTGCTTCTCGCGGTGACCACCAACAACGATGTGGTCGACAATTCGCGCGCGTTAAAGAAGACCGACGAAGTGCCGTATTTCGTTTACCGCGAGGGGAAATTAGTGCTCGATGATTCATTTCGGACTTCCCGAGCTTTCCTGCTGCGACAGGCGAAGTTGAGCCGGTTTGGGAGATGGATTAAGGACCACTCTCGTTTTGTGCAAGCCATAAATGAAGCGCATCACCGCTTCAAAATTCTTCTGGCCTCCTCAAAGTCGCGACCTAACACATCACCGGCTGAACCAACCGCTACAAAGTTTGACGTGAGTGCCAGATCCGAGGAGCTGGGCATTGACAACATAGTCTACGTAGAGCCTAACAACGCCGAATGGAATGACGCCTGGCAGGTAACCGAAGGGCTGATTCTCGCAATGCGCGATGAAGTGTATGTGCGGGGAGCAAAATTTGTAGTCGTCACTTTGAGCAACGGACCGCAGGTTCTTCCAGATCCTACAGCCAGGCAGGCGTTCATGAGGCGACTCGGAATTGACAATCTGTTCTATCCCGATAATCGGATCAGATCGCTCTGTGTCAGGGAAAACATACCCGTGATTACGCTCGCTCCAGAGTTGCAGGCTTACGCCGAAAAGAGCGGCTCTTTTCTCCACGGATTTGGTAGTGATCTGGGCAATGGACATTGGAATGCGCTAGGCCATCGGGTTGCGGGTGAATTGATTGCTGAGAAGCTTAAGGACGGCGTCCTCGGCAAATAGCGCCCGACGCTCGGTTCTGTTACAAATAGTATTCACCCCAGGCGGTCTCCGTCTGGGGGATCTCATTTCAACTAGCTAAATTCCGCCGCGGAGACTTCGAATGCACTATTACGAGAACGTACTCGGCCTGATCGGTCGGACGCCACTGGTTAAACTTAATCGCCTGAATCGTGGGATTAAGGCGACTGTTCTGGCGAAGATGGAGAATCTCAATCCGGGATTTTCAGTGAAGGATCGTATCGGCGTCGCAATGATTGACGTGGCAGAGCGAGAAGGAATACTCAAGCCCGGTGGAACAATTGTCGAAGCCACTTCTGGGAACACTGGGATCGGACTTGCACTGGCGGCTGCGATAAAGGGTTACAAGTGTATCTTCGTGATGACAGACAAAGCGTCTGTGGAGAAGTCACGTTACCTGAAGGCATTAGGCGCAGACGTCGTTATTACTCCGGTGTCGGCTAAGCCGGGAACACCGGACCATTACGTCTCCACAGCCAAGAGAATTGCTACTGAGACTCCAAACTCGTTTTATCCTGATCAGTATTCGCATCCAGCAAACCCTGAAGCGCACTACCGCACCACAGGTCCGGAGATCTGGGAACAGACGGAAGGAAAGATCACTCATTTTGTCGCCGGAATCGGCACCGGCGGGACCATTTCCGGCACGGGACGGTTTCTTAAAGAGAAAAATCCGGAGATCAAGATTATCGGCGCCGACCCCTATGGCTCAGTTTTTAAGACCTATAAGGAAACGGGAAAACTGGTGGAAGCTACTCCCTATCTGGTCGAAGGAATCGGTCAGGAGGTGATACCGCCGAATGTGCACATCAAATACGTGGATGAAGTAATTAATATTACAGACCGCGAGTCGTTTGAGATGTCGCGCCAGTTGGGTCGGCTGGAAGGCATTTTTTGCGGAGGCTCGACGGGAACCAACGCAGTGGCTGCCTTGCGACTGGCTCACGATCTGGATGCCGGAGCAGTGGTCGTCTTTATCGTATGCGACACCGGGGAACATTATCTCACCAAGCACCACTCAGACGAGTGGATGAAGGAGAAACGTCTGCTCGAGCCGCAGAAGATTAGTGCGGGTTTGATCAGCGGCACGAAGGGAAATGGCGCGCCGGCGAGTCTTGTCTGGGTGGCCCCGGCGGCCAAAGTCGGAGAGGCGCTGGGCAAGATGAATGAAATGGGTCTTACTCAAATTCCGGTACTCGAAGATGGACGGCCGGTCGGATCGCTGCGCGAGAATCGCGTGCTGGCAAAGGTTGTGAGAAACCGTGAACTGCTCGAATCGCCTGTAAGCGAGGTTATGGAGGCGAGTTTTCCAACAGTGGATGTGGATGCCAGCTCAAACGAAGTTACGCGCCGGCTTCAAACCAGTCCAGCAGTGCTGGTGGAAGAGTATGGACGCATTGTGGGTATCATCACGCGTCACGACGTTCTGGATTTGAAATTGAATAGTGGCCCATGAGAGTTATTGAGTTTATTTTTAGCGCGAATGGCTACGATCCACGAAATTACACGAAACCGCACGAAATGGATGACTTTATTTCGTGTTACTTAGTGTGATTTCGTGGATCGTATTGCTTCTCACCCTGCAGCCGAATTTCTGTTCCAGGTGTTCAGCATACCCCAGCTTCATCCGACAAACTGAGGAGTACACCAATCTTACTGAATGTTTCGTTCGTAAAAACCAACGGTAAGCCCTTCATCTAGCAGCTTCGAATCGACCTTGCGGAATCCTTCCAGATAATTCTCAGGCACGAAGGCATCCGCTCCTTCCACGGTCAAAGGCACTTCCGTAACAATCCACTTATCGATATAAGGCAGAAACGACAGATAGACTTGCTCGCCGCCCATGACGAACAAATCGCAACGCAGGTAGTTTTCGAGCGACAGAACGGAGTTTAAGTCCCGGAGAATGGCAACAGAATCATGAGGTTCTATCTGCGACTGACGGCTGAGCACAATGTTTAGTCGGTCTTTAAGCGGTTTTTTAAGCGTAAGCCAGGTGTTGTAACCCATCACGCAAGCATGACCGGTGGTCGTTTCTCTAAAAAACTTCAAGTCTGCTGAGTAATGCCAGGGCAGCTTACCGCCTTTACCAATTGCGCCTTGTCGATCTACCGCCACGATTGCGATGAACATAGTCTTTCGGAAACGCCCAGAATTTCAAACTGCCACTGCCGCAGCAATCTTCCCGTGCGACTCGTAACCCAAAAGCTCCAGATCCTCATAACGCATCATGAGCAGACCCTCGAGTCCTCGCGGTCGCCCCGGTTCATCTTTGATTTGCAAGCGTGGCAACGGCAGGGGTTTACGCGAAAGCAGCTCCTCGACTTGCTCAAGGTGGTTTTTATAAATGTGATAGTCGCCCAATGTGTAGATAAATTCACCCACGGTAAGTTCGCATGAATGAGCCACCATATGAATCAGCAAGGCGTAGGAGCTGATGTTAAATGGCACTCCCAAAAAAGCATCGGCCGACCGTTGGTAAAGCTGGCAATGAAGAATGCTCCTGTCCTCTATCCTGAACTGAAACAGTGTGTGGCAGGGAGGCAAATCAACGTTCTCGGCCTGTCGCGGGTCCCAGCCCGTAACAATAAGTCGTCTCGAGTTAGGATTCCGTTGAATTTCTCGAACCAAACGCGCGATTTGATCGACGCCGTCCCGCTGCGGGTAGTTGCCGCCGAAAGAACGCCAGAGGTAGCCATAGATGGGACCAAGGTCGCCAGCTTCGCGACCGTAGCGTCTGGTGTGTTCTTTGTCGGCCCACTCCGCCCAAATGTCTATACCCTTCGCCCGTAAGTTTGCCTCATTGGTGTCCCCGGAGAGAAACCAGAACAGCTCTTCGACCACCCATCGGAAGGGAACCTTCTTTGTGGTTACAATGGGGAAGCCCTCGCGAAGATCGAATCGCGTCTGGTAACCGAAACAGGATATGGTCCCAACTCCGGTTCTGTCGTGATGCTCCTTACCATGTTGCAGAATTGATCTCAGCAGATCGTGATATTGTTTCATAGACATTGATACCTTCTAATGGTGCAGTATAACGTCGCTGCGGCCCGTACGGTAAATATGTGAAACACTACAAGCTAGGTTTCCTCGGTTTTGGCAATGTGGGTCGGGCTCTCGTCAGGCTCCTGGTGGCGAAGTCGGCCGAGTTGCGAGAACTCTACGAAATCGAATGGAGCCTTACGGGGGTGGCCACGCGCGGCATGGGCTGGATTACGCGGCCTGACGGTTTTCAAGTCTCTTTGCTGCTCAGTAACTCTGTCGAAGAATCGTCGCATCCAGCACGTTCGACCAGCATCAATGAATGGCTGATGTGCGCGCGGCCGGACGTGGTCTTTGAAATTACCTCACTCAATCATGAAACCGGTCAGCCGGCTATCGACTATCTGTCTGCAGTTTTGAATTCCGGATCTCACGCCATCACTGCAAACAAGGGAGCTGTGGTTTACGGCTACGACGAGTTAAGCAAACTAGCTACAGCAGCAGGGAGGCGTTTCTACTTCGAATCGACAGTGCTCGACAGTGCGCCCGTGTTTTCGCTGTTTCGTGAGACTTTGCCGGCCGCGAAACTGCGCGCTTTCAGCGGTATCTTCAACTCAACTTCCAACGTAATTATCGAAACGATGGAAGCCGGACGGAGTTTTGACGAGGGTGTGAAAATGGCGCAGGAGCTGGGAATTACTGAGACTAATCCAGCTCATGACGTTGATGGCTGGGACGCAACCGTTAAGGTCTGCGCCCTGGCGACGGTGCTAATGAAGATTCCGCTGAAGCCGGGCGAGGTGCGCCGTGAAGGAATTCGAAGCTTAAGCCCGCAACGGTTGCAAGCCGCGCGCGTAGAAGGGAAACCTTATAAGCTGGTAGCTCGGGCCAAGCTCGCAGAAAATGGATCTTCGTTGAACGCTTCCGTCAAACCGGAACAGCTCGCGCCGACTGATCCGCTGGGAAACGTGCGAGGCACCTCTCTGGCTGTTCATTTCGAGTTGGACATGATGCCGGGCCTCACCATTACCTCTGTCCGACCAAACCTACAAAGCACTGCCTATGGTTTATTAGCGGATTTCATTAATGCGGTTAAGGAGTAAATCCAAAGGCGGCTAAAACTCGCACGGAAGATTTTGACAGGTTAGAAAAATTTGCAGGTTAGGAAGGGCAGTTTACCCCCGCTTGCGTTGGGATGGGAGTCGGCGGGGGTAAACCGCCCTTCCTAACCTGCAAATTTTTACACCTTGTGACTTAGACTTCAGCGATTTCCGATACGCCTACAATCAATCGCTCAATCTCTTCCGCGGTCGTGTAACAGGCACAGCCGGCGCGCACCAAACCCTCTAGCCCAAGGTTAAGCCGGTCGACAACTGTCGCAGCATAGAAATCGCCATGTGAAAGGAATAGACCACGATGCGCCAACTGCCTGGCCACGTCAGTTGACTTGACCCTGGCCACGGTAAACGAGATTGTGGGAGTCCGAGGTTCGGCCGGAGGCGGACCGTACAAGGTTATGCCTCTTATGTCAGACAGTCCTTCCCATAAACGTTGTGCCAGCTTTGCACTGCGACGGTGCAGTTCCTCGTAGACCACCTCCAGCTGCGCGCGCCGCCAACCACCAGAGACCAGGGCGGCAAGAAAATCTATGGCCGCACCCGCCCCTACCATGCCTTCCTGATTCTGCGTGCCGGTCTCTACATTCTCCGGAGCGTCGTCAGGAGCGGGAAGCAGTTTGGGAAAGTCTATCGATTCGAGAAGCTTTTGTTTACCGAAGAGCACCCCAATGTGCGGTCCATAGAACTTGTAAGCCGACATACCCAGGAAGTCGCAATCCATTTTGCGGACATCCGCGAGCATATGCGGCACGTAATGAACCGCGTCCACAAATACAAGCGCGCCCACTGAACGCGCTAAGTCAGTCGCCCGCCGGAGATCATTAATAGTGCCGAGCGCGTTTGAAGCGGCGCCAACCGCAATGACTTTGGTTTGCTTTGTGACTGACTGCTCGAAAACCTTCCAATTGAGTTGGCCTGTCTCCGGAACCATCTTCACCGAACGCACTACCAGCCCGCGTTCACTCGCGATTCTTTGCCAGGGTGCGACGTTGGCGTGGTGATCTAACTCAGTCACTACAATCTCGTCGCCTTTCTCGAACTTGCCGCTAAGCGCTCTGGCCAGGTGAAATGTCAGCGTGGTCATGTTGGCGCCAAAAGCAATTTCTCGAGGGGAGGCATTCAAGAAATCAGCGCACGCTTCTCTGGCGGTTTCGATAGCCAGGTCGGTCTCTTCGCTGGTTGGGTAGGCCCAGTGAGTGTTTGCGTTGTGATGGTACAGGTACTCGGCCATTACCTCGACTACCGCACGCGGCACTTGTGTGCCACCCGGCCCATCAAAGTAAGCAACCGGCAGGTTATTGTGAATGCGTTCTAAGGCGGGAAACTGGGCTCGGATTTCGGCAACCCGCGGTACGTCCAGGGTGGCGGGTTGGGCATGTCTGCTTGGTCGATACATGAATTAGCTGTGACGAAGGCTAATCATAATCGCTTCCTCGATGTTCTTGCTAGTTGTATTTGCTCAGACGTGCTGTCGTGGCTTCCCCACCAAAGACCGCAACCGGATCTATTCGCAAACGTTGGCGTGCTGAGGCAGAAGGGAGACCCGTGTTTCCACGGTAGAACTCGATGTGAGAATGTTTGTAGAACGCATATGATCCGCCACGTCCTCCCACCGTTCCGATCCTGACCCGTCCCCCCTCCTGGCTAATCGCGAAGTCAGCAACGTGAAACACAGCCAGCGTGACGTTTGAGAAGTTACCAAGTCTTGGATAGAAGAATGTGACGGCCGCATCTGTGGGAGTCGGCGAAGCGCTGTGCGAAGTGAACCCAGCCGGAACATAGATCGAACCCTGTCCCCGCCCATCGGAGCTACCATATAAATGCATGGCATGAGAGAGATGGCCCGGCAAGATACGTCCGTTGTCACCGCGAATGTAGCCACGATAATAGGGATATTGATTCGAAAGTCCGGAGGGCTCGAAGCTATTGGCCGCCGCGACCGCACCGGGACCTCCAAAAATTTTCGCCAACAAGCGATCTGTGGCAGCCATTTCGTTGGTGTAAGCGGCAATCAGCGCGTTTTGCGGCATCTTTTTGGGTAGACCAAATATCGGGGTCCGCTCGTAGGGATCACCACTAGCGCCAGAGAGATGGGCCATCAGGAAACAGACGAGCACCAATGTTCGATATGTGGCTCTCGGCAATTTTATTTTCGCGTGCATAGGGTTGCTTCGAGTCGTGATTGGCTAGGAGCGAGTAAAAAAGACTCGATTGTCAGGGTGCCGGGTAAGAACTAACTACACGATCGAGAGCCACACCGGGCGATGTAGATTTGATTTTTGAGGGTGGTCTAGAAAGCGTTGGGCCTTAGAGCCTTAACAAAATTCGGTCTTTCTAGTCTTTCACAAACCTGCTCCAGGTTCCCGCGAGTCGCAGGCGATCCTAAACTTCGCAACCTGTGTGCCGCCGGATGAGTGGGTTTTGCTGGCTGGTGCTATCTGCGGCTTGAAATGCGGGTCCTCTACATGTCGGTACCAGGGAACGATGCATTCCTTATCCGGTCAACAGGTGGAAAGACAACCACTTAGACGATATCCAAGATCCTTTGTAATTGCATCTCAACCCCGATTGAACTTACAATCACGCCAGAGCATTTTTAGACCAAGTGAAAGAGTTCAGAGGGACCTTCCTAGCCTACCTTTGCGTCCCTTTGTTGAGATCTTAATTTGCTCCTCGCGTCGTGTTGACGCCTGTCTTTCCCAGCATCGGGTTTAGTGCAGTGTGGGAGGTAACTGTTATGGGGGAATTCCTCGGCGCCCTCGTGGCGATCACCTTAATCGATCGCTTCAGAATAGTTGGCCCGAATGAAAATATGGCGTGTTTGATCTCTGCGGCCGACGAATCCTCAAACTCATTCCTTCGACCTGTTTTCTTCTTGCGACAGATTGACTGGGCTGTAACTCAGGCCAAAAAAACTTCTTGCTCACCTAAGCGTTGTTCTGTCCTTCCCAAAGATAGACTTGTGATCGGGAGCAGGATCCACATATGAGTCGAGATATGGCCAGTAGTTTGGCCGAGGAGAAGGGGACCAGCAGGGAGGACCGCTTTCGTGCCCTGATCGAGCGCAGCTCAGATGCCATAGCTCTCTTTGATCCAGACGGCGCGATCTTATACGCCAGCCCTTCAACACCGCACGTCGTGGGTTTCACGCCCGAGGAGCTGAAGCGGTTCAAGGCATTCGACCTGGCCCATCCTGACGACAAACCTCGCCTGGAAAAGCACATGTCTCAATTGATAAAGAATCCAGGGGGGAGCGTGACAATTGAAGCTCGGGTGCGTCATAAGGACGGCTCGTGGCGGTGGCTCGAGGGAACGTTGAGAAATCTGCTTGAGGAAGAGAACGTCGGCGCCATCGTTAACAACTACCGCGACATTACAGAGCGCAAGCAAGCCGAGGAGCAGCTTCGCAAGACCACCGAAGATTTGCGTGCGCTGTCTGAAAACATTCTATCCGCGCGCGAGGAGGAAGGAACTCGTATCGCCAGAGAAATTCATGACGAGCTCGGATCGGCCTTAACAAGTCTTAAGTGGGATCTGGAAGGGATTGACAAAGTGATATCAACAGCCAGCAATCCGTCCCAACTGTTGCCGTTGCGCAAGAGGATAGAAGAAATGTCGAGACTGATGGATACGACCATCAATGTCGTCAGAAGGATTGCCTCTGAGCTGAGACCGAGCGTTTTGGATGATCTCGGATTGGCTGAAGCACTTGAATGGCAAGGCCAGCAGTTTCAGGAGCGCACGGGGATCGTTTGCAAATGCGATAGCTCTTTACACGACGTCGATTTAACCGAGGAACAGGCAACTGCCGTTTTCCGTATTTTTCAGGAAGTGCTTACCAATATTCTCAGACATGCGCAAGCGACGCAGGTCCGGTTTGTGATGCAGGAAGACGGAGAAGAATTCCGATTGACTGTAACCGACAATGGAAAGGGGATTACGAACGAGGAGAAGTCCGGCCACCGTTCACTCGGACTCTTAGGAATGCGTGAACGCGCCTACCTCATCGGAGGCACTGTCGACATCTCGGGTAGCAAAGGGAAGGGAACCGTGGTCACCGTGCGCGTGCCCAACCCGGGCCCGAAGACGACGAAACGGTAGCCGTCCAGATCGAACTACTTTGAATATGCAGAGCTCGGATATCGATGAGATAAGGTCAATGGTAAAAATCCTCATAATTGATGATCATGAAGTTGTTCGGGATGGCGTTAAGAAGATTTTTGAAAAGGAACCCCGCACGGCCGCTTTTGGTGAAGCCGGCACAGCCCAGGAAGCGCTCACACTTGCCGGCGCCGAGGAATGGGACGTGGCGATCCTCGACCTCTCCCTCGGCGTTAGAAGCGGCCTGGAAGTACTGAAAGAGTTGAAGCAGATCCGCCCACGACTCCCCGTGCTGATTTTGAGTATGCACTCAGAGGAGCAATACGCCCGGCGTGCTTTTCGAGCTGGAGCCGATGGATATGTAACTAAGGACAGTTCGCGCGCAGAATTGGCCAGCGCCGTGGACAAAGTAATTAAGGGTGGAAAATACGTCACACTCGCTCTGGCTGAGAAATTGGTGGATTCGCTCGATCGTAACTCCCAGCTTTCCCGTCATGAAACCCTTTCGGATCGCGAGTTTGAAGTGTTGCGGTTGATAGCGTCTGGAAAAACTGTGGGCGAAATTGCGGAGCTACTATCGCTGAGCAGCAAAACTATTAGTACTTACCGAGCACGAATCCTCTTGAAAATGGAGATGAAGACCAACGCTGAACTCACTTACTATGCGATTCATAACCACTTAGTAGACTAAGCCCCCATCATCGAGGCTACCAGCCGGAACGCAGGGAAACCCCTATTTGGCCCTCGGGCTCAACCACCGGACAAAACTCCCCAGATATTGGTCCTGATCCACCTTGTAGGGGAATGGCCGACAAGAGAATCGGAGTTACCCTGATATTCAAGTTTTCCTTTTCCTCTTATCCTTGGCGTACGGGCGCCGCAACGTTCGTTCGAAGATTTTGCGGAGGGCTGGTCTGGGGCGAACAGCCGCACCGCAAGGTGCGCGGTCCGGTAGGGGGCATTACCTGTAGCGGACTGCGCGGGAGGCAGGGGAAGTCGTTCTGAGTAGGGCGACTTCCCCACACCCCACCCATTAGGGTCCACAACTTACCTCAAGAGCAGCACCCCGCCAGGTCGACGTCGGCAATATTTTGAAAGCGGACAATGAAGGTCTTTGTTGTTGATGATTCAGCGTTGTTGCGCGAGCAAGTAATCGGCCTGCTGTCAGAATTAGTGGGAATTGAAATTGTTGGCCAGGCGCATTATGCCCATGAGGCTTGCCACGCTGTAAGTGAACTAAAACCCGATGTCGTGATTCTGGATATTCACTTGATCGGGGGCAGTGGAATTGATGTTCTCTCGAGGATAAAGCGGTTGGATCCCGCTCCAATCGTGATCATGCTCACCAATAGCACCACGCCGCCTTACCGGAGAAAATGCATGAGCGCGGGTGCAGACTTCTTCCTTGATAAATCCAGCGAGTTTGAAAACGTTAGAGCACTTGTCCAGAGCCTGGGTGACCGGATCAATAATTCGATCGCCAAAACGACTCCGGGCCATTTTCGGCAATTGCGACAATCCCAATGACCTCTCGATCACTCACCGAAGCGACCCCGAGTTGGGCGTGTGCCGGCTGATGCTGAATCAGGTACCTTCAGCCGAGTAGATGTCTAACATGCGTTTACGAGTTTTACAGATCGCAGATCAGGAGCAGGACGTCGCGTTGATGACCGGCCATCTGACTCGGGCCGGCCACGATCCCGTCATCCGCCGCGTTGAAACCCCGGATGCAATGGAGGCTGCGTTGCGAAGCGAAGAATGGGACGTGGTCCTATGCAACTACTCGCTGCCGCATTTTCACGCGTTAACCGCACTGGAGGTTCTGAAGAAAACTGGTCTGGACGTCCCTTTTATCATCATCTCCGGCACTACGGGTGAATCTGTGGCGGTGGAAGCAATGCGCGCCGGGGCCCAAGATTATCTCATGAAGGATAATCTGGTGCGGCTGGGCCAAACCATCGAGCGGGAGATGCGGCAGGCTGAAAATCGCCGCTTCCGAAAGAATGTTAGTGCGTGCAAGCTGGCGGATCGAGATCTAACCGAGCGCAAGCGGTCGGAAGCGGAACGCAAACAATCAGAAGAGGAGCTACGGAAGAGCGAAGAGCGTTACCGGGTTCTGGTGGAGAACGCACACGATATTATCTACGAGCACGACCTGGAGGGTAACTATACCTCGACCAACAAAGCAGGCGAACAAATTACCGGCTATACGCTGGAAGAGACTCTCAAACTGAACATCGCCGACACCGTAGCGCCGGAGCATGTGAGTAAAGCGCGCGAAATGATCGTCGCAAAACTTGCCGGACAGAACATTACCGCATATGAATTGGAAATCATTGCCAAGGACGGAAGACGAATTCCAGTAGAGGTTAATACCAGCGTGGTTTTCCAGGACGGAGTTCCAATCGGTGTACAGGGGATCGCTCGAGACGTGACCCAACGGACGCAGTTGGAAGAACAGCTCCGTCAATCGCAAAAGATGGAAGCCATCGGTCAACTTGCCGGCGGCGTGGCCCATGATTTTAATAACCTCCTGACGGTGATCGGAGGCTATTCAAGTATCTTACTGGTAAAGCTACCGCGTGACAGTCCTTACCGAGCCGGTATTCAAGAAATCCAGAAAGCCAGTGACCGCGCCAGTAGTTTAACTCGCCAGTTACTGGCTTTCAGCCGGAAGCAGATCCTTCAACCCAAAATACTGGATCTCAATGCCGTGGTTTCAAATCTCGACAAGATGTTGCGGCGATTGATTGGTGAGGACGTCGATCTGCTCACTATCACCGATCCGAAGCTGGACAAAGTAAAGGCGGATCCGGGCCAAATCGAACAGGTGTTACTGAACCTGGCAGTAAATGCGCGGGATGCGATGCCGGAAGGTGGCAAGCTTACGATCGAAACCGGCAACGCCGAGCTTTCCGAAGACTACGCCCGGCTGCACGGCGTACCTTCAGGGGCGTATGTAATGCTTGCGGTAAGCGACACTGGATGTGGAATGGAAGCGGCGACGCGGGAACGCATCTTCGAGCCTTTCTTCACGACCAAGGAGGCAGGGAAGGGAACAGGTTTAGGATTGGCTACGCTTTACGGCATCGTAAAGCAAAGTGGGGGAAATGTGTGGGTTTACAGCGAGGTCGACCACGGTACCACTTTCAAAATCTATTTGCCGCGAGTTGAGGAATTCGCCACAATCGGGGAGCTAAGCGGGGCCAAACTTACGCCCCATGGAACCGAAACGGTGTTGCTGGTGGAAGATGAGGACCAGGTGAGAACAATCCTCAAGCAGATTTTGGAGAATCAGGGTTATCATGTGTTGTCAGCCTCGCACGGTAAAGAGGCCCTGGCCATCTCCCGGGAGCCTGGTGACATTCAGTTAATGATTACCGATGTAGTAATGCCACAGATGAGCGGCCGAGAGTTGGCAGAAAGGATGATCTTAGCTCGCCCGTCGCTCCGTGTACTTTTCATGTCCGGCTACACCGACGACGCAATCGTCCGGCACGGTCTGCTTGATGAGAAATTGAATTTCATTCAGAAACCCTTTGACTCAGCGACGGTAGCCAGGAAGGTAAGAGACGTTCTGGATGCACAGGTCTAACGACGTGCTCCACGCTTTTTACCACTCAAATTGTTTGGCTGGATCAAAAATCTCAGAATCAAATGGAATCATCTAACACGTATAAACCAAAAATACTTGTCATTGATGATGACGCACAGGTCCGGCGTGTCTTGTTGGATCTTTTCTGCGAGATCTACAACTGTCGCGAGGTTTCCTCTGCCGAAGCGGCTCTCGCGGTTCTGGCCGACGAGAGTTTCGATCTCGTGATTAGCGATATAAATATGGGTCACATGAGCGGTCTGGAGCTAGTTCCTCACGTGCACTCCCTCTCGCCGGATACTGTTGTCCTCATGATCAGCGGGCAAAGTAATATTGAAACAGCCATTGAAGCGATGCACGTTGGCGCTTTCGACTACATCATGAAGCCGTTCGACATCAGACATGTTGAGGCGGCGGTTGAAAGAGCTCTGAAACAATGTCTGTTGCTCGTTGAGAAACGGCGCTACAAGGATGAACTGGAAAAGCTCTTGGAAGAGCGAACCGCCGAGGTCGACCGCCTCGCTTACTATGACACCTTGACTTCCCTACCGAACCGCACGCTTTTTGAAGATCGCCTGACTCAGGCGGTCGCGTTGGCCCATCGCGCGAATAAGAGCATGGCGGTCCTCTTCATCGCCCTCGATCAGTTGAAGAAGGTTAATGATACCTTGGGCCACCGGGCCGGCGATCAGCTAATGCAACAGGTAGCTGTGCGCTTAAGAAATTGTGTAACGGAAAGCGATACGGTAGCGCGCTTTGGTGGCGACCAGTTTATCCTGATGTTGCCGGAGATCGAAACAACCCAGGATGCGCTGGATGTCATTGCTTCAATTCAAGACGCCTTGAACCCTTCGTTCAGACTGGATCGGCAGGAGCTCTTTGCGACCGCCAGTGTTGGAATTAGCTTTTTCCCCGATGACGGTAAGGAGACTTCCAGTCTGGTGAAAAATGCAGGTGCCGCGCTTTATCGCGCTAAGAAGGCGGGTGGAAATGAGTACCGATTCTATACCGCTGATATGCACGCGAAGGCGGCCAAGCGTTTCGAACTTGAAACCAGCTTGCGGCATGCGGTTGACAACCACGAATTGCTGCTTCACTACCAGCCGCGAGTAGCCATCGATTCTCTCGAGATCGTTGGAGTCGAAGCCCTGGTGCGTTGGCAGCACCCGCAGTTGGGGCTGGTTCCGCCCGGTGACTTTATTCCCCTGGCCGAGGAGACAGGGTTGATCTTGCCAATCGGTGAATGGGTGTTGCGAGAGGCCTGCCAGCAGAATCGAGCCTGGCAGGATAAGGGCTTCGCCCGCATGCGAGTAGGGGTGAACATTTCAGCGCGACAGTTTCAACAACAACATCTGGCAGAAACGGTAATGCGGATTCTGGAGGAGACAGATCTGGCGCCCGAATGTCTCGAGCTTGAACTCACAGAAAGCTCCATCATGAGTAATGCGGAAGCGACAATTGTAGTGCTTACCAAACTCCAGACAAAGGGTATCGCGATTTCAGTCGACGATTTTGGCACGGGCTTTTCATCGCTCTCCTACTTGAAACGTCTGCCGATCGACTCGCTCAAGGTTGACCAGTCCTTCGTGCGTGACCTGGCTACAGACCCGGACGACGCCGCGCTGGTCATGGCAATCGTCAGCCTAGCACACACGCTGCGTCTGCGGGTTGTGGCTGAAGGTGTTGAGACTGCGGAGCAATTGCGGTTTCTGCGTTTACTCAGGTGTGATGAAATACAAGGATACCTGATAAGTAAGCCATTGCCGGTTGAAGGAATAGAACGGTTGTTGGCGCTTCAAAGACCACTCTTACCGGATGCGGTGCCTGTCTGAGCACGTACCTGGTTAGAGATTCGCTGGAGTTCCTCACGCCGGAGGAGACTTATGCATGCACTGGTTATAGATGACGAGCCGCAGTTGCGCACTTTTGTAAGCCAAGTGCTTCAGGAAGAAGGCTGGCAGGTTACCGAAGCGGAGTCTGCGGAGCAGGCTTTTGAAATGCTACGCGAACGCGATTGGAAAGTAGTCTTCTGCGATGTGATGTTGGGCGGGGTAGATGGCTATAGTGTTCTGCGAAGATTCAAAGAAGAATTGCCACAGACCAAAGTGATATTGATGACCGGAAACGGCAGCGCCGTGGGCGCTTTGGATGCGACGGCGTACGGAGCTTACGACTACCTCCTAAAACCGTTTGGGGTCGACGCTCTGCAGTCGCTCTCTCGCGCCGTAGCCGAGAGATTAGCGAAAACTCCACACCAGAGAGTGATTGCCAGCAAGGCCCCTGGCGCTTATGAAACTGACATCGATCTGGTTGGGCGTAGCGAGGCGTTCATTGAAGTGATGAAGCAGGTTGGACGTGTTGCGGGGACTAGCTTGCCGGTGCTCCTGACCGGTGAGTCGGGCACTGGCAAAGAGGTTGTTGCTTCGGCATTGCACCGGCGGAGCCAACGGGCGGAGAAGCCTTTCGTCGCCGTAAATTGCGGCGCAATCCCGGCAGAGTTAATTGAATCCGAATTGTTTGGTCATGTGCGTGGTTCATTCACCGGGGCTGATCGCGATCGGCGCGGACTCTGGGAGGAAGCCGACGGCGGCACGGTCTTTCTGGATGAAATTACGGAAACGACACCGGCATTTCAGGTGAAGCTCTTGCGGGCACTTCAGGAAGGAGAGATCAGGCGGGTCGGATCGAACCACACACAGAGGCTGGACGTGCGCGTGATCGCCGCGAGCAATCAGGATGTGGAGGTGGAAGTCAAAGCAGGGAGATTCCGCAAGGATCTTTTTTACCGCTTGAACGCCGTTTCCATAGTATTGCCCCCCCTGCGAGAAAGACGGGAGGACATACTGTCCCTTGCCAGTACCTTCGCGAAGCAGATCTACTCACTGGGCCCGCCGGTGACTTTCTCGCGAGAAGCGCTGAGTTTGTTTGAGCAGTACGCCTGGCCCGGCAACATCCGAGAATTGGAGAACGCGGTGGTCCGTGCCGCCGCCATGTGCGACGGCACCGTCCGCGTCCAGGACTTGCCGGAACGAATAAGGGACTTCCAGCGCGACAATGATGGGCCACGGGATCCGAGAGCTGATCAAACCGAGGCAAAGGAAGAGTGGCCCGCTCTCGCTGAAATTGAAGGGCGTTACGTCACGCGTGTATTAGACCACACAGGTGGAAATAAACAGGCGGCCGCGCGCCTGCTCGGAGTTGATCGGAAGACCCTCGACCGCATGATAAAACGGCACCATATCGATAGGAGCGCTAGCCAGTTCCCCTCGCAAGCAGCCTGAGTCCATTCTCACGTCATTTCGTGGTGGAAATTCAAACCGCATAAGATTTGCACTCGCGGCTTCGCACGAAGGTCTGGCATAGCAAGTGCTAAAGAAGCTCATAGCAGCGTATTTTGCTGTCTAAGTGTTGAATTGGGACAATAAGCAGCACTCTAGCGCCCCGGGTCCCAATAAAAGTGCCCCATTTCTCCCGTCGTATTGCTTCAGATCCACTCCGTCGGCGTGGCACTCCTGATGTCTTTGGGCGTCCATTACCGACCGCCTGACTTCGGCATTCCCAGCCACCTTGACTTCGAAAAGAAATCAACGAACGGGCTCGACCAATATGTCATCCGCACTCCACGTATCAGCATCTGAACCAGAAGCACCCCGCGTCCCGGAACTCCAACCAAACGCGGACGACCGGCGCATTCTGATAGTCGATGACGAAGACGCGGTCTGCCAGATGTTTGCCGCTTACCTCAGTGAGTCATATGAATGTACTACGGCCTCATCAAGTGATGAAGCCCTCAGTCATCTGGCGTTAAAGAACTATGCGCTGGTGATCTCGGACCTGACGATGCCTGGCCGCAATGGTATTGAACTGCTGCGGGAAATAGTGGCCCGCTATCCAGACACCGCCGTGATAATGGTTTCAGGAGTAGATCGACCGCAACGTGTTCGCGATGCGTTGCGCCTCGGAGCTTATGATTACCTGATCAAGCCTTGTGAAATGGAGTCGCTGGCAAACTCGGTGGAACGCGCCATTGAGCGTCGCGCCCTGTCGCGCACAGCGGAAAGATACAAAAACGATCTCGAGCGACGCAATACCGAGCTGGCTAATCGCACTGCGGAACTCCAACGGCTGCAAGTGCAGATTGTTCACAGCGAGAAGATGGCCAGCCTGGGCCAGCTCGCCGCCGGGGTTGCGCACGAACTCAATAACCCAGCCGGTTTTATCTACGGCAACATGGACATCCTGAAGGAATACGTCTCCGGACTGACCCGAGTCCTGACTGCTTATGAAGGGGTGCCGCTGCCCAAGGCTTTTGCGGAGAGGTTGACGGCAATGAAGACAGAGATCGACTACGACGGCATTATGGCCGAACTCGACTCGATAATCACCGATTGCCAGGACGGGGCTGAACGTATACGCGATGTGGTCCAGAACCTTCGCCTCTTCTCGCGTCTCGACGAGGCGGAGGTTAAGAGAATTGACTTACACGAGGGCATTGATTCCACGGTACGCCTTCTCTCGCGTTACTACAGCTCAGGACATGTGGGTTTGATTCGAGAGTATGGTTCTCTGCCTCCAGTGAACTGCTATGCCGGACAGCTCAATCAGGTGTGGATGAACTTATTGATTAATGCGGCACAGGCAGTGGGTGCCGGGGGCGAAGTAAAGGTATCAACCAGCTATGAAGGTGACACGGTTCAGGTGGTAGTCAGCGATACCGGATGTGGTGTTCCGTCCGAACATCTTTCAAAGATCTTCGACCCATTTTTCACTACCAAACCAGTAGGAGAGGGTACCGGCCTCGGTCTATCTATTTCTTATGGAATCATCGAGCGTCACCAGGGCACGATTACTGCTAAGAGCGAACTCGGCGTAGGCACATCCTTCACCGTAAGAATTCCCGTATACACGCAGTCGTTAGCTCGGGCCCCCAAAATCACGCCGCCGCCGAACCGCGACGATCGCTATTGAGGAGAGTTTTACATGACCTACAAGCTACTTATTGTTGATGACGAACTGCCAAATCTTCGTTTGCTGGAAAGACTTTTCCGGCGTGATTACAACTGTCTTACTGCTTCCTCAGGCGCTGAAGCCATTAAGCTTCTCGAGCAGCACGATGTGGCAGTTGTGATCACCGATCAACGGATGCCTCAGATGACCGGCATTGAGCTTTTGAGGCAGACTGCAGACCTTCGCCCCCACATGGTGCGGATTCTGCTGACCGGCTACATGGACGTCGAAGCATTGGTTGAAGCGCTGAATTCCGGACTGGTTAACACGTATCTCAGCAAGCCCTGGAGCAATGAAGACTTGAAACGCCGGATCGCTCGCGCAATCGAGCACTACGAGCGCAACAAAACCCGCAACACGCTGGTGCTGACCAACCAGCGTCTAACGGAGCGCCTCACGCAGATAACACTTGATTTCGTTCAGGTGTTGGGCGAGACGTTGAAGGCCCAGGACCAATACACCTACGACCACGGTATCCGAGTCGCACGTTACGCCTCGCTTATGGGGAAACAGTTGGGGTTAAGTGAGGAAGCCGCCACCGACCTGGTGAGCGCAGCGACGTTGCACGAATTAGGAGGTATCGAGACAGCAAACGCGGAATTCCGGCAACTTTCGCGAATGGGTAATGATCCCGGATCGCTTCCGAAACCCGAACGAGCCGCGCGGATCCTGTCCCATGTCCCAGAACTAAGAGACGTTGCCGAGATCATCCGTTTCCACCACGAGAACTTTAACGGCACCGGGTCCCCTCAAAATCTTGTTGGAGAACAAATACCACTGAGTTCACGGATCGTTCGGGTGGCGCACGAATACGATCTGATGACCCGGCCACGAGACACCGCCCCGGCGCTAACTCACGCTGAAGCAGCCGACAATCTTGCGAAACAATCGGGTGAAGTGTTTGACCCGAAAGTAGTGCGAGCCTTTTCTCAGATTGAACTTGCGGATTTGTGCGACCCCTATTCAAGCAAGTTCATCGACGCAATATCCGACCTGGAGTTTTCCGCCGCTAACGAGATGAGCTCACCAGCCTCGATCTAGATCTCGTCTCAAGAGCAAGTCAGGAAGGGTAAGCTCAAGCCGCGCCAATTTGCAGGTTGGGAAGGGCGGTTTACCCCCGCTCAAGACTCGTAACATTTCATCCTTGGATTGTTGATTCAGGGTTGAGTGGCCCAGAATCTTGAGCGGGGGTAAACCGCCCTTCCCAACCTGCAAATTGGCGCGGCTTGAGTTTTGCCTCCTAACCTGCGTCCCCTCTTGTTCGCGAGTGACTCGCTCATGTAGCATGTTCTACCAAGTAATCCAGATTTCCTGTCTTGTCGGAAACTCAAAGCGAAGGTTCATAGAAACATTATGTGCACTGACAGAAGAGACTTCCTGCGCTTATCGTCCGGCCTCGCCGGCGCAGCCCTACTAGGTGGAACAATCGTCCGAGGCGAAACGGTCGAGTCTGAAACTTCGCAGCAGCGCGAAACCCCCGAATCCATACGCAAGCTGCGACCGATGACGGATGGTATCAAGCCAATTACTCTCGACGAGCGCAAAGGCCGGATTGAAAAAGCTCGACGGCTGATGAAAGACAACCGGATTGCGGCCATCTATCTCGAGCACGGCTCGAGCATGTTCTACTTCACCGGCATGCGCTGGGGCTTGAGCGAGAGAATGTTCGGGTTGGTGATTCCTGCGCGCGGTGACATTGCCTGGGTTTGCCCGAAGTTTGAAGAAGAGCGCGCTCGGGAGTTAATCAAAATCGGCGAGGACATTCGTACCTGGGAAGAGGACGAGAGTCCCTACCGGAGAGTCGCCGAAATCTTCCGTGATCGAGGATTGCGAACCGGTCGCATTGGAATGGAAGAGAGGGTCCGGTTCTTTCTCTTCGATGGGGTCCGCAAGGCAGCTCCTGCTTTTCAATATGTAAGTGCCGATCCGATTACTGCTGGCTGCCGTATGTTCAAGTCCGCGACTGAGATCGCTCTGATGCAGCGCGCTAATGACATAACTATCGTCGCTTACCGGGCTACCCATGAAAACATGAGTGAAGGTATGACGCAGGGCGATTTCTCAGGCAATTGCAGTGCTGCATTCAGGGCTTTGGGAGTAAGTGGCGGCGTCTTTTGCAGTTTTGGCAAGTACACCGCTTTTCCGCACGGCAGCAGTACTCCGCAGAATTTGAAAGAAGGCGACGTGGTACTGATGGATGGCGGCTGCAGCGTTGATGGATACCAGTCTGACATCACCCGCACGTTCGTGTTCGGCAAGCCGACCGAGCGGCAGCGCGAGATCTGGAATCTGGAGCGGAGAGCGCAGGATGCGGGGTTTGCTGCGGCAAGAGTGGGCGCGCCCTGTGAAGCGGTTGATGCCGCCGCGCGCAAAGTAATCACTGACGCTGGCTTTGGCCCGGACTACAAAGTACCTGGACTGCCTCACCGCACCGGTCACGGCATCGGTCTCGACGGCCATGAATGGACCAATTTTGTACGCGGTAACAAGACTCCGCTACAACCAGGGATGTGCTTCAGCGACGAACCGACCGTGGTCATCTACGGCGAGTTTGGGATACGCCTGGAGGACTGTCTCTACATCACTCCGAACGGACCCAAGTTTTTCACCGCACAGAGCCCTTCCATCGATCAACCCTTCGGATGAGACCGAGAATCCGCAGATTACGCAGATTACACAGATTTCATAAAACTCGATTGGGTTGAATGTCTTCCTGTATCTCTAACGAGAGTGAAGAGATTCGAAAGACGATGGAATTCATCCTCGGCAGCAGGCTCAGTTCGTGGCTAATATCCAGCGGCTTCAAGAGGAGCGACTTAGCGACAGTCCCAGGTTGGCTCGCTTAGAGGAATCGTTTCAGTTGCTAGTCCAACTGGCGCAGACTACGGACACCCGATTGGATATCGTGGGTTCAAATGTAGCTGCGCTGCACTCTAACATGGCCGCTCTCCAGTCTAATATGGTCGCTCTTGCTGCAGCTCAAGCTCATAGCGATCAAAGATTGAGCGCTCTAATAGATATTGTGCGAGAAGGTCGTAACGGGAAATAGTAGGCTCAGCCGCGCCAGTCCCGTCAGGCTTTATCGGCTCGCCACCGCGCAGATTAACCAGCCGAGAAGGAATGCCAGCCAGGCTGCAACAGTGGCTAGAAGGTAGGCTACTGAAGTTTCAACAAAGTCTGGGATCTTATCAGGCCCTAACATAGGAACCACCTGGGTTAGACTACGGTGTTTAAGCGTTGAACCAAACTTGAAGTCCGTTGCCTGGTTCTACCGGTTAGATTACAATGAGCCCACTTCGGATTTGTAAAGCCAAATGTTCCTGAACTTCCTGGATGTGAAAGTCAGCTTAGCCGGGAGGGAATAGAAAGTCCTCAGGAAGCACTCAAGGATTCCTCAAAGATTTTTCTCAGAGCCGTTATGGCCGATCAAAAGAGTCATTTCTACGAGTTTGGCCGCTTCCGCCTGGATGTCCGCGAGCGTGTGCTTCTGCGCGATCGGGATCTCGTCCCTTTGACCCCAAAAGTTTTCGAAATACTACTGGCGCTCGTAGAGCAGAGTGGTCACGTGGTTGAAAAAGACGACTTGATGAAGAGGATATGGCCGGACACTTTTGTCGAGGAGGGCAATCTGACTCAAAACATTTCCCTCCTGAGAAAGGCTCTGGGAGAAACACCGGGCGGAGTGCAGTTCATAGAGACAATTTCTCGCAGGGGTTATCGGTTCGTTGCAGCGGTGAGGGAAGCCACCGGAAACGGAACTAACTATGGCGATCTCTCGGATGATTTCGAAAAGCGGGAAAGTGGTCATGAATTCAACCTCGGAGCGGTCGGACTAACAGAGAAAGCGCCGGAGTCAATCAAAGCTGATTCCCATGCACCGGGATTTTCAGGCGGGCAGTCCCACTGGGATGGTGGTGCTGTGCCAAACGGTGTCGACCATGTAGACGCACCGGTTATTTCGCCCGCATCGTTCCTATCGACCGGCTTTGGCAAAAAAGGGACTCTGTTCGCGGTGGGCATCGTCCTAATCGCTTTCGTCAGCGTGATTTATTTCACCGGACGGGGCAAAGCTGACGATGCCGGCGCCCGCCCAATCGAATCGATAGCTGTCTTACCGTTCTTCGATGAGACAGCGGGTGCTGAGACTGAGTACTTGAACGACAAGATCGGCGAGAGTCTTATCAACAGTCTTTCCAGACTTCCGAAACTGCGAGTGGTCCCGCGCAGCATGGTCGCTAACTACAAGGGTCAAAACATCGACCCGCGCACTGTCGGGCGCGAGTTGAACGTTCGCGCCGTCGTCACCGGTCGAGTGCGCCGCCACGGTGACACCATTAGCATTCAGGCGGATTTGATTGACCTGGAAAAGGTCGCCCAGATTTGGGGACAGATTTACGACCGCAAACTTGCTGACATCCTTATCGTGCAGGACGACATCGCGCGCAACATATTTGAGAATCTGCGCCTCAGATTGAATGTTGAGGAGAAGAAACAGCTAGAGGCATACCGTTTGTATTTGAAAGGACGTAATTCCTGGAACAAGCGCACCCCAAGTGAGTTGCAGCAAGCGATTCAATACTTCCAGCAGGCGATTGACACGGATCCGAATTACGCCGCGGCGTATGCCGGGCTGGCGGACTGCCACAACATGTTGGTAGTCTACGGTGTAAGTCAGCCGAAGGAGGGATTCCCCAAAGCCAAGGAGGCGGCCATCAAGGCTCTGGAGATCGACGAGAGCCTGGCGGAGGCCCACACCTCTCTGGCGTTTATTAAGTTTCGCTGGGACCGCGATCGGGTTGAGGCCGAGCGGGCCTTTCGTCAAGCTATCAGACTCCAACCGTCATATGCCCCGGCACATCAATGGTACAGCTCCTACCTGGTAGCTCTGGAGCGTTTCGACGAGGCAATCGCGGAAGCGATGCGGACCCAGGAACTCGAACCACTTTCTTCTTCGGCCAGTGCGCATCTGGGGTGGATTTATTACCTCTCAGGCCAGAACGATCGGGCGATTGAGCACGGCGCCAAAATCCTTGAGCTTGACCAAAACGCTTTTCCCGCGCTTCGTTATCGCGGGCTTGCTTACGAGCAGAAGGGGATGTATCGCGAAGCCATCAGCGACTTTCAAAAGGGCGTTAAGCTTTCCGGGAGTCCCCTAATGCTGGCGCTCCTGGGCCACGCTTACGCCGCCTCAGGACAGAGGGCGGAGGCGCAGAATGTGCTCAACGAACTGCGCGAGTTGCAGGGGCGCCGCTACGTTTCTCCGTATACCATCGCCGCTATCCATGCCGGCCTCGGAGAAAAAGACCAGGCGTTTAAGTGGCTCGACAAAGCCGAGGAAGGACGCGACATTTGGTTGATGAATCTCAAAGTTGATCCGGTGTTCAAAGCTCTTCGGTCCGATCCACGGTTCCCTGATCTGCTAGTCCGCACTCGCCTCAAACCTTGAGTCCCTATCATCAGCAGAGGTTCTCAATGAAAATTGCCCGCCGGTTGTCAGCTCTATTACTCCCCTTTTGTCTCTCAATCGTGTGTGTCGCGTTAGCGCAGCAGCCAGGCACGCGCGGCATTACGCCGGAGGACTACTACGCTTTTCAATTTGTGACTGATCCGCAGATCTCTCCCGATGGAAAGTTGGTGGCGTACGTGGTAACAAAAGTTGATCGGGCACAGAATCGCCGGGCAGCTTCGATCTGGATGGCAACTACTGATGGCAGCCGTGCGCCGTGGCAGTTTACGACGAGCCCACAAGGGTCCAGTTCGCCCCGCTGGAGTCCCAATGGGAAGTGGCTGGCGTTTCTTTCATCGAGACCCGGCGATGCACCTGCCCCAACTTCGGCAGCCAACCCGAGCGGTACACCCGTCCCGACAGCAACTGTGCCGCCGAGCGCACCCGCACCCCCTCCGACTGGCTTAGCGGCATCGGAACCACCTCGGGCTCAGGTCTACGCGCTTCCGATGAGCGGTGGCGAAGCTCAGCGAATTACAAATTTAAAGAATGGCGTGACTACATTCAGGTGGTCGCCTGACGGCAATCGGATGGTCGTTGTCAGCCGTATCGGTCCCAGCGATGCCCGCCCCGATACCAGGGAACGCAGTGATGTCAGACACTACAAGAACTCCGGCTACAAGTCTAACGACGCCGGCTGGTTCGATGATCGTCGTACGCACCTGTGGGTTGTCGATGTGAAATCCGGAAGCGTGAAGCAGATTACTGAGGGCAACGACTGGAACGATAGCGACCCGCAATGGTCGCCGGATGGAACTCGCATCGCCTTTGTCTCAAATCGCACCGGGAAAGAGTATGACCTGAATCGCAACACGGAGGTCTGGGTGATTTCCGCTGATGGTGGCGCTTTGACGAAGATCTCCGATCATCAGGAGGCAGACAACAGGCCGCGCTGGTCACCGGATGGAAAGACGATAGCTTACATAGGAGTGCAGCAGCAGCGTGATCATGCGAAGATTTGGCTGGCGCCGGCGGCCGGCGGCGCCACCTCGGTGTTGGCGGCAGACGGACTCGATCTGATTCCCGGCGGACTTGAATGGGCGGATGATGGCAAGTCGCTTTACTTCGAGTCCGGCGCGAAGGGCGAAACTCATTTGTTCCGCGTCGATCTGGCGAAGAAATCCGCGGTGCAAGTAACGTCAGGCCCTCGGGCGATTCGCAACGTAGATTTCCACTGGCCCACCAGGACAATGGTTTACATGGTCAACGATTTCAAACATCTTGACGATCTTCATATGGCAACTGTGGACGGTCGTGACGAGCGAAGACTGACGAATTTGAACCAAGCACTTTGGAAGCAATTACAACTGGCAGACGTCGAGCGATTCTCTTACAAGAGCGTCGACGACTGGGACATCGATGGCTTCATAGTCAAGCCAATTGGCTGGCAGCAGGGTAAAAAGTATCCGGTGATCCTGAACATTCATGGCGGGCCGGCAGCCATGTATGGAGTTGATTGGTTTCACGAATTTCAGGTATATGCTGCAAAGGGCTATGCGGTGCTATTCACAAACCCGCGCGGCTCGACAGGCTATGGCCAGAAATTTGAGCGCGCCATCATCAACGAATGGGGTGGCAAGGACTATCTGGATGTGATGAATGGCGTGGACGCGGCGCTTGAGAAATACAGTTGGTTTGACGGGGAACGCATGGGCGTGACTGGCGGTAGCTATGGAGGCTACCTGACAAATTGGATCGTGGGACACAACGATCGTTTCAAGGCGGCGGTAACCTTGCGCAGCGTCACTAACTTTGTCTCAGATGAAGGGACGCGTGACGGCGCTTACGGGCACACGCCGGATTTTGGCGGGGACCTGTTTGAGAAGTTCGATCTCTATTGGGACCGTTCCCCGCTGAAGTATGCCCGGAACGTTAAGACACCCACTCTGATCCTCCATTCAGACAACGACTTTCGCGTGCCACTCGAGCAGGGTGAACAGTGGTTTCGGGCGCTTAAACACTTTGGTGTGACCACGGAGATCGTGATGTTTCCGCGAGAAAACCATAATCTCACCCGCACTGGAGAACCAAGGCATCTGGTTGAGAGTCTGAACTGGCAGCTTTACTGGTTCGATCGCTTCGTGAATGGAAATGCAAACGCGCTGCCGCCAAATGCGCGATGAGTTCGCGCGATCAGCTCGCGAAATTAATGTCCATTGAAGGTACATGGGGAACCTGTCCCGAGGAGCGCCAACTTTCCTACCCGTGCGACCGATTAATTTCTCATCCTGAAGACTCGCTCTATCGTGGCGTCACCATCGACGCGTCTCCGCAAACCGTTTTTCGCTGGCTGTGTCAGATGCGAGTGGCGCCCTACAGCTATGATTGGATAGACAACGGTGGCCGCAAGAGCCCGCCGGCGCTGACCTCCGGACTCGATCAGCTTGCGGTGGGCCAGGACGTGATGCAGATATTTCAACTGGCTAACTTCATTCGAGATCAGCATCTCACGCTACGGATCAAAGCTAATTCAAAAGCTCAACGGCTGTTTGGAGATTTAGCGGTCAGTTATTTCATCGTCGCGAAATCATCGACCAGGTGTCGTTTATTGGTGAAGTTGGTTGTGCAGCACCCGTCAGGAGTGTGGGGTAAGTTGATGCGAAGCTTTCTGCCCTGGGGAGACTTAATAATGATGCGAAGGCAGTTGCTGAACTTCAAGCACTTGGCAGAACGTGAATCAACTAACCTTGAAGTAACTAACGCACCACGTTGAAGTGGATGGTGAATCTGGGATCCGATATGAAGTGGACTTCCACCTCCTGGCAAGACGGATAATGATCAAACGCCTGTGAGATCTGATTACCGCCGATGCGACCTATTGCTGTGTAAGCGCCATTCTTTTCATGAATCGAAAAAGGTAGTCGCATGGTTGCCTATGTCTAAAACGCAATCCATTCAGGAGTGCTTCTATTAAAAAGAGCTGCCGCATGGACAAATCCGTCCACCTCAGACTTACCTTCAACCTAACTCTCGGGCAATTGATCAGGTGTAGGCGCTAGAGGGCAAAAGTCTCGCTTGACCCATAGTCGCCGCTTGCAGAAAAAGCGGGTGACTCATCGTCGAGCCATGGATAAAAATCTCCACCTCGCCTCACACTCGAATGAAGCTTCCTAACCAATTCCTCTGAAAAAATAGAAGCAAAGAATTGCGGGCGCATTGGTATGAATGTTGCTCGGCAGTGGCACTGGTGTATTTGCCAAGCCGCGGTTCGAGCGCCCGCTGTCTATTTACGATGGTTTAGATGCGATTGCTGAGGGAACAGTGTGCCATTTAACGTCATCGCAGACGTATCACTCACTCTTGAAAACGTGCTCACGGATTCGTTGAGCATACTTGTGCCGGCGCCACCGCCGATTGCGCAGTTACATGATTTACGAGCTGGCAACATATCGGAAGCGCCTCCGACGCTCACGATATTTTTGTTTGATGTTGCGGAAGACCCCAGTGCACGTAATCGCGCCCGAATCCGTGAGGTTGTGCCGCCGAATGTGACTATCAGAAAGCCACCGTTGGCATTGATGCTGCGGTACCTGTTAACCCCCTGGAGCGGAGATCGTTTAACGGACCATCGAATGTTAGGGCGTGTTATGCAAACCCTTTACGACGGAGCGATTCTCAGCGGTACGCAACTCGCAGGAGGCCTCGCCGGCAGCGATCAGGCGCTGAAAATCACGCCGGCAACGCTGACTCTGGACGAGCGTTCTCGCGTTTGGTTTTCCATTCAGAGGCCTTATCGGCTCTCAGTCGCTTACGAGGTTCGAGTCGTGAATCTCCGTTCTGGCGTTGCGGATCTCACGCACCCTGTCAATGCACGCCAGCTCGATTATGAGGAAGTTGAGCAAGCATGATCATCCGGAAGTTTCTGCCCGGAGAACGTTGGGTTCTTTACAGCCCAATTGGATTGCGTCTCCTGGACGATATCACCGGAAACATCCCTTTCGGTCCCGTGAGAGCGTTGCTTGATCGAAGAGACCCGGCAGGTAACTGGCAAGAAACAACAATAAAGGCGGTTATGACACCAAGCGGCAACCTGACTTACCCGGGACTTGAACGTCATCCCGATGTTAGCGGTCCAGCCCGCCGTTACCGCGCCCGCATTGAGGCGAACCTTTACGGACCCTTGTACCGTGCTATTCAGGATGGGATCGAGTTTGACGCCTTTCCCTTTAATGACACGAATCCCCCGTCAACCTTGCCGCCGCCGCTGCCGCAGGACGTGGTGCTGACGCCGGCAAGTAATTATCCGTTCCCTCCGCACATTCCAGTCTTGCGGGGCCGAGTTTTAGACGTAAACAACGACCCTGTAGCCGACGCGATAGTCAGTCAGGGAGTACAGGAGAGGGTGCTTACGGACACGAGGGGTGCGTTTGCGTTGCCACTCCGATGGGTGCAACTGAACGTACAAGTCTTCATAGATGCGACCCATCCGCGCACGGGTCGCGCTGGATCGATACCAATAACGATTCCTCAGGATCTGGGGCAGAACCACGACATTCAAATTTGAGAGGATGAAGCCATGCCTGAATACTTGAGTCCCGGTGTGTATGTTGAAGAGATTGATGCAGGTGCCAAACCGATTGAAGGTGTCAGCACGAGTACATGCGGTGCCGTGGGAGTCACGCAACGTGGACCGACGACGGGGAAGCCCGTCCTCGTAACTGGTTTTCTCGAGTTCGAGCGCAGATTCGGTGGGTTGTTACCCGAGCCACCAGCCACCTTGATGAACATCCTGGAAGGCCGTTGGTGGCAGTTCCCCCTCTCCGTTAAAGGCTTCTTCGACAACGGTGGCCAACGGCTCTTTGTCAAGCGCGTCTTCAGCAGCACAGCACAAAGCGCCACCCTGCTGCTAGCTCGTGGTGTCATCGCCGAGATCATTCGGGATGCGCCAGTGGGCGCAGATCGATTGCGACTGCGTCACACGATCGGCATCGACAACGGTACGAATATCCGATTGTTTGTGGCCGGCTCTCCCGTCGGGAATTTCACGGTGAACAGTTACACGGCTACCGGCGAGGTGGTCCTTAATAACGCCGTCGCACAGGAATTGGTAGCAGGCCGCGACTTCGTGGAGATCGTCGCCCGGGCGGCAACGCCAGCTCCCCCGCCGGACTTCCGACTGACAGTGCAGGCAAAAGCGTCCGGTGATTGGGGCGGAAACGAAGTAGAAGACAACGGCATCACGGCGGGAAATGGATTGCGTACGCGAGTGCGACCAGTAGTCACAGCCTCGCTTCGGATTCTAGCTTCGCCAACGGTCGGCGGCAATCCAGCAAGTACGACGGTCGCAGTAGATGCTCCAGCCGGCGCGACTGAAATTCAGGTAGCGGGTGCTGCCGGCTTCGCGTCCACTGATAGCGTCCAGATTGCCGACGGCGAGTTCATCATCAACAGCATACCGGGACGTTTTGACATCCCAGCTGCTGCGGCTGCCATCGCCGCGAACACAGCTATAACTGAAGGTGGCAATCCGCGTGGAAATGTAGTGGGTGGAGTGCCGGTTGGTGGAACCAGGGTCTATTCCACAGACATCAGCAATCTTGCAAACGGAGACACCGTTGATATTGGTGGTACGCCATTCGTCATCGCGAACGTCACGCCGACACGCGTCCAAGGGTTTGATATCGCTCCACCCGCCGCTGCGGTGATCCCGATAGGCACTCCGATTACCGAAGGTGGCAACCCGCGGGGAAACTTAATAGCCGAGGTCCCAATTGGAGGTACCAGAGTCCTAACTACCGATGTCACTAACCTAGCAAACGGAGACACCGTCGATATTGGCGGTGCCCCATTCACGATTTCTAACGTCACGCCCGCCGCCATAGTCTTCAATCTCAACAATCCTGTTCCCGCAGGGCGCACCTGGACAGTGGGCACCGCGATTCGCCGGATGCGCCGGGCCATCGATCCAGCGCCGGCGACTGCAAACATTATTAATGTACAAAATGCCTTACAGCTCTACGCCGGAGCCATTGTCGAGCTGGACACGGGATCAGTCAAAGAAGAACGCACCGTCGACTCTGTCCTGGGCGACGCTGTTACTCTCTCGGCGGCGCCGACGGCCACTTACTTTGAAGGTTTTCGAGTCAGACTTATTGAGGGAGAAGTCTCTGCACAGTATCGCCGCAATCACATTATTGTCGACGAAGAGACTTACTCCAACCTCCGTTTCATTGACGATGGCGGGCCAAACTACATTGTCCGCCGAGTCAACCTCAATTCGGAGTTGATCAGCCTCGTCGGGGGCGCAGATTTCGCTGGTTCTGTCAGCCAAATTGCGGAGTTTCCCATCATTCCCGCTCCCGCGGCAGGGCCTGTGGGGTTTTGGGGCGACCTCACTGGTGGCCGAGACAACCTTGCCGCGTTGTCCGTCGACGACTTCGTCGGCGTGGAAGGTGGCAGTGAAGCCTCAACCGGTGTTCAGGCGTTGGAATTCATCGATGAAATCTCGATTTGTCTCGCTCCCGGAATATGGGCGTCTCCCGTTCACAATAGTCTCACCACGCATTGCGAAACGCTGAAAGATCGATTCGCTATTCTGGATCCACCTGATGACCTGGACATAGAGGGCATACGCGACTTCCGCGAGCCTTTAGATACCAAGTATGCCGCCCTCTACTATCCCTGGCTGGTCGTGCGCGACTCGTTGCTAAAACGCGACGTGCATCTCGCGCCGTCTGGGCACATGGCGGGCATTTACGCGCGAGTTGATGTCGAGCGTGGAGTGCATAAGGCCCCGGCGAATGAGGTGGTACGCGGCATCCGCCTTCCGGGCGGTTTCGTGCGCGACGTCTCAAAGCGCGAACAAGATCTGCTCAATCCGAGAAACATCAATGCGCTGCGAGCGTTTCCTGGTCGCGGTCAACGTGTTTGGGGGGCGCGAGTCCTTACCTCCGATGCGTCGTGGAAATACATCAACGTACGCAGACTGTTCATTTTCGTTGAGGAATCTATAGACGAGGGCACCCAGTGGGTCGTGTTTGAGCCAAACGACGAACCTCTTTGGGCACGTGTACGGGCGACCATCAGCAACTTCCTGCTCACCGTCTGGCGCTCAGGAGCGCTTGAAGGCACGAAGCCGGAAGAGGCGTATTTCGTCAAGTGTGACCTTACGACGATGACGCAAGCAGATATCGACAACGGTCGTCTCATCTGCATCATCGGGATCGCACCAGTGAAGCCCGCCGAGTTTGTAATCTTCCGCATTCAGCAGAAGACGCGCGAGGCGACGGGAGTCTAGAGAATTAACTAACTGTCAACCGCTAACGAAAGGGAAAGAACATGCCTCCTGTTTTTCGGGATGATCCATATACCGGCTATAACTTCGAGGTGATTGTCGCTGGCGTGAGCGAAGACGGGACCGCTGTCAGGGGCTCGTTTTCCGAAGCAATGATCGGCGACACCTCGATGGACCCAATTGAGTATCGCAATGGCAGTGAGGCGCTCACCGTAAGAAAAATTCCAGGCCTCATTAAATTTGCCAACATCACTCTCAAGCGCGGCTACACGGGAGATCTGGCTTTCTGGAACTGGCTGGTCGAGGCGATGAACGGTCTAGTCCGCCGAACGGAGGGCTCGGTCGTCATGCTCGATGAAAACCGCCAGGAAGTGATGCGCTGGAACTTTCGCCGCGGTTGGCCCTGCAAGTACACGGGCCCGAGTTTCAACGCCAAGAACAATGAGATTGCGCTTGAGTCGCTCGAGATTTGTCACGAAGGAATCGAGATTGACGGTCAGGCATGAGCACTGCTGCTGCCACCATCCCCGGTTTGTACTTCACCGTGGGTGCGCGCCCCGTAGAACCGTCGCCGCTCCGCTCGGACGTGGCGGGTTTCATGGGGCGCACCCGGCGTGGCACACCCGGTAAGCTCGTTCGCGTCGAGGGCTGGCGCGCTTATCTACGTGAGTTCGGGGGGCTCGATCGTGATGCAGTAACCCCTTACGCCATCCGCGGTTACTTCGAGAATGGCGGGCAGGTGGCGCACGTCGTACGTTTGTGCGGCAAAGACGTCAAGACTGCCACCACCACCTGGGACGTCGCTGAGCTCGACATTAATGGCCAGCTGACAGCCGCTTCTCCGACTGCCTTCCGGTGGACTCAGTACCGCATTGAAGCGAACACCCCCGGCAAGTGGGCGCGCAACACTTCGATCACAATTCGTTACCGCCTTGATGGGACGACCACTAAACCCGAAGTGGATCTTGTTGTCCATGTTCCTTCAGAGCCTATTGAATACCTCCTCGGTTTATCGCCCGACGATCCCGAGGAAGAACTGCACGATCAGGTTACACGTCGATCGCAGTTCATCCGCCTGACGCCGACTGGGCAACAGATTCAGGGTCCGGCAGCCAGCGCGGGCCCGCGACAGAGCGTCTGGGAGCTATCGCTAACGCTTGCGCCACAGGATGATCTGTTCGAAGCTCCGGACAAGTTTCAATATCTCGACGCGATTGAAAATACCGGTAGCTCGGACAACTGGGCCATGGCTGACGAGCCCGAAGTGGCGATCGTTGCGCTGCCGGATTTGCACACCGACATTCTCGATAACGACGATCGATGGGAAACCATCCTGGCCTTGATCACCCAGGCAGAAGCATCACGCGATCGTCTCATACTCATTGATTTGCCACCCACGGTTCCGGGCGGCGACTCATTTCGAAATGCTGAACGGGTTGCTGAGTGGATAGACGACCTAAGACAAGTCATCGGCGACGAGCGACTGCAGCGTGCCGCTGCCGTGTACCACCCGCGGGTGACAGTACCAGATCCACTGGGAGGAATTCTCAACCCGTTGCGCAGCATTCCTCCGGCCGGACACGTCGCGGGAGTGATTAGCCGTCTCGACCGCGAGCGGGGAGCGCATCACACACCGGCCAATGCTCAAATATTCGAGGCGCTCGACGTCTCGCAGCGATTCGATGAGCCTTCGCAAAGTCTCTTGTACGCCCAGGCAGTGAACCTTCTCAGGTGCGCACCCGGACGCGGCATTCAACTCTGGGGCAGCAGAACTCTGTGCCTTGCCGACCCCGGTCGCTTCATCGCACATCGTCGCTTAATCCATCGCCTGGTGAGAGCAATCCGCCGCGTGGCCGAGCCGCTGGTTTTTCACACCAACGGGCCTGAGTTGTGGCTTACATTTGTCCGCTCAATCACAACCGTACTGCTCGAGGCCTATCGCGCCGGTGCTCTTAAGGGCGCACGCCCGGAAGAGGCCTTTCGCGTGCGCTGCGATGAAAAGACAACAACACCGGAAGATATCGAGAACGGCCGCTTGATCTGCGAAATCGAGGTGGCGCCGGCAACGCCCATGGAATTCATCTTGTTGCGTATTGCCGTGAGCGCAGACGCCACGCTGGAGGTCTTTGAATCGTGATTGAGAATCCGCTGGCTGCGTACCGCTTCATCGTTACTCTCGATCCGGCCGACGCATACATTCCGCCCTTGCAGGCGGCGCTGCTGCCGCTGTTTGTGGGGGGCGCTTTCATGGAGGCCAAGGGCCTGGGCGCCGATCTTGAGGTGATGCCTTACGCGGAGGGCGGCGTCAATGACTATGTTCACCAATTGCCCGTCCGTCATTCGTGGACTCGCATCTCCCTCCGACGAGGGTTGGTGCGTGAACCAGGGCTTTGGTTCTGGTATCTGGCCGGACTTACACAATCATTGGGAGCACGGCGCGACGGGTCAATCCTCTTGATGACGCCTGCCGGCCTTCCGGCGATTACCTGGACTTTTAGCGCCGGCATAGCGGTGAAGTGGCAAGGACCGGAATTGAACGCGATGCAAAACGCCGTGGCTATTGAGAGTCTGGAGATTGCTCACCACGGGATAACACAAATACCACTATCGCCGCCGGATATTATCTGAAGATGCCAGTGACCATTCAAAACCTGGATGTGCGCTTCGATGTTGAGGGCGAGGGCGATGAGGCCGTCTTTGCAAAGTTGTTTGCAAAGTACGCACGGCGATGGAGTCGAGAGCATGACGAGGAGGAGGCGCGCGAGCGCCGGTCTAACTGCGAACGTTCGTTAGGCGATCGCCATGACGAGGATAAGAGCTAATGGTCACTCCGGTCAGTTTATTAAAGCAAGGGTTCGTCAAAGCCCAACTGGAGATACTCGAGCCCTCAGGGGACGCCGAGGTTATTCCGTTTTGCTTTAACCCGACTGAATATCAGTTACAGAAGTCGAACAACTTCGCCGAGATTGCCATCCCCGGACTCGAGACGCCCCCGATCCAGTACATACGTGGCGCCAGCGAAAAGCTGACTGCGGAACTTCTGCTGGATACTTCAGACACGCTCGAAGACGTCCGCATCAAGTACGTAAACAGACTGCGCGAGCTGATGAACATCAACGGCAAGCTCCATGCGCCGCCGATAGTTCGCTTTACCTGGGACACACAGATCTTCAGGGGCGTGATGGAAAGTTGCAATGTCACCTACCTGATGTTCACTCCTGACGGCATCCCGCTTCGCGCCAAAGTGGCGGTGACGTTAAAGGAATATCGTCCGGTCGAGATTCAGTTGAAGGACCCTCCGAGGAGTTCGCCTGACGTTGAAAAGCAGTATGTCGTGCGCCGTGGGGACACCCTGAGCAACATCGCCGCGGGCGTTTATCGCGATATCGCGGTCTGGCGGGAAATTGCCAGGGCAAACCAGATTCGCGATCCGCGCACGCTTGAACCTGGCCGGGTGCTTATGCTCCCGCGTCTCCGCTGAAGAACCTTTTCTTGAAAGGTATTAGCTGTGGCCGAACGTTCAGTGCACGAGTCCGGGCTCAAGACCGATTACTACGCTCCGGATTACCGAATCGAGATCGAGGGCCAGGAGCTCGATCCGAAGTCGAAAGGCGACATCCTCGAGGTCAAGGTCGTGATGGACATGGAAAATATGACCAGCTTCGAACTGAACGTGAACAACTGGGACGACAAGACCTTTTTCTTTAAGTACAGCGACAAGCCAACGGATCCAAAGCAGGTGACTTACGACCTGGGCAATCGAGTACACGTAAAGATGGGCTATGCCGGGAAGCTGCTCTCGATGGCTCGCGGGCAGATCACGACGCTGGCGCCCAAGTTTCCCGAGTCTGGTTCGCCCACGATTTCCATCAGCGGTCTGGATGGCATGTTGAAGTTGCGCGACCGCAAGCCTACCGGACAGGACATAAAGAAGTTCGTAAAGCAAACCGACCACGAAATCGCGCAAGTGGTGGCTGCCCGCAACGGCCTCGACGTAGAGGTTACCGAAACGACTGAAAAGCATGAGCTGGTGATACAGAAGAACCAGGACGACGCCCAGTTTCTTATGGAACGGGCCAAGCGCATTGACTTTGACTGTTATGTACAGACTGCGCCCGACACCGGTAAGGACACGCTCTACTTCGTTAAGCCTACAGACGGCCGCAGCAGCGATAAGATTCGCGTCTACCAGTTCGAGTGGGGCACAAACCTGATCACCTTCACGCCACAGCTCACCATTTCGCGCCAGGTCAGCAAGGTAACCGTGCGGGGCTGGAGCGCGGAACTGAAAGACGTTCTTTCCTACACTGCCGAACCTAAAGATCTCCCTGGCGGAGGCGGCAACGGAACAAGCGGCCCGGCGGCCGCGGAGAAAGACCTGAACGGTAAGCAGGAGGTGGTGGTGGATGCACCGGTAACCAGCCAGGAGGAAGCAAAAAACCTGGCGATCAGTCTGCTTACAGAGCGGGCTTACGAGTTCATCACCGGGTCGGGCCAGGTCATTGGAATTCCCGACCTGCGTCCAGGCGACAACGTCGAGCTAAAAAATCTGGGCGTAAGGTTCAGCGGTGAGTACTACGTGAAGAAGGTGGAACACACACTCGGTAGCAGTGGCTATATTACGAATTTTGACGTGCGCCGGGTTTACGACGGAGAGAAAAAATGAGTGCAGTGCCTCGCTCGCGATCTACCGACCAGCGCTATTACGGCGTTGCGGAAGCGTTGGTTACCGAAGTTGACGATCCGCAGAAGTTGGGGCGCGTCAAGCTCAAGTTTCCCTGGTTTGATCCCGACATGGAGAGCGAGTGGTGTCGGGTGCGACAGTTCTACGCCGGAAATGGATACGGCGCTTTCTTCATTCCGGAATCGGGCGACGAAGTGCTCGTCGCGTTCATACATGGCGACATGCGTCTGCCGATCATTCTCGGAGGTCTCTACAACGGTCAGGATAAGCCACCAAGCCACCACGCCAAGGACAAGGATGAAAAGATGATTCGCACTAAAGGCGGCCATCGGATCATCCTCGACGATACCAGGGGCAAAGAAAAGATCTCCATCGTTGACGCGAAAGGCGAGAACAGCATCGTGGTTGATACGGTGGCCAACTCGATCACCATCAAATCCAATAAAGGGAAGCTCGTTCTTGAAGGGCAGGGAATTGAGATCAGTTCCGGGATAGGAATAGATGTGAAAGCCAAAACGAACGTAAAGGTTGAAGCTACTACAACCATGGATCTGAAAGGCGCGACCGTCAACATTAACTGAGGCCGATAGACAATGGGACAACCCGCTGCAAAACAGGGTGATCAGGTCGTTGCTGTCGACACTCACATTGTTTTGGTACCGGCGCTCCCGGCACCGCCTGTACCTACACCGCTGCCGCACCCGTTCAGCGGGATCATCAGTGGAAACCTGAGCAGTGACGTCAACATCATGGGCATGGCTGCTGCGACCGTAGACAGTACCGCGGACAATACGCCGCCACACATTCCGACGCCGCCCGGCGTCTCTTTTCAGAAACCGCCTGCAAACAAGGCGACCATAAAGATCGGGAGCCAGACGGTGAAGATTAACGGCAAGGCTGCAGCACGCAACGGCGACACGGCGGAAACTTGCAATGACCCGACGGACCTACCCGTCGGGACGGTGGTGGCGGTGGGTACTGTATTGATCGGCTGAAGGAGCCTGGATGGCTAATTCCATTATCGGACTAGGCTGGCGCTTTCCGATTCTGCCCGATGAGACGGGGAGTCTTCGTTATGTGGGAGGCGACATCAGCGTCGAACAGTCGCTCAAAATCTTGCTGCTGACTGACCTGCGCGAAAGGGTCATGAGAGCTGATTTCGGTTGTAAAGCTCCCAGCCTGGTGTTTGCGCCGGGCAGTGTGCAGTACCTGGGTCTGCTGGAAACGACAGTTCGCGAAGCCATTCGCGACTGGGAACCGCGAGTGGAGACAGAAAGAGTGAGCGCCGAAGTCGACCCCGAAGATGATACGCGCGTTACCGTCTCAATTTACTACCTGGTCAGGCAAACGAACACGCGCAACAACCTGGTGTTTCCTTTTTATCTTGGCTCGCTTGAGAGGGTTTGATGCCGCTCGAACAAATCACGCTCGACAACCTGACCTGGGCGGAGATGGTCACCAGCATTCGCCGCCGCATACCGGCGGCTTCGGCGGGTGAATGGACCCTCCATGCCCCTGTAGATCCGGGCGTGACGCTGCTCGAGCTTTTTGCCTATCTGCTGGAGCAACGAGTCTACTGGCTGGACCAGATCCCGGATTCACTAGTGCATGCCGCGCTGGGCCTGATGGGCGAAACCGTGCGAGCGGCCACTCCAGCCTCGACTGTCTTACAGTTATCACCTCGCCCGGTGGGCGCCATGCCGGGAAGTTTTGAAAAGCTGTCCGCTCTCACCGAAGTACGACTTGCCCGGAGCGTGCCTCCGCTTGTTTTTTCCACTGATGAAGACGTGTTGCTGTTGCCGTGTGTCGAGGTTGCGCCTGCGACTGGATCACCCTCGAAGACGCCCCTGATTAGGTACCGCGTCGGACTCCACACGGGCGGATCTGATCGCACTATCGATCTCATGCACGAAAGGCGCATCTGTCTGTTGCCCGCGGTTGCGAACGCAACGGATGTAAAAATAGTTCTTTGGCTGCATCAGGAGTTATCGAGTGCGCCGGCAAATGTTTTTGGTGGGTTCTTTTCATTGCTTCTTGACCTGGTGGTCCCGGAAAAGATTCCGCCGCAGTGGTCCTCTTCAGCGGTGGCGGACGTACAGCCACCAGCGAAGCTCACCTGGTGGTATCCAAGCAATGTCTCGGCAAGGCTGAAACAGCTTCCGGCCGACGCAGTTCAAGACGGCACCGGTGGTCTGCGACGTTCAGGAATTGTCAGGCTTAAGTTACCTTCTGACTGGCAGCACGAGTTGGATCCCAGCCTTCCCGGCCCGTGGCCTTACTCACTGATTTTGCGGATCGAGGAAGGGACCTTCACCTCGCCGCCGGTAGTGAGGCGCATTGTGCCAAACGTCGCGATCGCCAGACATCGCCGTCAGACGAAGATACACACCATAAAAGCCGATTGGCTTCCGCTTCCCGAAAACAAATTGGCGCTGTCCGAGTTGGACACTGCCGCGCTTCAGGACTACCCACCTCTTGATGACTCCATTGAGTTGAGCATGAGTGAACGCGATGGTGAGTTCGATTGGAAGCCGACGCAGACATTTACTTTTCGGGGCCCTGACGAACGCGTCTTCGCCGTTGATCGTGAAAAGGGGTTGTTACGTTTCGGCAACGGTGTAACGGGACGCGTGCCGGTTGTTAAGAAGGATCAAGATCCAAACATCACTCTGCGCTACTTCGTCGGCGGGGGCGAGGCGGGAAACATTGGCTCTGACCTGAGGTTTGAAGGCGTGGCCGGCGCTGACCTGGAAGCACGAAACATTGTGCCGGCGGAAGGCGGAACGGAAACCGAATCGCTTGACTCGGCACGACGGCGGGCGGCCTCTGCGTTGCGTCGCGTAGACCGCGCCATCACCAGGGAGGATTACGTAAACGCCGTCATCAACACCCCCGGCGTCGCTTTCAAACGCGCATACGCAGCCCTTGGCCATCATCCGGCACATCCCTGCCAAGTGGTGCCCGGGGCCGTCACAGTTTACGTCGTGCCCGAAGCGCCGCGAGAAGAAGGGCCAGAATATGATCAGGACTGTGCTTACGTTGCCGCGCCGAAACCCGATCAAGGAGCCTTGCAAGAGGCGCGAGAGCGGATCGCGAAAGCGCGGTTGATAGGCAGTGAAGTGTTCGTCGCAGCCGCGGAGTATCGTCGCGTGTCGCTGGCGGTGGCTGCGCGCGGTGATCCGGCCGATCCTGCCGCACTCAGCGAAAAGATCAGAATTGGTTTGCAGAATTTTCTCGATCCGCTGCGCGGCGGCAATCAGAAAAACGGGTGGCCATTTGGCGAGCCTCTGCGGCCCTCGGTGTTGTTAAGCGAAGCGCAACGCGCCGCCGGCCAGGACGCCAGTATTACTTCGGTCAGCATCGGCCTCGACTGCAAGCCAATCTCTGAGAATTGTAAGGACGTTGAGATAAAGCCACACCAGTTGGTTGTGCTTCATGACGTCGTTGTGAACTTACAACCCGAGGTGGCTACTCAAGGAGGTCTGCGATGACGCAACCCTGGTGGGGTAAAGAAGCAAGGCCACAGCCGAATGTGCGGCTGGCGCCGGCGCCAGGGTCGACGATTGCTCAGCCGGAGTTGTTGCCCAGTTCCCGCCAGGCGGTCTCCGCTGAAATTCGCGCGCGCATTGGTGGATTTACACCAGAGTGGACCAACTTTCGTTCGACTGATGCAGGCGTGGCACTGGTGCAACTGTTCGGCGAACAGATGGAGCCTGTGCTACAGCGCTTGAACCTGCTCCCAAAGAAGGCCCTGGTTGAGTTTCTGAATATTACTGGTGCAAAGAACCTCTCGGCCACACCGGCAGCCGCAATACTCGAGTTCACCATTTCCGACGGCGCGCCAGAATCTGTGCTCATTCCGCGCGGCTTTCAAGTAAGCGCGCCACCCGCGACGGGTGAAGGTGACCCAGTGGTGTTCGAAACTGAATTCGACCTGTACGGGGCGCCATCGAAGATCGAGAAAATGTATGTGCAGCAAGGCGGCTCTTTTTTGGAATTGGACACGAAGAGCACTGATCCTTTTCAAGCCTTTGGGGATAAACCGATTCCCGGCCGCGCGCTTCTGCTGGGACTCTCTGGCGCCGTGGCGCCGTCGCCTTTTCTTTCGCTGGGAATTGGTATCGCCACCGTGGCGGGAACACCGCCACCGGTGGCGGGCGGCGGTATTGATCCGATCCCCGTAGCGGTCGCGCCACTGCTGAGGTGGGAAGTTCTGGATGGCACCAGCTACGAAGCTGCCGAAGTAGTCCGCGACGAAACCGGGGGACTCTATCGCAGCGGCATTGTCGAGCTGGCCCTGCCCCGGCGCTGGCGCGCCGGACGGCCAGAAGGTCTCGAAGACAAAGCAGATCCACTGCGCTGGCTCCGCTTGCGCATTGTCTACGGGCAATACCCTGAGAGTCCTCGTTTCTCATTCGTGAAGCTGAATATGACGCGGGCCAATGCCGCACGCACGATCCGCGATGAAATACTGGAACCGGTAGCTGATAGCCAGGGCCGGCAGATGCGCCTGAGCCAGACTCCGGTGATACCAAACTCTCTGATCCTCGAAGTTGACGATGGCGGCCTTGATTCGCCTCTTGATCTCGAAGGCCCGCCCACCGGAAGTGAGTTGCCAGTTGACGAAGCCACGACTATCCCGGACGAAACGACTGATGAGCCGGCAGGTGTCTTCGGTCGCAGATGGAAAGAAGTCGAGGACCTCCTGGACTCCGGCAGTGAGGACGAGGTCTATGTTTTAGATCCTGGAACCGGCATTGTCACGTTCGGAGACGGAATCAACGGCGCGGCACTTCCGAAGGGTTTCCGACACGTAAGGGCGGTACGCTACCGCGTCGGTGGTGGCGCGGTCGGAGCAGTCGAGGCCGAAACAATCAAGACGATGCTCTCCTCGGCGCCGTTTGTCAGCGGGGTGACTAACCCTTTGCCGGCTAGCGGCGGTACAGATCGCGAGAGCAATCAGAATGCTGTGCGGCGTGGGCCGCAGGAATTTCGCGCGCGCGGCCGGGCAGTAACGGTTGCCGATTACGCTCTGATGGCTATGCGCGCCCCAGGAGCACAGGTAGTTAGGGCCCACGCGGTCTCGGGTTTCCATCCTTCACTTCCCGGCAGGCCCATTCCCGGGGTCGTTGGTGTTTACGTGGTCCCACCCGACCGTAACGAAGGCCCACCTACTCCTGACGAAAACGCTCTGCGCGCCGTTTCCAGGAACTTAAGTAAAGAACTGGCGCCATTAGGCGTAGAGGTCGTGGTCGCCGCTCCTCGCTATCATAAAATTCGGGCCATCACGGGAGTCGTAATTGATCCAGCCGAAGACACAAGCGAGACGATTCGTCGGTTGCTCAATGAACTCAATACCTATCTTCATCCTCTGACTGGCGGCGAAGACGGACAGGGTTGGCCTTTTGGCGGTACGCTTCAATATGCCGTGCTGGTCCGCCGACTGCTCGCCAGGACCAGGGGATTGCTGGCTGTATCGACTCTTAATCTTGTAGTCGACGGTTTTCGTATTCTCGGCTGCACTGACGTGACGCCCTCACCAAATGCACTTTTCTGGCCTGAAGGGCATGACGTGATCGTGTCGGAGGAAAGCTCATGAGTTGCGCCAGCGGCTTTCCCACGTTTCGTCTTCTTGACGCCTACGCTGGTTGGGATCAAGGTGATCAGCCTTACGACCAGCCGGAAAATCTTGTCGGGTTTGCAGATCCGCAGGGTTTGAGACTTAGCCCTCTTAATCCCAACGAAGTCAATCCATCAGATTTGCTCCCGTATCTTGCGCCACCTCAATTGGCCCGGGGCTGCGGCTCATGCGACTGGTACTTGATCACGGCGGTGCCGCCTTCGCCTCGCCTGCTGCGCCGTGACCCTTGCTCCGGACTGTGGGTTTCGATCTGGGACGAAGCTTGCGCGCCAGATTATTTGCTTGAACCGGTGGCCGTCGCGGCCTGGAGAAAGCGCGTGGCAGTTTCTGATCGCGGCGCAGGGACGGTTTGGGTTTGGTCCGGCCGCGGTTCAAGGCTTAGCGCTCGCATCGAGATCGCTAAGCCAGGTCCGCTGGCCTTCACACCGCAGGGTGGTTTGTTAGTAGCGGCAAAAGACGACGCAATCTGGCGCGTGCACCGCTTTGGACCTGCCGGAGAAGTGCGCGGCTCATTACCGCCGTTGCCTCCTGGACGGGTTGACCGTTTGGCAGTAAGCCAGGACTGCGCGGTCTGGCTGATCATTGAGAAAGGTGGCGCCCTCGAAATTTGGCGCCTGGCTCGCGGAAGTCAGCAGTTCGAACGTTCAACGATCAAAGATCTACGAACTGCATTCAAGCCTACTGGTTTGACTGCTACGTCCGCACGAGGTTTCTGCCTCGAACAGCGCGATGCAAACAATATACCTATCGTCTGTTGCTTCTCGTGGTATGGCAGGCCGCTTTGCGACGAAGGCATTCCATCTCCCTCGCCGATAAAACTATACGAGCGCGGACAACTGCTCACGAAAGCAATTGACAGCGGCATTCCTCGCTGCCGTTGGCATCGGGTCCGAATTGATGCGGATGTCCCGTCCGGAACCACGCTCGAAGTCGCGGTGTCGACCAGCGAAGATGAGCAACCGGCGCCGCAGGGAAGCAATATGCAAGAGCTTGCATGGGAGGCTTTTCATGCCGGTGTTCCCCACCCTCGTGACTGGCACGTTGCGCCGCTTGGCTCACTCGACTCGCTAATTCAACAACAGCCCCCTGGTCGCTACCTTTTCGTCCGTTTGCGATTTACGGGTGATGGTGCGGCGACACCAGTTGTGCGACGGGTCCGATTAGAGTTTCCTCGCAAGACAAGTCTGGACCTATTGCCACCCGTCTATCGCGACAATCCGGATGCCGAAGACTTCAGTGAGCGATTTCTTTCACTCTTCGACGCGTCGATGGCGGATCTCGACGCCGCGATCGAGCGTTACCCGGCATTACTTGACCCCGACGGCGTGCCGTCTGAAGTCCTCCCCTGGCTCGGGACCTTTGTTGACGTCACTCTTGACCGTGCCTGGGACACCGAGCACCGGCGCGCAATCTTGCGTTCAGTGCCGGCGTTGTATCGGAAGCGTGGCACCGTCGACGGACTCAAGGAAGCAATTGATCTGGTGTTCGGCATTAAGCCGGCGATTCAGGAGATCGCCGCCGAGCGGATGTGGGGAGCGATTGCCAGTGCGGAGCGACCCGACGAGCTGAAGGTACACGCGCGACTCGGTGAGGTGCGGCTGTTCGGCAGGGCAAGCTCCCGTTTTCGGCTGGGCAGTTCTGCCTTATCGCGAACGCCGATGCGCAGCTTCGGCAACCCAGATCGTGATCCCCTGAGCATCGGAGCCCACCGTTTCCGTGTGCTCGTTCCACCAACAGCAGATCGATCCGCGTTATGGCGCGAACGCCTCACACGGTTGATCGAAAGTCAGAAACCCGCCCACACCATCGCCAGCGTACGCGTGGGTGGCAACGGATTCGTGCTCGGTACATGGTCTGCGATTGGCGTTGACACAGTGTTCGGCCACCTGGCGCCGGCGGTTCTTGGGAAAACTGGAGGTAACGTTCGGCTGAATCGAATGAGCGTATTGTGGCCCGGGCCGCACGGTGTGCGCTCAGGAATGGTTCCGAATCAGACTGCCGTAGTTGGAGTCAAAACTGTAATGGAGTGAAAGCAATGAGTGCTTATTCAAATTCTGAAAACGAAAAAGCCTATGCGGCCTCTGGACGGGAGACGCAGCAAGGGAAGGACATTCCGCAGGACTATCCGCGGAAGCCTCCGCATCAGCCTCCAGATAAGCATCCGCATCCGAAAGAGCCCGGCTCTAACGGAGATGAGCATGCTATTTGTGCGACGCTGCCTGATTTCAAGCGGCTCAACTATTTTTACGGACAGATGCTCGGCGTTGCTGACTTTCAAACCGAGCAGAATTACTTCCGCGAGAAACTGAAGCTCCACAATCGATGCTTACACGGCTACGGCGTGATCTGCGGTCTGAAGGTTATGCCCGAACCGATGGAGGAATCTTGCAAGCCCGCCGGCGACGCCCGTGTGAAAGAGCTAGAAGAAAAGCTGCAAGCCCTCGAGGTGAAGCGGCGCGAAGCCATGGAAAAACAAGACACTGTCCTTGTTCGCAAGATCGAAGCTGAGATTGAACAGTTGCGGCGCGAACGCGAGAAGATTCGCACAGAGGAGTGTGATGAGGAGATACCTACGCGCGTGTCCATTGAATGCGGGCTGGCGCTCGATTGCGAAGGCAACGAATTGGTCGTACACCATAGATTTCCAGTCGATCTCTGGCGCTACCTCAATCGCGACGACCGCAATCGGGTCAAGGATGGCGAGCATACCATCTACGTAAGCATCTGCTACTGCCCGCAGCCGACCGACCCGGCGCGGCCTGTTTTGCCTGACGCTTGCGGCGCAACCAGCGAATGCAATTACGGCAAGCTGCGAGATTCGGTGAAGGTGCGTGTCACAGTTGACGCTCCGGAACCGGACAAGCGGTGCGCGACCTGCTGCGAGGGCTGCGTTGATCCGTGTCTGTTGCTGGCGCGGATCGACGATTTCTATCGTGGGTGGCCGCTCGACGAAGGTGACATACACAACGAAGTGCGGCGCCCGCTCACTATTTACCCGCACACAACCATTACTGGGATCAGTTGGACTGACGGCGCTGAGTACACAGAGGACGAGGCGGAGGCCTTGCTCGGCGTGAATCCTCGCAGTCTTGGGGAAAACGATCCTGAGAGACCGAAGGGTTACATGCTGATCACCTTCTCGCGTCCTGTGCTCACCTCAACGCTCAAGCGCGGAGTTATTGATGTCTGGTCAAGCCAGGGTGGTGGAGGTCGGAACGCCGACATCTTCAACCTCGAGGTCGAGTACGTTGACCTGCCGCAGGAACGGACCACTAAGAGCGTTCGCTTTCGCGTCACTTCGGACGAAAGTCCGAACCCAGGTGATCGCGTGATGATCATCATCCGAGGCTCACGGATTCTGGATCAGTGCTGTCTTCCGCTGGACGGGGCCCACACCGGCGGACGCACGCCTTTTGTCGAAGATGACGAGTTTAAGGATTACCGGCGTGACATTGAGATTACGGAATGCATCTGGCCGCCACCTTTCGGCTATGGCCCATGGACATCCGGAACGAGTGCGCCCGGGGCAAACTTTGAGAGCTGGTTTTATATCAAGCCCAATCCGAAGAAGGAATACAAAACGAAATAGCCTGGAGGAAAGCAGATGAACGCCATGTCGAAGAGTACCAAGAGCGGCGGCTGCGGCTGTGGTGGTGGTGCAGGATCCAAGAGCGGCGGCTGTGGCTGCGGCGGCGGGCAAACTGGCCTCTGCGCCTGTGGCGATGTTGGGTGTGCTACCTGTCGCAATCAGGGCTTTGTGCGGCCCCGGTTTTTCGCCGGTCAACTTCTGACTGAAGAAGACTTGCAGAAGCTGATCGATTACGTAGTCGCCAAGAACCGGCTGCACAACCAGCGCCTCTGGGGCGATGGAGTGGTTTGCGGGCTGGAAGTCACCTGTCATCCCTGTGGCGGCGGAACAGTTGTTGTCAATCCGGGCTATGCGCTCGACTGCTGTGGCAATGACCTTCTGCTGGGCTGCCCGGAGGAGTTGGATATTAATGCGATGGTGCGCGATCTAAAGCGCAACCTGCTCGGCGGCATTGATTGTGGGGATCCCTGTCCACCGAAGAAGAAAGAACCAAAAGATGCAGGAGAAAAGGATTCCAGGGATCTGCCTGCGCCTCAGACCGGTTCAAACGTGCGAGTAATTCCATCGCCAACTGAACCTGATGACGATCAGAAAGAGCCGGTGATAGACACTACACGTCACTATTGCCTCTATATACGCTACTGCGAGAACCTGACCGACCCGGTTAGTCCTTACGCAACAGATGAAGGATGCAGCTATCAATCCTGCCAACCAACGCGAGTTAGCGAAGGCGTTACGTTCGAGCTGCGCTGTGACGAGGGCTGTGGTCACCAAAAAGATATTCGCGATCGTATCTGTGAGTGCATTGGTGATCTGGACAGCGCCCGGCAAAGCACCACGATGGCGAAGGCTTTTTATTCTCTCAACAGGCTTGTAAGTCCCATCCGCAACCTCGAGCTCAACGACCATCGCAGGGCGGCACAGAACTTTGTCACCTCGGTTGAGAACGTGCGTAACATCCCTCTCGTAAAGCAGCCCCAGGCCGGGGCTGTTAAGCGTCGGGGGACAGCCGCAATCACGCCTTCACCCGCGGGGGGCGCGGGGGCCGAGGGTGGTGGTCTCGAACAGCCGAAGCTAAACACTCAGGAATTCGAGAACTGGCTTTCAGACATCCACACCGCCAATGCGCATCTCGCTTCGTGGTACCTGGCGCGAGGAAGGGGTGGGCGGACGGGAGAAGGCTCCGAGGCAGACAAGTCCGGGGAAGAGGTCAACGCCGCCAGAATAGAGTTGCGGAATGTGGCCGCCAAAGTTAATGAGCAAGTCAACGCGATCTCGGCGCCTAAGCTGGCGCTCGAATACTACTCCTCGTTTTTGAAACGCACGATCGAACTCGCCGCCTCCGAGCAACCACTGCAGCAGTTCGGAGAGGCCCGCCTCCTGATGGTCACGAAAGGCTCAATATTTGAACGCCAGGATCTGCAATCGTCGGTCGCCCCGATGATGGCCCTGCGTGAGGAGTTGCTCGATCGCCTAGATCGCTCGCCTCGAGTTGGCGATTGCCGGCTTCTTGCTGACGTACTCGCGATTCGTCCCCCTGACTTGGAGGCGCTCACCGGCTGGCAGAAGGCATCCAGCTCCCTGCCTGAAGCCTGGGATCGCTACCTCATGGACTGTTTCTGCGCGGCGTTTAATCCGCCCTGCGGTCCCTGTGATGATCCCGCAGTACTGCTGGCCTGTCTCGAAGTCAAGGATTGTGAGGTCATAGAGATCTGCAATCTGAAACGGAAGTTTGTTATTTCGCCCTCGGCGCTGCGTTACTGGCTGCCGCCGCTTAATTACCTGGGCGAACTGCTCGAAAAGCTTTGCTGTCCGGAACCTCTGTGCGAGGAAGAAGATGTGAAACCCAGTGACCCTAAGGATCAGCTGCTCGGACTCAGCAGGTACAAGCAGGTCACGGTCAAGCCCAAGTTCTCAGGTCGCATAGATCCGGACATCTTTGAGCTACTGTGTGGCTCGAGTAAGAGGGATCAGTATCTAGCAAACCGCTTCACGAAAGCCAGGCCCGTCCTGACAAGTCCATTAAGGGCTGACCTGTCAGGATCTTTGAAGGAGCTCTTGTCTGTAGTTGTTTCCCGCATCGGGCAGCCTTTTGCCACGCCCGCGGTTCCACTAGATAAGCCTGTCGGAGAGATCCTTCGAGACGCCGTCATTGGCGATAAGGCCGCCCTCGCTACTTTTATCGGAGCGCTCGAGCCGGAAGTTCGCCGCAGCTTTGCCGCCACACTTAAGACCGAAGAAGGAAAGGCCGGAGTTCGCGCTCTCATAACTGAACTACAACCCGGTCCAGCAGACACCGCCGCTATTGGGAAAAAACTTGAGGAACTCTCGACCGCCGTATCTAAAGAGGGGCTCAGCGAGCGATTAGCCGAGGCGGTTAAGGCTAAAGGTGGCGCAACTGGTACAGCAATATCAAGCCTGGCTGATGAGAGAGTGGCCGCGGCCGTCCAAAAGTTGAATCTAGGCAGTGCGGCTAAGGATCTGAAAGAGGTCAAGCGGATCAGGACTGAAAACGCCGAGTTAAAGAAGAATCTTACGGCGCTGGAAGCGCGGCTTAAGAAGTTGGAGGGAGGGACGCCCTCATGAGCGATCAGATCCAGAGACCTGTCTTTTATGAAGGTCAGATTTTGGGGGCCCTCGACCTGGAAGCGACGGTGGAATACGGTCGCGGTCAGGAAGCGCGCCACGAACGCTACTTACACACGTGGGGTATCGCTTCGGGACTTCAGCTTACGGCCAAGCCGAAACAGTTGGAGAGCGGTGAGGACTATGCAGAAGTTACGGTTTCAGCCGGCCTCGCGATTGACGGTCGAGGTCGCGAGATTATCGTGGCCGAAGCCACACGGCTGAGTGAAGATGAGTTTGATCAGCTCAACGTGGCCATCACTGATGCGAGCGCACTCTACCCCGTGCTGCTAATCGGTAGTGATACCGTTGCGCCGGCGGCACCCTTCAGTGTGGGAGATTGCGCCGCGGCAGAGCCGAATCGGAAGGTTGAGAATTACGTGATCACGTTTCGTGGCCCAGGCGAAAATCTCGATCTTGGAAGCCAAACAGTTCCTGATATTTCAGCCGGGCCAGGCGTCGGCGATGCGAGTGAGTCCTGGATGGTGCTCCTGGGTTTCGTTCGATGGAATAAGGACATCAAGAAGTTCACCGGCTTTGAAGTGACCTCCGAGGGTGTTGGCAGGCGTTACGCCGGCGTCCTGGCGGACGAGGTTGCAGCGCGTGGCGGCAAGCTGTTGTTGCGAACCCAGCCTCAGAATCAATCGGGGAAACCGGCCTTGTTAATTGACGAGACTGACGGAGGCGAGCTGAAGTTCGGTTTGCTCAACGCCGCCGGCATCGTCACACCTGTTTTAACGATCAGCGCCAAAGGCGACGTCAAGGCCGTGGGCACGATCTCGGGAGCATTTTCGTCTGGAAACGTCTACGTCCAGTCAGGTAACGCGACAGACGGCGTGATTTTGCCACTGCCGTCTGGCGTGGATCCCGACCAGGTTGGACCCGGAAAGGCCACGGTCCACATCCAGCTCACGCCGCGATTAGCCGGACTCACGCCGCCGACTGCCAACGTCTCAACAGCCTTCCCGCTTGAATGCCACGTGGATGCAGACAGACGCGTGAGATGTCTTGTGCAGTGGACAGAGCTGGACGCACCACACATCGTTACAGTTCTTCCGGGCTCTTGCGACTACACCGTAATGGTCGCAGTCCCGGCAACGGCTGGAGGTACGCCATGACTGACAAGATGACAGTCCTCTTTGTCAAAGACACCGGTCAAGTCGTCGCCGCGTTAACTCGTGCAGCCGACCCGGAGGCGAAACTCACCGCTGATCTTCTTGTGGGCGACGCGCTCGTGCTGCGTTACATTGGCGACCCAACTGAACTTGGTTACGGCTTGACTGACTTCCCAATCGAGCCGGATGAACTGGATGTGCTAACGCCGGATCTCGAGACGGCCGTGTTATCAAGTCCGCGAAGTTTCTTTGTCGATGGGGACAAAAAAGTTCAGCCAACGAATTCCATTAGCGGAGTCACGCCAAACTTCCCGAGCACCGCCCAGATTCAGATCACCGCCGGCGTGGCAGTGACTCAAGAGAGCAAAGTAAGGGTTGAGATCGTCAAACTGGGTACGGCGGAAAGACAAGTAGCCACAGCCAAAATTGCTGCAGGCGAAACGATAGTCGATGTCAATCTGCGTCCGCTCGAACCCGCAATCACTTATGACGTTCTAACACTTGTCCAGGGATTTGAGCCGGATAGGCGACTTATCGACACGCCTTGATCGGAGCATATGCCTTGTGGCCGAAGTAATCATCCATCGTTGCACTCTACGCGTTGTGCGCCGCCGTGGCTGGAGCTGGGGTCCAGTTCCGCAGCAACTTCTAAAAGCTGCGGTCGCCGCGCTTCCGTTTCTGATTGCACGGAAGCTCGGCGAGCTTTTTCCAGATGACACGAATACAGAAATCTCAGAGCGGGTCCGTCTCACGATCCCCATCAAGCTGTCAGAACTATTAGCCCTGGGATCCGAGGCTGCCGTCTACTCCGAAACGAACCTGCCGCCTTCTGCCGCCAGTTTAGACCAGCGACTGATCGCCGCCGTCGCGCGTGGTTTTGAGAAAGAACTTCCCGCTTTCAAGAGAGAAAGCCAGGCACTCGAGGTTGACGAGCACACTCCTGATTTTGAAGCAGAGCAACACGACTCAAAAAAGACCCAGGGCCATCATGTCCTTCGCCTTCTCCTCGGATGGAAACGCCAGGGTGAGTTGGACGTTCACCTTGCTGCATTCACGCGACAGGAACTGGAAGCGTGGTACAGCGCGCTGCTGGCAACAACTTTAGAGTTGGCAAGCAAAAGTAAAGCTGTCCGTCCCGAGGTCATTTCACAAGCTGTTCATGAAGTGATGCAAAGGCTTGAACATTCCGCGCTGGACAGAGTCAGCGCGTTGCGCCTGGTCCTGTTGACAGTGCTTGAAGTCGGCGAGCAGTTACAACACGAGTCTGCCGACGAGGTTGCAGTGCAAGAGATTTTCGCGCAAGTCGGCGCGCGCTCCGATCTGACCCAGGATGATGGGCCAATAAAAGGCTTGCGGGAAGAACTCGCAATTGAAGCCCTTGCCGAGACACAGCGATCTCAAACAATCCTGAAGCTACCGGAACCGGCGATAACGACGCCGGCGCGTGAAGTGACGACTCCGCGCGTCACTAAGACTGAATTCCATGTCCGTTCAGTGCTCCCGTATTTGTTACTCGGACCGCTGGCAAAGATCGGATACCTGGATGCACTCGCTGCCACTCTTGAAGCAGTCGGACTCTCACACCGGGCCCATGAGTTTGCCACAGCCCTTGCCTTCAAGGTCCTGTCACCACCGGCGCGCGGGTGGCGACGGGCGGATGAGGATCTAGCAGTGGCGGCTGCCTTCGCGGGAGTTGAGCCGCCCCCCGCAGGCGACGCACTTGCAGAGCTGGCTAGAAAGCTTTCCGGACATCTCACCGCGCTTGATTCACTCGTCGCTTACACACTCATCAAGGGCCACCGTCCGGGCAAGCCGCTGCTTCTGTATCACACGGCTGAGGAAACGCGGTCCTCGGGGCTTCTGCTGGTAGAGATCGACGGTCTTTTTCCAGTCGCCTGGGCCCCAGACATGCAGGGCCTGCTGCCGACTCTGAAGTACTTCAGCGAAACACACCTGCTTATTCAACATCTTTCGGCGGACGTGGAAACGCTGCGCGGTCTGGACACATACGGTTATCGCTTTATCACAGATGCGCCACCCACCAGAGGAGAGCCATGGCGCGAACTGCGCACGCCTCGCCAACGATGGTACTCAAACGACACCGAGGCAAAGGAAGCAACTCTGTTACGGGCCGCGGCGCAATTGGCGGGAGCGGCGGAAGAAACAGAACTAATTTGGCGGGCCCTCAAAGTTGATCGGCCGAGTCTTCCCACCGACAGACATTCAGAATTGGAACGAGCCTTGACCCTTGCCGCGTCCATGGCCCTGGGCACGATTTCGTTGACGCTATGGCAGAACTTCGAAACGGTGACACCGGTACTGGCACTCGAGCGCTTTGGAAATCTCGACGGTAAAGTGCGATTCACGTCGACCGCGATTCAAGTGCATCTGCCGCTGGGCCAGCGTCAACGCGACCTCTACGAACACAGGCTACTCGCAGACGTTCACGATATTCCCTGGCTGGACGGACGTACGGTTGAGTTTTTTGGAGGATGAATTTGGATCACACGACACTCGCCATCGAACATCTCCTGCTGCGCCTGCATGTCATTAACCGTGCGCTGCGCACGGCGGTTGAATGCCAGCGACGCGCTGCCGAAAGATTCGCGCGTCCCGGTTTGGCGCCACTGTGCATAACGGACGAACACGTCGCGGCTCTGCTTGCAGACGTTGACGCGCTTGCGGTCGATGGGAACGAAGGACAGACAATCGAGTTTCCCGCGATGGATCTGCGCGAGCTCGCAATGGAGACCGAATTGCGCGCCCGAGCCAGGGCCAGCGGCGTCAGACTGCCGCTCGATGTTCTGTCTGAGTCGCTCTCACTCTGTGCCCTTGAAGAGACCGCACTGCTTGTCTGCGCCGCGCCCGAACTCGAACGTTCATACGGGCGCATTTACGGTTATGTACTTGACGATCTCAACAGGCAGCAGCCATGTGTTGAGCTGATCTGCCTGCTCGCAGGTAACTCGACGCGGCAACGCCTGGCCCTGCGCCGCGCGCTCGGTCGCTTTGGCCACTTGCGCCGAACTGGAATTCTACAACCGTTGGGTGAGGCCGCGATCGAAGCAAAGCAGGAGCTACGCCTAGCGCCGGCGCTGCTCGATTTTCTTCTCGGCGCGCCCTGCGACCCGACAATGACCTTCCGCGACCGCGCGGAAGTTGTCGTACCCACAAGCGTTGAATTGCCGCCCGAGGTGAGCCGCGAAGCCATTGAACGTTTGGCGAAATCCATATTCGAACGGCGCGTTTCGGCAGTCGGAGTCTGGGGCCCACGACATTGCGGCAAAGAGGAGCTCGTGTTTGCCGTTGCCTCTGCCACGGGAATTTCCTTACGGCGTTTCAATCCTTCCGCCGGACCAACCACCGATGTGTCGCTGAGCGTTTGGCAAGCAGTGCAGACTGCCTCAGTACTGGGTGCGATCCTCTGGGTAGAAACCGATAACTTGCAGGCTCCCGATCTGGAATACGCTCGCGAGACGCTGGTTGAAGCGTTTGCGGGTTCAACCGTCCCCGTTTTCCTGACAGGCACACATCCATGGCGGCCCGTGCGGCTCCTGGAATCGCGAGGCTACACCGAGTTCGAATTAACGACCCCTGGCTTTCAAACGCGAAAAGCGATGTGGTCCAGAACTTTGCCGGAAGTTACGGAACCGCAAATCAGCGATCTTGCCGCGCGATTTCGTCTCAGCGGTGCAGAGATGCGCGCCGCTACTCAGCTCGCGAGAACAACCGCCGAGCTTAATAGCAACGGCCACGGCGTGGGGCTGGTGAGCGAACTCGAAGGTGCGTGCACAACCGTAACGCGAAAACGCAGCGACCACTTTGCCATTGCCGTCAAGCCAAAACGGACGGCTGAAGATCTCGTATTGCCGGAGGATGTTCACAAGCAGGTGATCGAGATAGCGCACTTCTCCCGCGCCAGCGCGCATGTGGATGATGAATGGGGCTTTGGCCGTATGACTTCAGGGGGTGGCATCAAGGCGCTTTTCACCGGTGAACCAGGAACTGGAAAAACCTTGGGAGCTGAGGTTATTGCGGGAATCCTCGGTCTTCCATTGCTGAAGGTTGATCTGGCACGCGTCGTATCGAAGTGGGTTGGTGAGACTGAGAAGAACCTCGATACGGTGTTTCGCGAGGCAGAAGAGAGCCAGTCGGTCCTGTTCTTCGACGAGGCCGATTCACTCTTCGGCAAGCGCGGTGAAGTGCAACATGGCACTGATCGCTACGCGAACCTCGAGATTGGCTTTCTTTTGCAACGGCTTGAAGACTATTTCGGCCTGGTCATCCTCGCGAGCAATCTCAAGGATCAGATCGACACGGCGTTCACGCGGCGCTTTCACGTGATTGTCCATTTTCCGCTGCCACGTCCTCCCGAGCGAAGACGAATTTGGAAGTTGGCTTTCCCGCCAAACTCCCCCACCGAAGCCGGAGTTGATCTCGATATGCTCCAACAGCTCGATATGACGGGCGCCGCAATCGTCAGCGCGGCGCGGACCGCCGCGCTCCTGGCCGCTAACGAAAACAGCTCAACAATTTCTATGGCCCACGTCGTCAGAGGGGTTGGGAGGCAGTTTCGGAGAGAGGCGCGGATCATGACGCCAGGCATGATGGGATCTTATGCCTCTCTGCTGAACGGTACGCTGTGATCTGGTTCAAGGTCCGGTTACATGAGCACCGTATTCACCAGCGAGACACGCAAGCCCGAAGCGGAGTTGGACCAGTTCTCACCTGAATCAATCCTCGCTCAACGGTCGGTCTCTGCCCAGAGGGAACAAGCCCGTCGAGAATCCCCACAAGCCATGATTGGCAATGCTTCGGTTGCCAGCGCCGAGGCAGCTCCAGCGCCACATGCCCCACTTGCACCCGGTTCAGAAGTCCGTAGTTTGCAGTCGACCTATGGCAACGCCGTGGTGGCGAGGATAGCTGAGTTGCATGAACCGGCTCGCAACCGAGTCGAACCCGCGCCAGGTGAGACACTGCCGGCCTACAAACCAACCGAAACCAAACCTACCGGGACTAAGCCTGCTGAAACGAAACCTGCTGCTGAAGCCAAACCGGCGGTCGTTGAAGCCGCTGCCACCCAGAAGACGTTCGGTGTTAAGGAGCCGGAAGTCAAAGCCAAACCGGAATTACCGGCTAATGAAACCGCGGCGAAAGCGCCTGCCGAGCCTGCGCGCCCGGGAGGGCCGCTGCCCGAAGAGACTGGAGTAACGAAAGCCGAGAAAGCAGCCGGGCCAACAATGGGAGCGAAGGCTCCGGAGAAGGAAGAAAAGAAAGAGGCCGAGCGGAAACCTGCCAAAGGTGGGGAAGGCGCTGGCGCCGCGGAGGCCGAGGCTGCCGCTACTGGCGCCGGCGGAGAGAAGGGGGCTGCCGCAGAACCGGAGGCCGTGGAGATTGCTCCCGGTGATCCCGGAGCGATGCTCTACAGCCTCGGAGCCGCAGCGCCTTCTCAAGCCGCGCTGGGATTGCAGGCCCTGCGCGACGCGAGCCGGCAGGAATTTACCCAACAACACCAGGAACTGGCCGAGAACCCGCCAAGCATGCCCCGGCCCTCTGGTCTTCCCAGAAAAGCCGCCGCGGAGAAGCCGGAAGAAGCGGGCGCAGGTGGTGAAGAAGAGAAGCCTGAAAAGGTGGAGGCAAAAGCAGGCGAGCAAACTCAGATTGAAGTTGTAACTCCTCCGGTAAAAGAACCACTGCCCGTTCCGTCCTGGATGGCGCGCGCTCTGGAAGGCGTGCCAGAAGAGGACAAAGACTTTGAATCAGTTGCCTGGGGTTGTCTGACCGGCATGCCCACGAGTGACGAGAACGTAGACACCAGTGCTGGGCCGCGTCCGACAGTTGATTTGAACGACGATGCTGACCCTGCAGAAATGTCGAAGCAAGTTACGACCAACCGGCCGAAGTTTGACGCCAATTTGATCAAAGCAAGTGAAGAATCCGCGCGCGACTACGGCGAGAACGACATTTTCCCGGTCGTGCCTGAGGAGATTCTGTCAGCCAACATCAAGGCGAAGAAGGGACTTCGCAGCAAGGGCAAGGCTGCAACACCTAAGGGAATTCCTGCCGAGGGTTTTGCGGCGTTTGATCAGGCGGCGGCGACACAATGGTCGGCCGCGATGGCTGATGCGCGGGCACAAAACGCTGATGCCGCGGACGAGAGAGCTGCCGGTGAAAGCAGCGCCAACGCGAAGGCCGAAAAAGAAATTGCCAGCCTCAAAGGCACCGCCATCGGTGAACAAACAGCTGCCCAGCTTCAAGCCCAGGCAGACGTCAGTCTTGCTCGCAAGGGGTGGTCTGATGAGGTGACCGCGGCTGACGGAGTTTATACCAAGGAGGCCGGGGCCCTCGAGACTCAGGCCAGGAAGGACATCGACAAGGAGAAAACGACCGCGGATGAAGGCGCGCGAAAAGAATTAGAAGATGCCGAGAAGAAAGCCAGTGATGAAAAGAAGGCATCCGAAGAGAAAGCCGCGAAGAAACGCGCCGAAGGCAAGAAAGAATCAGGAGGCTTCTTTGGCTGGCTCAAATCCAAAGCCAAGGCCCTAATCAATGCGATTCGAGACGCAGTCAATTTCATCTTCGACCAACTGCGTAAATTCGTTAAGTGGGTGATCGACAAGGCCAAGAAGGCCGCGATGTGGCTGATCGAAAAAGCCAGACAAGCCATCGTTGGTCTCATTCACGCTTTCGGCAAGGCGCTCGAATTCGCCGCCAACATCTTCCTGTTCGCGTTCCCGAAGGCGCGTGACAAGTTCGTTTCCTGGATACACACGGGCGTAGACGCAGCAGAAGACGCCGTCAACTTTGCGGCCGACAAATTGAAAGAAGGCGTGGCCGCGGCGCTCGACGCGCTTGGCGCGGCGCTGGATTTCGTCCTCGAACTCTATCAAAAGGCCTACAACGCGATCATCGACGCGGTTGAGTTTATCGTCATCGGGTTAATTGAAATCCTGGAGGGTATTGCCCGTCTGGCTGAAGCAGCGTCGATGGTCGGTGACTTTTTCCTCGGTCAAGTGCAGGAGGAAGGTCTTGGTATCGACCTGACTCAGCCGCTGCCGATTGAAAAAGTCACGAAGCCGGGCGACGCGCCGACAGAAGTCGATACCGCTGTAGCTTCCGGAGCGGTGAGCCCTACAGACGCTGCGGTCCTCAAGAAGCCCACTCTGGAAGAGTCAGACGTGGCGATGTCCCATGTGGCCGAGCTGACGCTGGAACCGGAACTGCTAGCGTCAATTCCCCCTCTCGGAGAGGGCGAGGAGTTCCACTTCGGTAACAACGACAAACCAGAAAATGAGCGGGACGCCGTCCTCAACGAAGCAAGGGCGTCTTTCGTGCCCGGCGCCGGCGTCAATGCGATGTCACCGACGACGGAAGGCGGAAACGGTACAGCTCCTACTCCTGCGGCGGGTGCACCAGATGTTGCCAACATGACCCCGGAGCAGCAGTTGGTATATCTGGAAAACCAGGAGACGCCACACACATGCGATGCCAAGAAGGAGGAGGAGCCAGCGAAGAACGATGCCGTACCGGACCACATGCGGATCTATGGTTCATTCACGTCCTCACAGCGATTCAGTTACATGTGGGGCCAGATCAAGAAAGGGATCAGTCAATGGTGGTCGTGTAACAAGGTTAAGATAATAGTCGCATTCGCCATTGGTGCCCTGATAACCCTGCTGCTTGCGGTCCTCACTGGCGGGGCGATCTTTGCCGCGATCCCGCCGCTGCTAACAATTATTGCCGCCATTCTCGTTGGAGTCGCAATTGTTCGCGCAGCCTCGTACATAGGCGACTTCATAAAGCTTGGCTGGGGCGGCGATTTGCAAGGTGGTGCGAAGGCGCTGGCGCGGGCCTTTGCAATTCTAGTGATCGAATTAGTTTTCGCGCTGCTCTTCAACTTGGGCAGCATCATTAAAGTCATCAAGTCGGGCCTGAAGGCTACAGTCAAAGCCGGAGTTGGGGCAGCCAAGAATGTCATCAAGTCCACCGCTAAGGCGGGCCGTGAGTTGGCCGCCGCGACTAAGACCGCCGTCAAGGCCGGCGTGGCAAACTCAAAACTAATTATCCAGGGCTTCAAGAACGGTTTCGGCGAGGGGATTAAGACGATTGGAGAGCTGACGAAGCAGCTCCTGGCGAAGTCGCGCTTCCGTGGCTTCTTCTTCCGCATGCGTGGCAGTTTCATTGAGCTGTGGGGGCGGTTTAATCCCGCCGTAATGCTGGGCAAGCGCAAGATAACGAAAAAAGAGGCGGAGAAGAGCCTGAAGGACATAGCTAAGGCTGGAGAGAAGCTCTCCGACGCAGCTCGCAAGGAAGCCGAAGCCATCGCGAAGGCGGTCGGCGAGGCGGTCGAGACTGGTACTGGAAAGTTGTCTAAAGCACTGAAGACTCGCGTTACCAAGTTCTTTGCGAGATTCAAAGGTCATCGCCTTGATAAGAACCCGATTCTGGCCGAGGTCTGGGAACGCGCTTTGAAGCGAATTGCTGATGGCGAGAGCGAGTTTGCAAAGTATTTCCAAAACGGCGTCCTGAAGCCAAATCTATCGGACGATGTAATGAAGCGCCTTTATGCCAAGACTCGCGGCGAAATGAACAAGGCTTTGAACGAGGTTGTCGAACAACTAGAAAAGGATTTTGGCAAAAAACTTGCCAACAAGATCACAGAACTCCCCGAGCGGGTGCAGGTGCATCATTTGATCTACAAGTCGTATGAAGCGCAACTTGCGGTCACCAAAGCGAACCTCATTCTTGCCTTACGAAAGACTGGCGGATCCGTGGATGAACTCCATGATTTGTTCCACCTCATGAGCTCAGGTGGCAAAGGCAACCGTTGGAAGATGTTACAAGACGAAATTTCGGACCTAATAAAAGAGATTTACAAGTTATGATGGCGATCACGGGGGAGGGGAATTGCAATGGCAAAAAGTCGCAAGTTATCAGAGTTCTTTAAGGATCGAGAAACTCCGGGAATCTCTCAAACCCTGAAGCAGCTGGATCGATTAGCAGGAGAATCAATTGGTCGGTCCCGCTTTTACTCAGGTGTGGACGAGGTCCGCGAGAACATCGAGCCTTGGATGCCACTGTTTGTTTTGCCGGTCGCGAAGGAGACTTTCAAGGCCTGTCTTCATCTGCGACCGGACGAGGTTGCCAAAGGACTCCTGGCAATCGTGCGAGCGGACGACGAAGGCGATATGATTGAGCTCGCCAATTCGCTGGATCAATTTGTGTACCGAACAATACTTGAGGAAGAAGCCTGGGGCTACGAGAGCGGCAAGGCGAGGCCTTCCTTGCCGAATTCCATCGCCAAGGCGAACGAAATCTTTGGCGCCGGCTTTTACGAGCAAGGACGGCACGGCAAATTCAGAGACGATGACGTCGAAAGGTTGATGATCAAAGTCTTTGGCGGCACCGCGAACGCCTTTTGGTCGGAAGCAGTGTTGAAAGACACGCCCGGTGAAAAGGTCCCGATCTTCGAGCAGGGCATTGCCATCGAACCCAGCTCCCTCGTGCTTTACGCGGGAGCAGTGAAGGCGCTAATCGAACTCAATGACCGCAAGCGTGCCGCTGAATTGTTGGCTCGCTCGCTGGACTGTTACCACTACACAGCATACACAACCGACATTGACGAGTACCTCGATCTTGGTCGTTCCCTCCTCAAGGAGTTTCCGGATTTGTTTTCCGAAGATGCCAAGTGGGTGCTCACCGAAACTGATCCTCGAAACTGGGCAAGACGCGCAGGCGAGCTTTTCAATACGGGTGAAGTCGAACGGGCCGATAAGATTCTCAACGACTTGTGCTACGGAATTGAAGATTATTCCAAATCTGTCGGCGCCTTCCGCAAACACTACGAAAAGCTGGGGTGGGATTGGGCGCTCGCCTTATGTGATCTGCGAGGCAAATAATCAACTCCATCTAAGCAGTCTAATTCGCCGGACCTGAAGAAGTGCTCTTTACTTCGATATCGGCGCCGTTACTTCCCTCCAACGACCTTACATCAATTACAAAATCCCCCGGATTGACGTTGTGTTTCCGCATTAGTTCGAAGAAGGCGCGGCGAGGCTTGCCGCTGGCTCGAGCGGCGCGCGCTATGTTCCCATTGCTCTTGCGCAGAGCATCCTCCAGGTAAATACGTTCAAAGCGATTAACCAGCTCGCGCTTGGCCTCTCGAAACGATTGTTCAGTCAAACCAGACTGCTCCAGGGTTGCGTGTTTCTCTCCTTCAATATCCAGCAGCGGCAAATCCGCCGGCTCGACATTGCGGTTCAGTTGTAAACAGGTCAAATATCTCACGCAGTTTTCCAGCTCGCGGATGTTGCCAGGCCAGGTATAGGTTTCCAATCTGCGTTGCGCGGGTTTGCTGAAGCAAATTTTAAGGAGCTCGTATGCCTTCGCATAGTAAGTAACATACAAAGCCAGCAGGACCGGAATGTCTTCGGGCCGCTCCCTCAAAGGTGGCACTTCTATCGGTATTACTCTTAAGCGGAAGAAGAGGTCCTCCCGGAAGCGTCCATCTCGCATCGCCCCAAGCAGGTCTGTATTAGTGGCTGCTACGAAGCGGACATTGGAGCTGCGTATTCGCGTCTCCCCCAGTCGCCGATACTGTTTGTCTTGTAGAAAACGGAGCAACTTCACCTGGGAAGGAAGGGAGAGCGAGTCAACTTCATCGAGAAACAGAGTCCCGCCTTCGGCCTCGGCAACCAGACCTTCACTTTGCGGCCGGGCACCGGTGAAAGCGCCACCAACATGGCCAAAAAACTCATTCTCGAGAAGTTCGCTTGGTAATGCTCCGCAGTTGACTGGAACGAAGCGCGCGTTTCGACGAATGCTATGGCAGTGAACGAAGCGCGCATAGAGTTCCTTGCCTACTCCGGTGGGGCCGCTGATCAGAATTTCAGCGTCAGTGTTCGCGATTTTGGAAAGCTTCTCAAGCAACCTGCGGTGAGCCAGGCTGCAGCCAACTAAACTAGCGGCCGTCATGACGATACCTCCGAGGGAAAACTGAGAGGCTGTTCAATGCGGCCGGGAGAGTGATGCGCAGTTTGCCTTACCTAAACGTTAACTCCGCGATTCCCAAATTTGAGGCCACCGGTTAGGTTCAGAAAGTTCTGCTAGCGATCCGACCCATCAGATATTCGCGGTGTAACGCAGATAATCCGAGTTAGGCGTGAAACATTGCGCACCATCAGAGGAGACGGCTCCCGGCCGAGTTTCGGTAACTGAATCAAGCTCCCACGAGCTCCTTAAGAGCCTCGACTCACTTTCGGAAAGTGGCAGAGACGGGCAAGTAAGCGGTCAAAAAGTGGAGCAACGCCGCGAGCGAGGTAACGAAGATACTCCGGGTCTTATGAAACTTGATCTAGCGAGTTTGCGAGGACGCGCGCTCGTGAGATTTCAGCAATTGGCGAAAAACAGTGGTGAGAATACTGCCGATTTGTGCTGAAAGTCAACTGTTGTCAATACGACTTTTCCGCAGGTCAGCAAGGATTAATGTTACGGTTTGGTGACTGAATGAAAAACGCAACGGAGTGTCATGAAGTCAGTACCGCAACGCGGTAGCGTCGGGTCCGGCCTCCGCATTGTCACCTATCACCTGTCACCCATCACCTATCACCTATCACCCATCACGGCACTGATGGCCTCTCCGGATGCTGCTTGCGGTCGAGCTGCATCGGATTGGGTGGCGCCGGCGCGTCTCGGAAGATCGGGAACCGAATCTTTACCGGGCGGCGCGGGAAATAATTGTTTGAGATGTCGACATCAGCCGTTTCTAAGTGCGGATCGAGCGCGATCGAACGAATCTCCTTCTGCGACATGATCAGCTTTGATACTTCGGTATTGTTGTAACGCCAAATCTCAGCGGGAATGCGCAACTCTTCTTTGCTGCCGTCTGCATATTCGATTGCAAGTATGACCGGCATCACCAGACCACCATTGTTCTTTAAGTCAATCACATAGAAGTTTGTCCCCGCCTGTAACAACTCACGCTCGCGCGGCGTCAGGGTCGCCAGCAACTTCTGATACTCCTCGCGGTCCTGAGCCGTCACCACCAGCTCGTCGTAAGTGTTGTAAAAGTCGCGCAGCGAAGGCTCCTGGTCGACACGCTTTGGTAAGGATTTGTTGCGTCGCTCGGAAAGCGTCTGAGGTTGCTCTGCGCGTTCCTTTGCGCGGCGTGCTTTCTCGACATCAGGGTTCATCGTATTGAGTGTGAAGAGACGCACTCGCTCGAGCGAAATATCCACGTGATCTGTCGTATAGAACCAGCCTCGCCAGAACCAGTCGAGGTCAACGCCGGAGGCGTCTTCCATGGTGCGGAACAAATCCGTCGGTGTGGGACGCTTAAACGCCCAACGACGCGCATACTCCTTAAAGGCGAAATCGAAAAGCTGCCGGCCCAGCACGCTCTCGCGCAAAACGTTCAGAGCCGTGGCGGGTTTTCCGTAAGCATTATGGCCGAACTGAAGAACGTTATCTGAACTGGTCATGATGGGAACCTGGTCCGGGCTCTTCATGTAATCGCCTATCAGTTTCGGTTCACCACGGCTGGAAGGATAGCCTTCCTGCCACTCCTGCTCAGCCAAAAACTCCAGGAACGTGTTCAGCCCTTCATCCAGCCAGGTCCATTGGCGCTCGTCGGAATTGAGAATCATGGGAAAGTAGTTGTGGCCGACTTCGTGGATGACGACCGAAATCAGCGAATGTTTTGTCGCTTCCGAATAAGTCCCGTCCGGTAGTGGGCGCGGACCATTGAAACAGATCATCGGATATTCCATGCCGCCTACCGGTCCATTGACCGACTGTGCGACGGGATAGGGATAGGGAACCGTGTGGCGTGAATAAACTGTCAGGGTATGCTTTATGGCCTGGGTGGAATATTTAGACCAGAGTGGCTCACCTTCCTTCGGATAAAACGACATAGCCATCACCGGATTGCCTTCGACGTTATGGCCCTGGGCGTCCCAGATGAATTTCCTCGATGAAGCGAAGGCGAAATCGCGCACGTTTTCTGCCGCAAAGATCCAGGTCTTCTTACCCGCCGGTTTGTGCGACTCGTTGGCCTTCGCTTCATCCGGAGTCACCACAAACATGGGACTCTTCGCCGTCTTCGCCTCCGTCAGGCGCTGCCGCTGTGCCGCGGTCAATACTACCTGCGGGTTTTGCAGTACTCCGGTCGCGGCTACGATGTGATCCTCAGGCGCGGTAATTGAGACACGGTAATTGCCAAACTCGAGTGTGAATTCACCTGCCCCGAGGAATTGTTTGTGCTGCCAACCGTAAACGTCGTAGTAAGCGGCCATGCGCGGGAACCATTGCGCAATCTCGTAGATGTAATTCTTGTCTCCGGGAAAGTATTCGTAACCCGTGCGACCACCAATGCGCCGCGCGTCGTTGATGTTGTAATTCCAATCGACGGAAAAGACGGTGGATTCGCCCGCCGGCAGCGGTCGCGGCAGATCAACACGCATCATCGTCCTGACCACGGTGTAGGGCAGGGGAGCGCCTTTTGCATCGCGCACCGCGGTGATGCGTTGGCCGCCTTCAAACTCGCGCCGGGCGATCAGGTTATCGATCGCCGAGAAAGGAATACGCTCAAAGTTGGGCGCAGTCAGGGTAGAAAGATTTTCCGAATCCTTCGCCCAGATATTCTGATCGAGTTGGAGCCAGAGATAACGGAGCGGATCGGGCGAGTTGTTGAAGTAGGTAATCGTCTCTGAAGCCGACAGGCGTTGGTTTAACTCATCAATCTCAACTTTGATGTCGTAATCGGCGCGCTGCTGCCAGTAGTTGCGTCCCGGAGCGCCGGAGGCTGTGCGATACGCCGTCGGCGTTGGAAGCAAATCCTCCATCTGCGCAAACTTATCAACCGGGTTGGTTTTTGATTGAGCGAACGCGGTTGCCTGAACCACAAACAGCACCACCAAACCGGACACCGTCAGCACGAATAACGTCAGACAAGACACAGAAATCGACACCAGGGAAGACTTGGTTGTGGGCTTCATTAGATTGTTTCCTTTCGGGAAGATTCTAAATGGAAAAGCCGCTTTTGCAAACGACTGCGTTTCCTGATGTTCGTGCGTTTATGGATCGTCCTGCCGCGGGCATAGACTCGATCCAGAAAATTACATGAAGCCGCACGGCTTGAATGCAGGCGCATCACAAGAGTTGCATTGCGCTGGGAGCGCCCGTGCAGCACAATCTTATTAACGTCGAAGAGAGAATCAACAACAATGACTTATCTGGTAGTTTTGGAAGAAGGAGCGCTGATTACATTGCAGAGTCGCTATCGCGCTGTCGCTGTGCTGGTCGCGACCTTTTTCATAAGACTTGAGAATCTTTAGGGGGTATTTGATATGGCTCGTTTAAGAACTGTGCGTGTGGTGCTGGGAGTGATCCTGGCTACAGCTATCGGCATGGCTGCCGGGGTGGTCCTGAGTGGGAGCTCTTCTGCCTACGGCGGACCAGGTACGCAGGACAATGTACTTCTGAATCAGAGACTGAGAATCCTGGAACAACGCCTCTACATAATCGAGTCGAGTATTAATCAGCTCCAGCAACAAGCCTTGAACTCCCAGCGCGCGTCCACTCCCCCGGCGGCCGGACGGGACCCTGAGATCTTCGGCCTTCGCTCAGAGGTTGAAACTTTCAGTCGCCGTCTCATCGAGATCGAGTGTGGGTTGGTGAAGCTTGACGAACGCTCGAGTACGCCCGCAGCACGCGAGGACCGTAAGCGACTGGGCGACACGGGCATCGACCCCTGTCGCCTCAACGCGGCAACTCCGCTGCGACTCTCATCGCGCCCGTAGCAGCTTGCTGGAAGATTGGAAGCCAATGCTTAACCGCGATTCGCCTAACGGTCCTCAAAATACATGTATTTTGCCGCGAGGACCTCTTCGGGGTCTGACTTTGTAGGCGATCCGTCAATCTGTTCATAAAGCGGCGGCGGAATCTCCGCAAATTCGGACATGGGCCCGTAGACCTCATCCACGCCTTCGCGGAAGACGTCGCCGATGAGCAGGTTGATGACATTGACACGATGTTCCGGATACTTGCGGAGAAACTGCGCAAAGCTGAAGCTATCGTTATAGAACGCGTATACGAGCTTGCGCATCGACTCGAAGCCCTGGTCCAACTTGGCCTGAAATTGCCCCAATCGCGCCGCGGAAAAGTCATCGTTCGCAAAAGCATCATGGATCGCGTCCGCAGCAAGCTCGGCCATCTTGAGTGCAAGCAACACGCCGGAAGAATAGATCGGATCAAGAAAGCCGTAGGCATCTCCGATGATGATAAAGCCGTTACCGGAGTTGTATTTTGATCGGTAGGAGTAATCGAGGATCGAATAGATCTTGTCTACGCGAGTTCCAATTGAAACTCGTTTGCTGACTGCCTCACACCTATCAATCTCTTCGTCAAAGATTTTGGCGAAGTCCTGCCCACGGTTCTTCATGAGATAACCGGGATCAGCGACGATACCAACGCTCGTGATGTCGTCTTCGAGCGGAATGTACCAGAACCAACCTCCGCTGCCTGGTTGCGTGCGCAACACAAGGGTCGCGCCTCCGTTGAGATCAGGCTCGCGTAGCGCTCCTTTGAAATAGGAGTAGAGTACGGCCTTCTTGAGTTTCGGATCGCGGACGCGCCAACCGAACTTGTTGGACAGCATTCCACTTTGCCCCGAGGCGTCAACGATCACCGGCGCCTGAAAGCGCTGGCGCGAGCCGTCCTTCATTTGTACCTTAACACCTACTGCTCGATCTCCCTCAAACAGCACCTGCTTGACCGCACTTCCCTGATGAACTGTCGCTCCCTGTTCGGCGGCGTGCTCAATCAACATCTTGTCAAAGACCGCGCGCGTTACCTGCCAGGTGACAGCGCTCTCATGATGCGCGGCCTCGAAGAAGTAGAAAGGACGCGACTCCTTACCAGCCGGATTGGCAAACTGCACGCTGTATTTGCGGACGAACGGACTCTGTCTGAGCTTCTCCAGCAATCCCATGCGCTCGAACGTCCAATAGGTATCGGTCATTAGCGACTCGCCGATGTGATGCCGGGGAAACTCTTCTTTTTCGAAGAGCACGACGCTGCGGCCTTCGCGGGTCAAAATGCTTGCGATTGTGCTGCCCGCGGGGCCCCCGCCGACCACGATCACGTCATAGTTGTTTTTATTCGTCTTCTCCATGCGATCTCAGGCGTATCGTACAGTTCTCAATTCAGGTTCAAAAAACTCCAGCAGGAAGTGCTCTACTTCCAGAAGACCACGGCGGGTGAGAGTGACCGTTTCCATGTCGCGCTCGAGCAGCTTCTCGTGGCGCAGACGTTCATAAACCGGCAGAAATTCCTGCCAGACATCAACCCCGAACTTGTTGCAAAAATACGCGGTATCAAGCGAGCCGGTCTTGAGCTGCAGAATCATTTCGCGTATCAGACGCTGCTTCGGACTCAGGGAAACTGCCCGTAAAAGCGGCAGTTTGTCGGTGTTAAGGATGCGAACATAGTCTTCGAAGTTGTGTGCGTTCTGAAAATTCACGCCTCCGAAATGCGAGAACGACGAAACGCCGAGTCCAATCATGTCACCGCCGTGCCAGAGCGCGTCGGTGTAAATGAATCGGCAGGGCTTCCTGGTAGTCGCCAGAGTAGTGGCACTCGCGATCTCGTAGCCGTGGTCTTGAAATTGATCGAACGCATAGTTTAGCCAGCGGCGCTTCGTGTCCCAGTCGGCAATCGGCGACGCGACTCCCTGCTTGAGGATGTCCTGCGAGATGACGGTGTTGTAAGGCAGTTCCATCTGATAGATGGTCACCGAATCGGCTTCCAACTCGATTGCTCGCCGGACTGTTTCGCGCCATTTCTCTTCGGACTCACCCATCATGCCCGCAATAAGATCGATGTTGATCTGCGGAAAATCGACTTCGCGGGCCCACGCGTAAGCACGATAGATCTCAGGTGAAAGGTGTGCGCGGCCATTGGCCGCCAGGATTTCGTCATCGAAATGTTCGATGCCGAGGCTCAGTCGGGTGACGCCGATCTCTTTGAGGGCTTCGAGTTTGGATTTTTGCAGCGTGCCCGGCTCGCACTCGAAAGTTACCTCTTCGGCATTGGCCCAACTCACATGTCGATTCAGGCCGGACACCAGATAATGTAGTTGCTTTTCACTTACGTAGGAGGGTGTACCGCCGCCGAAGTATGCGAAGCGCAGTTCGCGTCCCTGAAAAGCGGGGCTGCGGCTGTAAATCTCATTCTCTTTAATGAGCGCATCGAGATACACCTCGATCTCCGAAGCATTCTTATCCGTGTAGACCTTGAAATAGCAGAATTTGCATCGCTTGCGGCAGAACGGGATGTGGATATAAAGGCCGAGCGCATCGTTTACGCGGGGCGGTTCGTCGAGGGCCGCGAGCGCGTCACCAACCGCCTCGGGTGTCCACTGCGAAAACGGCGGATAGTTCGAGACAAAATAATTGCCGACCTCGGTACCGGTTTTTGGCGAATCTATGGTCATAGTCCTTTCCTGCGCGAACGGGTATCGCTAACAGACTTTGTTCAAAAACGGCTTGAGTTCTGGGGATTGGCCTCTGCCGATGCGATTGAATAAGACTAAGCGCGGCCTTTCTGATCTCCGCTGGCCTAATCAAATTACCATCAGTGTGCCCGATCAGCAATTGCGGTAGTTTGGAGATGGCGCCTAAAGTCCGTTTTCGCTGGGCTGACTCAGCGTTCGCTGAAACAAGCCAGTGTTTTGCCCCGTTCAGATGCTTGTGTTTCTTTCTGAGGTCGACAACCTCTTTCAGGTTGCCAGGATATCGCGCTGAGATTGCGCTGCCTGGATGTCGCTGGTTTCGCCGCCGAGAGCAGCACGCAGGGTTGGGGGAATCTCCGTCGGCTTACCGTTCTTTAACACAACGACGGTCATCGTCCCGTCGATGGCTAGTTCTTCATCTGCGTCGAAGACTTGATAGTCGTAGCGGAATGAGGTGCGCCCCAGCTTGCCAATCGTAAGTCGAAGGCGGAAGGGAGAGTCGAGCATGAGTACGCGGAGGAATCGGCATTCCACATGCACGCGCGGGAAATCGTAACCCAGGCTCCGATCCATCGGCCATGAAATGCTGCGCACGAGTTCGCTTTCAGCCTCCTCGACAATTTCGAATATTCGCGGGAAGTGCAAACGCCCGGCGGCATCTGCATCGGCCCAACGTAGTCGGCGTTCCAGTTCTATGGAAGCAGGCATGATTTTGTGACCTTTCTATTCTCCGGATCAGAACCACTATACTGCACATCTCTCCCTAGTTCTTTAGCGTGACGAGTACCAACTCACCCAATCCTGCCGCCGGAAAAAACGGGCGTGAGGGTTCCCAAAGAATAGCGGCTGATTTCCCTTTTCAAATCGAAGTCATCAGGCGGTAGATTCCGTAGGCCCCGCCGCTCACCATGGACCAGAACGCAAATTCCTGGATCCATGCGCAGCGACGTACGGGATGTGATGGATCGAGACTGTTCCGTGCAAAGACCATCACCGCGTGGACCTTCCCTACTCCGATGATAACCACGAACGCAGCGGCAAGAAGGAATGGCCACATGAATCTGATGTAATAGATTCTCACCAGGAAAAGAAACACCAGTCCAGCTAGCAGCAAGAACAACGCGCCGACCAGCTGGCCAGTTATCGAATCCGGCAGTAGCTTTGAAGGTGGAGACAAAGGTGGCACCACCGCGCTCAAAGCGTCATCACTCCGTGGGTCCCGCGAGTCGTAAGCTCGCCGCGTGCCCACATTTCGGTCGTAAGCGCGCCGCGTGGCCGCATTTCCGAGCACTCGGTAAGCTTCGTTGATCGCCTTCATCTCTTCCGCGTCGCCGCCGCGGTCGGGATGATGCTGCCTGGCGAGACGTTTATAGAGGCGTTCAATCTCATCTTGCGACGCAGTTTCCCCCGCGCCCAAAATGGAATAATAATCTTTCTCAACATCAGGGTGGCTCATTCTTAATCTTCAGTTAATTTAGGAGAGTGCGTACCAGGAAAAAACTATAGACGCCAGCGTATGGTTACCAGGGAAGACTTGTTCGTGGGCTTCATTAGATTGTTTCCTTTTGCACAGATGCGAGGCGATTCTAAATCGAGAAGCTGCTTTTGCAAACGATTGAACAACATCGTCACAAATGAAGCGTGGTCCCGAACTTCGTCGTGTAAGCTCTACCCATGGAACCAAGGATCGAGTGGTAGAATGAGAACAAATTTCACCACACATGCGCAGCCTGGGCAGCCTTGAGCACTGGGAGAACAAACGTGAAGTTACTATCGATTGAAACCACGCCTAATCCAAACAGTATGAAATTGAATTTGGATGAGAGCCTGGCCAAAGGGGTCGCGATTACATATACACACGAGAATAGAGGAGATTGTCCTGCCTACATCGAAAAGATCCTTGCCATCCCAGGCGTCAGCAGCGTCTTCCGTGTCGCAGACTGGATGGCTGTCCAGCGAAAGCCAACTGCTGGATGGGAGGATATCTTGTCCCAGGCTCGCGCCGTACTCGAATACGCCAGTTCTAACAACACGAAGTCAGAACCCGCAGGAACGTCCGATAAGGAATGGTGCGAGGTAATGGTGTCGGTGCAGTATTTTCGAGATCTCCCAATGTTGGTCAAAGTGTCCTCTGGTAACGAAATGACTCGCTTGCCGCTACCCGAGAGATTCGGTAAGGCTATTGAGCGAGCAATGGGTGCATCGGAAAACATGCTGATGGAGCGAAAGTGGAAAGACGAAGGTCTGCGCTACGGGGAGCTGCGCGACGTCGGCGAGGCGGTGGTGAGCGAGATTTCAGCCGTCTATGATGAAAAGAAGTTAAGAGAATTGGTTGAGAGGGCCTATCACCCTAACTTACATGAAAAGGTTGAGGCGGCGGGGGAAGAACTGGGCGAACTGGCCCAACTAGGACGCGCCTTTGAATCGCCACGTTGGGAAGAACGATTTGCTGCGCTAAAGGAATTAGGCAGAAATGCAACAGCTCAGATAGATTCTCAAGCGCTGTCACTAATTATCAGAGCTACCAAAGATCCAAAGATGTCGATTCGCCGTTTAGCGGTGGTCTTTCTTGGGTTGATAAAAACTCCTGAAGTCTTAGCTCCACTCTGTGAGGCTCTGAAAGACGAAGCAGTTGGGGTGCGCCGATCGGCAGGCGATGCACTAACGGATATAGGAGACAGACAGGCGATTGGCCCGATGGTTGAGACATTAAAAGATCCGAACAAACTTGTTCGTTGGCGTGCCAGTCGATTTCTTTATGAGTTGGGGGACGAAAGCGCTCTGCGCGCACTCAGAGAGGCCCAGAATGATCGCGAGTTTGAAGTGGCGATGCAAATCCGGCAGGCCATTGAACGGATTGAAAGCGGCAAGGTTGGCCAGGGACCGGTTTGGAGACAAATGACCCAAGGGATTAACTAGTGTGGTCGCGTGCTGTTGCACGGAGCGGCCTCACATGCCGAAAAAGAGTTTGAGCGGATCACTTGAGTCCAGGCGATTGAGTATAAACCCATGGTCCAGTCGAAAATCGAAACCTTCACCGCAATGCTCGCCGCGCAGCCGGAAAACGCCATGATCTGGTACGGCTTGGCCAGTGAACAATACAAACTGGAGAACTGGGCTGAGGCAGCCAAGTCTTTGCGCCAAGTCGTGAGTCTCAACCAAGATTACACGGCTGCTTATCAGATGCTGGGAACGGTCCTGGCTAGAACGGATGACCTTGCCGGGGCACAACAGGCCTGGAGAGATGGCATTGAGGCCGCGGGTCGTACGGGCGCGTGGAAGGCCGGGCAACATATGCAAGCCTTATTGACGGGCGTTGCCGGCGCCAATGAGGCTTGACTAGGGACTGTAACAGTTGATTTAGGTTCCGTGGTCAGGTTTGAGTGCGGAGAGGTGGAGTTCGGCACGGATTGAAAAGACGATAGCTCGGCCTGTCCCTGAGCAAAAAGCTCGGTCGGGAGAATGGGCATCGTCGCACCGTTGAATGGGCCCGCATTCAAAGTCGAAACTGAAAGACTCGCGGCAGCTCGAATAGAAGGGTGAACCAATCAACCGGACCCCGCTTGACACGACCCGGCTTCATAGAAGGGACAGGC
>JBGTHZ010000006.1:0-5025 GCA_041745915.1 Pyrinomonadaceae bacterium | reverse complement strand
ATGACCCAACCGTGGCAGATGCCTTGTTGGATCGCCTCTTGAGCACTGCCCACCGGCTGGAACTCAAAGGTGAATCCATGCGCAAACGAGAAAAATCCTTGACGGCGAACGCCTCGAAGCAGTAAATAATCAGCCGCCAGCATCAGGCGACGGCGAACTGCCCACAATCATCCGGAATGCCTGCCCACGATGGTTCCGGAATCACTGCCCACATTCACCGAAATACGCATTCCTGTCGAAACACTGCGGGCACAAGCTGCGAAGTCTATCGAAACGACGGATTCGAACTCTGGAGCAGAGAGCCCACCGATTGATGTAGACAAAATCGTCAAGGCATTTACCGCTAAAGAGACGGAATTTCGCCACGCTTTAGCAGAGTATGCTTTCAGGCGTGACGCAATTGTTCAGACCATAGGATTGGGTGGACAAATCTCAGGCGAATACCACCGGACTTCTCAGTTTGTCTTCAACGATAACAACGAGCGCTTCGAGAAAATAACCTACTTTCCGCTACCCACTCTCACTGAGGTCTCTGTGACGCAGGAGGACCTCGAGGATCTTGGCGGCGTTCAACCCTTCGCTCTGGAAGCTTCGAAAATTGGCCAATACGACTTTCAGTATTTTGGCAAAGAGCGACTGGACGAACTGGATACATACGTCTTTGATGTTGCCCCCAAGTTGGTGCCGAAAAAGGTGAGTGAGCGTTTCTTCCAGGGACGCATCTGGGTTGATCGGCAGGATTTGCAAATCGTCAAAGTGCGAGGCAAAGGAGTGCCGGAAGGTAAGCAACGGTTCCCTATATTTGAAACTTATCGGCAGCAGATTGACGGACACTACTGGTTTCCTACCTACACATATGCTGACGATGAGTTGATATTTCCGAAAGGTCCTTCCGTGCATCTGCGAATGATTGTGAAGTACACGGATTACAAACGTTTCCGGAGCAAAGTCAAAATTGTTGAGGTAGGAGACTCAGAGGAACTCCAATCACAGCCGACTCCTACGCCGACACCAAAGAAACCCGAATAATACTTGCAGGAATTGATGGTCTTGGCAGAAATAGCACTTCTAGAATCCGCTGCCACGATGCGGGAGATTCGCGGCAGTGGCGACCGGAGGGCTCTTTTGCAAGGAACAGGGATCTCAGAAAGCTTTCCAGTAGACACCAAGATTGGATCGATGACGTCATGATAAAAGAAACTATTCTGCTCGTCGATGATGATGAGCCGGTGTTAACTATGCTGGCCGGTCCCTTGAGGCAAGCTACCACGTGCTTGTTGCTAGCAATGGCACGGCTGCGGTCAAAGTGTACGAGCAACATCGACAAGCCATCGTGGCCCTGGTCACCGACGTAAAGCTGCCGCGTCTTGATGGGACGGCTCTCGCAGAATGGGTTCGACATATCAATCCCACGTTGCCCATCATCCTTATGAGTGGGAGCGTATCTGCAGAGAGAATTTCACAGCTCCTGCAGCGACCGGGAATTGCTTTTCTGGAGAAGCCATTCTTGCCTATAGATCTCCAGGAACTGCTCCACAGTCTCGGAGTTGTTGCTGCAAGTATTCCGACTCTGAGATAGTTCGATAAACTCCACTAAGGCTTTCGAGACAAACTTCGTGACTAGTTATCCTGAGGAACAACCACCACAGAACCACAGCCAACACGCATAAGGCTGCAACCAACATTGCGTGGGAAGGAAATCGGGTAGGAAGAAAGGGACGACGAACCAAGCCACCCATTGCACTACGACGAAGACGACGCCGGGCCACACTCGGAGCGGTTTCCGAGGAGTCTGTTCATCGGTCTGCGCGATGGTCATATCAGCAGTGTTACGCGGCCCACGTACGGTTTGTTTGTTCAGTTAGCTTCTGCCTGCGAAGTTGCGTTCGAGTTCGGACTACACGCGTGAACACACCATTCACGACTGAAGGATTAACGCGCGTCTTCTTCACCCCCGATGACACTCTCGGCACATTTGCGAAAAGGATCAACAGACCTCATTCCTTTTCATTATTTGTTACAGGGAGTTCGGCGAATGGGGTTTCCGTTTTCATAGGCTGATGTAAACGGCGATACTTCCCGGATTGCCACTGTTTTTTGCTTCGAGGCACACGCGAAGTGGCTTTGCGCAGTCTTTCAGTGAGTTCGTCGCTACCTTCGGTCTAATTGGCGGTTATCTGGGGATGCGCACGAGTTCGCTCGTCAGCAGTGCCCTTTGCAGTCGCCGCTTACATAACTGCCGCATACTGGTTTACGGCCTCAACTTCATTTGCCAATCCCGCAGTAACGATGGCTCGATCAGCTAGCGACACCTTCGCAGGGGTGCGACCGGTGGATGTCCCCGCTTTCGTTGTTGCTCAACTGCTGGGCGCGGCCGTAGCAACTGTCTTGTTCCGCTGGCTCATTCCCTCGTTACCAAAGAGCGCCGAAGCCGTGATACTGCCGCATCAAAAGGATGAGTAAGTAAAGCTTATAATAGATGCGAGGTTCTCTCCCGGCTGGTATGGCCTAAAGGTAAATCATCTTGAACAATCGAAAACGAGTATTGATTTTGTGCACTGGGAACTCAGCGAGAAGCCAGATGGCTGAAGGCCTACTCCGCCAGGACGCAGGCGATCGCTTGGAAGTCGCAAGTGCCGGCGTGGAACCTACTCAAGTCAGGCCATTAGCGATTAAGGCCATGAATGAAATTGGAATTGATATCAGTAGTCACCGATCAAAGCCTGTTGATGAATTCAATGGACAGAATTTCGACTACGTGATCACGGTCTGCGATAACGCAAATCAGCAGTGTCCAATGTTTCCCGGGACTACCAAGCGCATCCACTGGAGCATTGAAGATCCAGCTGCCGCCGTTGGTAATGAAGAAGAACAGCTGAAAGTGTTTCAGCGCGTGCGAGATGAGTTGCGCGAAAAACTTAGAGAGTTCGCTCAGTAGATGACTTGAACAAGCCTGTTGTCGCAACTAAGGAGGCACCGCTCAGTGGGAATGCGCGGTTGGCTTGGTTTTTAGCCACTCAGCCCGCAGTAGAAAACTTCCCTCGGTAACAACGCGCTCGCCGAGTGTTAAACCTTCAAGCACCGGATACCGACCGCTGACCTCAGGCCCAAGCTTCACGGGCCGCATTGCATAAGTATTCGGCGTCGCGGTTTCCACGAATACAATCTGCTGATTGTTGACGTTCTGTACTGCGCTTTTCGGTATCACAGGTGCCGTGGATTCGGCCGCACCGAGCGTAGCGAAGGCGACGTTAACAAACATGCCTATCTTCAAGGCCTGGCCTGGATTTGCCAATTCAATTCGCGCCTGAGCTGTGCGGGTGGCAGGATCCAATGTCGGATCGATGTAAGAAACTCGCCCGCGAAAAACACGTCCGGGATAAGTATCGCTTGTAATGCTCGCACCACTACCAACGACCACCTTCGCGAGGTCCTTCTCGTAAACCTGGCCCATCACCCAAACGCTGGAAAGATCTGCTATGCGAAGGATTTCCTTATCCGCGGGAATTACCTCACCAGGGTTTGCTGCTCGGCTTATGACCGTACCTGAAACTGGGGCAGGCAGACTCACCTCCGAACTAACTTGAGAGGGTGTCTTCAGTTGGGCGATTCGTCGCGCACTAAGGCCAAGCAACATAAGCCGCTGACGCTGTGACGCGACTTCAGACTCCGCAGTCTTCAGTTTAGTAGTTGCCTGTTCCAGTTCCTCTCGGCTTGCCGCTCCGATTTCAACCAGCCGAACACTGCGTAAATGATGCTTGTGGTGCTCATCCAGTTCTGCCAGCGCATCAAGGAAACGAGACTGCGCCATGGCAAGTTCGTCACTGAATACGACAGCCACAGTCTGCCCTCTGCCTATGCTCTGACCCAATTCGGCATTCACTTGATGCAAGATGCCGCCGACGAGCGAAACCACAGGAGTAGTGCGATAAGCATTGGCTTGAACTACTCCAGTCGACGCTTGGCCCGGCATGGCGCCGCCAGCAACTAAGGCCTCGCCAACGGGTTCGGTCTTAATGCCAGCGCGGATGGCCGCTTCAGGATCGATAGTAATGTTCGCTTCCGCTGGTGAAGCTGTGGTTGGACCTGGCTGTTCAGCGCCGATATTGCGAGGCGTCGGTACTGGTCGCCCCGCTCCACTTGAACCCGATCGCCAAAACACCCAAATGAGGGTTACAACCACAGCGATGGCTACAATTGCAACCATTGCCACAATCGCAGTCCGGTTGGTCCGGCGATTACTGGAAGGCGTAATGACTGTTTCCGAGGCCGACTCTACAGTTACATCTGACGCGGACGGAGCTGTATCGCGTTTTTCAGGTTTTCCTTCAGTGGTGTTGCTCATCTGTTAATCAACCTGGGAGAAGCGGTCGCGCGTTCAATCTCAACGCGTGCCTGATAAGTGTTGACCAGTGCATCGATGTAGCCGGTCTGCGTTTCGATAAAGCGCCTTTGTTCAGCAATGACATCGAGCAGAGACTTGGAGCCGAGCTCATAGGTTTGTCGTACTACCTCGAGATTGGCGTTCGCCTGTCCCTGAACACCTACTCGATAAATCTCGGCACCCCGCGCTGCGCTTTGATAGCGCGCAAAAGCGGAGGCCACTTCGCGTTTTACCGTGAGCTCGGCAAACTCACGGCGCTGCGTTGCCGCAGATTTCTCAGCCACGGCGGCTGCGATCGCGCCCTGATTGCGATTCCGAACGGGTAAATCGAGAGTTACGCCGACCGCGAGAGAATGAAATCTGCTTTGAATAGGAACCAACTGTCCGCTCTCATTGAAACCTCGCTGAGGAAAACCAAAATTCATTAGCTCGTATTTTCCAGTCACACTTGCGTCCAGTCGTCCTTCACTGCGGGCTTGGGCTATCCGTGCTTCGGCCAAGCTTTCTATCGCACGGGCTGCCTGCAAATCGGGACGCTCACGCAGCGCCACTTCCGTCGAAATAGAAACTGAAGGCAGCGGTTCAATTAAATGATCCAGGTCTCCTCGCAACCGCAAAGGCTCCTCCGGGCTCATGCCCAT
>JBGTHZ010000005.1:0-39279 GCA_041745915.1 Pyrinomonadaceae bacterium | reverse complement strand
GCGGCCGCGCGTGGATTGATGCAGTTCATACCTGAGACATCCAACGACATCGCCCGCCAACTTAGCATGGGCGATTTCACTCAGGACAACCTCTATAATCCCGATACAGCGATTCTGTTTGGCTCGCAGTATCTGGCTAATTTATTCAGGCAGTTTCAAGCGCAGCCCCAGGCAGTCGCAGCTTCTTACAATGGTGGTCCTGAAAACGTCGCTCGCTGGATCGGGCGGTCACGTTCTACTGAAGCCGACCGTTACGTGCCGGAACTCGGCTTTTCACAGACGAAGGATTACGTGTTTAAGGTAATGACTAATCTTTGGATTTATCAGCAGCTCTACGATGAAAAGTTGGAGAGAAAGTAGAAATGCTTCAAGTATTCACCCTAGAGTCAAAAACCATGACCTCAAGGTCGGGAAGGGCGGTTTACCCGCGCGCGTTGAATGGCACTCAATCCAGCGGGGGTAAACCTCCCTTCCTGACCTCGAGGTTGTTACGGTCGAATGCTTTCCTTAATCATGTGTCAGCAAAAAACTCGATCCCATTAGTCATTACTTTTGTTCTCCTGCTCGCACTTATTGCTTTCTCAGGCTGCCGGCGTGATATGTCGAACGCCAAACGCTATGAACTCAGTGGCAAAGTTTTGACGGTTGAGAAAGACAAACACCTGGTAACCGTGGCTCATGAGGAGATCAAGGACTTCATGGATGCTATGACCATGCCGTTTACAGTGCGTGACGAATGGGTCTTCGAACAGGCGGCCCCCGGTGATCAAATTACTGCCACATTGGTGGTGGATGGAACCGAGTCCTGGCTGGAAAACGTCGTCATTGTCAAATCGGATGCAGAGCCCGGGGCTAAAGTGTCTCCCGGTGCTGCAGGCGCAAACACGGGTGATGAATTCCCTGACTTTGCGCTGGTCAATCAGAACAATCAGCCGATTCGGACCGCACACTACAAAGGGAAAACACTGCTGCTAACGTTTATCTACACGCGCTGTCCTATCCCAGAGTATTGCACTCTTATGAGCAACAACTTTTCGCAGATCGATCAGGCGTTAAAGTCAAAACCCGAGCTCTACGATAAGACGCGACTATTGAGTATCAGCATCGATCCCGAGTACGACACCCCTGCGGTTTTGCGGAGCTACGGCGCCTCTCATACAGGCCGCTTCGGAGACGAAACTTTTTCTCACTGGGCTTTTGCCACCGGCACGAAGGAGCAAGTAAAGCAAGTTGCCCAATTCTTTGGACTGCAGTACTACCCGGAGGAAGATCAGATTATCCACGGCCTGCGAACCGCGATCATCGCGCCCGATGGCAAAGTCGCCAAAGTTTACCGCGGCAATGAATGGAAAGCAGAGGACGTGTTGAAGGATATTGAGATGGTTTCTCGGTAGTACAACAGTTGGGCCGAGCTCCCTTTTCATGCCAATCTCGAAACGATTCGGCTTCTTGACGCACAAATTATGGCCTGTCTCTGAACACGCGTCTCTCGCTCCCGCTAGCCGAGTGTCGCTGCTGAGGATCACTCTCTGCTTAGCTTGCTTGTCTGGGCTGTTGCTGTCCTGGAAGTTGTGGCTGTCGACGCGTTATTACCCGCTAACTCCGGTTACGGAAAAATTGCCGTTTATCTCGCCGCCATTTGATTACGCTCTCTTTATTGCCCTTCTTGTTCTGTTAGTTATTATCGCAATCAACGCTCGTCCTCTTAAACCCATCATTGCTTTTCTTGTTCTTTGTTCATTCCTCTGCCTTTCAGACCAGTCGCGTTTGCAACCCTGGTTCTATCAGTACGCCTTTATACTGGCAGCCTTCGCCTTCTATTTGCGGAAGGGACCTGATGAGCACAACCAGCGCGTGCTCCTTAACACGTGCCGCTTAATCATCGCTGCAAGTTATTTCTGGAGCGGGTTGCAGAAGTTGGGTCTTGGCTTCATAGATCGAGTCTTCCCGTCGTTGATTAATCCCTACCTGAATTTCATCTTCGGGATGATTAATCTGGTTCCCCGGCCGCTGATTATTGCTATCCCGCTGCTTGAAGTAGGAATCGCCATCGGCCTTCTGACACGACGGTTCAGAAATCTGTCTGTTTTGTTGGCGTTGATAACTCACATCCTCATACTTGCTTTGCTGGTTCCGCTTAGGCGCAACAGCGTGGTGTGGCCCTGGAACATAGCCATGGCTGGGTTTGTGGTCATTCTGTTCTGGCGGGCCAGCGACTTTTCACTGCGTGATCTTCTGCTTCCGAGAAAACTCTGCTTTCAGACAGTCGTTTTGATTTTATTTGGCGTGATGCCGCTGTTTAGTTTCGTCAGTCTTTGGGACTCCTATCTATCCGCGTCTCTTTATTCAGGGAATGTCGAAGCCGCAGTGATAGATGTAAGTGAGTCGGCGAAACAGCGTCTGCCCCCCGCTATTCAAGCTTACGTCCAACAGAGCCGCGCCACCAACAAGCTCCAAATAAATCCCACCAGGTGGTCGCTGATTGAGCTTAACGTTCCCAGCTATCCTGAGCGAAGGATATTCACGAATGTCGCAAAGGAGATCTGCGCCTTCGCCGAAGATCCATCTGAAGTGACTCTGACGATTTACGGAAAGCCAAACCGGTTGAATGGTTCTCGGGAGACACGTTCCTACAATTGCGCCGACTTATGAAGACCGTGTAAGACCGACCCGAGTTACTTTCGGAATTGGCTGGAACAGTTCTACTTTTGACAGACGCTCGGTCATGCAAAAGCGCAAAAGCGATCCAAGAGAAGAACACCAAATGGCACGAACTCTTTTCGTGTTCGTTCGTGTAATTTCGTGGATCGTTTTTACCAATCGGTTGTTCAAACGATGACACTGTCGGCTTTTAGCAAGGCTTGTTCTGATCCAGTCGGCTGTGGTAGTTTGCCCCCAAATTTGGGGGCACTTTTATGCAGCGTTTCACAATTCATCTCATCGTTGCGCTTCTTACTTTCGGTACCGGGGTGCTGGTCTGGCGCATCAATCCTTTACGATTAATACCCGCCGAACCCTCAGAGCCACTGCGGGTCACTTTAATGCCGACCAGGTTGCCTCGGAGCGCGAGAGTCCCCTTCGATCACTATCTAGTCAAAGTTGAGAATGTAAGCTCAAAGACAGTTCACGGGTATTCTCTAGGATTTACGTGCAATTGTCGCGGGCATGGGACGTACGGTCCATACCCGGAAGGGATCAGCTTCTCGAATCCCAATCCTGAGAGGCAGAAACTTGAAGCTGGTAAGTCACAGACACAAGTGCTTTACGCCGATAACGTACCCATCGGTCAATTTAAGGTCTGGGTAGATTTAGTTCATTTCACGGATGGAACCAATTGGGGGCCTAACCAGTCTCGCACTGAAGGATATGTTCGGGCCCTGGAATAGCCAGCTGATTCCGATCAACCAACAAAGAGCATTTGCAAGCAACGCTGAGACAGCGAGCGGCCAGTACGACCGAAGCCGGCAGTAAAGGTTCACCACGGAGACCTTATGAGAAACCCCCCAGCTCGTCCGCTCCTTCTCTTAACTCTGCTCTTATTAATTTCAGTCGAATCGGTTAGCCAACAGCAATCCAACCCATACGCACCCGACGTCGCCGAACCTGGCTCAGTTGAAGCCATCGCGCGATTCACGACGGAGACTCGATTTATGAGTTTCTGGGTCGCCTATGTGCCGGCGTCTGAGAAGGTGCCGTCACCAACTAAGTACCTCGATCACATTGTGGGCGCGCCAGGCGAGCTGTCGAATACCGCAGAGGTTTACGGATTCTGAATTGGAACGCCTTGCCCGCAAGAAAGAGCTGAAGGAACCGACGTTTATCAATCAGCAATGGAGTGTGACGCGACAAAGAAACAACATTGCCGATTGCTTTAGCGGCCTCGCCACCTCCTTGTGGGGCAAGTGTCGGAGCCGATAGTCACGTGATGACCAACGACGACAATCCAGTAGAAGCCCGCTCAGGTCTTCAGCCATGGAAAGTCACCGATCTTCCTCAACCGCCTCATGCGAAGGGCTTAAGTTTATTAGCCATAATCGGTCCCGGCGCAATCGTACTCGGTGCGTCGCTCGGAAGCGGTGAGTGGCTGCTCGGTCCGGCGACGTTCATTAAGTACGGACTGGGCCTGCTCTGGTTAACAAGCGTCGCCGTTTTCCTCCAGACCGTACTCAACACCGAGTTGATCCGTTACACGCTGTACACAGGTGAACCCGCGGTCACTGGCTTCATGCGCACCCGGCCACATTCAACTTTTTGGGCCTGGTTCTACGCTGCTCTCTTCCTCTTGCAGACCGGTTGGCCGGCGTGGGCCGCAAACGCCGCCGGCGCGATCTTTTTCCTTTTGGCAGGTAGATTGGCAACCAGTGCCGATGCCACCCCGGTTTACTGGATTGGATGTGGAACGTTTTTGATATGCGTGGTCATCCTCGTTTTCAGCGGTAAGCGAATCGAGCGCACCTTGGAGATCCTAAATTGGATCATGATCGTACTGATCCTCGGTACGCTCTTCCTGCTGTGCCTGGTCTTTGCAACGCCGAATCGCTGGCTGGCGGCTTTTGTTGGCTTGGTGGGTTTCGAACTAAATGCGGGTCGTTTCAACTTCCTGCCCCCGGACGCCGACTGGCTGCTCATCGGAGCCTTTGTAGGCTTCTCAGGAGCCGGTGGCGCGGGAAACCTGATGGTCTCAAACTGGGCTCGCGATAAGGGTTTCGGGATGGGCCAGGTGGTCGGGTTTATTCCTGCGGCCGTGGGGGGCCAAAAGGTGAAGCTCGCTCACTCAGGTAGTGTGTTCCAAGTTTCGGAGACGAGCTTACGGAGTTGGCGAGGCTGGTGGCGGATCGTTCGGTACGACCAGTGGGGTATTTTCTTTCTTGGCGCGTTGCTTGGGATGATTTTGCCCGCCATCCTTTATACATCAGCCCTCGAGCCCGGCCGGGACATTCGTGGTTTGGCCATTGCTGCCGAGTTAGCCAGCGCTATGGCTGCACGCGGCGGTGCGGTTTTGACCCTAACCCTAGCGACGATGAGTGTATGGGTGCTGTTTAAGACTCAACTCGATCTGCTCGAAGGGATGACGCGGGCGATAACAGACATTCTCTGGAGTGGTAGTACGCGTATACGACAATGGCGTGGTGGTGATGTCAGACTGATCTATTATTCGGTGCTCGCGGCCACAGTTGTCTGGGGCATGATCGCTCTACGCCTCACCCAGCCAATCATCCTGTTGCAACTGAGCGCTAACATGGCCGGACTGGTTATGGTGGTCAGCGCTTTGCACATCCTGTACATCAACACGAAGTTACTACCGAAGGAACTCCAGCCTCCTGTTTGGCGGCGCGTGGCGCTAATTTTCATGGCGATCTTCTATGGCTTCTTTGTGTACTTGTGGCTGATGGGCGGTCTCGTACCTGACCCTGAGAAAGGATTCTTCTTTTCCCTGCTGAGGTACGTCGGCCTCGGTTAGGTGTTTACTTCCATGATGAATCGCAGAGACAGGCGGCGCCAGGCAAGTCAACACCGAAGGTGTTCGCGAATTGGAGCCCAGGGTTTCCTACCCTGGGATTAAGGCGCATCAATAGTGCGCTTAACTCTGAAAGAGTTCGCTGGGATTGCCGTCCCATTCGCCAACACCTTCGGCGTTATCATGGTTTCTTGACTCTCTGAATCCCAGGGTAGGAAACCCTGGGCTACAATTCGCGAACGCCTTGGGCGTAAAGCGGAGTTGTAAACAGTGAACTCTTCAGCTCAACCCTTTGATTTTTTTGATTTCTTCGGTCAAGACAGGTACCGCTTCGAATAGATCGCCGACGATGCCGTAATCGGCGATATCGAAGATGGGGGCTTCCGGGTCTTTGTTGATTGCGACTATAGTCCCTGCGTTCTTCATACCGACCAGGTGCTGAATCGCACCCGAGATTCCCAGCGCAATATAAAGCTTTGGTGCCACGGTTTGTCCCGAGGATCCAATCTGCCGATCGATGGGCAACCACTCGGCGTCACAAATGGGACGTGACGCCGCGATATCGCCTCCGAGCACTTCGGCGAGCTTTTCAGCTAGAGCTATATTCTCTTTGCTCTTGATGCCTCGTCCGATGGCCACGATGATCTCTGCTTTGGATAGATCGACAGCCTGCTTCACTTCCTGGAACGGCGCTTCCGGACTCATTCGGACCTCGCCAACTTCAACTTCCTGTTTCTCTACCGGTGCCCCACTTCCCTTCGCCGCTTGATCCGGGCGATAAGCCCCTGACTGGAAGGTGGCAAACACCGGGGCCGCGCCGTCCGAAACTACATCCGCGTCAAGCTTTCCCAGGAAGATTCGACGAGTGAACGTGATCGAGGCGTCCGCAACCTGCGCGCGGATGCAATCGCTGATGAGCGACTTGCCAAAACGCGCAGCCAGCTTAGGACCGAAGTCGCGGACCAGATAGGTGTGCGACATGATCACGAGCTCGGGATCCAGCTCGCGCACAACTTTCTCCATGGCATCGGTGTAGCCATCAGGAGTGTAGCTCGCCAGTTTTACATTCCTGGCCGCCACCACCTTCACCAGATCATATGCTGCGATTTGCTGAGCCATGGCATCCGGCTCAGACCCCAAAATGACTGCGCTCACTTGGTGCTGCAACTTCGACCCGAGGCTTTGGGCCGCGGCAATGGCTTCGAGCGATGTCTTACTGACCACACCGTCGCGATGTTCGATGAATACAAGAATTCCGTTGCTCATTAGAATACCCGCGCCTCGACGTGAAGTCTCTCGGCCAACGCAACAGCTCCGGCCTTAGCATCACCATTGCCCAGCAATTGAGTTTGCTTTGTCTTTTGCGGCAAATAGACTCGCTTGAGCTGCTGATGTGACGCGCGACTCACGATTTCCGCCGGCGGAGTCACTTCTTTAATCTCCTTCTTCTTTGCCGCCATGATGCCCTTGAGCGTGGCGTAGCGAATCTGACTGATGCCTGATTGAATCGTCAGCAACGCAGGAGTGGGCATGGAATACCACTGATACCAGCCGCTCTCGAGCTCTCTCTTGACGCGCAGTTGTTCGGCAGAGGCGTCAACTTCGATCACGATTGTGGCGTGCGGCATCCCCAGCAACTCAGCAACGATCACGCCGGTTTGGGCATAACCATAGTCATCCGATTGCAAACCGGTCATGATTAGGTCCGGCTGCTCATCGCGAAACGCTGCCACCAATGCGCTGGCAGCAGCATAGGGAGAGAGGTGCGTGAGATTGTCGCCCACAACATGAATGGCCCGATCGGCCCCGCGCGCCAGAGCATCCTTGATCACACTCTTGACTCGTTGCGGTCCCATCGAACAGACAACTACTTCTCCGCCCAGTTTTTCTCTGACACGCAGAGCTTCTTCGAGCGCGTATCCGTCAGATTCGCTAACCTCGAAGGAGAGGTCTCCTTCCTCGATCCATGTTCCATCTTTGTTAATCCGCAAGATGGCGTCTTTGCTCGCTACTTGCTTCATTAATACGATAATCTTCATGAAACAACTCTGGTCTTGTTTTTGAGCTTTCTACTTGTGCTTTGTACTTTGTACTTTGTACTTTGTACTTTGTACTTTGTGCTTTGTACTTTGTGCTTTGTACTTTGTGCTTTGTACTTTGTTCTGCAGCTCGGCTTGGTTCCAAGCTACTAAGTTCCAACTATTAAGTTCCAACTACTAAGTTCCAACTACTAAGTTCCCAACTACTAAGTTCCAAGTACTAAGTACAAAGTACTAAAATACAAAGTTCATCCTTCCTCATACCTCTTAAACAGCAATGCAGCATTCGTACCCCCAAACCCAAAACTATTGGACAGCGCATAGTTCACCACTGCCTCGCGCGGCTCGTTTGGAACGTAGTCCAGATCGCATTCCGGATCGGGATTAAAGTAGTTGATGGTGGGCGGCAGAATATTGCGATGCAGCGCCAGCACTGAGAAAACCCCTTCGATTCCTCCGGCGGCGCCCAGCAGGTGCCCGGTCATCGACTTTGTCGAGCTAACCGCAAGGTTATAAGCGTGCTCGCCAAACGTTTTTCTGATTGCCAGCGACTCGAACTTATCGTTGTAAGGTGTCGATGTGCCATGCGCGTTGATGTAACCGACTTCTTCCGGTTGAATGCCGGCGTCCTCAATGGTCTTCTGCATAACGCGGATGGCGCCCGAGCCGGTATCGTCGGGCATGGTTATGTGAAAAGCATCGGCGGTCATTCCATAACCAACTAGTTCTGCATAGATCCTCGCACCGCGGCGGCGAGCAAATTCGAGTTCTTCCAGAATCATGATGCCCGCGCCCTCGCCTATGACAAACCCATCGCGATCCCGCTCAAAAGGCCTTGATGCCGTAAGGGGCTCATCGTTTCGCGTGGAGAGTGCCCTCATGGCAGCAAAACCAGCCACGCTCATGGGCGTAATCGCCGACTCCGCACCCCCGCAAATCATTACATCCGCGGCTTCCCGCTGAATGATCTTAAAGCTGTCGCCGATTGCGTGAGCGCCGGCAGCGCAGGCCGTGGCTGTAGCTGAATTCGGACCCTTCGCGTTGTGACGGATCGAAACCTGACCGGCGGCGAGGTTAACTATTGCCGATGGAATAAAGAAGGGAGAAATGCGGTTCGGACCATCTTTGAGAAGCTTTGAATGTTCCCGTTCGATCGCCCAGAAGTCGCCTATACCACTGCTGATATAGGTGCCGACATCCTCCGCGATATCGTCACCAACGTCGAGATCGCTATCGGCCATTGCCTCCTGGGCTGCGGCAATCGCGTAATGAATAAAGGCGCCCATCTTGCGCGCCTCTTTCTTCTCGACGTAATTCAGTGGATCGAAATCTTTAATCTCGCAGGCAAACTTGACCGGAAACTTCTCGACGTCGAATCTCTTGATGCGATCCGCGCCGCTCTGACCCCTCATCAGCGCAGTCCACGTTGCCTCGACTGAATTGCCAATTGGCGTTACCAGGCCGAGGCCTGTGACCACAACCCTACGTGTCAAATCAAAGCTCCTCAAGGAGCAGAGATAAGTGATTAGTAATGAGCGATGAGATAAAGACCAGGTCTTTTTTATCACTTATCACTTCTTACTTATCACCACCCGCTACTTTTTGTGCTGGTCGATGTAGTTGTAAGCGTCGCGCACACTCTGAATTTTCTCGGCGTCCTCGTCCGGAATCTCGATGCCAAACTCTTCTTCAAAACGCATGACGAGTTCGACCGTGTCCAGCGAATCTGCACCCAGGTCATCTATGAAGCGGGCATTTGGCGTGACCTCATTCTCGTCCACACCAAGTTCGTCAACGATGATCTGCTTTACTTTATTCTCGATCTCTTGATCGGGCATCTCGTTTTGCTCCTCTGTGATTTTATAAAAACTCGTTTTTAGCCCTGAGAAACTTTCAGGCTGGCCCAGGCCGATTTGAGACTCGCGGCATCTTCCGCGCTGAGACTTTTCACCTCGCGACTAATCTGGCGCATTAGTCCACTCAAAACTTTTCCCGGTCCAACTTCGATGAAGGTATCAATCCCTTCTCGAATCAACAACTCGACCGATTCCAGCCAGCGCACCGGCGATGAAACCTGCCGGACCAGGGCATCTCTGGCATCTATCCCTTTTCTTACTTCTGCCGCATCAACGTTACTTACCAGCGGAATGTGCAGATCGTCAAGACTCAAAGCCCCCAGATCCGCAGCCAACCTTTTTTGCGCGGGCATCATTAACGCGCAATGAAACGGTGCGCTGACATTCAGCTTGACCGCGCGCTTCACGCCCCGGTCCTTAAGCAACTCAATTGCGCGATCAATGGCTTCGGTATTGCCGGCGATGACTACCTGGTTTGAAGAATTGATGTTCGCGGGCGCGCAAACCTGGCCCTGACTCGCCTCCCTGCAAACTTTCTCAATCTCCGTCAGTTCCGCTCCTATCACTGCCGCCATGGCTCCCTGACCAGCAGGAACGGCCTGCTGCATGTAACGTCCGCGGGCCCTGACAATTCTCGCTGCGTTGGCCAAACTCAGCGCGCCGGCGGCGACGAGTGCTGAATACTCCCCGAGGCTGTGTCCAGCCACGTACACCGGTTGGGGAAACCCTTCCGCCTCCATCGTCCGAAGCATTGCAACAGAAACGCCAAGAATTGCCGGCTGCGTGTTCTCGGTCAGCTGCAAGGCTTCCGCCGGTCCGTCAAAGCACAAACGAGAGATACCGAAACTCAACGCTTCGTCTACCTCTTGAAGGACCCTTCGCGCGACTGGAAAATTATCCGCTAAGTCCTTTCCCATGCCTTGATACTGCGATCCTTGCCCGGGAAAGATGTATGCGATTTTCGATTTCCGATTGAGAAGCATTGCCGATCGCCGATTGCCAATTTCCGTTGTCAACCCCCGTTGATGTTCTCCCAAACACAAGTTTCCCGATCACAACAAAAGGAACCAAATTGAAAATGGCAATTGGCAATTGGCAATCCGCAATCAAAACAAATGCCTTACCAGCGAATCAGAACTCCGCCCCAGGTTACACCGCCGCCGAATGATGTCATCAGAATTATGTCGTCCTTCTTAATTCGCCCTGCCTCCACGCACTCGTCGAGGGCGATCGGGATCGAAGCTGACGACGTGTTGCCGTGCATTGCAATGTTTGAGTAAACGCGCGCGTCGTCGACGTTTAATTTGCTTGCCACGGCATCTGTGATTCGCTGATTCGCCTGGTGTGGAATAAAGAGACTCACGTCTTCGGCTGTTAGACCTGCTTCCTCCAGCACTTCGCGCGAGACCTCGGCCATTGAGCGGACTGCTACCTTGAATAGCTCGTTCCCCTTCATCTTGAAAAAATGGTCGCCGCAAGCCAGCGTCTCGGCACTCGGCGGGCGACGCGTGCCGCCCCCGGGAGAATAGAGCTGTTCCTCATATCTGCCATCAGACTTGATTTGAGTAGCCAGAATTCCCCGGTTACCGTCAACTGGCGCCAAAACCGCCGCGCCAGCTCCGTCGCCAAACAGTACGCACGTTTGACGATCAGTGTAATCGACATACTGCGTTAGGATCTCGGCGCCGATCACGAGGGCATAACGCGACTGGCCGGTCTGGACCATCGTATTGGCCAGCGTCAGACCATACAAGAACCCTGAGCAGGCCGCAACGACATCCATAGCGGCCGCATTATGAGCGCCCAGCTCTGCCTGAATCAGGCAGCCAGTTGAAGGAAGAATCTGATCCGGCGTGACAGTTGCGCAGAGAAGGAGGTCGATGTCCGAAGGTTCCAACCCGGCGCGTTCGATAGCTTGCCGGGCCGCGCGAACTGCAAACTGCGAAGTGTATTCCCCAGGGCCCGCTTTCCGTCTCTGTTTGATACCCGTACGCGAAGTTATCCACTCATCTGAAGTCTCTACGGTTTTCTCTAAATCGGCATTGGTCAGAATGCCTTCAGGATATGAATGGCCGGTGCCCACAATCCCGGCGCGTACGTTTGCCATCTACTGTCCTCAGGTGAAAAAAGGGAACGCTAATACTAACCACTAAAAAACGAAAAGCCAACCCGCTGCACAGCTAGTGCATACGGACACTATTTATCCTGCGATCCCGCAAGCTGCTGGAGCGCGTTGGTTTCAGCTATGCCGTGCTCAATTCGCTCACCTGCGCGATTTTCGGAGAACTCCTTTACATTCCGAATCGCGTTGCGAATCGCTCGAGCGTTGGAACTCCCGTGCCCGATCACTACAATTCGACGCACGCCGAGCAGTGGCGCGCCGCCATATTCCGAATAATCCAGACGTTTCTTGATATTGCGGAAAGCGGGCTTGGCCAACATCGCTCCCGCTTTGCTCACCGCAGTAGCAGTCAGCTCACGCTTGATCATGGACAACATCGCCTCGGTCAGTCCTTCGGAGAGCTTCAACATGACGTTGCCGGTAAAACCATCAGTCACGATCACGTCTACCAACCCGGAAAAAACGTCACGACCCTCGACGTTTCCCACAAAATTCAAACTGCTCATCTTGCGCAGGAGCGGAAAAGCCTCTTTGGTGAGGTCATTGCCCTTCGCCTCTTCTTCTCCGATGCTCATCAAACCAATTGCCGGCTTGATGGTGCCCAAAACCGCGCGCGAGTAAGCCTCGCCCATAATGGCAAACTGCACTAAGTGATGCGCCTTGCATTCGGAATTTGCGCCCACATCGAGAAGCAAAGTAGGCTTGGCAGATTTGGTGGGAATGAGCGCCGCAAGCGCTGGTCGATCTACGCCGGGTAACATGCCGATAACCATCTTTGCAGTGGCCATAGCGGCACCGGTGTTTCCCGCGGATACAAAACCATCCGCGCGACCTTCGGTTACCAGTTTCGTTCCAATCCTCAAAGAACTCTTTTTCTTGCGCCGGACGGAGGTGGCGACGGGATCGTCCATGCCGATCACCTCAGAAGCCTCCACCAGTTCAATCCCTCGATCTCCGTCGCCGCGCCAGCCACATCGACGAAGTTCCGGTTGAATCTTCTCCGGTTGGCCGACGAGGATAACTACCACCCCCAGATCACGTGCCGCAGCGAGCGCCCCATCGATCTCAGCGTGAGGAGCGTTGTCACTGCCCATCGCGTCGAGAACGACTTTTCCCGTTAGAGCGGTCTCATTCTTCGACTGATTTCCCAAAGGTAATACTGTTAGCTGGCTAGGTTTGATCTACCTGCACCACTTCGCGATTTTTGTAGTACCCACACTTGGGGCAAACGCGATGCTGCAGCCGAGGCTCCTGACAATTTGGACAGAGGGTTGTCTGCGGTACGCGCAGGGCATCGTGCGCCCGGCGTTTTCCGCGGCGAGCTTTTGAATGTCGTCTCTTAGGATTTGGCATGATTACTCCAGTAAAGCAATTCTAAATTTTTGACTTTTGATTTTCGATTTCACGGTGTCCCGGGAAACTATACTGTCTCCCGAAGAGATCAATCGAAAATCAAAAATCTAAAATCGCAAATCTCTTAGTCCGTCCCAGCGCGGATCAATTTCGGTCGCGCTACAATTACAATCGGTTATATTTCTGTCGGCGCCACAAACCGGACAAAATCCTTTGCAATTCTCACGACAAATCGCTTGTGTTGGAATGGCAAGCAACACTTGCTCTCGAACAATGTCGTTTATGTCGATGACCTCACCGTCAAAGGTGGAAAGCGCCAGGTCTTCCTGAGTAAGCTCCACAGTCTCAAACGACATGTAGGCATCCGGAGTTACGTATTCCAGTCGGAAGTCACTGCTAATTGGCAACTGCACGGGTTGCAAACAGCGGTCGCACTCCAATTCGGCGATCGCGGCAAACTCGCCCTCCACAACTACTTTGTGTTCGGTTCGAGTAATGCGCCCTGAGACCCTCGGAGGTCCCGCCACAACGACCCTGTCATCTTCAAGAACAAATTCTTCGGCTTCGTACTCGTGGGCAAAGTTTCCTACGTTATTGTCAAGCTTTGCAAGTTCAACCCGCATGACCCACTACTCGGTGACAAATATCCTTTTCAAGCAGCTCCTGCGCAAAAATTTCATTATAGCCACGAGACTTGAGGTGTCAACGCAGCTAATGCTAACTGCTTTCGACATCTACAGTGACGAAGGTGTCTAATGCGTCCTTTCGCAGGGCCCTGGCAAGTCGACCGTTGCCCCCACTGACCAGCCCGCCGGCATCCCATTCGACGCCCTGAAACAGGGAAGAAACTGCGGGCTTTCCACCGCCCGTCCGTTTTCTACCTGCTCGTTTCGGCTGGCGTTCAAGATCTACGGTTTCGGCCTTTTCAAACGACTTCAGGGCTAACTTCTCCTGACCTGCCCGCCTGTAAATCAACCCCAGGACATAGAAAGCTTCACCGTAACCAGCATCAAGCTCTGTCGCTTTTCGTAAGTGACGCGCTGCCAGTGAATCGCGGGCTAACTGATAATAGAGACAGCCAAGTGCGTAATGAGCTTCAGGAGAAGGCTTGCTCGCCAGGGCACGTTTAAACTCTCGTAACGCCTTTTGCCAATTCTCTTCGGCGATGAATAGGAGGCCGAGCCCGTAGTGGGCCGCGAAGGACGGGGCTCCCCTCTGAGTCGCCTTGTTCAGCAGAACCTTCGCCCGTTCGGTGTCACCTTCATCGGCGCAGGTCAGGCCCAGCAGCAGTGAGACGCGCATGTCCCCGGGTGCAAACTCATATGCGCGTGCCAGATAACTTTGAGCGAGCCGCGTTTTGCCAGTGCTGAAAAAGTGCTCCCCGACAAAGGAAAGCAGGGGGGCATTGCCCCCGGCAATTCGCACTGCGCGTTGCAGCGATCTAATTCCTCGGCCTATTTGTTGATCTTCAATCAGAAGGAAACCCTCGTTAACAAACTGTTCGAAGTTACCTCGTTCGGAACCTTGATAAAAGGCGAGTATCTTTACCCGCAGCTCCTCGCGACGGGCGCTCTCTTCCTGCGCTTCTGATTCCTTCTGACAGCGTGCGTTCCAAAGCTTCTCCAGCCTGGAGCCCTCGACAATTCCGTCTTCCGTTAACAGGCCGATGAGCGCTTTCACCAGAGCACGATCGAAATAGGAGTTTTGCGCCTGACGCAGGAGCAGATCCAGACCTCGCTCGAGTCGCTCAGTCAACCGGCCCAGCCTGTTCTCCAGCGCTGAGATGCGCTCCAGCAAGTGCTCCTCGGAGGAAGCGCTTGATTCAGCAAACTCGTAACGAGACGCCGGTGGTTCGACGATAATCATGAGCCGCGTTCCGCAACGCGAACAAAAGTCCTGACCCAGGGGATTTCCCGCCAGGCATTTCTGGCAATAATGAGCTACTTGCGTCATTTCAATTGGTAAACCCAACAACCTGCGGCAATTGCTCCTTTCCGACACCCGGCACCCGATACCTGGCACCTGCGGTTTAGTATTCGTAAAACCCGCGTCCGGTTTTTCTTCCGAGCCATCCGGCGTCGACATAACGTTTTAGCAAAGGACACGGGCGATATTTTGAGTCACCAAATCCTTCATGCATGACGTTCATGATGGCCAGGCAAACATCCAGGCCGATGAAATCTGCCAACGTCAGGGGCCCCATCGGATGATTCATGCCGAGCTTCATAATACCGTCAATACTCTCGCGCGTCGCTACTCCTTCGTAAAGAGTAAAGATGGCCTCATTAATCATAGGCATGAGAATGCGGTTGGAAACAAACCCGGGAGAGTCCTGACAGTCCAGAGCGGTCTTGCCCAGTTTCTCCGTTAGCGCGCGCACCTTCTCATAAGTGGTGTCGGACGTGGCGATGCCGCGGATAACCTCGACCAGCTTCATCACCGGCACTGGATTCATAAAGTGCATGCCAATCACTTTGTCAGCTCGACTCGTGGCTGCGCCCAGTTTGGTTATAGAGATCGACGACGTGTTCGAAGCCAGGATCGTTTCAGCAGGGGTAGTTTGGTCGAGCGTTTTAAAGAGCTCGGTTTTGACGCCCAGGTTTTCCGTTACGGCCTCGATCACTATCCACGCGTCGGCCAGTGGCTCGAGGGAGGTTGTTGTTTGAATGCGGCCGCGGATCGCATCCTTCTCATCGGTAGCTAAACGCTCTTTCTCAACGTCTCGCTGCAAGCTCTTGTCGATGGCCGCGAGACCGCGTTCAAGAAATTCGTCCTTCACATCGCGCATCAACACGCGATAACCCGCACGCGCGGCAACCTGGGCGATACCGTTGCCCATTGTTCCGGCGCCAATTACCCCAATGACTTCACTCACTCGCTTGCACTCCGGATACTAACTATCGCCAGTCTGGCGGCGCTGATGGCGGAACATACTCGCGCTCTAGTTCGCGGCTGGCAGTCCTGGCCCACGAGGCGTCGCCGGGAGGAAGCGCATAAGCCGCTTTGTGATAAAGGAACCTCCCACTCTCTCCAAACAAGAACCAGAGCGTGTAAACACAGAGGGCTGAGCCCAGGGGAAAATTTAAGCCGGCCGCTATCGCCGCGATCATTCCCATTGTTTTAGCCCAACGCTTGCGTTTCAGCAATGCGTAACCCGCAAGGAACGAAGGCGTGATCAGCAACAAATTGATTGCAACTACAAAAATTATCACCAGCGCAAAGATGCCACCTTCAATTAGGTCACCACTGTTATTGTTGGTTGCAATGACACCCATCATCACTAGCATGAAGATGGAAAAGGCGATCATCAGCAGCAACATAAGACCGCCGTACGCCAGATGCAGGATTCCAAGAATTCGATTGTGACTCGTTGCAGTCATCATTTCTATTGTTCTTACTCCTTACTATCGTTCAACCGCCAGGGCCACAGCATTGCCTCCACCCAGGCAAAGAGCAACCAGTCCACGATGCACATCGCGACGCTTCATCTCGTATAGCATTGTCGTGAGTAACCGCGACCCTGATTGTCCGATCGCGTGGCCCAGCGCTACGGCCCCGCCGTTCACATTCACACGCTCCGGATCCAGGTCTAATTCTTTAGTGATCGCCACAGCTTGCACCGCAAAGGCTTCGTTCAACTCGATTAGATCAACGTCAGCGAATGTCCATCCGGCTTTCTTGAGAACACGTTTCATAGCCTCGACCGGCGCCATCATCACCAGTTCAGGCTCAGTCCCTGATGTTGCCTGGGCCACGATCCGGCCCATGGGTTCGATGCCCAAACTGCGGGCCCGCTCAAGCGAAGTGACCACCAATGCGGATGCCCCATCGTTAACACCGGGCGCGTTGCCGGCCGTGACGGTGCCACCTTCCTTAAAGGCCGGCTTAAGCTTTCCCAACGCGTCCAGTGAGGTATCTTCGCGCACTGTTTCATCCGTGTCGAAGACTGTTGGTGCACCCTTCTTTTGCGGAATCTCGACCGCAACGATCTCGTCCTTGAATTTTCCCGACTTTATCGCCTGGGCTGCTTTTTCATGCGACTTCAAAGCGTAGGCATCTTGTTGCGCCCTGCTAACCGTGAAACGTTCTGCAACCACTTCACCCGTGCAGCCCATATGCTGATTATCAAACGAACACCACAATCCGTCGTTGATCATCGCATCGACCAATTCGCCATTTCCCAGCCGGTATCCTTCCCGGGCCTTTGGAAGCAGATAAGGAGCATTGCTCATCGACTCCATGCCGCCGGCGACAACCAGATCGGTGTCGCCCAACTGTATTCCCTGGGCAGCCATCATGACGGCCTTTAGACCAGACCCACAGACTTTGTTAATGGTGACTGCAGAAACCGCGGGCAGCAGTCCTCCGCGTAAGGCCGCCTGGCGAGCGGGGTTCTGGCCCAAGCCAGCCTGGATTACACAACCCATGATCACTTCATCGACTTCTGCTGGTTCAATTCCAGCACGCTTGACACTTTCGCGCACGACTATAGCCCCGAGATCAGTCGCTTTGAACCCTTTCAAGGAACCTTGAAACTTACCGACAGGCGTGCGAACCGCCGCTATTATTACTGCTTCTCTGATTGCGGACATTGCAACTCCACTAAGAAGGTAACTGAGAAAGGGAAAAGTAAGGCACTTAAAAATCCAGAGCGCCTTAATAGTGTACTCAGAGCGTGGCAAACAACCTAATCTCCCCGATCCTGATGCATTTTGAGATATGGATCCAGGCACTCGGCCGGAGCATGAGTCAACTCAACCCACAGAACCATTTGCGGGTAGCCAATGGATCCAAGCACTCAGCTCTGCACAAGTCACTCAACCCACAGAACCTTTGCACTAGCCAATGGATCCAAGCACTCAGTCCTGCAGCAAGTTTCTCGACCCGCAGAACCATGTTGGCAGAAAACAGTGCAGTGGTTCAGCTCGTGTTGCGTGCTAGGATCCATTGGCTGGTAGCGTCGGGTCCACGGTTCCAACCACAAACTACGTATCAATAGGTATCCACCGATAGCGACTATGGCACTGGGAGTCGAGATGCGGAGGCCGGACCCGACGCTACCGCGCTACGGTACTGACTTCATGACACTCCGTTGCGTTTTCACACGGTCTCTACCGCAATGGTTCTGTGGGTTGAGTGACTCGGACTCTATGCGATTTTTGTTTCGCGGAGGAGCGGGGACAGGGTCCGCCTTCCTGACCTGCGAGTTATGGTGACTTCAGCGGTGGGTCGATTGCTCACTCGCTCAATGCAGTGCTAGACTCTCCTCTGCTATTCAAACCTCTATCAGCAATCCGGTAACTCAAACATGCAAGCTCTAATTCTGGCTGGCGGTAAAGGCACACGTCTGCGCCCGCTGACCGTTTACACTCCCAAACCAATCGTACCGATATGCAATCGCCCCTTTTTGCTTTATCAAATCGACACGCTTCGGCGCGCCGGCATAACAGATATAACGCTTTCGTTATCATACCAACCCAACAAGATTGAGCGCTTACTTGGCGACGGTTCAGACCATGGCGTGAAGCTCAAGTACACCGTCGAGCCACAGCCAATGGGCACAGCCGGCGCTTACAAGTTTGCCGAAGACGTTATTCGCGAGCCCACCGTGGTCTTCAATGGCGACATCCTCACGGACCTTGATCTTAAAGCCGTCATCCGCGAGCACAACCGAAGAAAAGCCGGCGCCACGGTTGTTTTGCAGCCCGTCGAGAACCCCCGCTCTTATGGTCTGGTAGAAACAGAAACCGACGGTCGCATTCATCGCTTTCTTGAAAAGCCCAAGGAAGATGAGATTACCTGCAACACCATCAACGCCGGCACATATATCCTCGAACCCCGAGTACTGGATTTCATTCCGGCAGGTGAGAACTATTCATTCGAATACGGTCTCTTCCCCGATCTGCTAAAACGAAAAGAATCCTTTTATGCGCATGTGCCGCCACGTACTTACTGGATAGATATCGGCACACCGGAACGTTATCTTCAGGCGCATCAGGACCTCCTGGCTAATCGCGTCGGCCGGATCCATATCAAGGAACGCCGCGGCTCATTTGATTCAGCGACTGTGGCTGAGATTGATGACCTTTCAATAATCGGGGACGACTGCCAGATCAAGCCTGGGGCCAGAATAATCAATTCGGTACTGGGGCCGGGCTGCTTCGTTGAGGAGCGCGCCCGCGTAGAAAACTCAGTTGTCTGGCCCCACACGCGCATCGGCACGGCTGCAGAAGTTTCCAATGCAATTGTCGGTCGCGGTTGTCACGTCGGACGGTCGGCCGTCGTTGGACCGGGATCCGTTCTGGGCGATAAGACGTCACTAACTGACTACACAATCACTGGAGGCGCCCGGCTGTGAGCGAAGGTCCGGCGGCAATCAAGTTCGGCACTGACGGATGGCGAGCGATTATTGCGCGCGAGTTCACCTTCGCGAATGTGGAACGAGTGGCCCAGGCCTATGCTGACTATCTCGCGACCACAAAAGAGCAGTCGCTACTAAATCAACTCGTTGCTGTGGGCCAGATAAGCCGCGCCGAAGCTGAGAGCTCAATGTTTAGAGGTGTCGTCAGCAAGGCAGCCGGCGGTGCACCTGCGCTGGTGGTTATAGGCTACGACCGGCGTTTCCTCTCAGAACAGTTCGCACGGCGGGCGGCCGAAGTCATGCAGGGAAATGGATTTAGAATTGCCCTTTTTCAAGAAGCCGCTCCAACACCACTAATCTCCTGGGCCGTCAAAGACCTGGGCGCCAGCGGCGGCATCGTGCTCACTGCATCGCACAACCCACCTGACTTCAATGGTTTTAAGATCAAAGCCCCCTGGGGCGGGAGCGCTGCCCCGGAGACGACAGCGGCAGTGGAAATCCTGCTTGACGCTAACCCGGTCAAACGCAGCGTCTTTTCGACAGATGGTCGCGAACTACTTGAGCCCGCGATAAAGAGTTACCGCGAACAGATCGCTTCCTACATAGACCTGGATCGCCTGCGGGAGTCACGGCAAACCATCGTTGTAGATCCCATGCATGGCTCTGGCGGTCGATGGGTTGAGAGTCTGCTGACAGGGGGAGCATTGAAGGTGGAAACAATTCGCGGCGATCGTGATCCATTGTTTGGAGGAGTCAGCCCCGAACCGATTGACAGCAACCTCAGTCCATTAAAAGAGCGCGTTGTGGAGACCAAAGCTCTTGTGGGGTTAGCCACCGACGGTGACGCCGATCGTGTAGGAGCGGTTAACGAGATGGGCGAGACGATGACCATGCACGACGTGGTGCCGCTGGTCCTGCTCCACCTGGCTCGCAATCGAAAGATGACCGGCGGCGTTGTCAGGACCTTCTCGCAGTCGGTGCTGCTGGAAAGAATCGCCGCGGCGCACAATCTCAAAATTTACGAAACGGCAATTGGCTTCAAGTACATTGCCGAGTTGATGCTCAGGGAAGACATTCTCCTGGGGGCCGAAGAATCCGGAGGCATCGGAGTCAAAGGTCACATTCCCGAACGTGACGGTCTACTCAATTCCCTGCTCTTTCTGGAAGCGATTATAGCGGCCGGCAAACCACCCTCCGAGATGCTGCGCGAGTTGCACCGGGAGTTTGGTGAGTTTCATTTTGGACGCCGTGACCTGCATATCGAGATGGAGCCAGGGTTGAAACTGGTTAAGGATCTGACCTCCCAGCCGCCCTCAGAGTTTGCCCGACGCAAGGTGAAGGAGGTTCAAACCATCGACGGTATAAAGCTTGTTTTCGAGGACGAATCGTGGCTGCTGTTTCGACGGTCAGGCACTGAACCCGTGCTACGCATCTACGCCGAAGCTACTTCAGTCAGTGAGGTGAACGTACTTCTCGACGAAGCGCAGAAGCTTTCACATGCTGACCAGTAGGTCTGCTTAACTAGCTTTGGAGGGAACTTGAGAGCCGGCACTCAATACAGAACCGGGAGCGCCAGCGACCGCACTCCACTTCCGCGATCATGCCGCTTGCAGAATTGAACAAGCCGTCCTAAGGTCAACCCTCTTCTTTCCGCGTTCTCAGCTAAGAGGAACGCTGTTGCTGTTTCTAAATCATGGCGCTATTTGAATGCGGTCGCTACTGCTCCCGGTTCTGTAATGCCTTAAGCCAAAGATTCACTTTCTCACACTGCACTATTCCACGCGAAAATTTCGTTGACTCGCACACCAAACACAACTACCTTTCCCGCATCCTGTTCGCCCCCAAGTGCAGATCGAAACACAATTGGAACTCAGTTAGGGAGGTAGTGTGGAATGGGAACAATACTTTTAATCATTCTGATTCTGCTGTTGTTAGGAGCGATACCGACATGGCCACATAGCAGAAGCTGGGGATACCGTCCGAGCGGAGCTCTCGGTCTGATTCTGATTATCGTGTTGATCCTGGTCCTGATGGGAAGGGTCTAAGCCGGGCAACAGCCCGTCGTCAACCTGATCATAAAGCGACTCGTTGTTCGGTGGCTAAGGAACCGCCACTGAACGAGACGAAAGCGAATGCCGGAACTGCCGGAAGTCGAACACGTCGTTCGCGCATTGCGCGGCGCTGTGCTGGGACGGCAAATAGTCGCCGCCGAGATACGCCTGCCAAAATTAATCTCGCCTACTTCTTCTGCGGTCTTTAATGGCAGGTTAAAAGGGTCGCGCATTTCAGGCGTGGGCCGGCGCGGCAAATTCATCCTAATTGAACTTGATTCCGGTAGGGTGCTGGTGGTCCACCTGCGAATGACCGGCAAGTTTGTGGTGCTTACTCCAGACGACTCGCTTCCTCTCCATGCCCACGCAGTTTTCTATCTCGATGATGAGCGCCGGCTCGTATTCCGGGATCAGCGGCAGTTTGGCGTGATGAAGCTGGTGACTAACTCACGCCTGCGCAAGACCAAAGGGATCACTGGACTTGCTCCAGAGCCTTTCTCAGACGAGTTTAGTGTCGCTTACTTGAAGGATACGCTGGCCAGATCGCGCCGTACACTGAAAACGCTATTACTCGATCAAACGAGAGTATTGGGATTGGGCAACATTTATGCGGCGGAGTCGCTCTTCCGCGCCGGGATCAATCCGTTCAAAACCGCGTCTGAACTCTCAGCCAGACGCGTTGAACGTTTGCATCAGGCGATTCGCGACGTGCTACGAGCTGCGGTCTCAGGCAGCTCAACATCACGAATCAACCTCGAGAATCCGAATGGTTTTTCCTATGGCGAGGCGTTTGGAAATGCATGGCAGGTCTATGAACGAGAAGGTGAGGCTTGCTTCAAGTGCGGCGCGCGTATTCGACGTCTCACGCATGGCGGTCGATCAACCTACTGGTGCCCGCGGTGCCAACGACGGTGATTAGTAGGGACGGCCAAGAAACTTTATCTCGTGTTCGCACTAGTTGCTCGCATCTTCAGAACCAATGACCGTATAATCGAGCTATGAAAATCAAAGTTGTAATCCACGATGCGGAAGAAGGTGGTTTCTGGGCAGAAGTTCCAGCAATCCCCGGATGTGCAACACAAGGTGATACCTTTGAGGATCTGCTATACAACCTCTACGAAGCGATCGAGGGTTGTCTTTCCGTCGACGTTTCACGGACGCAGAGCTTGGGAGAAGGCCGAGTGCTGGAAATCGCGATATGAAATCAGTTGTAGTGGGCACCGAGTCTCGATCGGGCTCAAAATCGAAGCGTTTCGGATTCGGATACGAAAAGAAATCTGCGAATAGACCTTCAATCCAAACAGCGCGCGCTGAGTTTCTTTCATTGATTCTAGAGCTTAGGCCAACCGTAGTTTCCAATCTCTTCTGCTCAGCCTATCCACCATTCACTCAAATGTTGGCGAAAAACGAGGCCGTCGTCGCCTCGCTCTGCGAGTCTCTGGAATCAGAGATACCGGTGGAGGCTCACATTCTGCGCCAACCGGACTACATAAGGGAACGAGCTATCAAGAAACTCCTGCCGAATTGGCGATCCCTCCAGCAGCGCGATGACGCGGAGTCACTTCAGAGGGCGTTGGAAAGGTGGGCACAGGATCATAACCTGACGACCGATTGGTGTTTGGATCACGCCCTCGAGTTTTTGCGTAAGTTTGAGAGTCTGGAATACAAGGACTTGGCATTCAGTCTGTTGCCCGATGCTCATTTTGTGACAGATTTAATAAGGAGGGCCTGGCAAAGCGCTTCAGTAGAAAGGCATTGTGCTGGATTACTAACGCAATTCCACTCGAATTCGGAAGTGGAGGACCGTGGCCTCTTTTCCTTTACATTCAACTATGAAACGCTGACCTTCAATGTAACGGGACCATTCTACAAGTCTGTTCCTTCCTTTAAAGAGGAAGTCGAACGAAGCTTTGTCGCTTTAGGAGGACCATCCATCCGGGGAGCCAGAAAGGCTCTCCGATATCTGCAAACTGCCTATCTCGACGACGTAGAAAGAGTAATGAAAGAGCTTGGCCTTGAAGAACCGCCCGTTAGATGGGCATCTGGCGATCACTTCGAGTGGCTCCTTAACTATCAACTTCCGCCATGCAGAGGTTGCCGAGAAATAGGACGCGAGTTTGGTAAAGACGAGGCAACTGTTCGTGAGGGAATTCAGGACATAGCGACGATCATAGGTTTAAGGTTGAGGCCCGCTGATCGGGGCAGACCTAAAGGGATTCAAGATGGGCGGCCGCGTCATCGAGCGGCACGAGCCTAAATGCGGGGAAACTCAAAACGCAAAAACCTCTTTCCCCGCAATATTAAATCCTTGAACGACGATAATGACTGACCATGAAATCAGTTTCAGGAAAAGATTTTGCGAAAGCTCTTGAGCGGCACGGCTGGTCTTTGTTGCGTGTCAAAGGTAGCCACCATATTTACGGGAAGGCAGGAAGTGAGGTTCGCATTTCAGTACCGATTCACGGCAATGAGGCACTCAAGACTGGTCTGCTACGCCATTTTATGAAGGTCGCAGCTCTTACTGAAAGTGATCTTTAAGCCCCAGCCCTACAAATTCGCTACGATGAACTCCGTCATCATCGTGCGCATGTGCTTCACGAGCAGCGGATCAGTAACGCCGTGTCGCGACTTCGGATAGACCATGAGCTCAAATTGCTTGCCAGCCTTCTGCAATTCATAGACAAACTGAATCGTGTTCTGCATGTGTACGTTGTCATCCATCGCGCCATGGACCAACAGTATCTTTCCGTGAAGGTCCCTGGCCGCATGGACGGGTGAACTCTTCTTGTAGCCTTCCGGATTGTTTTGCGGCGTTCCCATGTAGCGTTCCGTATAGATCGTATCGTAATCGCGCCAATCAGAAACGGTGCCGCCGGCAATGCCGATCTTAAAACTCTTGCTGTGGGTCAACGCATAACTGGTCATAAAACCGCCATAGCTCCAACCGGAGATACCAATCCGTGAACCGTCGACGTAGGATTGGCCCTTCAGCCAGGTCAAACCATCTTCAATGTCTCGCAATTCGAGCTCGCCAAAATTCCGGTAGACGGGCCAGGTTGACTCCTCACCCTTGCCGCTAGCAGTGCGATTGTCACAAACCCAGATGATGTAACCTTTCTGGGCCAGCGCCTGGTACCAAACGGCTGTGGTGCCACCCCACGCATTCCTGACTTGGGGCGCGTGTGGACCACCATACGTGAACGACATTACCGGGTATTTCTTCCTGGGATCGAAGTCCGGCGGCTTAATCATCATCGCTTCCATCACAAAACCGTCCCGCGTCTTCACCTGCAACAGCTCAGGCCTTGCGAATTTGTATTGCTTAAGCGCCTCCACTTTGTTCTCTTCGATAATCCGAACGAGCTTGCCCTCGGTGTCGTACAACCGCGTCTGTGTCGGTGTATTCAGATCACTCCAGTTATCTATAAAGTGATTCTTCGCCGGACTGAGTACCATTCGATGAGAACCCTCGGTGGTCGCTAATCGAGTCAAACCGGTACCATCGAGCTTTATCCGATACGGCTGCGGGGCTATGTGGCTGTGCTCAGTCGAGGTGATGAAGACGAGTCCCTTATCCTCATCGACGCCTTCGAGCGAACGCACTTCCCATTTGCCATCGGTCACCTGACGCACCAACTTACCGTCCGCAGCGTAGTGATAGAGATGCCGCCAACCATTTCGCGCGCTTTGCCAGAGGAACGAACCATTTTTCAACCAGTGGGGGTTATCAATCACCTCAACCCACGCCTTGGAGGTCTCATGGATCAGGGTGTTGGACTTGCCATCCTTTGCATCCGCGAAATTGAGGTCGAGATACGTCTGTTCGCGGTTCTGAGCCTGGTAAACCACCTTCTTGCTGTCGGGAGTCCAGGAAACCCTGACAATCAGGAAATCTGCCGGCTGGTATTTGTAAGTATCAATCCAGCGCGTAGTACCTCCAGCCGCACTGATTACGCCGAGCTGGACCACGGGATTTGGATCACCGGCTTTTGGGTACGGAGTAACCTCTACATTCTGGCGGTATGGAATATGATCGACGACTGTAAACTCATGCACCGGATTCTCATCGAGCCGGAGATACGCCAGCATCGTGGAATCCGGACTCCACCAGTAGGCTTCAAAGTTTCCGCGGCCGTAGAGTTCTTCCTGATAAACCCAATCAAGCCGTCCGTTGAGAATTTTTGGGCTGCCATCAGTTGTTAATCGACGCTCGCGTTGGGTCGCAAGATCGAAAACGTACATGTTGTTGTTACGGACAAAGCCGATCATGCGGTCGTTGGGACTAAAGGTCTCGCCGACTTCTTCCTCCGCGCTGGTGGTAACGCGCACGGCTTTGTCGCTACCCAATTCGTAATAGAAGAGATCGTTGGCAAAATTAATAAGCACGGCAGTCTCGTTATGATTGAAGTCATATAAGCCTCGATTTGCCAGCTGCCTCGCATCCTGTGGAGAAAGCCCTGCCAGGGCCGCAAAAGCCGCCTCCATCTTTGCCGCATTGTGAAAAGGTGCGGCCTCGCCGGTTAAAGCATTCACTTTCTGCAACCTCGCCACGTTTGGTTTTGAAGGATCATTAGCGAGCAGATAGTGCGTGCCGTCCTTGAGCCAGCGGATGTTCGGTGTAGTGCCGCTAAAATTGATCTTCTTCGCGGGGTCGAAGATGTCGTCAAGGGTGAGTAACTTTTCTTGTGCTAGCGCCGGAATGCAGAGTGCGAGCGCAAGTAGGACCAGGGTGAACAAGGAATGTCGTTGTTTCACGTTGGCTAGACTCCCGGCATCGCTTTCTTTAGCGGCTTCAGCAAGAGAATGAGCACGACCGCCATGACTAGCGCGCAGGCGCCGAGAATGGCGAAGAAGCTTGACTGCCACCACTTGTCCCAATATATGCCAATCATCGTCAGCTTGTTGCCGATGGCCGTCGCCACGAACCAGCCGCCCATCAGCAGCCCGCGCATCCTAATCGGCGCTACCTTCGAGACGAGCGACAGCCCCATCGGCGAGAGCATTAACTCACCGAGAGTCACGACCCCGTAGGCGAGGATTAGCCACAGCCAGGAGACGCGAAACAGGTACGATTGCCGCATGATCGCAGGCGCGTGCTCCGCGACTTGCTGGTCACCCAGATGTTGCTTGAGCGCCGCCATCAACCTATCCTGGCCCGTCTGATTCTTTCCCTCCTGCTCCAGCTTCAGCAGAACGTCGGTGGAGACTCCTTCCGCTCTCAACTCATCGGTTACTTTTCTCAATGCCTCATCGAACTTCGGCTGCCTGATTGCGAGCCAGTGCAAGACCGTGTTTATCACGGAAGGGTTGTCGCCCTTGTAGTCCTTCAAGTTTTCCAACTTTTGCACGACATTCTGGGGCGCTCCTGCGGCTTTCAGATTCTTCAGTGTCCTTTCAAGCGCCTGAGAAAAGTTTTCAACGTCATACTTTTTATCCACTACCTCCGTCCGCAACTTGGGGAGCACGCCTTCAGGGACGCCTTCCGTCTGAAGTCTCGAGATGACGTCTTCAGGAACAGCTTTCGCTTCCAGTTTTGCGACCACATCATTGGGGAGCCCTGCCGCTCGCAGATTATTCACGGAGCGCTCCGTGATCCTGAAGGCGCCAGAAGCGTACATGGCTTCGTTTGGGGTCGTGTTCTCGCCTATGCGCGCCGCGGCAAACAGAATGAAGAAAGAGAGGCCGGTTAACGTCATACCGATCGCCATCTTCGTGGGCGTCGCAGGTTCCTTGCCCCTCTGGTCGAGAAACCTCCAAAACCATACCAGCGGGAAGGTGAGGGTTACGACCCAAAGGGGGTTGATCGCATTCGAGATCGTGCCGGAAAAGGTCCACTCCGTGTTGTCGTTGGCCCAGTATGTCAAAGTCGAGCCGTTCTGGTGGAAGACCATCCAGAAAACTATGACTATGGCGAAGATCACGAGCAGCGCGAAGACGCGCCTGGATTCCGGCACCGCATCCATCACGCTCGCGCGCGCCGCAGAGGCACGTGCAAACATTCCGCCCGGCGTGGTTGGAGTGCGCTCTCCTTCCGATTCACCCTGATGGCTAACGCCCTCCGGTGGCGCATCGACAGTGACAGGACCAACGGCCCCTGCCGGTTGGTCCAAAATCGCGCCTTCCCTCGGCTCTTCAACGTATTTCTTAAACTTCCAGAGGATGCCGACGGAAATGACCATTCCGAAGGCAGCAACAGCGAACGCTGGGTGGTTGCCTACACTTTGCTTGACGATCTCCATCACAATGGGCGCGAGAGCTGCCCCGACGTTGATGCCCATGTAAAAGATGTTGTAGGCGCGGTCCTTGAGGTGGCTGCCTTCCGGGTAAAGGTTACCAACCATGGTCGAGACGTTCGGCTTAAAGAGCCCGTTTCCAATCACGAGGCAGGTCAGCGCTGCATAGACAGCCGGCATCGAACGAATGGAAAGGAGTCCGTGACCGGCCATGAAGAAGAGGCCGCCGATCATTACCGCCCTGCGGTAGCCGAGTTTCTTGTCGGCCAGCCAGCCACCGATGAGCGGGCTCGCGTAGACGAACATCAAGTAGTTCGCGTAGAGTCCGGTCGCCTCCGCGGCCGTCCAACCGAAACCCTCATCCGGGTTTTGCAAATAAAGCGTAAACAGGGCCAGCATCGAATAGAAGCTGAATCGTTCCCACATCTCTGTAGCGAAGAGCACATATAAACCCTTCGGATGCGTGTTAAGTTTATGGGACCCAGTGGCACTGCTCATGGTGTTGGCCGCCATTGCTCAGCTCCTTTTTGCCTTTGAACTGCCGACAACTAGAGGGGAATTTGGGAGTACGGCAGGCATTCAGCCAAAGATTGCTGCTCCTGTCAAGGCAGTTTTAAGGCCTCAAACACGATCCATGAACTCTTCCGAAACTACACTAAGAGCATTTCGTCGCGGTTCGTCTCGGTTCGTAGATCGCTTGTAAGGCCAAAAATTGGACCAAGGCAGGATGTGCCGGCGAACAAACGGGGGCTACTGACTTAGCCGCACCTTGACAGCCAGATCCTCAACGGCGTATATAAGCACAACGACAAACGTGGTGAGTTAAGGCGACTTGCGGCCACGTAAAACAATCCGCTAAACAGCACGGCGAGTCCAGAACGGACAGTCCGAACTTCAGCAATCATGAAGTCCCGCGTTGTTTAGCGCGGGACTTTCTCATTGCCGATTGCCAATTTCCGATTGCCAATTGGCCTCTGACCCAGCTGAGGTTTTTTAATCGGCAATTAGCAATCGGAAATTGGCAATCGTTAGAGGCAAGATGCAGTCATTCAGAGAACTCCTGGAGTCTGACCGGGTTCACGTCTTCGATGGCGCGATGGGCACCATGCTCTACGCCAAGGGTGTCTACATTAATCGGTGTTACGACGAACTAAACCTCAGCAATCCTGACCTCGTGCGCGAGATCCATGCGGAGTACCTTCACGCCGGCGCGGACATTATCGAGACCAATACATTCGGAGCTACAGCCTTCCGGCTGCAACAGTATGGCCTGGAAGGCAGCCTGGTCGAGATCAACGTTGCCGCGGCCCGCATCGCCCGTGAAGCAGCCGGCGAAGATGCCTACGTCGCGGGCGCAATCGGCCCGCTGGGATTGAGGATCGAGCCTTATGGTCCTACCTCCTTCGATGAAGCAAAAGACATGTTCAAGGCCCAGGCTTCGGCTTTGCTAGAAGGTGGAGTTCATCTCTTTCTGCTTGAAACTTTCTCGGATGTTTCTGAGATACGACAGGCGATTCGGGCGATCCGTGAATTGTGTGATCTGCCCATCATTGCGCAGATGACCATCATGACCGACGGCAACACGACTTTCGGCACCACTCCCGAACTATTCACCACGCGTTTGGACGAGTGGGGCGCTGACGTAATTGGTCTCAACTGTGGAGTGGGGCCGGCAATTATCCTGAGCGGCCTCGAGAAGATGCGGATGGTTACGAAGAAGAAACTGGCCGCTCAACCCAACGCCGGGCTGCCTCGCGACGTTCAGGGCCGGCAGTTCTACATGTGCTCGCCGGAGTACATGTCGAAGTTCGCGAAGAGGTTGATCCAATCTGGGGCGAAGTTTATCGGGGGCTGTTGCGGGACTACGCCTGCGCACATCAAGCTGATCTCAGATGCAGTTCGGGCCGCTTCGCCGCGCGCGCAGAGAATGGTGATGTCTACGGGTCCGCTGGTGCACGTGCAAGAAATTGTTCCGGCCGACATCAAGGTCGTTCCTGCTGAGGAGCGTTCCAACTGGGGGAGAAAGATCGCCCGCGGTGAGTTTGTTACTTCGGTAGAAGTATTGCCGCCCAAGGGTGTCGATGCAGAGAAGACCCTCGATTCGATTAGGCTGTTAAAGAATGCTGGCGTCGACGGCGTCAACATTCCGGACGGTGCCCGCGCGCAGTCGCGCATGAGCGCGATGGCCACCGCTGTCCTTGTCGAACAGCAAATAGGGATTGAGTCAGTGCTGCACTACTGTTGCCGAGATCGGAACCTGCTGGGGATGATGTCCGATCTTCTGGGCGCTTCGGCTTTGGGAATACGAAATCTGCTTCTGATTACTGGTGATCCACCTAAAATGGGCCCATACCCGGATGCAACTGCTGTGTTCGACATCGACGCCATTGGTTTGACTAATATGGTCAACAAGCTGAACCACGGCCTCGACATCGGCAACAATCCAATCGGCAAACCTACCGCATTCTGCATCGGAGTCGGCGTCAATCCGGGAGCAATCAACCCCGAGGAAGAGATCCGTCGTTTCGAGTATAAGGTCGAAGCGGGGGCGCAGTATGCGATTACTCAACCTGTATTTGATACCGAACAGCTTCGCGACTTCATTAAAAGCGTCGAGCATGTCCGCATTCCTATCATTGCCGGGATCTGGCCTCTGGTGTCGTATCGCAACGCTGAGTTCCTTCATAACGAAGTACCGGGTGTACGTGTGACTCCGTCGATAATGGAGCGCATGCGCGCGGCGTCGGCCATAAGCAAGGAGGCGGGTCGCGATGAAGGTCTGAAGATCGCGCGCGAGTCACTCCTGGAGGTGCGCGAACAGATCCAAGGTGTCCAAGTGTCTGCACCGTTTGGAAATGTGAAGTACGCCCTAGAAGTGTTTGACGTACTGGAAGGATTCGGAACAGACCAGAAGGCAGTTGTCACATCTGATATTTAGGAGCTTAAGTTAACCTTAAGCTTTGATACCGAGCTTCGCTACGCTATAGCAATCAACCCGCGACTCCATGTGGTGGTCCCGAGATCAAAAAACGATCCACGAAATATCACGAACAATCACTAAACATTTTAGTGTTCGTTCGTGTGGTTTCGTGGATCGTTTGGCTAGGTCGAGCAACTCTCAAGAAAGGGCGCGCAAATAGCGCGTCTCATTTCATCTCTTCTGGTAAACGACTTTCCCGTTGACGATAGTGTAAACGACCTCAGCTTTGAGCAACTCTCTCGGCGCAGCCGTTAGTAGGTTCTTAGAAAGCACCGTTAGGTCCGCAAGTTTTCCCACCTCGATCGAGCCTTTGATCTTTTCCTCGAAATTCGCATAAGCCGTATTGTAGGTATAGGCCCTGATTGCATCCTCGATGCTTATTCGCTCATCAGGAAACCACCCGGCCTCCGGCTTGCCGTTAATGGTTTGTCGCGTGACGGCCGCGTAGAGACCCAGCATGGGATTGATCGGATACTCGGAAGCAGACGTCCCTGGCCAATCCGTTCCAAAGCTGAGGACCGCGCCGCTCGCCTGAATGCTCTTGAAAGCATAAGCGCCCTTGCTCCGTTCGTAGCCAATGCGCTCCTCCATCCAGCGCATGTCGTCGCTGAGATGAAAAGGCTGAACTTCGGCAACAATGCCAAGTTGGCCGAGACGCTTGAAGTCCCGAGGAGCTATGACCTGGGCATGGACCAGACGAAATCGCCGATCGCGTTTGCCGTTCTCCTTATCTAATTCCTCCAGATAGTTGAGCAGCAGATGATTTGCTTCGTCGCCGATGGCATGGACCGTGAGCTGTAGTCTCTCGCGGTCTGCATCGAGCATGTAGCCGAGAAACTTGCCTTCTACAAACTCGCCCTTCTCATTTACCATTAACGGCCGCCACCGCCCGCGGTTGTTTGGATCGTGTGAGTACGGCTGAAAGAAGCGCGCGCTGCTGGTTCCCATAATGCCGTCGATGTGGCCTTTGAGCGCCCCCAGACGAATCCACTCGTCGCCGGAGCCTACACGTATTCCGCGACCGGCAAGTTCCTTCCAGCGATCTAGTCCAGGGCGAAAATGAATTCGCACAGTCAACTCGCCGTTGCGGTGCAGCTCTCTGTAGATGTCCAGTTGAGTATCATCAGACATGTCGCTGACATTTGTGACTCCAAACCTTGCGATCTCTGCCAGAGCTTTCCTGGTTTGCTGAAGGCGGCGCTCGCGCGAGAAGCTTCGTGGCGCAACCGAACTGAACAGACGGGTAACGCCCTTTCCGCGCATGTGGCCGTTAAAGCGGCCCTGGTTGTCCTTCAGAAACTCGACGTCGGCCGCTTGAGGATTGCGGAGGTCAATATTGGCCGCACGTAGTGCTGCGTGGTTTGCAGCAAACTGACTATCGTCAAATTTCCGTATGAACATCGGGTAATCGTTCGTTATCTCGTCGACCAGTTTCATGTCGGGAGCGAACGGCTCGCGCCGCTGAGCGCCAGCACTTCCCGCAGCCCATTCGTCGTAGGCGCCCCAGAAACCTCCGACAATCCATTCGCCTTTCGGCAGACCCGCGATTACCTCCCTGACACGAGTTACAAAATCCTCCGGCGCCGAGACCGCCATGATGTTGAATTCAAGAAACTGTGCCGCCGAAGCAAAATGGACATGATTGTCGTTGAAGCCGGGGGTCGCAAACTTTTCCATCAGATCGATCACCTGAGTCTTCGGGCCGCGCAGCTTGAGTGCGGCTTCATTCGATCCCACGACCAGGAACTTGCCTTCGCGGATCGCCACTGCTTGAGCGACGGAGTTTTTGCTGTCAACCGTCCAGATCACACCGTTATGGAGGATCAGATCAGCAAATGTCCCTTCGGGAGGGCTTTGTGCCAGCGGTGAGTTGAATGAAACAAGAGTCAGGAACGCCGACCAGATGATAAACATGTTCCGTAGTTGGTTGAGTCTATTCATATCGCGATTGCCTCAGCAGGGAAGCTGGTGACCGGCAACTGATCAAGCCGACCAGTTAGAATACTTCAAAAACCGATCCGCCAAAGTCACTCGATATGACGTGTGGTTCGGTGGATCGGCGTAGTTGAACCATCGCTCAAGTTCGGATATTTCAATATTTTCCATCCGGGTACCAATTCGGTTGCAGGACACTAGACGCTCGATAGTATGTGTCTTAGCGCTGCTTCCAGCACCGAATATCTGAATTGATAACCCGCCTCGTTCAACCTTTTGGGTTCAACTCGTTGGCTGGAGAGCAGTAACGCATCGGCCATCTCGCCAAACAGGAGGCGCACGCCGAAGGCGGGGATTGGGAAAATGGTTGGTCGCGACAGTACTCGCCCGAGTGCCTTTGTAAACTCCGCATTCCTCACCGGGTTCGGCGCGACAAAGTTGACCGGCCCCTTCACAGTTTCACTCGCCAGCACATACTCGAGCGCAGCGACGACATCATCGAGGGCAATCCAACTCATCCACTGTTTGCCGCTGCCGATTTTCCCACCGACCCCCATGCGAAATGGAGTGAGCATCTTTGCCAGTGCTCCACCCTCAGAATCAAGAATTATTCCGAAGCGCGTGTTGACGACCCGAATTCCTTTCTCCGTAGCGTGCGCGGTAGCGTTCTCCCACTCGACACATACGCCTGCCAGAAAGTCATCGCCCGGCGGACTGGTTTCCGTGAGCACTTCATCACCCCGGTTGCCGTAATATCCGATTGCCGAAGCGCTGATGAGGGTTTTGGGAGGGCGGGCCAGGTTTGCCAGCGCGTCGCTTAGGAGTTTTGTGCCCTTGATACGGCTCACTCGAATCTTGCGCTTCTTCTCTTCGTCCCAACGACCAGCGGCAATGCTCTCTCCGGCGAGATGAACGACCGCGTCAAAGCCTTCCAGGCGCGCGAGCGCGATGCTGTATCTATCCGGGCTCCATTCGATCTCCGAGTCAGAACCCGGCGCGTGTCGGACCAGGCGGAAGATGTCATGTCCCTCAGCCACGAGCGACTTGACCAAAGCCTTTCCTACCAGGCCATGCGATCCACTGATGAGTAGTTTCATTTTACTGAGTATGCCTATGCGTCTCTCTTGAAAATGATAAGGATAACTCTGCCTTGCTATATTTCAAACCGCGAGCGGACAAGCACCGCTCGACCACAGAACCATTTGCCGTAGCCAATGGATCATAAATTCAACCACCCTTGCACCGCTCAACCACAGAACCATTTGCCGTAGCCAATGGATCATAAATTCAACCACCCCTGCACCGCTCAACCACAGAACCATTTGCCGTACCGCAAATGGTTCTGGGTTGAGAGTACGCATCCAGGTCGCAGAAGATTTTATCTTGTATTCTAAGGGCAAGAGAGTAGAATGCGCGGAGCCAGAAGCATAAAGGAGTTGAGGACTTCACCGCCTCGCTTTTTTTGATTCTCAGATCTGAGATCTTCCATTTCAGATCCTACCTAGGGGCCGCTGCTCCTCATTCTTTAAATCTGGCACAACAAAACAGAATTGAATTTAGTTTTTTGTCGAGCTCTAATCAGTTTGACCCATAAACAGGAGCAACCTCACCATGCTTCGTGCAAGTCTCCTCACCGCCTTATCTCTGATTCTAGTCATAACCTCCAGAGTTCTATTCGCTCCAACTCCCGACGGGTCCACTGTCCCGCTCAAACATCCCAAACGGGCTTCCAGCCTGGCGCCTTCGATCCGTCGAGTAACTACAACCGGTGAGGAGGTCATTAACCTCAATCCATCACTTAGTGGTGACGGCCGCATCGTCGCGTTTGAAACCACCGGGAATCTGGCCGGGGTGGGCAGTGGTCATGGGTTTCGCGCAATTCGCGCCGATCTCTCTCCGGGCACATCGTCTTTTGAGCTGATCGGAGTCTCGCGGGCAGTGGCTCCAGCCATTTCACAAGATGGATCGCGTATCGCTTTCGCCTCAACCGAAGACCTCGTCGGGACAAACCCGGATCGCAACTCGGAAATATTCCTCTTTGATGGCGCGTCAGTCAGCCAGATTACCAATACAACTCCAGCGGACATCACCACCCGGATTCGCGATGGCAACTTTCAACCTTCAATCACAGATGACGGAACCACTATCGCCTTCTCGTCAAATCGCAATCTTACCGGACTCAATGCCGATCACAATTCTGAAGTTCTAACTATTGAGACAACCACCCGGGTAATCACTCAGGTCACCTCTTCTCACGACATCCCCGGCTCTAGTGAAGCGAAGATCAGCGGCGACGGCTCGCACGTGGCCTTCGTCCGCGACGGAAGTCAGGGTCAAAGCAACTCACGAGACTTACTCTTGTACGATCGGCGAAGTGGAAGAGTTGTCATGGCCGCCGGCAATGTTGTGGGTCTATCTATGACCTACGGTCGAGCGATTAGCGATGACGGTTCACGCGTGGTCTATTCAGTTGAAACCGCGCCGCTTCAGAGCCAGGTATTTCTCTTTGATGCACGGTCCAACAGCACAACGCCGGTCACCTCTCTCGGCGCTCGCGCAGACGACGTTCCGCTTCATCCAACTATCAGTGGTAATGGTAAACGGATTGCTTTTGCTACCCGCCGGAACCTTATCGGAGGAAACAACGATCGCAGCGTCGAGTTGTATGTATACGACACTCCCAGCCGCCAGGTAACCAGGTTGACCGAGGCTCCTGCGGCAGCAACTGCTGAGGTGATCTCATCGCTAAACGATGATGGCAGCATCGCGGCGTTCAGTTTTCCGCGGGTGCTTTCGGGTTCGGTGTCATCAGGTGATCTCGCCGACAATTCTGAGATTTATGTCACGGCAATTGAGCCTCGGCCGGCGTTTGGCACGCTTACAGTTTTCAATGGAGCCGCCCACGGTAATGAACCCGGGCCGGACCAGACAATCGCGCCTGACAGTATTGCGATTGCCAAAGGACTTGCACTGGCTAATAGCTCTGAACAGGCTAAGCGATCAATTAACGGATCCTTCCCTTTGTCGCTCGCAGGAACGACACTTAGTGTCAACGGTCGCCTCGCCACGATGCTGTATGTTTCACCCGGGCTGGTCACGTTTGTCATGCCTCCAGAAACCGAGCTCGGTCCTGCGGAGGTCACGCTCACTAATTCAGAGGGGTTTCAGTCCAGAACTAACGTTACCATCATTGCTTCCGCGCCTGGTCTCTTTGCATTGAGCGGAGACGGACAGGGCGAGGGTGTCGTTCTGGACGCCGACACTCTACTTTCTGGGCCTTTTGACCCAACCGGCGGCGTGCTTCGTCTTCTAGTGTTCGCTACCGGGGTACGCGGAGGTTCCGTTCTGTCCGCGACAATCGCGGGCCGCTCAGTAACGGTTGAGTCGATACACAAATCGAGGGACCTTCCCGGTCTCGACGAGGTTCACATCCTGGTTCCGTCTGAGTTGCGCGGCGCTGGAACAGGCGGCCTGACCATTGCTGCAGATAATCATGAAAGCAACGTGGTTGACGTGACACTGAGCGGGAGCTTCGAAAGGGATATTCTCATAAATGAACTGCTGGCGGATCCGCCCGATGGCCTGGCCGGCGACGCAAACCACGACGGCGTCCGTAGCTCTGCAAACGACGAATTTGTCGAGCTGGTGAATACAACCGCAAGAGATATTGATCTGAGTGGCTTTCAGTTGGAGACTCGCGGAGCAAGCGGATCCACGGACGTCCTCCGGCATCGATTTGCCGCGGGAACAATCTTACCGGCAGGGACCGCGAATGTAGTGTTTGGAGGTGGAACTCCTGATCCGCTTAACAGCGCGTTTGGTGGTGCACGTATCTACAAGGCCTCATCCGGCGGTCTGTCGCTATTAAATTCCGGCGGACTGGTTACCCTCAGAGATTCGTCGAGCACCATCATCACGTTCCTGACTTACGGCGGCTCTACGGGGCTGCGCGCGGACGCCAATGAATCTCTGACTCGCTCACCGGATGTGACAGGGAATTTTCGCCTGCATCAATCCGTGCCTGAGGGCGACGGTCGTTTGTTCAGTCCGGGCACGAGGCTTAACGGTACGGCGTTTCTTCCGTTCCCCGCAATTTCGAAGATACTCGTTGCTCCCGCCTCAATTTCGCTCACGGCGGGCCAGGAGTTCCAGTTCACCGCCAGAGCATTCGATCAAAACACTCAGGAACTGACCGGCGTGATCTTCGGTTGGCAATCAAACGACACTGCGGTGGCAACCGTTGATCAGATCGGACTGGTCAGGGCGGTGGATACCGGCGCCGCACAAATAATCGCCTCGGCAAGAGGTGTGGAGTCGATGCCGGCAGTACTGCTCGTAACCACCCCGTCACCGACACCCTCGCCCTCGCCTGGCCCAACTGCGAGTCCTTCGCCGTCGCCCGCGCCAAGCCCCAGTCCAACGCCGTCTCCCTCCCCGACGCCAACACCCACCGCCGTTCCCCCCATAGTAATCAGTGAATTTCGCACGCGTGGTCCAGGTGGAGCGAGTGATGAGTTTGTCGAGCTCTACAATGACAGCGACACCCCAGTCGACGTCGGTGGCTGGAAGGTAAGAGGCTCGGGGAACGCCGGAAGCGTAAGCACTCGGTTAACAATCAACGCGGGTGTGACTATTCCAGCTCGCGGCCATCTTTTATTAACCAACTCTGGCGGATTCAGCGGCTCAATTCCCGGCGATCAGACGTTCGTCAGCGGAATTGCCAACGATGGAGGCATCGCGCTTACGCTGCAGGATGATTCGGTCGTCGATCAGGTGGGAATGAGTTCCGGTTCAGCTTTTAGGGAGGGAATGCACCTTGCTCCCCTGCCGAGTAATGCAGATCAAAGTTACGAGCGAAGGCCTGGTGGCCTGAGCGGCAGCAGCCTGGATACGAATGACAACTTCAACGACTTTCAACTTATTTCTCCGAGCGATCCGCAGAACTTGAATAGCAATCCAACGCCCGGTCCATCACCTGGACCTTCGCCGTCTCCTTCGGTTTCTCCGAGTCCGTCTCCCAGCGCGTCCCCGAGCCCCACTCCAACACCCACACCGACACCATTGCCGTCTCCAACTATTTCGCCGAGTCCTAACCCCTCGCCGACGCCGTCACCTTTACCGTCGCCCACCCCAACGCCGGCGGTGGTGATCAGCGAGTTGCGCACGCGTGGGCCCAACGGGGCGAGCGATGAGTTTGTCGAACTGTACAATAACAGTGACCTGCCCGTTGCAGTTGCCGGTTGGAAGATTCGCGGGTCGAGTGGGGCAGGCGCCATCAGCACTCGTTTAACAATAGATGCCGGAACCGTTATTCCTGCGCGAGGCCATTTTCTGGCTACGCATTCGGGCTACGTCGGTTCAGTATTGGGAGATAAAACGTACACAAGCGGGATTGCCAATGACGGTGGCGTTGCTCTGACTTTACCTGACGATTCTGTCGTAGATCAGGTTGGACTGAGCGCAGGTTCAGGCTTCAAAGAGGGTATGCACCTTGCGCCCTTGCCGAGTAATGCCAGCCAAAGTTATGAAAGAAGACCGGGAGGCTTCAATGGCAGCACGCAGGATACGAATGACAACTTCACCGACTTTGAGTTGCTCACCCCAAGCGATCCACAGAACCTAAGTGCGGATCCAACCCCCGGGCCTTCGCCCACGCCTGCCCCGACTCCGTCACCGTCTCCATCACCAACTCCTACGCCCGTATCCACCCCAACTCCGTCCCCTTCCCCGACTCCTTCGCCCTCTCCCTCTCCTTCGCCTTCGCCTTCGCCTTCGCCGACGCCTTTCGGCAAGTTAGTCATCAGTCAGATCTACGGCGGCGGCGGCAACTCAGGCGCGCCGTTTAGAAATGACTTCATCGAAATATTCAACGGCGGTAGTGCGACTGTCAGTCTCGAAGGTTGGTCTATCCAGTACGCCGGCGCGACCGGAACGTCGTGGTCAGTAACCGGGCTAACATCAGTATCGCTGGCGCCTGGCCATTACTACTTGATCCAGGAATCATCAGGCGGCAGCAACGGCGCAAATCTGCCTCCGCCCGATGCGACGGGCGTAATCGCCCTGGCCGCCACTGCTGGAAAGGTGGCGCTGGTGAACGTTTCCACGGCCTTGATTGGTGCATGCCCGGTCGCCGACACTATCGTGGATCTTGTGGGTTACGGTAACACCGCAAGCTGCTTCCGGGGCGTGGGCCCAACTGTCGCGCCGAGCAACTCAAATTCAATCTCACGTAAGAGCAACGGCTGCACAGACACGGCAAACAACGCTTCGGATTTCGCTGCAGGAGGGCCGAATCCCCGGAATATTACGTCTGCAGTCAGTAATTGTGTTGACCCCGTCGCCTCGCGGTTTGGTTTCGTTATTGCTGGGAGACTGTGGTGCGAACTGTTTCCGCTGGTGATTGATCTTCCAACAGTGCCCATTCGCACCGTCCCGACAGCGCTCAATATCAGAACCAAGAATCCGTAGACCGAGTCATCTTCTATTTGTCATTGTTAACTTCTTGTTCGTGCCAGTTCGTGTAATTTCGTGGATCGTTCCTCATGTCTCGGCCAGGAGAACGATCCACGAAGCACCACGAAGCACCACGAAGCACCACGAAAATGAGATCCGGAACAATGACCATTGAAAAATGTCAAATGATAAATGAAAAATGGTCCGGTTCTGGGCTGTCGCTACCGCTTAAATTCCGAACTTGCGTCGTGCAATCCGAAAACCTTAGACTCTGCCATGCATTCTCTTGCTGACGCGCTCACATCGCTGCGCACGCACTTTGGATTCGACGAATTCCGCGAAGGTCAGCGCGAAGTGATCGGGGCAATTCTGAATGGCAAAGACGCCGTGGTGGTAATGCCCACCGGGAGTGGTAAGTCACTCTGTTACCAGCTTCCG
>JBGTHZ010000004.1:0-70913 GCA_041745915.1 Pyrinomonadaceae bacterium | reverse complement strand
AAGAAAAGTCATGTAGGTGTAGGGCATGTATTTCCTCAAGCCTCCCATACGACGCATGTCCTGCTCATGATGCATGCCATGGATCACACTGCCGGCGCCGAGGAACATTAAGGCCTTGAAGAACGCGTGCGTCATTACGTGGAAGATGCCGATGACAAAGGCGCCGACGCCGCAGGCCATGAACATGAAGCCGAGCTGCGAGACAGTCGAATAGGCCAGAACTTTCTTGATGTCATTTTGGGTGATGCCGATTGTCGCCGCAAACAACGCGGTGGCCGCGCCCACCAGGGCCACTACCAACATCATGGTTTTGGAATGCTGGAAGATTACGTTAGTACGGGTGACCATGTAGAGACCTGCAGTTACCATCGTCGCCGCGTGAATCAGCGCGGATACAGGAGTTGGCCCGGCCATCGCGTCAGGCAACCACACATGCAGAGGCAACTGGGCAGATTTTCCACATGCTCCCACAAAAAGACCGAGGGCAATCCAGGAGAGGATGCCCCATTGCCAGAGGCCTTCAATCGGATAATCCTTCGCCTGGTCAAATACGTCTGTGTACTGCGCCGTGCCAAAGGTTGCGATCACAGCGAAGATGGCGAGGGCGAATCCGAAGTCGCCGATGCGGTTTGTAAGAAAGGCTTTGCGTGAAGCATCCGCCGCTTCTTTGCGATTGAAGTAGTAGCCGATCAGCAGGTAAGAGCAGAGTCCGACACCTTCCCAGCCCACGAACATCATCAGGAAATTCGAGCCCATCACCAGCACAAGCATCGAAAACATGAAGAGACCCATGTAGGCAAAGAAGCGATAGAAACCCGGATCGCCGTGCATGTAGCCGGTCGCAAAGACAAAGATGCATAACCCGACGCCGGTAACCACCAGCATGAAGATCGAAGAGAGTGCATCGAGCTGATAACTCCATTCCACATCAAGTTTTGAGCTCCGCGGGGTATCTACTGCCGTCACCAGAACCGACTGTGGATTAGTTCTCTGTTCCGGGGGAATCTCAGCCAGTTTTCGCCTGGCCTCTCCGTCCATCGCAACCGACATGCGCTCGGTTGAGCCTTGCGTAACGTTGACCGCCCCACCTGGAATCCAGGAGTACTTGAACGCGCCGTCCTGACTAGTCACATAGGGATTGGGCCAAATTGCGTGGCTGCTGAAGCCATAGGAATAAACGGCCGCAACGCTCAAGAAAAAAGAGAGTGCGATTGAACCGACGGCGATGCCGCCAATCAGTTTTTCTGAGAAACGAAACTTCCGTCCCAGCAGTCCGTTGAGGGCAGCACCGGCGAGCGGTAAAAGCGGAATAAGCCAGATGTAACGGTGCATAAGTCCAATGTCCGATCTCCAACGTCCAACGTCCGCTGGCCTAATTGACTTTGGACATTGGACATTGGACCTTGGACTACCATTTCAAGATATCAATCTCATCAACCCAGATCGTTTCTTTATTCCGGTAAAGCGCGATGACGATGCCTAATCCGATGGCGGCTTCGGCCGCGGCCACCACGATCACAAAGACGGCAAACACCTGGCCCGCAACCGCATTCATGTTGCCGGTATCTTGCAGGTAACGTGAGAAGGCTATGAAGTTAAGGTTCGCTGCATTGAGAATCAGTTCAATCGACATGAAGATGACGATGATGTTGCGACGCGTAAGCACGCCCGCGACACCGATGATGAATAGCAGTGCGCCAATAACCAGAAACTTTGATAGATCGGGATTCCTGGCGCTTTGCCACATCATTCCGACGCGTCCGCCGTCGGCTTGCTGAAGCAGGAAAGCAAAGATGGGGACAAACAACGTAAGCATAGGAGTCTCTCGATACGTTATGTCGGCTCTTGCAAGGTCTCCGCGCGTTCCGCGTCCTGAGCAGCTTCCTGGGCCACCTTCAACAGCAACTCCTCCGGATCGACATCGTCCACGGCGGCCTCCTGCTTCAGAGTGCGTGCCAGCATCACCGAGCCGATAATTGCAACTAGTAAGAGCACGCTGGCAATTTCAAATGGCAGCGACGCAAATCTATAAAGGCTGTTGCCTACCTGCTGCGTGTCAGTGGTAATCCTGCTTGTTCCTGTAGCGCCCGCGGCCAGGTTTTGATGCTCCGCCTGGCGCTGCTCAAGGGCTCCGCTGAGCCTGGCTTCGTCTCGTTTCTGCAAACCTTGATAACCTGTATTAATGGCAAAGATAAGACCTGCTACCAGCAGAAGACAGAAAATCAGGCTCACCGTTACCTGACGAGGCTTGTTGACGGTCTCGGAGAGTCCCCGCACTTCCGCTCCTACATTGACGAGCATGACGACGAAGAGAAACAAGACCATCACGCCGCCGACATAAACCAGAATCTGCACACCAGCAATGAACTCGGCGCCCAGCAGAATAAAAAGAGCAGCGACCGAAAGGAGAGATGAGATCAGGAAGAGCGCGCTGTGAACGGCGTTGCGCGCCATCACAGTCAGGAGACCTGCAAAGATGGCGCCGATGGAGAAAACCCAGAAAAAGACTGCTTCCCAACCAGTTAAGATCATTTCCGATTCTTGTTATTTCTGATTGCCGATTGCCGATTGGCACGAACCCCGGTTGGAGCTGATATGCGAGATTGTGCCATTATTTTAATGAACCAAAACTGCCCCTTGCATTCGTCGAAAGAAACTCCTTTACAGAACCGGGAGCGATAGCGACCGCATTCAACCTAGGATAACTCGCGCGAGGACAAAAATTTATGAGTCTTGTCGGGGATACAATATCGTTCCTCAGCCGAGTGCAGTCGCTATCGCTCCCGGTTCCGTAAAGAGGACCATCTCCTAATCGGGTGCCGATTGGACTTCTAATTCGTCAGCGTTCTTGGCGTAAGGTGTCCGGTGAACTGTGTAGATCCAACTTGTCGCCAATCGACATCTCCTATCGCGTGTACTTCACCGTTTCCCGTCCCTGCTCGAGCATCTCACGATTCCAGACAAATCCTGCGCGCGAGTAGGTAGCCAACTCGAAATCTTGAGTCAGTTCCAGGCATGACGTGGGACAGGCTTCCTGGCACAGCGCGCAAAACATGCATCGAGAGGTATCAAAGATAAACTCATCGAGCACCTTCTTCTTGCGCGGCTTGCCCGCCACCACGATCTCCACATCCATCGCCAGGACGTCAATGCAGTCTTCCGGGCAGGCAATTGCACAGAGGTTGCACGCGATGCACAGTGTGTCGTGCGTTTCGGGATCCATGTTCAATCTCGGCGCACCATGAAAACGAGGCGCAACGTCTGGTCGAACCTTGGGATACTGCTCCGTGTAGATGCCCTTGCCGCCAACTGCATCGCTATCAGTAATGGCGCCGATGTTAAATTTCATTGTCAGGCCCAGACCCTTTAAGAGGTCGGCCATGAAAAAGCGTTTGAGCTTGTCTATAAATTTGGGCTTTGGGACTTTGACTAAAGGCATAGCGTTATTTTTGATTTCCGATTTTTGATTTTTGATCTCTCATTGTCGAATTCAATCCGAGAGCTCAGTGCTCAAACGTAGCATTTCAAATCTAAAATTATCTAAAAATCTAAAATCTCAAAATCATCTCAAATCTCAGATCCTGCAACGGGGGCCGGGGCCGGGACTGCGGGTTTGCCCTGGGGCAGATTGACGAGCCTGATATTTCTTCGTTGCAACTTCAGATTGAAATCGCGCGAGCGCCAATTTATTTTCGACAACAGCAGACCCGTGATAATGAGCCCGATAAGGCCCGTGGCGATCATCAGCGCCTTACCGGTGGCGGTAAGATTCAGCCCTGCCGACATCGACTCTATCGTCTTGAATCCGCGCCAGCCGTTGAGGGCCTGGACCAAAAAAATTCCCAGCCCGGAAAGGACGATGTTGATCAGCGCCGACGGGATCAGCCACTTCCATCCAATGTCCATCAACTGGTCGTAGCGGAAGCGCGGCAGGGTCCAGCGCAGCCAGAAGTAAAGATAGAGTACGACCAATACTTTTATGATAAAGACCAGCAGGCTGACTATAACATAGAGATTGTGATGGCCATTGGCTTCGGTAAACCGGTAAACGAAAGGAAAGTACCAGCCTCCGAGGTAAACTGTGACCGCAACTGCAGCCACCACGACCATAGCGGCATACTCAGCCATGAAAAAGAGCGACCAACGCATTCCGGAGTACTCAGTGTGAAACCCGGCGACGAGTTCTGACTCTGCTTCGGGCAGGTCAAAGGGTGCGCGATTGTTCTCAGCGATACCGCTTACAAGGAAAATCAAGAAGCCCACCGGCTGATAGAAAATGAACCAGATGGAATCGGCGCCTTGCGCATTGACCATTCCGGAAAGCGAAAGCGTGCGGGCAAACATCAGCGCTCCGACCAGCGAAAGGCCCATCGCGACTTCGTAGGAAACCATCTGGGCGCTGGATCGCAATCCCCCCAGCAGCGCATACTTCGAATTCGACGACCAACCGGCGAGTATCAGGGCCAACACGCCCACGCTGGATACTGCCAGCACAAACAACACGCCGATGTTGACGTCCGCGATAGTCCCCCAGTCAGGAGCAAACGGGATAACGGCCATCACCATGAAAGCTGAAGCAACCGCGATGTAGGGCGCGATAAAAAAGATACCTCTATCGGCTTTGTCTGGAATGAAGTCTTCTTTGGTAAGCAGTTTGATGGCGTCGGCAATGGGTTGCAGTAGGCCCCACGGTCCCACTCGCATCGGTCCTAATCGTGCTTGCATGAACGCCGAGATCTTACGCTCGAGGTACGTAGCATACGCCACCCACCCCGCCACCAGAGTAACTACCAGCCCGATCTGTATGAACGGCCAGACAACGTTATTGATCGTCTCGGGGCTGAAAAATTTCAGCAGCAGGTCCCCGACGAAATTGATTGGAGCAAAAAATACGAGTGTGATCATACCTGGGTGCAATTGATTTCAATTCACAACTGGAATCAGCGCTCTTACAGAACCGGGAGCGGTAGCGACCGCATTCAACCAGACTAGCGATCACTGGCTCTGACTATCTGGACATTAAGCAACTCTCTGAACCTCGCTGTTACTGCGCAACATAGCTTTAATTCTGCCGTTAATTGCCTTGCTTGAATGCGGTCGCTACCGCTCCCGGTTCTGTAGCTAACGTTAACGGTCAATCTCACCAAGAACAATATCGAGAGTGCCTATAATCGCCACAACATCGGCTACCAGGTGGCCAATGCACATCTGTTTCAGCGCCTGAAGATTAATCAGAGACGGTGGGCGCACCCGCACTCGATAGGGCTGGGCCGTGCCATCAGAAACCAGATAGCAACCAATCTCGCCTTTGGGACCTTCTATCGAGTGGTAGTAGTCGCCGATCGGGAGCTTAATTATTTTTGGCAGTTTTGCGTTCACTGGACCATCAGGCAGATTATCCAGGGCCTGATCGACAATGCGCCGCGACTGTCTCATCTCTTCCAGCCGGACGAGATAGCGATCGTAGGTATCGCCGTTTTCGCCGAGCGGAACGTCAAAGTCCATATACGCATAAGCTGCATAGGGTCGAGACTTGCGAATATCCCAGGGGACTCCGGATCCACGCAACGCCGGACCTGACAAACCAATCGCGATCGCCTCCTCCGCTGAGATAACACCAATGCCCACCGTGCGGCTCAGCCAGATGCGATTCTCCGAGAGCACCGTCTCATACTCGTTTAGACGCGTGGGGAAATTGCTGATGAAACGACGTATGTCAGCCTCGAAGTCGTCATAAGTATCGTTCGGCATCCCGCCGATGCGCCAGGCATGACAGGTCAGGCGGGCGCCAAACTGTCGCTCAAAAATCTTGAGAATCTCTTCCCGCTCACGCAACGCCCAAAGCAGGACCGTTATTGCCCCAATGTCCAGCGCGTGAGTCGCCAGCCAGAGCAAGTGAGAAGCGATGCGATTCAATTCCGTGAGAATGGTGCGGATGTAATGAGCGCGCGGTGGCACAACCAGGCCCATCATCTGTTCGACGGTCTCCACCCAAACCAGTCCGTTGGAAACGGCGGCGATATAATCGAGACGATCCCAGTAGGGGGCGATCATCGTGTACATGCGGTTCTCAGCGATCTTCTCCATACCGCGATGCAGATAGCCGATGTCGCAGTCGAGATCGATAACCGTTTCTCCGTCCAGTTTCAAAATCACACGCAGCACACCATGCGTAGACGGGTGCTGCGGCCCCATGTTGAGCACCATCTCGGGGCTATCCAGCAAAGTCTCTCGGGTTGTAGCGATCTCTACCTGGTGCATAGGTAATGCGGGCATCGTGCCCGCAGCGCGTGCAGCGCACGCCTGGAAGTTTCTTAAGCTGCCGCTGGTTCCGGCTCATCCGGAAGGTAACAGCCGGTTACGCTCCAAGGTTCGATAATTAAACCAATCTCTCTGGCAATTCCGCTTGCTCGTTTTTCCGCGAGCTTAATTGCTATTGCCTGCGCCGCACTAGCTTTGTTCCAGACATTTCGCGGCGACTCGGTCTCCGTCAAAACAAAACCCGCCACCTTCGCTGCCTCCGGCGACTCAAATACCTTGGCTTCGTAATGAGCGGCAATCTCTTTTGGAGTCATCGGTTCATTTTTGATTTTCGATTTGCAATTTTTGATTTTGGCACCCTCGAAGTGCCCCCTCCATTGCAAAATCAAAAATCAGAAATCTAAAATCACTTGTCCTTGGGCATCACTTCCTTGCCGCTCTGTAAAATCTCACGCATCATTCGCTCTTGCGGCACCGAAAGGATTTCCAATCCGTAAGCACGCCTCTGTTCCAACTGCTCTTGTTGGACTTCACTCATATCCGGCAGATGTTTCCTGGTCCACTCATTCTCGACAAATTCCAGAGAAACATCTTTTCTCAGCGGATGGCCTTCCCAATCCGGCGGCAGTAATAGCCGGCGCAAGTCAGGGTGATTTTTGAAACTCACCCCAAACAGATCGTAGACTTCGCGTTCCATCCAATTTGCCGCCGGCCAAACGCCAGTCACACTTCCCGGTCCCGCTTCGGTCGAAGCCACGTTCAAACGAACTCGTTCATTGGCAGGGATGGAGTAGAGGTTGTAAACAATCTCAAAAGGAGACTCCTTACGATCAGGCACGTGCACGCAGGTTAGGTCGGAAAGATAATTAAATGGAGTCTGAGGATGTCGCTTGAGAAAATCACAGACCTCCACGATCCGCTTACCATCGATTCGGACAGACAGCTGTCCAATGAATTCCACCGATTCGATTATCACGCCATTGAATTCCGCTATCAGGCTCTTAACGAGGGGATGATTTGCAGCATCGACCGGTTTAGGTCCCTCCTCCTTCTTCTTGACGGGAGCTTTTGGGGCACTCGTGGCGCTTAAGGGCTCGGGTGCGGCCTTCTCGCTTAAAGACTCTTTGACTGCTGCAACTCTTGTCTTAGCTTGTTCGACCATCGCCGCCTTTTCGGCGTCGGCCCCGGCAAGAACGCCGGCGGGAGGGATTGCGGAGGGCGGCGGCGTACCTGAGGAATCCGGCTTTGAGCCGTCTGGCCGCTCGGGCGATTGTTCGGGCGATGGGTCCGATTGCCCTGTAATTCGCTCGTTTTTATCTTCTTCCATTTTGCTTGAAACCCGTGATTACACTCTTACCATGTGCGATCCGGATATTGCTGGCCGCGCAAAGCTTCGCGCTTAAGTGTTAATGCAGTTTCAGAAGGACGGCGAAATTGGATTTAAACACGCGATCTATTTACTGTCAACCAAGTTGTATTTGCGTTCTTTTACCCTGGTTCGGCCCGCAAGTGCCCGCGAAACTTGACGATACAGCCTCAGCCTCATATCATGACTTGTTTGAAAAGGGGACGATGTTCCCGACTATCAAGAAGGAATTAGAGAATAATGAAACCAGAGATTCATCCTGCATATAACGAGATAACTGTGACCTGCGCCTGCGGCGAGACGTTTAAAACCCGTTCCACGCGGAAGGGCGACCTTCATGTGGAAATCTGCTCGGCTTGCCATCCTTTTTTTACCGGCAAGCAGAAACTGGTCGACACGGCAGGACGCGTAGACCGGTTTAACAAGCGTTACGGTAAAAAGACTCCAGAAGCTACCACCGCCACGCCTTAACTGGACAAGTATTAGGACCAGAACGACGTTGAACCAGAATCGACACTAGCGACTTTTACTAATCAACGCCGGCGCAAACCGTCGGTCGCTGTTCTGCATTAGTGCACCTGCGACTGCCGTACCGCCGGCGTTAGTGTTTATATAGAGGTATCCAAACAGAAATCAGCCGCGGATTCACGCGGATGATCGCGGATAAGAAACAAGCGAGCAACTGGAGTGAGTACGAGTCTAATCCGCGCTTATCCGCGTAAATCCGCGGGCAAATTAGTTCTTTGCTGTTTTCAACTACCGATAACCTGAAGTTCGAATCTTGGGTCAATTCCGAGGTAATTCAATTGAGTACAAACGAAAGAGATTTAATTGTCGGGGGCCAGGCTGTCATCGAAGGTGTGATGATGCGTACGCCAAACGCATATGCGGTAGCAGTCCGCAAAGCAGACGGCACGATCGTTAACATAGCGGCGCGGCTTCCCAAGTGGAGTGACAATTATCCGCTGCTGAAGCTGCCAGTTCTGCGCGGCAGTGCGGTGTTGGTGCAGTCCCTGGGCCTTGGTATTAAGGCGCTAAACTATTCGGCCAACGAGGCTTTCGCGGACGCCGAAGCATCTGAGGCGAAACAGGTGCAGGTTGCGCTCACCCCCGCTGTAATCGAGGGTGAAGGCGACTTTGCCGGCGTAACCGGCGCTGTGCCCGGGCTGTTTCCTATTCCGACTCAAAAACGCGCAAAAGATGAAATGACGAAGGGCGGCACCAGCGCCGCGGTGGGCTCCATTATCTTTGCTATCATTTTTAACATCCTGCTCTTTATCGCCGCGCCACTGCTACTGACTAACGCTCTTTTCATCGCCGCCGGCTGGGCGCCATCGCCAACCCCAGCCGCTGTTTCCGTCACTGCCCCACCGAACTCCGGAGGCGCAACGGCAACCTCAGGGCCCAATGCGGAACACGTTGTTGCAAACGAAGCCTGGTATCTCAGAACCTGGCGCTCAGTGCGCAGTTATCTACATCCAGTTCGTCCTTCGATTTCTTTCAACCTGATCGATGGACTCATTCGCATGACGTTTTTCCTGATCATGATTTTTACCTTTTCGCTATTGAAAGACATCAGACGCGTCTTTCAGTATCACGGCGCAGAGCACAAGACAGTCTTCACATGGGAGGCTGGTTTGCCTTTGACCGTGGACAACGCGAGGCCTCAGCCGCGACAGCATCCGCGTTGCGGCACCAGTTTCCTGATGGTGGTGATGCTCGTCTCTATCGTATTGTTCTCCGTCATCAAGTTTGATTCCCTGCTCTATAATTTCCTGGTACGCCTGGCGCTGTTTCCACTGGTAGCGGGTCTGTCTTACGAAATCATTCGTCTTTCAGCAAGGAAGGAAAGCAGCTGGGTATTCAAGTTGATTACCCGTCCGGGCGTGTGGCTGCAAAACATCACGACGCAGGAGCCCGACGATCTGCAGTTGGAAGTTGCTATCGAAGCTTTAAAGGAGTCATTGAAGCTGGAGCCGCAAACCGGTGGGCCGGCTCTGGCGCCGCTTTCGTGAGGAGGATGGCTGTCGAACGCACAGTGCGAGGCTAAGCACTAATATGTTAGAGAGACTTAAACAGATAGAGGTCCGGTACGAAGAACTCTCGCGGGAACTATCGTCTCCGGAGTTGCTCGCTGATCATTCCGCCTACAGTAAAGCTGCTAAGCAGCAAAGAGCTCTGGGCCACATTGTTCAGAAATATCGTGCCTGGAACGTTCTCAAAGAGGAGCTTGCGGGAGCGCGCGAACTGTTGGAGACCGCCGACGACGATGAAATGCGAGAGATGGCGCGTCTTGAAGTTGAGGATCTCCAAACGAAGCTGGAGTCGACAGAAACTGAGCTGAAGTTGCTGTTGGTTCCATCTGATCCCAACGACGAGAAGAACGTGATTGTTGAGATCCGCGCCGGCACCGGCGGTGACGAGGCATCGCTTTTTGCCGCTGAGATGCTGCGCATGTACCAGCGTTATTCCGAAAGGCAAGGCTGGCGTTTTGAGATTCTGGATGCATCTGAATCGGGAATTGGCGGCGTTAAGGAAGCCATCGCCCTAATCGAGGGCGACAAGGTTTATTCGAAACTCAAGCATGAATCCGGAGTCCACCGCGTGCAGCGTGTGCCGCAGACTGAAGCCAGCGGCCGCATTCACACATCTGCAATAACTGTCGCAGTTCTGCCGGAAGCTGAGGAAGTGGACGTCAAAATCGATCCGAAGGATTTACGCATCGACACCTTCTGTTCTTCCGGTCCTGGTGGCCAGTCAGTTAACACAACCTACTCGGCGGTAAGAATCACTCACCTTCCGACCAACCTGGTAGTTTCAATGCAGGACGAGAAATCGCAGATCAAGAATCGCGAAAAGGGGATGAGAGTCTTGCGGGCCCGCCTGCAGGAACTGGAAGAGCAAAAGCAGCACGATGCGGAGGCCAGCGAGCGACGCTCACAAGTGGGCTCGGGAGATCGCTCGGAGAAAATTCGTACCTACAACTACAAAGACAATCGCGTTACCGATCATCGAATCGGCCTCACCATCCACCAGCTGGATCAGGTGATCGAAGGTAATCTGGATCCCTTCATCCAGGCCCTCGTAAATCATTATCAGGCGGAGAAACTCAAGTCGGAGGCCCTGGCAGCCTAACTGATTTTAGATTTTTGATTATTTTTGATTTTAGATTTTAGATTGCAGATCTGGGATGGAAGACCAATCTAAAATCTAAAATCTAAAATCAAAAATCTGCCTATGTCACCCACCACACATGTACTACTTATCCGGCACGGGCAATCTCAGGGTAATGCTGAAGGCCGTTTTGGTGGGCACACGGACACGCCCCTCTCACCAAAAGGACGCGGCGAGGCGCGACGAACCGCTGACACGCTGGCTTCGGAGTCCTTCAGCGCCATCATCTGCAGCGACCTGGCGAGGGCTATTGAGACAGCAAGTCCGCTGGCGAAGGTAGCGGGACTGGAACTCCAAACCGCCGAAGCCTTCCGCGAACGCAGTGTCGGTGTCATGGAGGGATTAACTTTCGAGGAGGCAGCCGCTCAACATCCGGAACAGTACGCTGCCCTGTTGCGGCGCGATTTTGAGCATGTGCTTCTGGGCGGGGAGAGTTACCGGCAGACCCTGGACCGCGCTTCGAAGAAACTCGATGAACTGGTCGAACAATACAAGGGCGGGCGCATCGCAATCTACACCCACACTGGAACTATATGCATCCTCGCGCTCCACATCATGGGAGCGCTGGATGCGCCCGAGCTCAAGCCGGTCTGGATCGCCAGTCGAAACTGTGGGATCAGTCGCTTCGAACTACGAGATGACGGATTCGTGCGGGTGCTGGCAATCAATGACACGCAGCATCTGGAAGGGTTGTGACTATGTTGTAGGGGTGTCCCTCCGTGGGCACCCCATCGTCGGATTGCCACGACGTTAGTCTGTAAAAAATCTGGAAACGACCCCTTTGACGATGGGGTGCCCACGGAGGGACACCCCTACAATTCAAACCTTTAACGCTGAGCGATCCGAGCACGTTCGGCGGTGGTCCATTCACAAAGAGTCTTAATATCTTCGGGTGAAAGTTTCGCGCTCCAGTGAATCCGCGTGTAGGACTGAAGCGGCATCGCGCCGTCTTCGACCTCCTCGCATATCTCTTCCAGCTTCTTTTCGGCTTGACGGTTATCCAGACTGCCCCATTCTGAAAGATTTAGATGAGTTCGTGCGTGATTGACGTGGTCAATTACAAACCATGAAACGGGCGCTACGTTGCTATACCACGGCCAACGCGTCGTGTTCGAATGGCAGTCGTGACAGGAGCGGTCCAGGATCGCAGCAACTTGTGGATTCACTTGCAGGCGGGCATGAAGAGTCTGAGACTGATCAACAGACGGGTTAGTCCTGGCCGGCCTCACGAACTGCAAACCGATAAGCACAATCACCACAACCAGGGCGAGCCATTTTAAAATCTTGAGAGCTCTTTTCACGCCTGTAACCTCCGGCGACGATGCTAGACTGAACTAGTGTTTCGTGTTCTTTCGTGTCCTTTCGTGTGGTTTCGTGGATCGTTCTTCAATCTCTCAGCCGGACAAGCGATCCACGAAATAAACGAATCACCACGAAACGAATCAGAACAATTACGGATAAAAATGGAAAATGACCCCTTCCTTGACCAGAAAATTACCGGACCTACTTATTGGATTCACCCACCGATGCCACTCACACATGAGCGGCCTTCCGATCACCGGCGGGTGCAATTATTCGTACAACGTTCAACCTTAATATCGCGCACGGCACGGAGTACCCCATCAGCGCCGCGCCGGGGAGTAAGTATCGAAGAAAAGGTCCCCTTGCCCCCTAACTTTTGACGGTCGGTCGCGGAAATAAACGGATCGCCCTCGAATAGGTACTCATCAATCCAATACTCCGGATAGTCAGGGCCGGAAACGTACGCGTGAATGTGCGCGGCATTACGACTGTTTGGGTAAGACCCGGGTTTGATTGTCCGAAACTCGTAGCGGCCTTCTTTGTTGCTGCGCATCAACCCGTGGATGCGAGTGCTGCGATTGTCCCCGCCTCCACCGCTCGTCGAATACACGCCCGTCGCGTCAGTCTGATAGACGAAGAGGTTGATTCCTTCCAGCGGCGTGCGGCCATCCGGAGCATAGATTGTCCCTGACACGATCAAAGGCTCGCCCGGTTCACCGTCGGCGACAATCGTGGTTTTCCAGGGCACGCTCGCAAGTCTCTCAGGCGCTGTGCCTGCGAGCGACGACGCCTGGTTGCAAGCTGCGAACCCCAGGGTGCCAAACTGCAGTGCAGGTAATGCAATTGCGAAGAGTGAAGCGTGTTTAAGAAAGCTCCTGCGATCCAGACTTGCCGATGTCGCGTCATTCATGATTGTTACCTCCCAATTCAACTGACCTATGGTTCGTGTCCGTTCGTGTGATTTCGTGGATCGTTCTTCAATCTCCTAGCCAGAAAACGATCCACCAAATGACACGAATCACCACGAAACTTCAACGGCGCGCGGTTCCCCAGAATTATTTCTTACCTTCCATTCCTTTAACCTTGCCCAGCGCACCGGACCATACCTTGATCCAGGCCTTTTTTAGTCCGGATTGGTTGCTCCAGGAAGATTCCAGGCCAGCCTTCCATGCTTTCAGCATCTTGTCATCAAGCTGCAATACTCCCTCTCGCGTTACACCCGTTGGGGGCGGACCGAGCGCGGCGAGACGTTCGTAGACCAGCGCGCGCTCAGCTACTTCCAGGCGCGATAACAAATGCCAGAGCGTTAAAGTGTCGCGTGGTCGAGCCTCCATGAGTACCTGGTTGAAAGCTTGATCCCTGGACGACCAGTCTGAGTCAGGCGCTTCGAAATCCAATTTGGACAGAGCCCGCCGGAAAGATTCAGATGCATCTTCAAAATACGGCGTGCCAGGTCCAATCCCCCTACGCGTGACGCACGCTGCCCCCGCGGGGACCATGGATTCTCTGTCTTTAAGTTGCAGAGCCACCCAGCCGGATGTGACGCGCAACAGGCTGCCACCATCGTCATCAACTTCGAGCGTGTATGCACAGCCGAGATCCGCCGCCACAGCCGATGGGGTGTTGACGAAAAACAACCGCGGTGGTGCCCATATGTTTGCGCTCAAACGTCCGCGAGCCAGCTCAAGCCGGTGTTCTGTCGGCCGCGTTTCGACCAATTTCACTCGAGAATTTGGGTCGATCTCGACCTGGCCAATCGAACTCACCTGGATCTGGGCCCGCGAGACATTGTCAGTCTCAAGCCACTGCCCGACTGCGAGGCGGCTCTTGTCCGTTATGCTGGCTGACCCGATCGTCGGTGAACCATCCAGTCGGGCCACCGCCCACGATGGCCTGGATTCTCGTTCGTAGAACCAGTAGGCCGCTAAGCCCACTGCCAAAATCAAAGTGGCTGCTATCGCAAAGCGCGGCTGCCATCGTCCAGCACCAAACCTTCTTGACTTGTTGCGGGCGGGCGCACTGATCTGATCGTCGAGCCGGGCCTCCAGATCGTTCCAAAGAGAATCGGGAGCGGCAATTTCCGGAAGGCGCTCGGCAAACTTCACACCCAGCTTGATCTCTTCGAACTCAGCACGGCATTGCTGACAGCCAATCAAGTGCTCGGCAACGCCGCGCGAATCCTGCGGCGATAGTTCACCGTGGCAATAGGCTGACAAATCTCTGGTAACGTGCTTTGCAAACATCTCTATTCCCCCAAGACTACCTGGTCGCGCAAATGGGCCAACCGTCGCGACAGTTCCTTGTGCCCGCGATTGAGGCGAGAGGCCACCGTACCTTTCGAACAACCCATAACATCTGCAATTTCCTCATAAGAAAGTCCCTCAACATACTTAAGCAGGACGGGCATGCGATACTTTGGCTTCAGTTCGCCGATCGCAGCCTTCACACATTGTGCAAGTTCCCTGCGCTCGTACCCTCGCTCCGGTGGTTTGCGTTCGCCAGTCGGAAGCACCGCATCTAACTCCACAAAGCCAAGATGACGTTTTCTTCTTCGCTGCTCGTCAATGCAAGTGTTTACCACCAGGCGATGTAACCAGGTCGTAAATTGCGACTCACCGCGAAACTGATCAATGGAGGTCATCAACTTCAAAAAGATCTGCTGCGTGACGTCGCCGGCGGCGGTTTGATCTCCATGAAAGGAATAGACGGCAATGGAGAACACCCTGTCTTTGTAGGCTTCAAAGAGCAGCCGAAAGGCTTCCCGGTCGCCCTGCTGGCAGTCTTTTATTACCCGTTCGTCAATTATGGGTTCGGACATTGCAGCGAGCCGCTCCATCAGTCCCTCCATCCGCTCACTTCCATTGTTAGACGGTGGCTGATCGATTTTTCTTCCAAAGTAAATGACTTGGCTTGTACTATCAAGACTGACCTGGGAGCGGATAATAGGTTCAACCTGGCAAGTAACACTCAACCACAGAACCATTAGCCGTAGCCTATGGATGCTAAATTCATCCAGCCCAACACCACTCAACCCATTTGCCGTATCCAATGGATGCTAGATTCATCCAGGCCAGCACCGGACTCAGTTGAACTTGGCAGCCTTGGTCGCGCTTTATTCATGATTTTTCCAGAAAAAGAGAAGGCGCAAAGCAGAACTTTAGCGCAAAGAGGGTGTCTTTGCTGCTTGAGTTCTACTTTGCGCCCGTCGGAGAACCAACGTAGCGTTTTAACGATCCGGCAGATGGTTGCCCGATTATTGAGTGACGCGCACCAGCATTTCGGTTCCTGACTCGAGCTTCAACTCTTTGCTTCCCTGGACCGCTAGCGAGCCCGCCCCGCCGGCGCCGCCAACAAGTAAGCCTATTCCGGCCCCTTTCCCGCCGCCCGCAATGGCGCCAATAATCGCGCCGGCCGCGGCTCCAATCCCTGCGCGTTTTACGGTTTGGTTGGTGCGGCTGCCCGACTCAACGCCGCCCTCATCATCAGCTCGTCCTGCATCGTCGCCATAGACACGAGTAACGTAGCCATGCAGCGTTCCGCTGCGCCCGTCACGGAGTCTGATCGAGCTAAAAGCCAGGTTCATCGAAGTCCGGCCTTTGATTTTTCCGGATTTCTTAATCGAGCTGATGTGGCCGGTGACAGTTGCCTCATCAAACCTTGCGGGATTGACCACGGTGGCGGTGAACCTGTCCCCGACACGCGAGTCTTTGCTGGACAGCGTATCTTCGAGACGAACCCTGAGATTCGTACTGACTGGCACCAGGCGCGTTACTGCCGGCCTTCTTGCGGTACGTCTCCTTGGCTTGGTCTGCGCGCTCACGATAATTCCGGACGAGAACAGCGCCCCGATAATCATGAGCACGAGCAATAACTTCTGTGCAGAATACTTCTTCATTATGTTTCTCCTAAAGCGCTATGTTGGCGCGGGTTACTCTTTTAGGGGGAATTCTTCGGCGGCAAAAGATAATAGCAGATTCGCAGACGGGCCGAACTATTTGGCGGCTATCAATTAAGAACAAATTTGTGGTTATACTGCAGGCGCAGCGATGTTTGACGAATCCCGTTCAGAAATGCCCGGCACCTCGTCATCACCTTCAAAGGTCCGTTGCCGGTGCACTGACCCGTCGGAATCGAATATGTAAGCCGACGGCGATTCGCGCATGATGATGTCCTGCAGGCGCATCAGGCCATACAGCAATGCTTCCGGTCGCGGCGGACAACCGGGAATGTAGACGTCAACGGGAATGCAACGATCTACGCCTTGCATCGTTGAGTAAGAATCAAATGGTCCCCCAGTGGAGGCACACGCGCCCATGGCTATGGCCCACTTCGGTTCAGGCATCTGCTCATAGACTCTGCGCACGACCGGCCCCATCTTCAAAGTCACAGTCCCGGCAATGATAATCAGGTCGCTCTGCCTTGGGCTGGGTCGGAAAACACCTGCTCCAAATCTATCGATATCAAAACGGCCGGCGCCGGTAGCGATCATTTCGATCGCGCAGCACGCCAGTCCGAAGGTCATGGGCCAGAGCGCGGACTTGCGGGCCCAATTGACGACCGGCGCGCCAAGATCCAAAGCCTTCGCAGCCACGTTCCGACGCAGCGAGTTCATGATCGAATCGACTGTTGTTAGAACAAATCCTTCTTGATGTTCAGCCATAAGTGATTTTTGATTTTAGATTTTTGATTTTAGATTTGTGTGCTTTCGTGGTTTGAATCTCCCTCCCGAAAAGTAAATCACAAATCTAAAATCAAAAATCTAAAATCCCTAGGCCCACTCCAGGGCGCCTTTGCGCCAGGCGTAGTAGTAACCCACAACCAGGATACCGATAAAGACAAACATTTCGATCAGAGCGAATTTGGTAAACGAGAAGTCGTCGCCCATGAAAATAATTGCCCAGGGCAGCAGGAAGATCGTCTCGACATCAAAGATCAAAAACAGCATTGCAACGATGTAGTAGCGCACCGTGAACCGATCGTGCGCATCCGTTTTGGGGTCGATGCCACACTCGTACGGGCGCATCTTGGCTTTGCCGTAATTAATCGGCCTTATAAAGCGCCCCAGAACGATCGGGAGTACAGGAAAGACGATGGCAACCAGAAAGAAGATCATTACCGGCCAGTAGGCCGTAATTGGGCTGCCGATAGTTTGCGTGGCTGCGGTGGCTGCTTGAAGGAGCATGACTCTCCGAAAAGATCCCTGAACTCTTCCGATCGCAACGATATTAAGTGCCGCGCAAGATCAATGTCAACGACGAGTTCAAAGAGGGCCTTTGGAGTGCGGCGGCCAGCGTAGCGCGACGCCGCTTTGGATCTAGGGCTCATAGAGGCTGCTTTGCCTTGACGACGCTCAATCCAAAGCGGCGTCGCGCTGCGCCTGCCGCCTCGCTCCAAAATTTTCGTCCCTAGCCCTATGAACGGTGTCCTTTATCATGCCGACACATGCGGCCGACCTCCGAGTAATGCGACCTCATGGTGCAAGACAGCGTTGATAACGCATTGGTCCAACAGATCACTTAACACACCTGCAGACATAGGTGAACCCGGCTTCTTGGTCCACAGGATCTGCTCCCTGGTCCGCTACGTCCTCCAAACTTTTACCCGCGGGAGGAGCACCTTTTTTGTGCCTAAACAATCGACAACGACAGCCAGCCTGTGTACAAGTGGAACTGGGACGACAACTGACTTTGCTCGTGCCTTGCTCCACCCTTGGAGACCCGCAGATTGCCCCACAGAGGGTATAGCCCGGAGGGTTGTTAGACACCTGGGGACCACCGCCAGCTATTTTGGGTGTTTGCTCAATAATTCTACGGCCCCCGGTAACTGTTCCGATAATAGTAAAAGCGCCGCGCTGGACGCCCGTCAGCGGCCGCTCGGTTGTATACGTACCTCCTTGAACCTGCGAGGGACTGATGTTGATCCGCTGTACTTCGCCGCCTGCCATCTGGATAACGCTCGATGATTTATTCTCCAGCTCGAGCGGAACCACTTCCTTGATCCCTTCCAGCCCCGTGACGGTGACGATCAATGTTGTCTGCTCACCTCTTAGAAGATCTAGCTTCGGGGCAGAGAGTTTGATGCCTAGGGTGCGGAATTCACCCCTCGCCGTTTGATCTCTTTCGTTGACCTCCAACTCTGACAGCCCTACTTGCTTGCTCGTGTTGCGGGCGACGATTTTCCTCGGCGACTCGGCAAGCATCTCCAAGTCTTCGCCGCCGACACTCACGTTCGTCGTACTGAAGTCACCGTCGCACGGCCTCTGACCTCCACGGGCCGACCCTGCTGTCCGATTGTCGGAAGATCGAACTCCTCGACAGGTGGCGGCTGTCGTGTGACGGAGATTTCCCGGCGGGCGATCTCTTCGCGCTTCTTGTCCCTGAGAATCAGGTAGGTCGTACTTATGGCAGTGGGGATAGCCAGCTTGAAAATGCGCCCGGTGGATGACGTCTGCTGTTTCTCCATCTCGACGACGTAGCCGCTCAGCTCGCCCTGGTTTCTGGCTTGCTCGTTTTGATCCTTCCCTTCAGGCTCCGTGAAGACCGTGCCGGAGAGCGTGTCGCCCGCGGCCATGTCGTCGGGGAGGTTGACGCGGATTTTACCTCGCGGGGTGGAGAAGAGGGTCGTGTTGAGACCAGCGACCACTTCGGCTGCGACGGCGTGGCCGCGTTTGGCCGACATTGCCCCCGACTGGCGGGAGGGGGCGGCGGAGGCAGGAACGATGACAGGGTCTATCTCATCGAGGATGTCTTCGGGAGACTCAGGTTCAGGTATGTCTTCCCAGCGCCCCGTGTCGGGGTTCAGCTTTTCCCAAACTCCCCGTTTAGGGTCAAACCTTTCGTTCGGCGGCACTTGTTCCCAGCGCGCGGTATAGGGATTCCACTTCTGTTTCTCAGGAGCGGTTTCCCACCGTTTCGCGTCCGCATTCCATCTTTCGCGGCGGTAATCACCGTCAACTACTCGGACTTCTCTCTCCTGGCGTGCGCCGGAGCTGTCATAACGAACCTCTTCTTCTTGGGACAGAACATAATCTTGGCCCGGAATCGACGGAATATCAACTGGGAAATAGCGTTTAATAGTGGCCTTAGCCACTTGCCCGCCGGGGTAGACACTCTCGACTTCTTTCACTTGCACCAGGTCCCCGTCGTGTTCATTCTCTCGGATGATTTGCCCGATGCCGTTCCTGACCACCAATTTGTACTTGCCTCCGCCGAGGTCAACTCTCTCGGGTTCGCCCGCAGGTTTAGTGTCAGTAATCGGGATGGGCGACGGCTGGGGGCGCTGCGCCGAAGCCCCCGTGCTCCGAAGGGCTGCGGGCAGGAGCAGAGAAGTGACGAGCGACAAAGTGACAACGGGTGTCGTGATTCTGTTTATGCGTCTCATGTGATACCTCCTTCAAAGATTATGATGATAATGCAAGGATCTGGCGCGCGACGCGGCTTTCAACCTCGAGGGTGGCCAGCGCCATGATCTGCTCGTTAGCCGCGCGCAGGCGCGACGCCAGGATGCGTGCCACGTTGCAGGCTATCTCCGGGATGGCGCGCATGCACCCGTAATAGTCAGCCCTGCTCATCCAGAGCAGCGTGGTGTCTTCCAAGGTGACCACATCCGCACATCGATTAGAGTCGTCGACCAGACTCATCTCGCCGACGGAATCCCCCGCACCCAGGGTGGCGAGGATGACGGTGGTGCCATCTCTCTGCTCAACGTGTATTTTGATTGTGCCTTCGAGGATGATGTAACAGATCTCGCCGGATTGCCCGGAGAGGATCAGGGGTGTGCCCGCGGGACACCTCTTCAGGTGCAAGAGTTCGTTAAGTGCGGACAGTTGCTCGGTAGTTAACCCGCGGAAGAGCGGGAGGCTGACCAGGGTCGCTGGATCGGGAAGTGGTATTTTCGTAACCACGGTATCAGCTTTTCCTCAGGTGAGACGGCTGAATACAAGGCTCGATTCGTGAGCCGCGAGATCGTCGCGCGCGTGTTAATCTCTTTGCGCCGCGCAATGGCCCGATCCAACTCTGAGAGGTTGCCCTACGCTTTTAGAGATGCGTTACTACGGCGATCGGATGAAAACAAAGCTGCGCAAAAGCGACGCTTGTGCCTCACTAAATTCTTTGCTGCTGTATCGCTCTTTCCACCGCTTGAGCAAGCGCCGCGTGAGCTCAGCATTCCGCGGCTTGCTCGTCACCCCGTTGCGCGTACTCCCCGTGTAGGTATCCGATTCCCGACCAGGGCGGAACTCGAGGGTCACGACACCACCCGATTCAAACGTGATCACACCCGCGTGAACCGCCGCCGGGCAGATCAACGAATGATTGTGATAGGTTTTTGTTCCATAAACCTTCGGAACCCTCTCATCAAAAGAAACCGGCGCTTTGGTGGGATTGGGTGGGCAGAAAAGCGTATGACGACCGCTCTCGATCTCATAACCGACGTTAGTCCAACAAAGATTGCGCACGCCGTCAGATTGGCTGCCTCGCAGCTTCGTGCTGTCCTTACGAATCTCATCGAGCAAATACCGCATCTCCCGCAGTCTATCTTCGCTCGGGACGTGGGTGCTCTGCTCAGAGTTGATCTCACACTCCAAGGTCCCTTCCAGTTCTTTCAATCTGTGGAGGACAGCCTCCTTTCGTTCCGGCGAGAGATCTCCGCGCACTCCACCATCTATGGAAGGCTTAAGCTGCTCGTACAGCCGCCGCATCCCTTTATTGGGATCGCTCTCGCCGACCCTCTCCTGCCAGAGGTCACGGAAAATGTTTCCTGTTAGGACTTCGATTTCATAGACGGCAATAGGCGGGCGCCGATCTATTGGGATTTCGTATCCCTCTCCGCTCTCACAATCGGTATAGGTAATCTTTCTCTTACCGGCTTTAGCGGCGTGGACCGAGTAGCTCCTGGCACAGACCGTGTAAATCGGATCGAGTGCCAAGACGTAAACGCCCTCCTTCGGCGAGCGAGGTGACCGGCGAGAGTCGGTCGTTTGCAGCACCCTGGCCCTTTTTACAGCGAACACTCCGTAGCGAATACTCTTGTCAGTCACCACACCCGTCGGAGGGAACCTGGGCGAATCGACGAAGGCCTCGATCTCACGCGCAAGTTCATAGAAGTTCCTCTCGTTCTTTTCGTGGGCCGGATAGGCCTTAAAGACCAGCAAGAGTTGGGACTCTTCGTTTCTGCTCTCCTGGGCGGCAAGATGAGCTGTGGGGAGCGACGTTTCCTCGAATACTTGCCCTATTTTGGCATGCTTGCTTTCATAGTAAGCTTTCTCGTCTTTGATGATGTTGCGAATCTTTCCTCTGATCTCTTTTATTGCTCTCGTATTCTTCCCTTCAACTATTAGCTCCACTACCCTATTGCCGATCGTCACCTCAGGGACTACTACCCTCGTCACATGCGTCTCCTCTTCCGTCATTAAATTTAGAATCAGCTCGATCCCATCTGACCTGGCATAAACCGGAATCGATTTGGGTCCCTTCTTGCCTTCCCTGTATTTGGGATTCGGCACCTGCCGGACGCCGTTGGAATACTTAATGCCAAGTTGTTCACTTCCGCCTCGCAGCCCGGACACATTTTTCTCGATGCTAAATTTAGCCAGGTGCGGATACATGCGTCCGAGGGCCTCAATCTTCACTGCAATTCGCCGGAGCACCTCAGCGTATTCGGCCGTATCGGTCTGTGCCGAAACCGGAATCGCGAGTAGTAGCAATGTGAGAATTATCGACGCTAATGAAACGATTCGTCTCATGATTCAACTGCCTCCAATTTGCGTGCAATCGAGCTCAAGGGGCGGCGGGGTGAAAGCACCAAGTATGGAGATTAAGCACCATTAAACTTACGCAACTCCGCCGTCACCCATGTAACTTTTCTGCGGCGCGGTGAATTTGAAATCTTCTCCAGCGCGGGTTGCTGCAATTAATCTCCACAGACGAAATACATCCAGTGCCAACTGCCTCCGTAAAACTCCCACGAAGACCGACACCCTATTCCTGCTCTCGGCGGAGCAGAATAAGTCGGTCTCTTGTTGCCACTGCGCATGTTCTGTACATCCGGCACAGTACCTTTTGCGAGAATTTCTTGTAGCACTTTCCAACCCGTCTTACCCTCATAATTCATCGGGTCATCGAAGAAACGAAAGGCTTCATCCTGGTCGGCACTATCCCCGAAACTATAGGTGAAGTCTTCCTCCATCACCTTTCGCAGGTAAGCGCGATCGCGCCTCTTTACGGCTACCGTAAAAGCCGGCAAGAATGTTTTCCAGCTTTCTGCTGCTTTGCCCGTGATTGCTACCTTTTGAGACGTTCTACCTTTCTGCCTCTGAGCAGAAACTGTCGGAGTCACAATCCACGCCGCAAGCAAAGCCAGTAACAGACACCGTTTAAGATCCATAGTTCTTCTCCTTTGTGCATCTCATGGAATGTAAGTCGTTAGACGTCATTAGACGACGGCTCCGATGCGCCTATGGGCATGAGACAGGCAAAACTAACAGAGCGATGAGAAGGATGAGTATCGAGGTAGTTTCATCCTGCAAACCTCCATCTAGAATGTCTTGCAGGTCCCGCGTGTATTTCAACTCAGCCTCCGGCCACCGCACCTCCGCACAAAAATTTGATAGCCTTGTCGCCGCCCGGCTCTGTCTCTACAAGCAACGCTTGCTTAAGCTTCGCCTCGATTGCATCCCAGTTGGCGCGCGAGTACAGGCAGGCCCCGCTTAGCCAGTAGACCTTGTCACCGTGCAGGAGCACGTACAGCGGCGATTTATGCGGCACTTCATCCTGCTCTGCCACGATCTCACGCCTTAGTCTGTCGAAGGCAGAAGCGGCGCTCTCGGGGCTTTTATACTCATACACGGACAGATGAAACCTGAGGTAAGTGTTGCGCTCCCCCGGCGCCGGCCGCCTTGACTTGAAGTCATGCCGGGTTGTCCTCTTCAGGCCGTCAACATTCAAGTGCTTGTTCCCGTCGGCCGGGTTCTGCGCCGAAGAGGTCCTCCGGTATTGGCTAAACTGCGAGAGAAATCTTGATACGTGTAGACGCTCGCTCTGCCCGTAGACCGCGTTGACCAAGTTAAGCACACCCGCGAGAAAAACAACCTTCAACAGCTTCATGAGTCCTGCTCCTCGTTGTTAAGCGCCTGCCAATTCACCCGAAGACTTGCGGACTAGTGAGTGAAGGTGATTCTTTCTCTCACCTGACTACCGCGACCGGCCGAACATCCATATGAATATCGTAGTAGAGCACCACCTCGTCGTCAGGGGTAAGACCGTATTGCCGGAGTAGCCCTTCGTGCCGCCTCTGAATAGCTGCCCGAACCTCGTCAGTGGCATTGACGAGATCCCATTCCAACAATTCCTTCAACTTTCCAGTCGGATTCCTCGCCAGGATCACCCTCGTCGAATTACTAACTATCTCGTGACCCGACTGCACAAGTGCCGTCTCGGCGTACTGAACCGAATGCGTCTGTAGGACAGCACGGTTGAGGGGGATGTTTTGCTTCATTAGAGCCTTGAGCTGCATGACCGCTTCCACGTTTTCAACACGGTGTATCTTCACGCTCCTAGCGCCACCGTACGGCACGCCTAGCAGCTTCATCTGGCGCATCGTGGCGTAGGCGACCGTGGGCGTGCCCTGTTCGGCGACAAGTGGTTTGCCAGCCTTAATCCAGCGGTGGGGCGAATCCCGCAACTCATCTAAAAACGCCGAGTACATGACGATCTGCTTCTTCTGCGGGTCGTAGCCTCGGCTGACCCTACCTTCCAGGCCGTCGGGGGTTGTGACCCGCGTTTGTATTCTCCTGACGCCACCGTCAATGATCTCGATCGGCTGATCGCTGAATCTCCAGCCTGGGGCCGGGACTCCTGAGGTGCTCACCGAATCGTAGAGTCCAGGCACTGGTTCGCTAACCCTCAGCGGCGGGAAATCTACACGCGGCAGCACCTCTGTCGGAGTGTCGAGTACGGTCCGCGGCCGCACGGAAGGGGCTGCCGGTGGCCTAGGTTCCGGTGCGGGTCGCGGCGGTACTGAAGACGCCGTTGCGGGCCGCGTGCCGGCTGGGGTCCTTGCAGCGTCGGCATTGATGTAATTATCGATGACCGCGGCTCGATTGGCGGGACTGTCTGAGAAAACGCTGCGGTGATACTTATCCAGCAGATCTCTTAGTTGCTCACGGGTAACGCCAAGCCGGCGCATCACTTCCCCGGCCGGAACCTCCCGCATCCACGCCGCTCCGGCAGTCGCAGCATCCAAGTCGAGCTTCTTCGCGGCCGGGACGATGGCCGCGCGCTCAGCGTCTGCTGCGGGCACGCCCATGTCGACCAGCCGCCGCTCGATCGCTCGGCTCCTGGCTTCAATGTCTATGAAGGTGCCGCTGCTAGGGCCGCTAGGGCCGATTGCTCCGCCTGAGCCTCCACCTCCGCCGGCGCCGCTTCCCCCTGGACCGGATCTAGCTCCGCCACCCGAAGCCCCGTGACCTCCGCCGCGGAATCGATCAACAACACTTCGTGCCCCGTCTAACGATGCCTTGGCGTTTGCGGGTGAAACATTTGAGGCCCTAGCCAATTCATCCGGAGTCACTGGGACTCGGTGCCATTCAGTGACAATGGCGGCCATCTCCTCCGGGTCGACGGGATTAGGCGCAAGTGGTCGATTCGCATCAGTAGGCAAAGGCGCTCGGGGGCGCTCCCTCTTGGCCTGCATCATTAAGAGACTCAACGCATCGGCTTCATCAATCCGCGCCACGTTGGGGTTGGCTTGCCTCAACTTCTGGAGCGTCTTCCAAGCCGCATCAACACGACCCCGTTCGGCCGGTGACAGTCGTTGCCATTCCAATTCGGCGGATTCGAGCCGGCTTTGGCGAGCGAGGGCTTCCTGGTTCCCGCTCCGGGCAGCCGTCTCGCCTTCACCGTACAGTCGGCGGAGCGTCGGGTTGGAAGATCGTTCGGGTGCAGCCTCGCGTAGGTCTATGAAGTATTCGTCGCTGCGAGATGCGCTGGAACCGGGGCCGCTGCTGCCGCCGAGTGCTTTTGACTCGGAATCCTTCGGCAGCCGAGGCACAGAGGCGGTTTCGGCGCGCGGATCCACACGGGGCACGGACGGGTCAGACGCACGCACTGGCGGAAGTGTCGTGTCGCCCGACCGAACTTTCCAGTTTTGCGCCAGGCCCTCGGGGAGGCCATCGGGGTAGGCCGCGCGCAATGCCCGCTTCTCCAAGTCGGTAAGCGCATCCGCACCAAAGTGTGTGGCGCGGTACTCAGCCATACCGCGGGTGTACTCGAAGACTGTCCGGTTGTTCTGACTGAGTCCTTCCACCCCGCGTCCTTTCAACCCGCGTCGTTCGGCGAAGAAGATGGCGTTCTCCATGGCCGCACGGCTCGGACGCAGCCCCCGACTCGCCGCCGCCATGAACAGCGGCGTCGCTAATAGGGCCACCCCGGTCAGCGCCGCGCTGAACATCGCCGCATCGGCCTCAGCACGTAGCTCGTGATAGGCTCGAACACCTGTTACGGGCGAAGTCCCCAGGGCTACATCCGCCTCATTACTGGTCTTGCGGGCCTGTTGGACATCGGAGATGAAGAATCCGATGTCCCCCACCGTCAGCGCTGCTGCGCCGACTTTCCCTGCAAAGGCCAGCAGCGCGACTTGGAACCCGTATCGCGTCGCCAGCGCGACCGCGCCGGCAAAACCCAGCGTCGCTACGGTCAAACCTAGAATGATCAAGAATTTTTCGAATCTGGAATACGACTCTTCGCTCTTGACCGCCGCGACAAGGTCGGCGATGCCGAGCACCGCCGCCCTTCCAGCTCGGTCAGGCACCCAGCGCGGGTAGAGCGGCTCTCGGGCACTCGGGTTTGAAGGGCGCACCAACTCCTGCATCAACAGTGGCGCGAGGCTGTCGTATCCGATCCGCGCGAACGTGAGCAGCTCGTTGGGCTTTCGTATGTCGGCATTAGACATTTCGTGCAGCGCCTGACCTGTCTTCTGAAAGACCTGGCGCTCGGTGTTCATAACGGCCCACGTCGCATACTCCTGGAACTTTTGCTCCTTTTGTTCGCGAGTGCCGGGCATGGATTCCTGAGTCGCTTGGCCCAACGCCGCCGCGAGGGTGACTTCATTGTTGCTGTTGTTGCTGCTGACTAGAGTCTCGCGGTCGCGACTGGCAGGCAAGCTGCCTGGCGCCGCAACTTTGAACTGCAATAGCGGCGCATCATGCTGTTCGGTACGTCGCACAGTCGCGATCAATTGCTGGACCAGCTGCTTCTTCTCCTTCTGCCAATACCTGGCGATGCTTGGGTCGCCCTGAGGCAGGGAAGGCGGTAAAGCACGCTTGAGGGCCTTGTGGAAATTTTCAACGTGCTTCTGGAGTTCCTCATGCAGCAGGATCAACGCGGCATGATCCTCGACTGTGATTAAGGTCCTGCGCTGCTTCAGCCACTCGGTGATGATGCGCACCGAGAGTGTGTAATTTGCCCGATCGGGGTACTGCTTCCGGATTGCCTTGGCCATGTCCAGCGCCTGCTGGTAGCGGCCATCCGGCGCATCGACCACCCGGGCTACACCGACAGGAGGGTTGGCGTCGGGTTGAATAACGTCCGCGGCAGTAGTCATCAACGTGGCACCTTCCCAAGCAGGGACCACGATGTGCTCATTCGAAGTGTTGGGATCTTTTGGGACGGGTAATTCCTTATCGGTTGGCTGTGGTGAGTTGCGCTCCAAAAGGAGCATGGGCCGTGAGCGAAAAACCTTCGGCTGGCCCGGCACCTTAACCACCGAAAATGCCAGCGCGACGTCGGACTGGGTCATAAACTTGCGCTCGTTGTAAAAAGGCGCGTGCGGAAATTCGACCTCAATGTAGTAAACCTCCCCCATGTAGAGTACGTTCGTCGCCTCATACTCAGGCCCTTCCGTGATCAGACGCACGTATCGGATCTCTTTCGGCTCCAGGCCCGGGAAGTCGAACTCCCATGTGGCTACTGATCCATTCAGGGTAAGTTCTTTTGGCCCAGGCTGAATCTTCTTGTTGAGATCGACCTCAATTTGGAGAGCGCCGGGGACCTTAGGATCCGGCCGGTGGCCGCCAGTGTATTTGACATTCGGGTCTTCAAAACTCACCTCGACCTTCTCGTTTGGCTTGATCGGGAGTTCAGTGCCGGTAATGCGGAGCCACGCTGGTGTGAGATTTTCCCTGTCTTTGAAGTAGCTCGGATCCACACCAGCAAACCGCCCAAAGTTGTCCATCTCGGCGATAGTGACCAATTCGATCTGCGGCCCGCTTCGCTCCCACGTTTCGCCGCCGCGCATCACGTCGGCCGCGTCCTCAAATGTAGATTTCCAGGCAGTCTCCTTCCCGACCTCTCCAGTGCGCAGGCCGTCAAAGCCCTGTTGCCAGTGGCGACGAACGAGCCACTGCCCGTCCAGGCGGTTGCGTCCCGAAGCCGCGCCGCCAAACGGGAAACGCAGGAGGAGTGATGACTGCACGGGCGGCACTGCCGCGCTTGCCGCCGGAACGACTACGGTGGCATCTTTCGTGACTCCATCAAGTGAGGCGGTAATTTTGGTCCCGACCGCGGCCTCGATGGGGGCCTCATTGGAAGGAACCGACGCACCGCTTACCCCGCTTCCCGCTCCGGCGCTCGGCGAGGCGCCGTAAAAACTCATCTCCAGTACATTCCGATTTCGTCGGACATCAAGGGCGATCATCTCGTATCGTTGTTTAGTGCGCGGGTCTTCAACGGTGTAGCGGACGAGAGGTGGCCCAGCGGGCTGCCCGCGCTCGACCACGGCGTAACCTGTCACCTCGCCCAGGAGCCGGTCCGTGTACTTCACCTTCCAATTGCCGGCAAGGAAGCCAAATTCGTCAAGCTTGCCTGCGTCGTCACGCGTCGGTTGGGTCTGCGCTGCAATCCGCTGGACGGGCGTAATGATAACGACTGCCGCGAGAAGCAAGCTCATAAAAACTGCGAACGCGGAATTCCGCAAAGGCCCGAGAAGATCAAAACTTGCGTTCATCTTTTTGTACTCCACTAGCGAACTGCACTGATGTTTGCCGGCTGTACCTCATTAGCGATCTTATGCGTGATGTTCTTCTCCTTGTCGGCTAGAGAATCGCGGCGAGTTCGTGGCTTCCGGCTTGTGTTACCTACTGAGGTGCCTTGACGAATAGTACCTCGCTACGAAAGACTCTCGGGTCTTTCTCAGTTTTCGTGACGACGATGTTCCTGGTCTGGCCCACCGCCCATTCGAGCCTGATTTCTTTGCGGATTTCAGCGGGCGGGGTATCGAATAGGGCCTCGATGTAAAACGGCTGGTTGTAAACCAATTCGGCGAAGCCGCGATCATTCCTGTTGATCGGCTCGAACCCCGCCCCGGCCTGACGCACGAAGCTGAGTTGCACCACTTTCCCCTTCGACGCCCTGCGGAGAATAACCGGGTCTCCACTACCTGATAGTTTTATCAAGTCGGCACTCTCAACATGGACCGTCGTAAAGATGAAGAACTTACTCGCGCCCGCTGCACCGACTTGCATCCTTGCTTGGAAGGGGTTCATGGTAAACGTGCCTGTGAATGTGAGTTGCCCGGCGGCAATACATCTATCACCCGTTATCTTGACTGCCGTCACTGTATTCGCGACGTGCTCTATACGTATCCTCTCCGGTTTCTCTGGCCCATCGCACGTGTAACCCTCGCCTATCCACTCGCCATTTAAGTCCGGTAATTTCTCACCAACGGGCCGTGCAGCCCCGGATGAGCGTTTTCCGCTCCACGCGCCGCTCGGTTCCACATCGCAGGACGACACGAGGCCCTCGAAAGCCGACCAATCCGAGTTGAATGTGAAGACCCAGCGGCCCCAGTAATAGCTGCCGTCGCGCTCAGTAACGCAGCGCGGGGTGTTTGACTCCGAATGTATCCAGTAGGCGACAAGGCGGCGAGGTCCATCTACACTGCCGATGATCCGCCCGCCCTTATGCCAATCGAAGCTTCCGCGGAATGTCTTACCCGGGCCTGCTACAAGAATCATCTTTCCGGAGGACGTTTCCCATGTACCAGCCCACAATGACCTACTCTGGGAATTCGACGCGGCGCGATCTCCCTGCTGCGTTTGAGCTTGGCACGGAGGGTAAGCGAACAAGACAATTGAGATGAATGTCGCCACGATCATGGTGGTGGATAGCCTTTTCATATCTTCCTCCTGGGGCGGTTCACGGCAGTTGGAGCGGGATTATTGTTTGCTGAATCGGTAGCGGCGGCGCACCGGGTTTGCTCGTTGGGCGGACGATTCCCCCATAAGTAGTTTCACTATGCTTGTAAGTCGCCCCACCGCGCTTGCGAACGCGCTCGGGTGTGGCTGGGCGGAACCATGCGCCGTCATAGCGGGGCAACTCCGCAGGGACGAACACTTCATCGCTCCAGTCCTTCCCCTCGCTGCCGACGACCGCGTAGCGCACGACCAACTCGTGATTCCCTCCCTGCCGCGGCGTGAGCGGCGCGATCACAATGATCTCTTCGCCGGGAAGGACCAAACCGGTCTCGAAAGCCAGGTCGGTAACCCCGCCCGCTGACCTGTTATGTGAGATGTAGTCGTCGAAACTCCCCTCCGTCTTCCCCTTGAGTTGTTTGAGCCACTGACGCGTGTCCTCGCCCTCGCCGGCCCAGTGAACGCCGCGCAGCACGATGGCGACGCCTTGCCGGGGATCGGCGGCGGTGTTGTTGCGAATCGCCACGCTCACGTTACTCGCCGGGCGTCCGACGATGAGTCCCCCTTCGTGCACGACGCGCGCCGAGATCGGAGAATCGGATTGTGTCACGTCAGAGCGCAGCAGTTTGTGGCCCATGTCGCTCTCAAGCATCTTGGACTCGGAGAAACCCCGCTGCGCCATTCCGCCGCCCTCGATAGCCGCGATGAGAATTAACAGAATAGAGAGAACGGTGAAGCCTATGTCGGGCGAGACCCCACTGCCAGCCAAGCGAGGTTTTGCCGTGTGAACGCCAACGATAGTCTTCATCGAACAAACCTCACTACTACCAAAGTGCCGATCCGCTGACCGACAGCCTAGTTCCCTCGCCGCCTCTTGATGTCACGCTCTACTTCCGCGAGAAGCATTCGAAATTCCGTCAAGCGGATTTCCCTCCGGTAAAGCTCATCCAGTCTCTCAATGTGTCCGATTGCATTGCGCGTTACTGTCCTCAGGGATTCCAGTCTGTCCAGGATTTTCGCCGGAGTTCTATCCTCAGCGTATCCGGTCGTATCTATCTCCGCGTAGATCCTGCGCGTCCTGTCGAGCCACTTGTGCCATCCCTCTACCACCTCTTTCAACCTTGGCGGCGGCTTGTTTTCGGGATCTGTTCCCGGAGCGCTCGTAGACTGATCTTCCTGCAACAGGCCGATGTTCCTTTGTATGTCCCCGAGGAGTGCCCGCCTGGCTGCCAGGCGTTCCTCGCTGCGGTCTGGTGCGCGCTCCAAATTTCTGATCCCGGTCTCCACAACAGTCCGCAGATTCTCAAGACGGCGCCGCAGTTCCGCCTTCTGCTCCGCGGATAGCTCGCCTCGTTCACCACTCTCGACCGAAGGTTGGAGTTGCTGGTACTGGCGGCGGAGGCCGTCGAGCCACGCGTCGTCTCCCGCCTCGTCACTAGAGGCTACGTCACTAGGGGCTACGTCAGGCCTCTCCTCTTCGTTTGTTCCCGGTCTTGTCGCGGCGCCCACTCTTACCTGGAGGTTGCGCACGACCTGCTGCCACGCCCCCTGGAAGCGGCGCTCGCCCGTGAGCGTGATCGTCGTTCGCCCCCTAGTGACACCGGTGATGCCGATACTCATCCCGTTGAGCCTTGCCCTCGCTATACCGTTATCGCCCGGGTTCACGCGGAAGTTCCTCCACCTGCTACGGTCCTCATTCGTGAATTCGGGACCCATGAACGTATTGATGTCATAGTTCCGGGTTTTTCCCTGGCTCACTGGGACGTCAATCGCGCGTCTGTCAGGCTCCAACCTTCGAGGAAGAACGGTCACATTAATACTGACTTTGAAGGGTCTGGCCCTTTCAACCACGCGACCGCCTACCTGTAACTCGCGGTAAGTCCCGCTGACTGTGACTAAAGTATTCCCTGGGCTTGTCCCCACGATGCGAAGCTTACTCTTGTCAGTGTCAAGCCGAACTGTTGCGATGCCACGAGGGTTTGAGCTTATCTTTATGCTACGCGGATAGACCTCCTTCTGTAGCCCGTACGATGCGGTCCTCCCAACGTCCACTGTCGTCCCTCGCCGTTGACCGATGGCCGTGTCTGCTATTCCCCAAAACATACTCGTAATAAACATTATCAGGGCCGCAGCGAACCGACTCGTGACTCGTGGCTCTGGCCACAGCACCACCGATAATATTTTCCTAAAGTTATCTATCGCTGTAACTTGCTCAGTCATGTTCTCCCTCCAACTAATTCGAAACTCACGCGAATCTTGACGATGACGCGGACGCTCGGGTCAGCGATCCCTTTCACCTCGCCGAATTTTAAGCGGGCTTGACGTCGCCGTTTCCTCACAATCCACTGGTACTTCCGAGCCGTTCGGCAGAGCTACGCGCTCGCCTACCGTGACCGTGGTGCCGATAAGCGTTTTGCACTCCATCCGCGGCTTGGTTCCTTATCGCAGTACTGCCAGAGGGTGTCGAATGCCGACCAATCTGAGTTGGCTGTTGTTATAAAGCGCCCCCAGTAGTGGCTGCCGAGACGCTCAGTAGCGCAGCTCTCGCTGTCGTAGGTCGCCTTCGGCTGGCTCCAGTAGCCGGCAGCGCGGCGTCCCTCTACATTACCGGTGAACCGACCGCCTCCATTCCAATCGGATCTTCCGCTCATTGTCTTATCTGGGCCTGAAACAATAACAACCCTCCCTCCGAAGTCCGTTTTCCATGTACCATCCCACGATGAGCTCTTCTGTTTGTCCTGGTCTCGCGCCCCCGAGGCAGCCGAGGGGCAAGATCACGGGATCGATGAGCGTTTTCCGCTCCACGCGCCGCTCGGTTTCTCATCGCAGGACGACACGAGGCCCTCGAAAGCCGACCAATCCGAGTTGAATGTGAAGACGTAGCGGCCCCAGTAATAGCTGCCGTCGCGCTCAGTAACGCAGCGCGGGGTGTTTGACTCCGAATGTATCCAGTAGGCGACAAGACGGCGAGGTCCATCTACACTGCCGATGATCCGCCCGCCCTTATGCCAATCGAAGCTTCCGCGGAATGTCTTACCCGGGCCTGCTACAAGAATCATCTTTCCGTGGGACGTTTTCCACGTACCAGCCCACGATGAGCTTGTCGCGGCGCCCACTCTTACCTGGAGGTCGCGGACCACCCGCTGCCACGTCCCTTGGAAAAGCCGCTCGCCCGTGAGCGTGATTGTGGTCTGCCCGCCATTGACGCCCGTGATCCCGATCCGCATCCGGTTAACACCCGCCCTGGCGATGTTATTATCGCCCGGCGTCACGCGGAAGTTTCTCCACCTGACTCCTTCCTCATTCTCATTCCTGAACACGGGGCCCATGAAGATATGGATCTGATAGGTCCTGGTAAATCCCCTGCTCACGGGGATGTCAATCGCGCGTCTGTCAGGCTCCAGGATTCGGGGTAGGACGGTCACACGGATCGTGTGCCGGAAGGGAACAGCCACTTCCCTTGGGGGACGATTCTCTCCTGGTCTTGGGGGACGCGGGATAGGAGGAAATTCAATGCGCCGATAAGTCCCGCTGACGGTGACCACAGTGCTCCCCGGGCTTACTCCTCGGATGCGAAGCTTACTCTTGTCCGTGTCAAGCGAGACTTCTGCGATGCCGGTCGGGGCGGAGCTGATGTTTATGCTGCGCGGGTAGACCTCTCTCAATAGCCCGTATGATTTGGTCCTCCCTACGTCCACTGTCGTCGACCGCTGTTGGGCAAAGGCTGTAACTGCCGCTCCCCAAAACATACTCGCAACGAACATTATCAGGGCGGCGGCGAACCGACCCGTTACACGCGGCTCTGGCCACAGCACCACGGATAACGTTTTCCGCGTCAAGCTTTCCGCCAAGACCTGCCGGCTGCGCTGCATCCACGAGTAACCCGCAAAGGCAAGCAGACCTGCAAAGCATGCAACTGTCAGTGTGCGGATGGTGCCTTGTGCAAAGTGGCGAATCGGATTTCTCATGGCAAACTCCTTGGGATGGGGCGTTACTTCAATGCTTGGAGACTGTCGGGCTTCAATGCTTGGCGACTGTCGGGAAAAGCTGCTGCTGCCTTCTCATTCACACCGCGGCTTCACCCCGTTAGGGGTGACATGTTTATAGCTCGCGCCGACCCACCTCCCTACGCGGCGCCGTGCGAAGGGGCGGAAGTCAAGCTGAGTGGTACTGTTCAGTTTCGTTCCGCCCCTTCGCACGGCGTCTGAGTTCGTAATGCGCCTGCGATCTATAAACATGTCACCCCCTAACGGGGTGAAACCCGGTTCGCTTCTTTCAACGGACTTTAGAAACAGGCTCCTGGTTAGGTTTTTTTCTATAGAGACTTTCATACACTCAAGTGGAGCCCGCTAAATAAAGACCTGCAACATTTGGACCGACAGCAGAACTTGATCCACGAAATCACACGAAAAACCGTACTTTCGTTTTGTGATGTTTCGTGTGTATTCGTGGATCGGTTGTTCTCATCGCCGAATTCACCGCGATTGATTGAACGAGTCGAGGCAGACAAGCAGAGCGCCGTCGGGCGTTTCAACAAAATGAACTTCCGCCGCTTCGATACGGCGAAAGACTTCCCGCAGGCTCTCACCCGAGGCCCGAGCGGCCTCCTCAGGCGTGACCACCGGGACCCGCCCCCCGCACTCCGCGCATTCGGCGAAATAAGACTTCCGCGGCTTGAGGACGGCAAAAAACTCAGTCCGCTCGAACGTCAGTTCGATCGTCCTCGTGGTCTTCTTTTTCCTCATCAGTAGCCTGCAGACATAGACAGACAACGTTGACCGCTCTGCATCTGTCTACTTGTACGTGGCGCTTACTGATCCTATTGTTGCTTCCACCGTTTCACCTTCGCCAGCAGGCCCACTGTGCCCATGGCGAGGAGGAGTAGAGAGGTCGGTTCGGGAACTGGCGACACTTGTGCATTGCCGTACAGCACTCCGTCCATGCCGATTCCATCGGGAAAGCTCGAGCTGATCGTAATCACCGTGAACGGATTGTCAGCAATCAATCCCCAGAAACGACTCGACCCGTCACCGTTATTCCCCGAAAGCGTGAAGATCGAACCGCCACTCGTTGTGAAGGTGAGCGTGCGTACGACGGCGCCATCAAAGGCGTCGGTTAGCGTCAGGCCGAATCGGTTGACCGGCGTGTCGAAGGTGAACCGCACAAATCCCACCGTTGTTGAGTCCCACCGGACGAACTGGGTACCGTGAGTCGCAAACGATCCAAGCAATGGGGTGTTCCGAACTTGAAGCGCAGGCGTTGTTGTACTAATTGTGAATCCGTCAACGTCAACGCTGGCCACGATGGCCGAGGGGGCAAGGGCCTCGAAGCTTTCCAACGTCAGCGGCCCGGCGGCCGACACAAACGTCGCTTCGTTCAGGAAAACGGTGTCCGCGGTGGCGGGCGCCGCGCTAACAGAGAACAACACACAAAGCAACAGCGGAGTAAATCGAGATATGCGCATTACAGCTCCTTTCATTCAGTACGACGTTCTCCGATCGCAGGCCGATCAAATCGATCGTCGTCGTGGTTTCTTTTTTCTTCATCAGAAGTCTTTCCAGCGTTGCCCCCGGCCACGTCTGGTACTAGAATGGCCAGCGAACGAATTGCTAACCGAGTCTCGAGTCTCGAACCTTGTCTCCCAGAGGCGGCGGACCCTAACTCTCCTACCGCTGAAAGTCTTTAAGAAGCTCTGAATTAGTTATGAAGAGGCTTATAAGCAATCAGGCAAGGCACTTCTACGAGTTCGGATCCTTCCGAGTGGACGATACAGAGCGCGTCCTCTATCACAACGGAGCGCCGGTGTTGTTGCCCCCGAAGGTTTTCGACACGCTCCTGGTGCTCGTGCGCGAAAGCGGACACATCGTCGAGAAAGATGAGCTCATCAAACATGTCTGGCCTGACACATTCGTCGAAGAGAACAACCTCTCTCAATACATCTCGACGCTCCGAAAGGTGCTCGGGAATGGGAGCCCTGAGCAGCGATTAATCGAAACTGTGCCGCGGCGTGGTTACCGCTTTGCTCCCGGCGTCCGGGAGGGGTGGGACGAGAGCGAGGGACTAGTCAGTGCGACCAACACCAAAGTCAGACTGATCATTAAGGAAGAGACGGAAGAGGATTCGGAAACGGGGAGAAGCGGGGATACGGAGACAGACGGCAGACGGCACACGGCAGGAGGCAGTCAGCAGGAGGCGAGGCGCGGACCGGAGGAAACAAGAGACGTTGCTCGGGCAACCCATACCATAGTAACTCGATCTCCGTTTCTCCGTTTCTCCCTTTCTCCGTTTCGCCGTGCCGCCGTGTCTCTTGTTGCGGCGGTACTTGTACTCGCCTCTCTGGCAGGCGCCGCCTTCTGGCTGGCTAGTCTTAGGAACTCTGAAAACGGGAAGAACGTGACACCCGCTTTGCGTTCTCTCGTGGTGCTTCCCTTTACCCCGCTCGGAGCGAGCGGTGAGGATGCCGAGTTCTTTGGGTTGGGAATCGCCCACAACCTAATCAACCAGCTCGATCAAAACATGCAGATCAAGGTACGACCCACCAGCGCCGCCAATAGATACCTGGGGCCAGGCCACGACCCTATTGCCGCCGGGCGTGAGTTGAAAGTGGATGCAGTGCTCACCGGGGATTTCAGAACGCTGGGCGAGCGCATCGAGATTAGGTTAAAGCTTTCTCGGACGAGCGACGGCGGGGTCATCTGGCAAAAGAGTTTCGAGGGGTTTCACACGGACTTTTTTGCGTTGCAGGACGTCATGGCCGAAAAACTGGCGCGCGAGGTCTTTTCCGTCCCGGCCGCTACACTCAAGCAACTGCTAACGCGGCGGTCCACTGAAAACGTCGAGGCATACAAAGCGTATGTGAAAGGTCGATACCATTGGAATAAGAGAAATGTCGAGGGGCTGCACCGTAGCATTAACTTCTTCGAACAGGCGATCACACTCGATCCGCAATACGCCCTCGCCTACGCAGGGCTGGCCGACGTTTACGCGTTTGACTACAGGATGTGGCGAAAGGCGGAGGAGTTGGCCAGAAAGGCTCTAGAGATCGACAACACACTTGGTGAGGCACACGGCACCATCGGCTTCGTCCGCATGTTCTGGTCCTGGGACTGGGTGACAGCGGAACGGGAATTAAAGCTCGCCGTGTCGCTCAAACCGCGTCACGCGACAGCACGTCAGTGGTACGCGATTTACCTCATGGCATACGGGCACGTGCAAGAAGCGGTGGAGGAGATGCGGCAAGCCCTTGAGCTTGATCCATTCTCGCTGCCCATCAACGCCGACATGGCGCAGATGTTCTACTTCGATAGCCAATACGACCGAGCTATCGAGCAGTGTCACCGGACGCTCGTGCTCGACCCAAACTTCCTCAACGCCCACGTCTACCTTTACCAGGCATACACAAAGAAGGGGATGTATGATGAGGCAGTTGACGAGTACTTCAAACTGCAAGGGCTTGCAGGCCACGACGCCAGATTTAGCCTACAGTCCGGCGGGGCGCTGAGAGAAGCCTACGCGAAGCACGGCATCAGAGGCTTCTGGCGCGAGAGGATAAGGCAAAACCTAATGCCAGCCGCGAATTTGTTCAGTCCGTCCCTTGCTGAATACCACGCTCTACTCGGTGAGAAAGATAAGGCTTTGTACTGGCTCGGTGAAGCAGTCGAGAAACGCGCGTTCGAGATCGTCTTTATCAAAGCCAACCCCATTTTTAGAGAAATGCATACCGACCCCCGCTTCCTAAAACTTGTCCAGCGCGTTCTCCCCCACATTTCGTGACGCATCTGACCGAACCTCGCCCAATCTCCACCATTCGCAGAAGAATAAGACGATCCACGAAGCACACGAATTGACTGTTATTAAGAGATCTCTTTTCGTTCCGGTTCGTGTCATTTCGTGGATCGGCTCTTTGTCACGAATTCACGTCTTTTGAGTGAGCGAATAGAGGCAGACGAGCAGCGCGCCTTCGGGCGTTTCCAAAAACAATGATTTTCTCCGCCTCAACCCGGCGGAAAATTGCCCGCAGACTCGCGCCGGAAGCCCACGCTGCCTCCTCCGGCGTGACGAAGGGGACACGCCCGCCGCAGCCCACATGGGCGAAGCCCATACCACCGGACTTGCAGACCGCAAAGACACTTCTCCGCTCGATGGTCAGCTCAATTGTCCTGTGGTCCTTTCTTTCCTCACGCCTCTTGCTGAAAGTTTTTAACAGTCTGGATCACTATGCCGGTATCGAAGAGTGTACAACTTTCCAGCTGTTTCCTTCTCGGATTCGAGTTTTACCGCAAGTGTAGTCGCAGTTGTCTGATCTGCCAGGCGCGTCGCAGCAGAAATCTGTAACCAGCACATCCGGCATGCCGTCACCTGTCAGGTCGACAGCAGCGGAAACAACATTAGGAGAGACGCCTTGCGGTAGCATTTCTCGCCTGAGTTCGGCTTTGCTCAAGGCGCGAGCATTACTCACGCGAGGGTAAAGAACCAACACTTGAAAAGGGAGATCGCTTCGTCTGTCAGACGAAGGTTCATATTCGAAGAATACTCTCGGTGTTAACGGCGCAAGCTCGACTTCACACTGACGATCCGGTAGTTCCTGAAAAACTCGCTCGCATGCCTTAGCGTTCGCTATCTTCAAATCTATAGGTTCGATGCCCACGCCCAACGGAACAACGGTAACAAATTCCCCGGTAACGGGTCTGTTCTTGAAGTACAGCCCGGTCACTTCCACTCTAGTCCAGGGCGGCATTTCAAATCCGTCGCGGTCTCTTTTGTTTGATCTTCGCGAAACATCGCCTGTCGAAATACTTACAATTCGCGGCATTTGTGTGAAGTTGGAAGGGCGTTGCCGCGGCTCTTTAGATTCACTTACTCGAGCCCTAGCCGCGGCTTTAATGTGGTTGGGAATCTGTACGTTGCCGGCACATAAGAGACCTGTGACTGTTAAGATAATAAGAACGGGTTTCTTCATCTTATTTCTCTCCTTCCCTTAGACGTTATTAGCAACGTGAAGGAATCGAACTGCATGTTGAATGGCCCCAACCCAACACTTTTGGAGATCATGTAACTTGCTGATCGCCGCAACGGCCTCTGCAGAGGAGGCAGCTCGAAAGTATTCGTTCGCGCACACCAGTGTAGCGCAAAGCAATGTTACTGAATCAGCGCCACATGGACGTTCTTGAGAATCTCGGCCAAGTGCCAATTTCGAAGTGACTGACGCCCAACCTTGCGAATCGCATTGTCCAGAAGCTTGTTCACCTCGGCACGGTCGACGAAGGCTCCACCTGGCATGCTGAGCACAATAGGCACGTACGACTCCGATATCGTCGCGCCACCGTGCCACCCGTTGTAGCCGTCTCCGTCGTTGACCGTGAGATACCCCATTGCCCCGTCCATGAAGATCAGGATATCTCCAGTTCGGCTACCCTTGGGATTCTTGTCGTTCATCTCGTCGATCCGAGCAGCGAACTCGGGCCAATCGAACGCGGAGCCAGGCGGCGCCCCTGGCTTCAAAACCTTTCTCCGCGCGGCCTCGAACTCCCAGATCTCTCCTAGCACAACATCTTCCTGGTTGGGCTGCGGGTCTGGCACGACGTCTTTCACCCACTGGAAGTCTTGCGTGAAGTGATTCTCTCCGTCGTTGCCGACCCGCACGAAGATCGCCGGTGGTCGCCCCAGTGCACCGCCATCTACCCCTACGCCACGCACTGCTGGGTTGTTCTTTGGCGCCAGCTGGCCACAGAGCCTGGGAACATGCGGGAATCTGCTGTTCCTGTCGTACGGCACCAGGCGTCCGGCGGGATCGATCTTGTCCGATAGGCCTCCGAGCGCCTGGACGTACAACGCCCTGGCCACGGCGAGAATCCTGTCCCTGCTCGGTGGCTGCTGCCATGTTCCATTGTCGTCTCGCAGATAGATCTGACCCATTCCTCCGTTCGGAGAATACGCGACAGTGTTCTTGGCCCCCTTGTCCCAACCGAAATTCCGCGCTCCGCGCCACGGGTCGAGTCCGACGGCTTTGAAAACATCTGCAAAACAGTTTCCGAGCCCGAGCGTAAAATCTGGCGTGTTGTGATAGGCGTGTAGTCCGTGATCTGCCGTCAGAGCGAAGAGCGTCGCCGACAGGTATCCATCGAGCTGGATCTGATCGACGAGCTTGCCGAATTCGCGGTCCGTCACCCTCTCGACCTGCGTCTTGATGGCCGTCAGAGGATCTGCGACGTTGGGAAGCGCGGGTCCGGAACTGAAGTTGGCTTCGGCGGGAGTAGCTCCCACCCCGTGGGCCACGTTGTCCGGACCTGCGAAGTAGACGGTCAGCACGTCGAGTTCGCTGCTCCTCGCCGCGAACACTCTCCGAGAATCTTCACCCGAGAGCCCGTCTTGATAGGCAGCCGTCTCCGCATTATGGCCCAGGTGTTTCGGAGAGGGATGTTGGGTCGGGAAATCGTCGGGATCCATTTCGACCCTTTCGCCGTGGCGGTAGTACCACTGGTAAAGTGACGCTGCATGAAGGCGTTCCGGTTTAGGGCGGACCGCCGCGAGCTGATCATAGAGACTCCCGGCACCGTCTTTGGCTCGCGAATTGAATCCGAAAAGGACGGCGAAGGCCGCATGGCTCACATCGCCGCCGACGAGACGGTCATCCGCCGACAGAAAAGGCCACACGTCGCGCCGCTCCCGCTCAAAAAAGGAGTTGCCGACTATTCCGTGGTCCCTGGGGGGCATTCCGCTGAAGACGCCCGGCCAGTTGCAGTAGGTAACGGTCGGCAGCGCCGAAAGAACTTTCTTTCCCGCGTCGACGCCTTCTCCGAAGACTCGCTTGAAGTAAGGCGCTTTTTTGCCAGCGAGCAGACCGGCGAAAGAGTCATACGCCAGCCCATCCACTGTGACGATCACCGTGCGCAAGGGTACTACTTCGAAATTCCCAAGGGAGAAGGTTTGCGGGCCTCCTCCGGGCCCGTGCTCCTGGAAGAAACGACAACGGCGTTCCCGACCGGCTCTCCAGGCAGAGGGAGGGATCTGCAACTTGACCCGCACCCCAGGCTTCGGTCCGGAAACTTCCTGCTCGACCGTGACCTTTATCTCGGTGTCCTCGACCCATTCCCGGCCGACCAAGCGCTCGACCTTCACCTGGTCACGGTCGATCCCGAACTGAAAAGAATAGTCCCAAATCCAATGCTGCACCGTGGTCCCGCTCGCGTACTTCGGATAGACAGGAGGACTCTGGGCTGTGTAACCCCACGACAGGCTGCGCTCGACTCCTTTGTAGGAGAGTCGAATCGGCCCCGGCAATAAATCGGCGCGGAAGACGTTGCTCGGCGCCGAAGGAAACTCGCGCGCCACCGCCATGAGCGGGCGATCGAGCCAAACTTGTTCCCCGTCCACCAGCAGCTTGAAAGCAGCTGTGGGCGATGTCCCGGATCCAGCTAGCGAGAGGCTCACGGTGCCGGAGAACGCATAGGCCGTGAGCGCGGGATCGGAAATCTGAACTCGAACCGGGTTGACCAAGCCTGGCAGCGTACTTTCGTGGTTGGTCACACGCTCAAGGCGCAGAGGCGTGGAATCTCCTTGACTGAAGTTAAGAGAGAAGGAGTCGTAGCCGGAATTTTTGATTGCATTGTCTGCTCTCACGGAAACGAAGCTGCTACCTGGCGCGAGCGGAAGCTGGATCGTCTTAGAGAACACGCCCTCGAATGGGAACGGCCTAAGACTTGTTGGAGCGTCCCCTCGCTGTTTTTCCACCTGAACGCGCTCCGTCACGAGAGCCCATCTCTCGTCGGGTCCTCGTTTCCGATATTCGATCACCACCTCGAGAATATCGGCGGCCCGATCAACGATGTCGGCAATCGCGTCGGTCACGGACCCTGACAAGGTGATGCTGGCAGTGTCGCCCTCAACCCGTACATCGGAAGGCCCCAGGTCTTTAAGCGTCACGATCGGCCTCGGATCACTAAAGCTCGTGCTGCCCTCCACCGTCTTGCCCTCAGCGTCCACGAATTTGATGTTAGACGCCGCTGCCACATCCTCGCTTGAAGGCTCTCGTTCTGGTGGCGTGGTCGGCAGGGTGACAATCTCTGCTGAGCCTACGAATCGAAAGTTGTGGTTTTCAGGAAGGTAACCAACATACGACCCGTAGGAATCGTCGGTGATTACGCGAGGCTCGTCGAAATAAACTCGCCTTTCAACCGTAGCTCGGCCTCGAATGTCAATATAGAAGACTCCCTTCGTGATCAACAGGGAAGGACGGTCTCCTCTCAGATCAAGAAACCCTTCCGAGATCGGGAACCAAAAATCTGCCAGGTTCGGATACAGTTCTTTTGAATCAGTCTCGCCCGTGCTACGCAAATGGATTCTTCTAGGGTACCGTTCTAGAAACTGCCCAGTGATTATCCAAGTGTTTAAATCGCTCGCTTCCCCAGCAATCTCGCCTCTGAACGCCTCGTCGCCAATTTGCCAACCGTATACTTTGGCCGAGTCGCTAACAGCCTCGACCACAAGTCTAATTTTTCGACCATTCTGAATCACCCTCATTCGGAACCCGTCCTCGTCCAACACTCCGGAGATTTTCGGGATTGACTCCTGAACCAGAAAAGGTGAAATCAACTTCTGCAGTCCGCCTTTGTTCATTGCTATTTTCCAAAACGTTCGTTCCTTACGGTAGTGAGTTTGTTCAAATCCGCTCCGTGGCAAAACAGGAAGAGACTTCGAAACGTGCTCAGCGAGATTTGGCTGAGCTTTCAAATTGAATTCACGCATGGATCCATGGTGCGACTTGATTTGGATACCAGGCTCCGAACGTGAGAAATGGGCACGTAGATTGACATCCGATGGCTTGTTCACATTCCCTGTTTCTTCGCTTGGCGGGTTCTCACCAAGAGGCTTATCGATCTCGAGTTTGACCTGACCTTCCAGCTTCAGTTGAATCTTCCACTCCTTGCCCCAGAAGCGCCGGTGGCGGGTAAGGGGATAAGTTTGGCCGGCTGCGAATGCACTTTCAGCCTCCTTGGGCGCCCGAATACGCCAGAGGTTCATCCAGTGAACTAACAAAAATGCTGCCTGTTGAGAAGCAAGTCGCAGCTCCCGCTCGCGCTCTTGTCGCCACAGTCCACCATTGACGCCCGGCGGAACTTGCTCCGGTGTAATCTCAGCAGTTTGAGATGCATTGAGACGAACGACGCCGTTAGCCGAGATGGTGGGAGAAAACTCGACTCTGATTCTCTTGGTAATCTCTCCCAGCCGCGCTTCCGGAGGTCCAGTTACTTTTGCGTAGAGATGAACCCATGCATCCGAAGCAACATGATCTTTTCCGGCTCTCCAGCGATAGCCGTCTTTAATTAGCTCCTTGACGCGAGCGTCACCCTTGTAACTCACTGGAATAGGCGACTCAGCCTTATCGTCTCCGGTGATCTCTCTGTATTCTCTCAGGGCTAATTCTTTTGCTTTCGCTTCCTGTTGCTGCATCCAGGCAGGGAGAGAATTTTCATCAGTGATTGGTCCTCCAAGCTCGGCGCCGAATCCGCCTCCGCCCGTGGGGGGTGGCGGAAGCGGCTGGCTGAACACGATCTCGAGTTTTACCTGCCGCGGCTTCGAGGGGTCGTAGAGAACGTCGGCTTCTTCAATGCGCAAAGGCTCGACCTGGACTTTCTTCACAATGAGTTGACTTTCCACTCTCGGCACCGGCTTGGGATCCGTAGGAGCCTGCGCTAGAGCGATGCTTGAGAATAGAACTGAAACGAAAAGAGCAAGGCTAACGATGGGGGCCATAACATCTCCCTTTCTAATTCTGTCAATGAGGACGGGGGCCGATTGATCCGTAAAGCGTGTAGTCGGCGCCTGGTCCTTTGATCTGTAGAATCCAGTGTTTGAAATCGCCAGCATTCCGGCACATGTTTCCTCGGCCCTGGAAGATGAGACGAAACCGGGCCCCCAAAGATGATCCGCTCTCAAAGATGCCGGTGCCGGTTACCGGACCCTCGAAACGCCACTCTTTGTATAACTGCGGTCCCCCAGCGCCCATCTGATGGTTCTCCCGCAGGTCGACACCGTAATCGACTACGGCGTCGGGAATGGTGAAGTTGAGCGTGCCATCTTTCCCGTCTTGAGCGGTGAACCTCAACTTCCACTGCCGACCGCGGCCTAGACGCTGCAGAACGTATCTTTCGGAGGCAGAGGAAATCCCCTTCACCTCTTCGAGGTCGGCTGCTCCCAGCTGAAGTAAAGCAGTCGGACCCAACTTATCGCCCAGCTCTCCGGTGAGCGCCAAGACTTCAGGGTCGGCCCGGCCCACGATCTGAAACCAGGTGCCTGGTTCCGCGCAGCAGGCGCACGAGAGCGCCGAGGCCGGCGTCGCCAAAAGTATCGCCAGCAGAAGGAAGCTACAGATCATCCTGCTCGGCACAATTGTCGAGATCCTCTTCATCACGCACGGTGGCGTCTCGAGCCACGGTGAATCACAAAGATTCCGCGATCGGCCAGTAACTAGTGGTTTAGATTCGATAGTGTTCAACCTACTACTCCTTGAGTATTGAGCGAAGATGAACGAAGCGCCCATTTTCAAATTTGTAGAAATGCGCCCCTTCGTCACCCTCCTCTTCGTTTCGAGCACCTGAGAAAACAATCAACTTGCTATTAAGGCGAAACTCGATTGGCTTGAAATTGTCATCCGCAAGCGAGTCCCAACAGCAAATGCTAAAATCCCATTGAAAAACTTTTCCGGTTTTAGCATCGATGACCGCCCCCGTTCGACAACCCGAGCCACAACCCCAGGCGGTGAGAATGTATTGGCCGGCAAAATTCGGTTTTGCCTTCGCCGCTTCTCTCAACCGTGTGCGAAACATTCTGTCTTCGTCTGTGAGTATGAGCGGCGCATTCTTGCCTATGTATGCTTCAGACACAGGAAAGTCTTTGAACTGCGGTACACGACTTTGAGGTAGCGCACTTTCAGCCAACAAAGGAACGGCGAAAAGTGTAGAAAGCATTAGGCAATAACGTTGAACGTGTAAAACTAACGGGCTCACGAACGTCGATGCGGTTGTGAAAAAGAACGGCTGTAGAACCGCCCGCCCGCAAACAGCTTTAGCTTTAATCAACTGAGTTCTCATGACTGTTCCTTTCTCTCCGCACCCTCCGGCTACCGGGTCGAGGCAGATGAGTAGCGGCGGCCATCTCGAAGAGTATCCACGGTGCTTAACGACTGGAACGCTCTCGGTCAGCGGGAACGCGGCTTGAACGCGACATGATCGAACACCAAACCATCGCCGGTGTCCGATTCGGCCCCGTTCGCCACCTTCACCGAGAAGATCGCCCCACTGGATCCGGCGTCAATCCGCAGATAGCCGTTGCGTCCGCTGCCGGTCGAGAGGTGGCCACTCAAGTTACCCTGGGAGACGCCGTTGACGAACAATTCAGCATCCAGATCCATATTCTGCAAACTAAAGCCGAACGAAGAGGCGCCACCGGTGACGTGAAAAGTCACGTCGCCCCAGGAAAGGTCGCTATAGCCGTCGGGCGGCGGCGTGCGCCGGTTAATGAGCACACGCGAGCCGTCCCAGACACCCGCTGTGAAGAACGACTCGCTGTTCGGATCGTCGTTGTTCGGATTGAAGACCATCGGCAGCGAGCCCGTCGGCCTGAAGCTGTCGGCGCTGTCCGAGAGCTCGACCTGCAGACCCTGCGCCAGCGCCGCGTCCTCGAAGTCTTCAATGACGAAGCCCGCGACACCGATATCGGCGTCCGTGCGTGGCCACACCGTGGCGTCGAAGGGCTTGATCGTAAAATGGCGGGTTACCGAGAAGGTGATGCTGAAAAGCTCCTTGCCGCTCTGGTGGCTGTCATTCATCCGCACGTCGTAAGAGCCAGGCTCGGTCGGCGCTTTGAACGTCACGGTTCCCTCTTTGCGCTTATCGAGGAACTGGTGCGGTCCGATCTTCCGCTGATCGTTCACCTCCTCACTCCCGTGCGGCGTGTCTGAAGAGTTGATGCTGAGGTAGGAATCCTTCGGCAGGCAGGTCGGCGCCGAGAAACGGACAGTCACTTCCTCCTCAGGTTGAAAGGAATCCTTCTCCAGCCGCAGCTGCGGCTTAACCGGGCGGTCGATGCGGAATCCTCTCGCTGCTTCCAGGAGCGCAGTCAGACGCTGCGGCAGATCCTTTTCCAAGTGCCTGATCCCCTCTCCAGCCGTTGGATAGGACGGCGGCACAGGATAAAGCCGATACTGCTGTGAACCGAAGTAGTCGCGCGCCAAGGTCTCAAGGCCCTTCCGTGTGCTCTTCAGCCGAGCAATGAGATTGTCCACGCGCCCCTCCACGAGCGAATATTGCTGCCAGTCGCGGAACGATGGTCTCAAATTCCGTTCATCACTCCGCACCAGCCCCTCCTGCTCGGCAATTCTGGCGGCAAACTTGGCACTGACATGCTCAGCCCATGATTGCACGACGCCGCCAACCAACTGGAATAGATCACCCCGAAACGCCTCATCCAGTTCCGTGATTTTGCTCGCGTCTATGAGGCCGGAGTTGAACATCCGAACACCCTCCTCCCACTTTCTAATGCCATCGATGGCCGCGTGGATGTTTTGGAGGTTTTGTCTGACCACCTCGATCCCTTCTGGATGATCAGGAGTCTTGAAGTCGTCAGGATAAAGGATCTCTGCCTCCCCTAAAGCCCCTTCCAACGCCTGCGCCACATCGTTCGCCTGGCGGCTCCAGTTCAAAAGATGCCTGGGTGGAATCGCTGCTTTCTCGACAAGCCCTACAGCTAGAGGGTCCGGCTTAGTTAGCAAAGTCTCCCCCAGGTCTTTGCCAAGCGACATGACGTCGGCCAAATCAAGCGTCGCCTTGGTGACTGAAAGCACGTAGTTTTGCCAAGCAAAGATAAGCTGCAGTCGCGCGACCTCCTCCTCTTTTCTCCCCACCTCCTTAACCTTCTGCAAGAAGTTGTCACGTGATTTTTCCCTGATTTTTTTTACTAGGCCGGGATAGTGTCTGAGCAGGTCTTCCAACTCGGCTGCGGCCAGGACGATCCGTCGAGCTTGTTCCGCGTCGAGGTCCGGGCACTTGTCCCCCGTTGCCTGATCGATGTATCCCCTTGCCTGATCGATCACGCCTTCCAGTTCACCGAGCGTACGGGAAAGTTGGTCCAGCGGCTCGGGCCGAACTAGTGGCGAGTCCTGTCCGGCGCCGCGCCCCGGAATAACAAGCGCAAAGACGAGGCAGAACACACAAACTCGAATTCTCATTGTGAACCTCCATCGGATTGCATCAGGCAGATGCGGTTGAGTCATTGGTAACGCGCGTGCAGGATCTCTTCAGTGGGTCCTGGCCACTCATCACTTGACCTGCGGTCCCGTGAGATCAGTACCATCCTCAGATACAACTAGATACAAGCAAAATGAGTGGATCAACGTAGTGATCGGCAATGTCGAAACTGGCGATGGTTAAATCTGCTACGGGCCGAAGCGCACCCTGTACTCGCCGGAGAGGATGAAAGCCTTGACCATCTCGGCCTGAATGAAATTGCCGCTGAATTGGTTAAGTTTATTCAGCCAGAAGTTATACCCATCGAAGTTCATATCGGGCGCATCGTTCGGCTGTCGCCGCAAATAGCCGAGGTACTGCATGAAGACGAACGCGCGGTTAAACTCGCGCGCGCGGAAGTCACCATCTTCTGCCACCGACCGCATCACCGTAGCTCGCGTTTCAGTGCCACCGTTAAGTCCGGCTACTAACGCGTCGCGCTCAGTTTGTGAAAGTGATCCAGCCGTGTTGGCGTTGAGGGCGTCAACGTATTGCGCCGCGGTCAACGTCGAGGGATAACGAGTCATAAACGGTGGACGCGTAACGTACTCGTTGAAGAACGCTTGTGTGTTGGCTTCCAGTAGTTGTTCCCAGCCGGCTTGGCCCACCACCACGCCACGTCCAATTTCCTGCGTGTCGCGCAGGAAGTCGCGATAACCAAGTGCCGGCCCGGTGTCAAACGCCGCCTGGTGAGCGCGATACACAAGGAAGCCTGTCTGTTGAAACTCAATTGAGAGGAAGAACGCCGCTGAGACGTTGATCCGCCGTATGTCGCGGCATTGCGTATCGGCTCCGCAACTGGTGATCTGGTCCATCCAAAAGCCCTTGCCGGCAGGATCGGGTGGGCGGTTGAGAAAGTCGAGGTAGAGCTGCTCGACAAAGAATTCCGCCTCTTCTATCGGATTCGAGACAGGTGGCGAGGTGTCATCGCTGGTGATGTTAAGTGTGGCAACGTTCGGGCTGCCCAGCGCGACGCCGCCAGTCGGATTACTCAAACTGAGATTCACCGACTCGTCGAGTTCGACTGAGCGATCGTCGGTTACGAGGAGTGTGAATGTCTTGCTCGTTTCGCCGGCGCCGAAGCGCAGCGTTCCTACAGCAGTTGTGTAGTCACTTCGCTCTGAGGCGGTGCCGTCGCTGGTCGCGTAATCAACGGTTATCGCGCTCGAGAGATCTCCAGTGCGCGTCACTGTGACGAGCGCGCTGCCCGCGTCTTCCGCGACGATGTAAATCGCGGCGTTGAATTGCACAGTGTTCGGCGTTGGGGTTGGAGTAGGCGTTGGCGTGGGTGTAGGTGTCGGGGTTGGAGTTGGAGTCGAGGCGGCGTCGTCGTTGAGGATGTTAACCCGCGCTTGGCCGTCCGTGACGGTCACGCCGATCGGGTTGCTGATGTTGACGAAGAAGTCTTCGTCCGGTTCGATGATCGTGTCACCGTTGACTAGGAATTGAAACGTCCGTCTCGTCTCCAGGGGGTTGAGGCGCACCTGTATGTTAGGCACAGCTATGTAGTCGCTGGGTGCGGTGGCCGTGCCGTCGGCGGTGGCGATGTTGAAGCGCACCGTTCCTTCGACTGCCGCCGACATGCTGACGGTGACCTCTGCGATGGTCGCACCTGAGTTGCCTTCGTTGACGGTCATGTCACTGACGGACAAGGTCGGCTCCACTCCGATTGCTGCGGAGGCCTCTGCGGTGTTGTTCGTCCGGTTACGATTAGGCTCAGGCGGCGTATTGCTCACCGTAGCTCTGCTGGTAAAGATTCCGTTGCCGTTCGCTGTGAGGGACAGCCCGAAGGTCTCCGGCGCGCTGAACTGTGATAACGGGTTCGAGTTCGTGCAGGTGAACGCTCCAGTGCTGTCGGGTGTGGAAGGACACGTCCAGCCAGTTGGCACGGTGTCCAGAGTCGGGGAGGTGGTGTCGGGCGGGACAGTGATAATGACCCCAGGGTTCAATGCCGGGGCTCCGCCAATGTTTTGGACGTTGAATTCGTAGCGGATGAACGGGCCACTGATGCCTGAGACTCTCGCGTTGACTGACACATCGGCGGAGGGAGGAAGGGTCTGCCGGGCTGCTACCCCAGTCGGGTTCGGAACAGCCGTGAGTGGTGGACCAGTCCGCGTTAAATCCAAATTCAGTACATGGAGCCCGCCAGAATCGCCGTTGTCGGTGACGAGGACGAGACTGCCTGCGACTGCGATTTCTTGGGTTACGCCGAGTCCACTGGCCGAATTGGGACCAAGTTGGTAATTCGGCCCTCCAGCTACCCGCGTCAGTTGTCGTACACGTCCGGAAGTATCAAGGACGAAAAGGTTTTCCCCCGAAGCGTCAAAGGCGATTGAGATGGGATCAATGGGGATGCCATCGAAAGCGAGCATCGGGGGCGCGAACCCGGTCGCGGTCGGGAGCATGACGAAAAGGCCTGTAATGCCGTCGGCTTGACCTGCGGTGAAGTAAATGGCCTCATTCGAGGGATTGATAGCGAGTGAACGTGGGCGAATGTCGGCGCTGGTAAAGATGGTTTGGGGCGCGCCAGTTATTCCGGGGCGGCACCGGATTCGCCGGTTACGGGCGGAGGTGCTCGTGTCGTCTTCCGTGTAATAGAGGTTCCCATTGAAGTCGAAAGCGAGATTTGATGCGATGGGCGTTGTCCTTTCTGGGAGTTGCGTCACCGTTCCATCGGGATCGATAGAATATAAGAAAGAGTCGGTCCCAAGGGCGACGAGCCGTCCTTCCGTCGCCAAGTCCTCCGTCGGTTCGGCAGTCAAGGCTATAGTTCTTACGCCTGGCGGCAGAGCCGCGAAGGTCCTTGCCTGGTTGGCCACGGCGTCTATCCTTCGAATAATATTGTCGGTGACAGACCCGACAAAGACATCCGGGGTGGGAGGATCGCCCCGGAAAACGCCCATCTGTTGATTACCCTGAAACTCGGTCACACCTGCTAGCACGACCTTCCCGTTAGGCTGTAATGCGAGTGCACGGGCGGAGTCAAAACACGCACGGGCGGAGTCAAAACACTCACGGGCGAAGGCAACTCTAGAGGCAGCGTCGATCTCATCTTCGCCTCCCGGTGAAGTCCTTAATCTTAGGAGGCTGAAATCCACATCGGAGGCGTTTGCCGGGTTGGGAGCCTCACCGGCGATCAACAAAGGGTCAGCGGGATTACTAATATCGAATATGCTAAGACCCGCGTCAAATGCTCGCGCAGGAAACGGTGTCTCAACCACGCCGCCGTCGCCTCTGTTCGTGTTAAGGCTCCCGTCTGGGCGGTGGTACGTAACGGCAGCCTCCAAATTTAGAGTATCAGGGTTCCTGAGATTACCGACTAACACGAACTCGTCGCCCGGTAGCCGCACGATGGCATTCGCCTCGGCGTCGCTCCCCGGCCCGAAGAGGACTGTCTCAATGCCGTCGCCTCCGCCGAAGCTAGTGTCGGGCGTGCCATCCGCGAGGTTGAGGCTGACAGCCACGTAGCCGTCCGTAAACTGACCAGGGTTGGTCCCCAGGTTGGTGACACTGCCCGCCAACAGGATTTGGTTATCGCCGGGCCTGATCTCGGCTAACGCGTTACCCGTGTCAAACCCGCCGACATTAACGACGACCGTTCCCGGCACTGCGCCGTTCAAGCCGCCGAAACTCGTGTTGAGCGCACCGTTCGCGAGAAAGCGAACGACGACGATGTTCGAATCGGGCTGATTGACCTGAAAGGCCGCCTCGCCGACTGCGACGATTCCCCCGTCCGGCAGGAGCGCCACGTCATTAAATCCAGCGAACAGATTCACGCCCTGCGCTGGCGGGAATTCCGTAAAGACCCTGCCGCCGTTGCCGAACCCCGTGTCAGGCGTGCCGTCCGGGTTGAAGCGATACAGCACACCGGCTTGAGATGTATTGCCGCGGCCATGCCCGGCCACAAGGATTTTGTTGTCGGGCTGCATGACGACTGCCTTCGCGAACTCGGCGCCAACAGATCCGGGCGGAGGCGTCGCGACTTTGCCGCCAGTGCCGAAAGTCTGGTCTAGAGTACCGTTGTCATTAAGGCGCGCGATGGCCATGCCGCCCGCCAGTAGAGCAGCGTCCAGATAGCTGCCAACCACCACGATCTTGCCGTCCGTTTGGGTAGCAACGTCGTTGGCCTCCGAGGACGCGTCGAAGCTCACCACCACCCTGCCGTTTGTGCCGAAAGTCGGATCGCCGTTCGTAGCCCTCACGACGCGCGCGAGGTCTGAAGGGGGCGACGGTCTCAAGCTTTCCGCCAAGGCGTGCCGGAGGCCCGGCAACCACGAATAGCCTGCAAGGGCGAGCAGGGTGATGAGGCAGGTAAGCCTCAGTGTGCGGATGTTGAATTGTGCGCTGTGGCGGGTCGTGCTTCTCAAGACATTTCTCCTAGTTACAGGGCCGTGAGTGGGATTTCCCGGATCTTTCTCATCTCTACAGTGGCGAAGCTACGACGCTGAGGTTCGCCAGCCGCCTTCAATTCCCTTTCATGGGATTAATGTCGGTTCTGAAAAACTGTTGCAGAGGCGCGCGGGCGGTGGGCCAGTAAAAAGATATTGTGGGAACGAGTCTGTCGGAAAAAAGTTCGCCTCTCATGCACACAACGGCTTTAGAGGGTGTGGAAAAAAGCCAACTTTTCATTCTCCCCAACCTTTAGGTTGGGGTACAGGCAGCGTTATACTCATCGGAACCATTTCAATGGTTTTTCAACTGATTCTCACCAAAAGGAGTTCCTCACCTGTCTACTCCCGTCTCTGGACACACCGGATTTGGGAAACACTCAACCGCGAGCGAATGCTCGATAAACGAGCGGTCATCGTAAGAGGACGTATGCGAAAGAGTACGAGATGTTTGTTAAGCGGTAGGGGTTGGAGTGGCGGTGAGAGGGAAACCATTAAAATGGTTCCGCCGGCCAGTAATGCGACCTGAACCCCAACCTAAAGGTTGGGGAGAATGAGAAGTTACTTCTTGAATGAGAAGTTACTTCTTCAGGATGGTAAAGTAATAGCTGGCCGCCCATTCGGGTTGGCCGTCTCGGTCAACTCCAGTCAGCTTCAACTCGTAATCGTCTTCGGCCAGCAGACGGGCGGGAAGGGTCAAGCTAGCGATGCGGCGCGCGCCGTCGAGACGCGCCCGTAAATCTGCTCGGCTACTTACTTCCTTCCCATCGGCGTTCAATAAGACGGCGCGATAGCTGTTGGAAGCTTCACCGGTCAATTCGAGCCGGAGCCGCACCTGTTCTACGCCTGGCGCCAGGACGAGCCGCCTTGTCTGGCCGCCGCCCCGTATACCACCCGGCGAGAGAAACAGCGCAACGACAGCCGGCCGCGCCGATCGCTCGTCAGCTTGCTCCCCGCGTTTCGAAAGCTCCTGCTCCAGTTGAGCCCGCCGGTCACGCTCCTCCGCGAGCTGTTTGTCTAGCTGCTCTAGCTGTTCAATGCGAGCGCGCTCTTCGGCAGCACGCTGGTTAAGCTGCTGCTCGGCTGTCGCGCGCTCAGCGTGTAGACGGTTTATCTCGTTACGCAGTTTCGCAGTTTCAAATAAAAGCCAGACCACTCCTGCGACGACTACCAGCGCGGCTGCCGACATTGCGTAACGCGGTAGAGGGCTTGCCCAACCGAGAATCCAGGAGAGCAAGCTGCGGTCGGTCTTTCGCTCGCCCCGGCTAGAGGCCTCGCTCCATGCATCCGCGACCGGGGCCTGCCGAAGCACAGCTATCATGTCTCGCGCAAGCGCCAGCTTCTTGCGCTCGTCAGCAAAGATCAGGAATCGCTTCTCGAACAGTTCTTTCTGTGCGAGCGGAAGAGTCCCCTGAGCGTAGGCGCATCGCAGGTCGTCCTCTACTTCCAGGAGCTGCCCGTAGAACTCGTCATCGTCGAAAGCGTGCTGCTCGATTTTTTGCTGTTCTTCCTCCGGCAACTGGCCGAGCAGGTATCGCGCGAGCCTCTCTTCGTTGGTTCTTTCATCTTTCATAAGACAAGCGGCGAAAACCTATGCGGTTTTGCGGTTGAGTACGACTGACTTTGTTATCTTTCCCCTTTACTCAATGTCGAAAATTAAGAAGTGTTGCAGCCCTACCCGACTCCTCAAGTGTGGTGTCCTAATTTGTAGGGGCGTCCCTCCGTGGGTGCCCCATCGTGGAATTACCTGTCAGGTGTCACGAGCGCACATACCACGGTGGGGCGCCCACGGAGGGACGCCCCTACAAACTAGGGCACTACCTCCTCGAGGCAATTGTTGACACATCGCTCAAGCTGACCTCTGACTCGAAAGGCCCGGCTCCGCAGCGCAGTGGCCGATAGATTCAGCCGCAGGGCTATCTGCTTTCGCTGCACCTTGTCCAGCACGTCGCCTTCCGAATAGTACTGCTTGATGAGGTTGACACTTTCCGAGGGAAGCTCGCCCAGGCAACGGCGCAGGCAGGCAAGCCGTGTCTCCTGTTCCTGCAAAGTCTCTGCTTGCGCCCTGATCTTTTCCGGATCCTCAGACGGGTTCCACGCTTCAGTCTGGCTCGCAGGGATTTCCTGGTTGGTAGCTGTTTTTCGCCAGTGTTCCTTTAGCAAGAGGACGGCGACACCGTAGAAAAGCGCCGAAGGGTTTGTCGCTTGAAGCTCTGCGCCCTCGGTGATCTTGCGTGCGACCCGGTCAATAGTCTTATCTGCGTACTCTTCAAACTGGAGGCAGCCCCGCCACTTGAAAAACTTCATCAGCTTGCGGCGCAGCTCCTCATACTTTTCCGCCGCGCGCGCGCGGTCCGGGTCAAGCTGCGTGAGCAGCCTGTCAAATGCTTCTTGGGTAAGAGCCCAGCGACGCTGGGACGCGGAGACGCGGGGATGCGGCGACGTGACTGACCCAGGCGAGCTGTTCTGTCTTGGTGAATCATCCATTGCGGAAACGACGCGGGGACGCGGAGCCGCCCGCGTGGGCCGGCGACCAAGTAGCTGTTTTACTGTGGATCCAGTTATTACGCGCGGACCCACCCGCTACCGGGACCGTGTGAAAACTCAACCTCTCATTCTCCCCCAACATTTATGTTGGGGATCAGCGGCAACACGGATGAAATCGCAACCATTTCAATGGTTTCCTTCTTCGCGTCATTCCAAGCCATTCTGTCTGCCTTTTATCAATGCCATTGGTTCGCGGTAGGGTCTTCTTAAAACCATTAAAATGGTTCCGCGCAGTATAACGATGCGACCTGAACCCCAACATAAATGTTGGGGAGAATGAGACGTTGAGTTTTCACCCGATCCGCTACCGCGCGGTGGTACTGACCTCCATGACACGAGAGTTAACTGTAGCCGATCGCCGACTTGATCAAAGGTTCCTTATAGTTTGTGACTGCGAAGCGGCAACCCAAAGGTTGGACTCTAAACTTCCGAAACTTCCGAAATCACGCTGACCGACTACTTGATATCTCAAGAAAACTTTTGACTCGCTCGAAAACGTCTTTCAGTACCTGTTCGTCGGGAAGATAGACAAGACGAAACAATCCTTGCCCGGGGTCAACTCCAAAGCCCGAGCCCGGCACGACGAGGATGCCCGTGTGCCTGAGCATATCGAGCACAAACTGTTCGTCTGGCCTTTCTTGAAGGTCCTCCACTTTGATCATTACGTAAAACGCCGCCTTCGGTGCTTCGCACGACAGTTGTGCGATCTGTGCGACAGATGAGACCACGAAATCGCGTCGTCTCATGATCTCGCGTTTGAACTCGTTGATGAAACTCCTGTCACCTTCAAGCGCAGGGCGGATCGCATATTGAGCAGGGGTTGGTGAGCAGAGGCGGCCACTGGCTAATCGACCGATTGAGCGTGTCAGGTCACTCATCAATTCTTCATGTGTGTAGCGCATCCAGCCTACGCGCCAGCCAGGCACCAGGTGGGTCTTGGACAAACTCTCCAGAGTAATCAGCGGCACCTCGATCTCCTGGGCCAGGGCCGAAGCAGGTGTAGGGGGTTCTGTAAAGCATAGTTCCCGATAGACCTCGTCTGAGATCACCAACAAGCGGTGCCGTGCCGCCACTTCCAGTAATCTCCGGGTTGTCTCATCCGGAGTAATAGAGCCGGTAGGATTGTTCGGATTTATCAAAACCAGCGCCCGCGTTCTCGGCGTGATCAATTCACCGATCTCATCACTCGAGGGTAACCAGCCGTTTGTCTGGTCCAACCGGTAGTATCGGGCAACTGCACCCAACTTGTTCAGAATGGCGGGATAGATGGGGTAGCCCGGGGCAGGGAGCAACACCTCGTCGCCGTCGTTAACCAGCGCGGTAAGCACCAGATCCGCGGCTTCTGATGCCCCGGAGGTTATCAGGACGTGTTCCAGATCCGTGGGAGCGCCCAGAGCCGAGGCATAGGAGGCGACTGCTACGCGTGCCTCGGGCAGCCCGGCTGAGTGTGTGTAGCCGGTAAAACTCTCCCTCAATGCGCGCACGACGGCTTCAACAACATGCCCCGGCGGCCGGAATCCATAAACCTGCGGGTCACCGATGTTCAAGTAGATGACGGGGCGGCCGGCGCGTTCTTGAGCTTCGGCTGCGCTGACGAGGTTGCGGATTGCATAGTGGAAATTTGCGGTTCTGATGGATGGCGCGATCATTGGCCCTCGTAAAATCTCTGCTTACAACCGAGTTGTATCTGTGGGCATCGCTAATGCCGTTCAGGTTAGCGAATTAAAAACCGAAGAATTAGATGGTCCACAACCGTCTACTATACCCTGTCTTATCGTTTCAGGAAGCTGATTGCATTTATTACCCGATAAAAACAATTTAGTTGACTCGGCTTCCAGTCTTGATTAAAGTCGTCGCCATCGTGGCTACCAGTTTCAACATTCTTAATAACCAAACTCCGGGCTGTATGTGTATGTGTACAACCATGCGAATGGCGTGTCGATATGTGATGCGTTCCCCTTAGATCGCTAACGAATCGTTAGAGTTTTTACTCTCGTGCTTCCTTAGCGCGAGAGTTTTTTTTTGAACTGAATGCGAGCACCGGTTTCGGCCGGACGCCCCCCATTAGTTCAATCGCCGGGTGATCGTTATGGAGCAAATCATTTCCGCGCCTGCTCAACCGCCGGCTCTCGCTGGCGCTATTGAGCAGGAATTGGGCCACTATGAGGACCAGATCAAGAGATATCGAGCCGGAGAGTTGGACGAAACCAAGATGCAGAAACTCAGACTGCACTTTGGCACCTATGCGCAGCGCCAGGAGGGCGTGCAGATGCAGCGGATCAAGATCCCGGGCGGGCTTCTGACTGCAGATCAACTGGAAACTCTGGCGGATGCGGCCGACAGGTATGGCAGCGGGTTCATGCATTTCACCACGCGAGAAGACGCGCAGATCTACTACGTAAAGCTGGAAGAGGCCCCTGCGCTCCTGCGCTCTTTGGCTGCTGCCGGCATTACCTCGCGTGAGGCTTGCGGAAACACGGTGCGGAATATCACCGCCTGCTATCGAGCCGGCACCTCGGCAACCGAAGCTTTTAATGTATCGCCCTACGCCGACGCTTTGTTTCGCTATCTGGTGCGTAACAAGTACAACCAGAACCTGGGCCGGAAATTCAAGATCACTTTTGAAGGGTGTGCCGACGACCACTCGGGCCTGCGAATTCACGACATTGGGCTGTGGGCTGTCACCCAGAACCTTGATGGTGAAGTTAGACGCGGCTTTCGGGTCTACCTGGGAGGCGGGTTGGGCGCGGCACCGCATCTGGCGCACCTCTATACAAACTTCCTCCCAGTCGAGGAGCTGTTCAATCTGACCGCGGCCACCTTGCGACTCTTCGATCGCTATGGTGAACGCAAGGCGCGCATGAAGGCGCGCCTGAAGTTCCTCATTGAAACAATGGGTTGGGAGAGGTTTCGCTCAGCACTCGAAGAAGAGCGTCAGCGGGTTGGTCACATACCGTGGTCGGACTATGTGGAAGAAGCGGTTCCACTTGGCCGCGGCGCGTCGCGAAATCTGCAGGTGATTGATCATCGCAGGAGCAATTCTGAATTCTGTTCCTGGGTGCGCGATTCCGTCATCGAGCACAAGAACCCCGGCCTACGCGGTGTGCATGTGCGCGTCAAGCTGGGGGATCTTACTGCGGAGAGAGCGCGGCTGCTGAGCGAGGTAGTGCGGCGGTATTCATCCGGCGAGTTGCGAATCTCGATAGAACAAAACATCTATCTGCCCTGGGTAAGAGAAGAAGATCTTTGGGATCTATATGTTTCATTAAACAAACTGTCCCTGGCCGAGAGTGGCGCCGGCACCATTTCAGATGTAACCACTTGTCCCGGTTCTGATACTTGCCGGCTGGGAATTGCGTCAGCGAAAGGCCTGGGTAGTGCGCTAGCGGACTCCTTTAACAGATCATTGTCGCCATACGTTGAATTGGCCAGGCCGCTGCGAATCAAGATTTCCGGATGCCCCAACGGATGTGCCCAACACTCTGTAGCCAACATTGGATTCTATGCCGCTGCTCTTTCGCACGATGAGCGCGGAGTGCCGGCGCATTTTGTGACCGTGGGCGGTCAGACCCTGCCAGACAGTGCTCAGTTTGGCTCATTGCTGGGAAAATTCCCGGCGAAAAACTGCGTAAGGGTTACCGAAAGTCTGCTGCAGTTATTCGAACGCGAGGGTCTGCCGGCAGAGGATTTTAATTCATTTGTAAGTCGCACCGGAATCGAACGGTTGCGCGAGATCCTGGAACCTCTGCGGCAGGTACCTTCGTTCGTTGATGACCCGTCGTTTTACGAAGACTACGGGCACGAGCATGAACGCTTTGCGGTTCGGAAAGGTATCAAGGGTGAGTGTGCCGGTTCCACAGTCGCAGAGACCGTGCCCACTATCGATACAGCGTGGGAGTGGTTAGCCCAGGCGGAAGCGCTGGTCTATCACAGGGAATATCAGCAAGCGGCGTTGGCGGCTTATGAAGCTGCGGCCGCAGGCGCCCGCGTTCCTCTCTACCGGCAACTAGTGGATCCATTTAATTCGGTTGAGGCGCTTTGGGAGTTTGAGAACCTCTTCGTCTTATCCGGGCAGACACGAGGTGACTGGGACGAAATATCTTCCCGCTTCGAAGAGTTGAAGTTTGCGAGCCTCGAGAGCGTCAAGCGGACTACCGTTGACGGTGAAACCGCGGGACGAAATCCTGACGAAGAACAACGACGGACTGAGGTCTATCCAACATCCGAAGCGGTCACCCGGGAAATGCTGGCTGAAGCTCGAAAGTTTGTCGGGTACTGCGCACTTTTTGAGAAGAAAGAGACGGGGGTAGCCGTATGAGAGATGAATTGAAGTGCGGCGTACTCGTGGTGGGTCATGGAAGCCGTCGCGAGGAGGCCAATCGCGATGTGCGTGAGGCAGCGTTTCAGATTGGCAAGCGCGGTGGATTTCCACTCGTTCAGGCTGCGTTTCTTGAGATCGAGCAGCCCAATATATCGGCAGGCTTCAGGCGTTTGGTCCAGCAAGGTGCACGGTCAATCACTGTGCACCCCTATTTCCTCTCGCCCGGGCGACACACAAGAGGCGATCTTCCGCGCGAAGTGAGTGCGGTGGCGTTGGACTTCCCAAATGTGAGCTACCGCATTAGCCAACCGCTCGCCGCCCATCCGCTGGTGATTGCGGCTTCAGTTGAACGCATACTCGAAACAATCGATCGCAGCAGGGCCTCAGACACTCCCCATTTCACCTCCAGCCAGAGCAAGGTTTATCTCGTTGGTGCAGGGCCCGGGGACCCGGGGCTGTTGACAGTAAAGGCGCGCGATCTCTTGTCTTCATGCGACGTCGTTATTTACGACTACCTGGTTAATCCAGAAATCCTGGCTCTCGTCCCCGCGTGGACCGAGCGAATTTACGTTGGCAAAGTTGGTGGTGGACGGCAGACCCCCCAGGACCAGATCAACTCTCTGCTGATCGAAAAAACGCTCGGCGGCAAGCGTGTTGTCAGGCTCAAGGGTGGCGATCCCTTTCTCTTCGGACGCGGTGGTGAAGAGGCCGAGGCGCTTCGAGCAGCGGGTGTTTCATTCGAAGTCGTGCCGGGCATTAGTTCGGCTCTTGCCGTCTCTGCGTATGCCGGCATTCCCCTGACGCATCGTGGTCTCTCATCATCGGTCGCGGTAGCGACCGGGTCCCGCCGCGGAGAAGGTGAAATTGCGCGCGATAGTCTCCGAGGTCTCGCAGGGGCAGACACAATTGTGGTTCTGATGGGGGTCTCACATCTGTGTGAGATTGCTCAGGACCTTACTGCGGCTGGGCGCTCAGCAGAAACGCCGGTGGCTGTCGTTCGCTGGGGAACATACAGCGGTCAACAGACGGTTACGGGCACGCTGGGTACTATCGCCGAAGAAGCGGAGCGCGCTCGCATCCGGCCTCCGGCGGTCATCATCGTGGGGGAGGTCGTGCGTCTGCGCGAGCGGTTGAAATGGTTTGAGGAGAGTCTCGAGGGTGTTGAGTCTGGAGAGTTGGAGGCTGCGCTCGCGGTAGCCTGATAAGGGAAGTTGTGATGTCTGTTGCTGCACCTTTACTAGCGGACGGGACCACAGAAGATCTGGAAGCCAGGGCCGCGGAACTTGAGACAGCGCGTCCGGAAGCTGTGCTTCGTTGGGCCGTCAATGAGTTTGGTTCTGATATTGCCATGGCTACGGGCTTCGGAGCTGAAGGTTGTGTCTTGGTGGCAATGTTGTCAAAGATCAGTCGGGACACACGGGTCTTTTACCTGGATACAGACTTGCTCTTCCCTGAGACTTACGCCCTTCGTGACCAGCTTGCCGCGCGCTATGGCGTCCGGTTTGAGCGTCGGGCGACGCGGCTTTCGCTCGGTGAGCAGGCCGTCGAGCACGGTGAGCGTTTGTGGGAGCGGCAGCCCAACCTCTGCTGCCAGTTGCGTAAAGTTGAGCCGCTCAGGGAGGTGCTCAAGGGACTGGGGGCCTGGGTGACGGCGATTCGCCGCGACCAGTCGCCGGAGCGAGCAGGCATAAGAGTGATCGAACAAGATGAGAAGTACGGGCTGATCAAGATCAACCCACTCGCGGCGTGGTCGGCAATCGAAGTCTGGAGTTACATCGCCAGAAACGAGGTGCCTTACAACCCGCTTCACAACCGGGGGTATCCGTCACTCGGGTGCGTACCGTGCACGACGCCGGTGCAGGTTGGTGAGACGCCACGCGCCGGCCGATGGCGCGGCATAAATAAGACCGAGTGCGGGATCCATCAGAAGTAACCGGGAGCCGGGCCCCAAACTCGTCATCACTTCGGTTCTACGGAAGGTTACTAAAGGAAAACATGACACTCAGTTTAACAAATCGACAAGTGAAAGAGACCGCACTGAAGCGCGTCGCCGCAGAGCCAACCGTCGAAGCAGACTTCATCTTCAGCCATCACGAGCCATTCAGGCTGAGTGGTGGTGCGACGCTGCAACCGGTAATCCTTCGCTATGCGCTTTATGGCGAGCTGAACGAGGCGCGGGACAATGCAGTGCTGGTGTGTCACGCCCTCTCTGGGTCGGCACGTGTGGCGGACTGGTGGCCGGAACTGCTGGGGCCGGGCCGACCATTTGATACAAGGCGGTACTGTGTAATCGGAGTTAACGTGATTGGATCGTGCTACGGGTCAACCGGACCTCTCTCCGAACGACATCCGGGCCTCAACGATTTCTATGGCGCCGAGTTTCCGGTGGTTACGATCAGCGATATTGTGAGTACCCAGGTGCGGCTTCTGGATCATCTCGGGATAGCCCGGCTCAAAGCTGTGGTCGGCGGCTCGATCGGCGGGATGCAGGCGTTAAGTTGGGCGGTCGACTTTCCGGAAAGACTCGAGAGTTGCATTGCCATCGGCGCAGCACCGCTCTCCGCGATGGCCCTGGCGCTGAATCATCTGCAAAGGCAGGCGATTCGCAACGACCCGGCGTGGCTGGAAGGCCGCTACCCGGTTGACCGGCAGCCCGTCGCCGGTCTCGCGTTGGCCCGCGCTATTGCTCTTTGTACCTACAAATCGCCAGAACTATTGGACACGCGGTTTGGCCGTCGTCCGGATAGAAGCGGTGAAGATCCAACTACCTCATTGGATGGACGCTATGACATCGCGGGCTATCTGGATTACCAGGGCGAGATTTTCACCCCGCGATTCGACGCTAACTGCTACTTGGTGTTGTCGAAGGCGATGGATACCTTTGACCCGGCCCTGACATATGGGTCAGACTCGGCAGCCTGGCGCCGAATTCAATCCGCGCTGTTGTTGGTCGGAATTTCATCAGACTGGTTGTTTCCCCCCGCCGATGTGCGCGCGCTGGCCGAACGGGCGCGTGCCCTGGGTGTGGATGCCACATACGCCGAGCTGGTATCGTCGCATGGGCATGATGGCTTTCTAGCTGATGCCGCTGCGCTGGCGCCGATCGTTGAAGCGCATCTCGAGGAAAAAGAACCATCGCCTCTAACGCTAGTGAGTAGTCAGAGAGGGAAGTTCGATACTCACTGATTCCAACAGACTCCGCTTTTTCGTTTCCTCAGCCAGTATTGCGCAAGCCGGCGGCGATCCCGTTAATCGTTGCTGCCAGTGCATAGTTCAGATCCTCGCTTTCCTCGCCATCTCGTTTCCGACGCAACAATGCGAACTGAATTAAGCTCAACGGGTCCACGTAGGGGTTACGCAGGCGAATTGAACGCGCCAGCACGGGGTTTCCACTCAACAGTGTCGGCTGTCCCGTCAATTTCAGGATCATCCGCCGGGTACGCTCAAACTCCTCAACGATCATTCCGAAAACACGTTCGCGAATGCCCTCGTCATTGACGAGGTCGGCATAGCGTCGCGCGATAGTCAAATCGGCCTTTGCCATTCCGATTTCAACATTCCCAATTAGATCCGAGAAAAATGCGAACCGCGTGGTCATCGCTTGCAGCAATCGCATTCTCTCTTCGTCATTGCCGACAAATCGTTCCAGCGCATGGCCAACGCCAAACCATCCTGGCAGTACATGGCGGCTTTGCATCCAGCCAAAGACCCATGGAATTGCGCGCAGGTCTCCCAGACCGATCGCTTCGCTTCGCCGCGGAGGACGAGAACCGATGCGGGCGTGTTCCAGTTCCTGTACCGGAGTGGCCTCCTCAAAATAGGTCAAGACCTCCGGATTCTCCGCGATTCGTTCGCGATACAAACCAAACGCGCTCCGCGACATCTCTTCAAGTGCTGCTTCCCAGGAGTCGACCTCAGTTTCAGTAGTTTGCAGACCGCCCGGACGTGCCAGTGCCTCCAATGAGGCTGCGACCATCAACTCGAGGTTGCGTTCGGCCAGCACCGGATCGGAATACTTCCAATAGAGAACTTCACCTTGTTCAGTGAGCTTAAGCGAACCGTTAAAAGCTCCGGTCGGTTGCGCCACGATAGCCCGGTGTGTAGGGCCACCGCCCCGTCCTACTGTTCCGCCGCGTCCATGAAAGAGTCGTAACTTCACTCCACACTCAGCCGCGACCGCGTGCAACGCCCGGTGCGCCTTGTAGATCTCCCAGGCGCTAGTGAGCATGCCGCCATCTTTGTTTGAGTCGGAATACCCGAGCATCACTTCCTGACGACGATCCCATGATTCAAGTAGTGGGGCATAACCCGGCAGAGTCCATAGCTTGCGACACACCTCGGGACACTTTCGCAGATCTTCGATTGACTCGAAGAGTGGCACCGGCATCAGTCCGGGATCTCCAGAGTCAGCGTCAGCTTCAACTCGCACACCGCAAAGTCGCGCCAACCAGATGGTCGACATAATGTCTTCCATCTCGCTGGCTCCGCTGATGACGTAGCTTCGAATCGCCTGCGCAGGATAGTCGCGCTTCAACTCTGCTATCGCGCGGAGCATTTCGAGCAGTGCCCGGGTTTCGTCTGACGGAGAGACTGGTAACGCGGTCACCTCCCGTTCAGGTGTTCGGGCACCGCCGGACAATTCGGCCACAGCTCGCGCATGCACTCTCGCGTGCTGCCTGATGTCGAGGGAATGCAAATGAAATCCGAAAGTACTGACCTGGCGCAGCACCGGATCGATCAACAAACCAGCCAGGCGTTCCGCTCCGTTTGCCGCCAGGCTAGCCCGCACCAGCGTCAGATCGGCGGCAAACTCGGACGAATCTGTATAAGCGTCGTAATGGGTGTATTGATCGCGTGTTCGTCGCAGTCGCTCGATAACGTAATCGAGAAAGCGTCGGTAAATCTCTTCCGCGCCGCGAGTTTCATTAGCCGGGGCTACCTGAGGGATTCGTTGGGCGTATCGCTGCACTTCCTCGAGCAGGGCAGGGCTTGCGGGGACTTGTCGCACCGACGGACTGAGCCGGTCCATTAGATCGACCGCGACCACCAGGTAGTGACTGAGTATGACCTGTCGTGCGAGCTGCAGCGCAGTACGCGTCGAGGCAGCAGTCACGAAAGGATTGCCGTCGCGGTCGCCACCGATCCACGAACCGAAGCGGATAAAGGTCGGCAACTCGTTAGCGCGAATCTCGCATTCATAAACGTCGCGAAAGGCGCCGGCGAATTCCCCATAGAGTTGGGGCAGCATCGAGATCAGGCATCCCGCGTAGTAGTCGAGCCCCATTTTGATCTCGTCACGCACGGTGGGTGGACGCCGGCGCACTTCGTCTGTCTGCCACAAGGCCGTAATCTCGGCGATGATTGCTGATTCAAGTTCGCCCGCGGCGGCATCGGTCAAAGGCAAACGATCAAGCGCTTCGAGGTTGGTGGCGATACGTTGGCGTTTAAAAAGGACGGTGCGACGCGCAACTTCAGTTGGATGAGCGGTGAAGACGGGGATCACTTCGATTTGCCGTAACCATTCGAGGGCAGCTTCTTTGTCAAGTCCCGAATCGCGCATTCGGCGCAGTGTGCCCCGGATCGATCCTGGCTGGGGAGGCAGCTCCGGTGAGAGCTGGGCAGTTCGACGACGACGTTTGCGATGGTTGGTCTCGGCAAGATTTATCAACTCGAAGTAGATGGCAAAAGCTTTGGTTATGCGATATGCCTTCTCGAGATCCAAGCCGCTGACAATCGTTGCAACCCGTTGCATCAACTGGTGCTGGCGCTGAGGAATCTGGGTTGGCGAGGTCTGAGGCGAAGGTTCGCGGTATTCTATTGCCAGTTGTCGAATCTCCTCGACTGCTGCAAACAGAGTTTCCCCAGCCTGCTCTTTCAGCACCTCGCCGAGTAAGCGTCCGAGCGATCGGACATCGCGACGCAGCGGCGCCTCCTTTATTCTGGGCGCATTGCTGATCAGCTCCGACAGCCTAACGGCCTGGTCTTCCACGGCCCACAAAGGTTTCGCTTTGGGTTGCTTACGTTTTGTTCCTATTGAATCACCCAATACACCACCCCACCGCTCGATAAAGAGCCTAAAGATTTATCATTTCTCATAAGGGCGTAATGTTGCAATGCGAGTCGCTCTGGGAACAACAAGTAGTACCGCCACGCGGCATCGCGTGTGGATACTCGACACTCAAGCCGCGGTCTCATGAGGTCAGTACCACCGCGGGTAGCGGGTGGGTTCAACGATGCGCGATCTCAAGCGGACGACCCACCCGCTTGCTACCGCGCGGTGCTACTGACCTCATGACACCCAAGAGCCACCTATTACACAATCTCTACCGCGCGCTGGTACTGACCTAATCACCCGCGACAAGTTTGATTACGAATATCACAAATGGCAAATGACCCGTCCTATCTTAACCCCGATAGTGCCTGGCCAATACGTCGAACACCCTCGGCCAGCACGGGTGTATCAGCGCAGAAGGAGACGCGCAGGAACCCTTCGCTCTCATCGCCGAAGGCTGAGCCCGGAACCGTAATGACGCCCTGCTCGAGCAGCGCCTCGGCGACCTTCATTGAACTGCCGAATGTGCTTGTGTTCACCATCGCATAGAAGGCGCCATCCGGAGTGACCACCGGCAGTTGGAGTTGGGTTCTGATGAGATCAAGCAAGTAATCACGCCGGGCACTGAAAATGTCGCGCGCCCCCCGGCGTGCTGTCTCTGCCTCCACACTCCACGCACCCGCTAGTGCCGCCTTTTGCGAAATCGTTGAAGCACAGGTGGTAACGTAACCGTGCAGGATTAGCGCGCTGCGAATGAAGTCAACATCCCCACCCAACCAACCGAGGCGCCAGCCAGTCATACTGAGCGACTTGGAAACTCCCCCTATCACGATCGTGTTCGGGTGAAAGCTCGCAATAGAGTCTGGCCTCTCTGTTGAATAATATAACTCACGATAAATCTCATCGCTGATCACATAGACGCCGCTTCCTGCCAGGGCCGTGGCCATAGCTGCGAGTTGCTCGCGCGATATCGTTCGACCCGTAGGATTTGAAGGGCTGATACAGACGACCACCCTGGTGCGGGGTGTCAGGGCGCGGCGAAACTCGTCTGGATCAAAAGCAAAGTCCTGCGCTGCCGGCAATCGATAGTACACGGGTCGGCCACCGGCCATTCGTACGATGGTGGGATAAGCAACGAAGCCGGGATCGGGCAGCAGTACTTCGTCGCCCTCGTCCACGAGCGTCATCAATGCCAGATACAGGGCTTCCTGCGAACCAGCCGTTGCGATCACCTGTTCACTAGTCAAACCAAGCTGCGGATAATCCGCGGCAATCCGCTCGCGCAGGGCCGGCAAGCCTGCGTGGCTGGTGTAGCCGTTTTGCTCTTCGGCGATGACGCGTACGGCGGCCCGGCATATTACATCCGGTGTTGGCAGGTCCGGTTCTCCCAGTCCCAGGTTGATACTGCCGGGCCGCGCGCGATCGAAGAGTTGGCGAATCATGCTCTTCTCGATACCGCGCAGTCGCCGGGCCGGTCGGAAGTGACTCAACGCAAGTAGTCCTCCAATTGCGCCGAACGATCGGTTTTGTCATCTCGATATTTGACGATCACCGGAGAGTAAAGCGACAAGCCCCACTCGCGTCCCTTCTCAGTCGTAACGGCGCGCGAGCCCGGAACAACAACTGCGCCAGCAGGTATTTCCAGCGAGGCCTGATCGGTGCGCCGGTAAACGCGTTCACGCACGAGATCATAGACGGGAGTGGAGCCGGTGAGGATCGTGCCCGACGCGAGCACTGCGCCCTCCCGGACGATCGCGCCCTCGTAGATCCCGCAATTGCCACCAACCAGGACGTCGTCTTCAATGATCACCGGCATCGCGCCTACCGGTTCCAACACTCCGCCTATTTGCGCAGCCGCAGACAGGTGAACTCTCTTTCCGATTTGTGCGCAGGAACCGACTAGTGCGTGGCTATCGATCATAGTGCCTTCGCCCACGTATGCGCCGACGTTTACATACATCGGGGGCATGCAGACAACACCCGGCGCGACGAACGCGCCATCGCGAATACTCGATCCGCCAGGCACGATGCGAACGTTGTGTGCGGGAGTCAGGGAAAGCAGGGGATAAGTGTCTTTGTCGAAGAATCGGAGGCTGTGATCCGCGGGAGACATGTCGGTGAGCTGACCGAGCCGAAAACCCAGCAGGATTCCGCGCTTGACCCAGGCGTTTGCCCGCCAGGTTCCATTGGCTCCCCGTTCGGCTGCGCGCACATCGCCGCAATTGAGAGCCGCCTTCAGTTCCGCGAACATCTCTTGCGCACCTGGCGCAAGGCTCGGGTCGTCGTGTGTCGCCAGTTTTTCGATCTCTTCACGAAGCGACATGCGAGGCTTCTTTCATCAGTCCAAGTTCGAGTAGCAGCGTTCGCATGCGGGCTCGGGTACCCTCCTGCACAGGGACGAGGGGAAGCCGAAAGTTCTCTTCGATCACGCCCATCAGAGCGAGCGCGGCTTTCACGGGACCAGGACTGGATTCAATGAAGTTAGCTTCCATCAGCGGCAGCAATTTATAGTGCAGAGACCGGGCCTCAGCCCAGTCCCCGGCCAGAGCCTGGTCAACCATTCGCGAGATGAACGCCGGCGCTTCATTTGAAGCGACAGAGATCAGGCCTTCAGCACCGAGGGCAATCAGTGGCAAGGTCACGGCATCATCACCAGACATCACCCGAAAACCCTCCGGACGCTCTCGCAGGATCGTCATGATCTGTGCCATATCCCCTGAAGCCTCCTTGATGGCAACGACATTCTCGACTTCATGGGCCAGTCTGAGTGTCGTGGACGCGGCGATGTTACAACCGGTGCGGCCCGGCACGTTGTAGATCACCACCGGAACATCCGGGACAGCTTCCGCCACCGCGCGAAAGTGAACATATAGCCCTTCCTGGGTTGGTTTGTTGTAGTAGGGTGCAACTACGAGTACTGCATCAACGCCGAGATCGCGTGCCGTCGTGGACCACTCGATGGCCGATTGTGTGGCATTGCTGCCTGTGCCCGCGATTACACGCGCCCGTCCTCGAGCCGCATCGACGGTGAGTTTTATCACACGTTGATCCTCGGCCTCAGTCATGGTGGCGCTCTCACCGGTGGTGCCACAGGGAACCAGTAGACGTATACCGCCGGCGAGTTGATAATCGATCAGAGCATGCAGGCGCTCTTCGTCAATTTCGCCACTGCGCGTGAATGGAGTGACGAGAGCCGTAGCGGCGCCGCGGAGCCATTCAATATTCATCGTCATTTCGAGTAGTCCTTTCTTCAGTTGTTGGTTCAGCAGTTTGGCCCTATCACACATGACTAGCATTTAGAATCTCACTGACTACGGTTGAGAATTCGTAGGTCCCTCTGCGACCCTGGATCCAGCGGGCGGCGAGCAAAGCGCCAGCCGCAAACCCTTCGCGTGACCGCGCCGTGTGGGTAAGCGTGATCTGGTCGGCGACGGAATCGAAGCCTACCCGATGAGTGCCGGGAATGTGACCAGCGCGCGTGCTCGAGATCTGCGGATCATGCCCCACGGATGCCATCAAATCCCGCAAACGCAGGGCAGTCCCTGACGGTGCATCACGCTTACGCGAGTGGTGTGCTTCTTCGATGAAAGAAGCATAATCCGTCAGACCCCGAAACAACTCCGCGGCGCGGGCCACGATCTCATAGAACAAATTGACACCGACGGAGAAGTTTGCACCGTAAATTAACGCCCCTCCGTGTTCTTCCACAATTTGACGTACACTCGTTTCGTGTTTGTTCCAGCCGGTTGTCCCTTCCACGAGCGGCACTCCCGCGAGGGCACACGCGCTCACATTCGCAATCACCGCATCGGCCACTGAGAAATCGATCGCTGCGTCATGGCCACGAAGCATTTGTGCAAGCTCATCAGTACTGCGTGTTGCATCGCGGGATGTGAGAACCAGCGATACTTCATCACCGTCGTCTTTGGCCCGGCTACGGATCAGACGACCCATAGCACCGCCTCCGAATAGAACAAGTTTCATGAGTGACTCCCCGACTGTGGCTTTAGTTTAGTCTGTGATCTCAATCACCTTAGTTCCACCAACGTTCGTTGCAAGACATCCCACATCACAGACTAAAGTCTATGCCACCTGCAGCAGCGTGCGTACCAACTGCGCATAGAGATTGACGGCTTCACTCAGTTCACGTTTGGCGATGCGCTCATGATCTGTGTGCGCGTCGAGAATTGAGCCCGGGCCTATCAGCAGCGGCCTGCCCCAGTTGGTAAGGTATGGAATATCGGTGGTGAAACGCACCACTGACGTTTCAAACCCGGACATCGCGAGCATCTGCTGGGGTTCGGCCACGGACAGGTATTCCACTAGCGCGCGATCGCCGACAGCGTGTTCAAGAATGTTCTTGACTGTCACGGCCGGAGTAACAAGACGGATCTGCAATTCTGCTTCGGCAGCCGCAGCGATTACGTTGGCACGCGTGCCCCCTTTAATTGTTCCGATGTTACAGGTGGTGTCACCGAAATGCGGGTCTGAGGGCCAGGCGCATTGACGTATATCTGCAAGCACGTCTAACAGAGTGTCGATGGCAGAAACCCCACTGTCCGGGTAGGCCGAATGCGAGGCCCGACCCCTTGCCCGGATTCGTAGTCGTATAGACCCTTTCGATCCGCTGGCCAGCTTATTGTCTGTAGGCTCCCCATTGATCAAATACTCGCATGAGGCAGCCAGCGGATGATCATTTGCCACCCTGGCTCCATCGCTACCGGCCTCTTCGTCCACCGTGAAAAGCAGGCCAATGTCTCTGATACCTTCGGACCGCAACTGTTCAGCGGCTGCGATCTGCGCAGCGATGATTCCCTTGGCGTCGCACGCACCGCGACCATATATATAGTTGTTATCCTCGCTGGCCTTGATGTGCGGAGGCACCGTGTCCATGTGCGTTGAGAGGAAGGTTCTTGGATGACCGGACGTAGTTGCGATTACGTTTGCCCGTCCGTCTGTTACCTGCTGTAGTAAGACGCTGTAGCCGAGGCTGGTCAGATGGGATGCCAGAAAATTGGCGACGGCCTTCTCAGTGCCGGTTACAGAAGGGATGTCTATGAGCTCTTGAGTTAGTCCAAATAGATTCATGCGACCGCTGCCTCGCCGACGCCGGCGGCCTGGTGCTCGAAGAACGTCGCGTGCAACCGTGAGATTGCTTCCCGTAAGTTGGTCTCCTCAACTACGAAAGTCACGTTGACACTGGACGCGCCGTGCGAAATAAGAGAAACGTTGATGTCGTCAAGGCAATTGAAGATACGTGCCGCAATTCCGGGCGTGGCGCGCAATCCTTCACCTACGATGCAAATGATGGCCTGGTTGTGCTCGACGCGAACGGTTCCCAGTTGCTTCAGTTCATTGACGACGGCTGTCAGTGTGCTGGTGTCGTCAAGTGATAACGAAACACTGACCTCAGATGTGGTCACGATATCAATTGCTGTGCGATGCCGGTTGAAGACTTCGAAGATGGCGTGGAGAAAACCGTAGGCGCCCAGCATGCGGGCCGAAGTGATCTGCACTAGGGTAATACCGGTTTTGTGAGCAATGGCTTTCACGTTCCGTGTTGACGAATCGGAATCATAACAGACGATCGTGCCGGCTGCTGCGGGCTCGCGTGCATTGCAGATGCGAACCGGAATGCGTTGTTCTACTGCGGGCTGAATTGTCTTTGGATGGAGCACCTTTGCTCCGAAGTAGGCGAGTTCAGCCGCTTCCTCGTAGGACAGTCGGGGGATCGTGCTGGCCTGCCTGACTATGCGCGGATCGGCTGTCAGAACACCCGTGACATCCGTCCATATTTGCACTTCTTTAGCCGCCAGCGCTGCGCCTAGAAGCGCGGCCGTGTAGTCGGAGCCGCCGCGACCTAGTGTAGTGGTTGTGCCATCAATTGAAGAGCCGATGAAACCACCGAGTACCGGAATCTTTTTCGCAACCATCAGCGGCTCGATCTCGGCCTGCGCTCGCAGAGCAATCTGTGCCGGCAAAGGCTCGGCGCGTCCGTGTTCTCCATTGGTAATAATGCAGCGACGTGCATCAACGTATTGAGCAGACAGGCCGGCTTTATTTAAGACCGCGGCGAGCAAAGCGGCCGAAAGACGTTCTCCATACGAAACGATCAAATCCTGAAGTAGTGGCCGCGGCATGGTTTCAGCAGCTGTCGCTCGCAGCAGGTCGCTGACTTCCCGCCAGGCTGATTGCAACATGAGTTCAGTTGCCGCCGGTTCGCTTGTAAGTTCCCGGACCACGGTAAGGTGTCGGTCCCATTGAGGTTCGAGCGAAGCGGCGGCACCCTCGTGGTCGCCGTCTATTGCCCGGCTCACGCTTTCAAGCAGTGCATTAGTCACACCGCTCATTGCGGAAACCACAACCACAGGCCACGAGGTTTTCAACGTATCTACGGAGGCGACGATTCTCGTTAAGCGTTCAAAAGCACGCGTGTCTTCGACCGACGTGCCGCCAAACTTCATGATTGTCGGTTTCGGTGTTGCCACTGTCATTACGCCGCCTGGTTTGTTCGGACCGAAAACAGAAAAGGCCGGAAGTGTGTGACACACGACCGACCTTTAAAAACAGGCATACGATTGAGGCGCTTAAACTCGCGCTCACCCAATCAGGTCGTAGCTCTCCACCGTCTTGCTCCCGGTGACAGTCCTGCGGATTTAGCCGCAGCAACCAGCCCGTCAGGTGAAGGCTTCCCTGATAGGCTTCGGCGACCTTCCCCTTTCACCAGACATTCCGGAACCTGGACCCTCGCCGGCCTTGCTACACGCTGGTTACTCTTGGAGATCGCGCCTCTACTCGATTTAAAGAACAGAACTTCAGGATGCCGAACCTTAACGACTACCAACCGGCGTTGTCAAGCTTAACGGAAGCTCGGAAGTGCCCGGTTATTATCAGGTGCCAATAGTCCTGCATGCGCTGCAGTGAGGTCAGTACCACCGCGCGGGGTAGCGGCTGTGTGAAAAGTTCAGAAGGGGCCCTCAGGTAATTTGCAGGTTGGGAAGGCGGACCCTGTCCCCGCTCTTGCGTTGAGTGGCT
>JBGTHZ010000003.1:0-61543 GCA_041745915.1 Pyrinomonadaceae bacterium | reverse complement strand
TGTGCCTGTATTCCCGCTGTGGTACCAGGCGAACATGGTTATCGCCAAGAAGAATGTGAAGAACATTCAGGTCGATGCCAGCGGTGACTGGGGATTTGTCCGTAACTTGACCGTTGAGTAAGCAGAGGGGAATCATTTTTCATATCTCATTTGACATTTCTCATTGATCATTTTTGACTTCTTGTTCGTGTCCGTTCGTGTGATTTCGTGGATCGTCCGATCGGTCGGCCCAGCGAACGATCCACGAAGTAACACGAATCACCACTAAATGAAATTCAGAAAAATGACCAATGAGAAATGTCAAATGAGATATGAAAAATGAACTGGTTCCTATCTAGGATACGACCATCCCTCTTTCTCGGAGCGTCTCATTCAAACCTTCTCTTGAAATTGCTCCCTCACGAATCATTCGAGGCTTATCCCCGCTCACATCAAGTACAGTCGAAGGCTGCAGGACTGTCGCCTCACCGCCGTCGATAATCAAATCAATTCCATCCGCAAAGTAATTATCCACTTCTGCAGCGGTCCGTGCCGGTAAACCGCCCGAGACGTTAGCGCTGGTTGCTGTTAGCGCTCCACCGCAGGCACGTAGAAGAGTACGCACATCGTCGTCGTCGGGAAGCCGCAACCCGATAGTTCCACTTCCCGCGGTTAGCTCTTCGGGCAATTCTGGACGCGCTTTGCTGACCAGCGTCAGCGGCCCGGGCCAATGCTGACTCGCTATTGTTAGAAAGAGCTGAGAAGGTTTCGGGATAAAACGAGCGACTTTATTGTAGTCTGAAATCAGTAGCAGAATGGGCTTGGTTTCTTCCCTGATCTTCAGTTGTCTGATTCTGCGGATCGCCAACCTGCTCAGAGGGTCGGCGCCGAGTCCATAGAAGGTGTCGGTGCGAAAAGCAATTAGTCCTCCCTGTAAGATTATCCTGGCAGTATCTTCCAACGCTTGTGGATTTTGAGGTACGATCATGCCGGTCAAGATACCAAGCTTCGGCATCGACTTCCACAGGCACCATCGGTCCAGGTGCAGGCACTGACTATTGTATTGCGCATCTGTCCCTTATAAACTCGCGGTTGGATTCTTCATCATTGTTTTGGAGGTTACGTCGATGACCTTTAGGCTTCTTGTTTTTGCCGGCGCCCTGCTCGCCTTGATGCTGACTATTTCAACACCATTGTTCGCGCAGACTGTTCCCAAAAAAACTCCCGAACAGATCAAGGCGTCATACGATGCACATCAGAATGAATTCGACTATCTGCTCGGTGATTGGGAGTTCAGTTCGGTGAGTCGTGAATGGGGAAAGGGTCGCGGCTACTGGAGCGCGGTGCGACTCAGCGAGGGTCAAATTCTCGATGAGTATCGCATCGTCGGTGACCACGGCGAGACGTACTATGTGACCACGACGCTCCGCGCCTACAACGGGGTACTCGACCGGTGGGAACTGGTTGGAATGGACGCGGGTAACGGATTGAATGATATGGGCGCTGCGCAGAAGGTAGGCGCGGAAATGCACATCGAGCAAAAGTTCGGTGTGATGAGTCAAAGTCCATCGACCTGGCGAATTCGCTATTACGACATCCGGCCGGATCGCTTTTCCTGGACCGCCGACCGCTCCACCGATGGGGGGAAAACATGGATAGCGAAGGAATTGCAGATCGAAGCTCGCCGCATCGGGCCGCGGCGCGAGTTGGGGCCGCTCGCACCAGCGAGGAAACCGTAAGCTGTCGGGGAAGGAACTCCCGACATAGGACCTATAGGTCTAATATGTCCTATTTCTTTCAGTAAACCAGCGGCTGATCTGTCATTCGTCGGAATTATCCTGCGCGTCTCCTCCGACTGCCACGTAGCGCCGGCCCAGACCAAGTTGCCTAAGTTTGTGCTGAAGAGATTGACGATGCATACCCAGGATCTCGGCGGCGCGGGTTACATTGCCCTGGGTGTGTTCGAGACAGCGACTGATGTAGCGGCGTTCAAACTCGCGGCGGTCCTCACGGAAATCCGCAGTGAAGGGTACCTTCAAACCGCCGTCGTCGGTGCCCGAACTATCGGTGGGGATTTGCTGAGGGCCAACGCCTATTTCACCAGGCAAATCGCGGGCGCTTAACTCGTCGCCCTCGGCCATGATAACTGCCCGGTCCATCGTGTTCTTCAATTCCCGAACGTTGCCGGGCCAGTTGTACTCGACCAGGCGGCGCAGTGTGGCCTGGCCGATCGATCGCGCAGGCAGCTCAAAATGCTCCGCGGCGGCCCGGGCAAATGTTTCAGCCAGTAAAGTAATGTCTTCGCGCCGTTCTCTGAGCGGCGGGATCTCGATGGTCACAACCTGCAGACGATAGAAGAGGTCGGCGCGAAAGTTACCGGCTGCGATCTCCTGCTCCAAAGGACGATGCGTGGCACTGACAATCCGGACATCGACAGGGATCGAGTCATTGCCTCCCAGTCGTTCGATACGTCTTTCTTCCAGGGCGCGCAGCAACTTCGCCTGCACATTTGCACTCATGTCGCCAATCTCATCGAGGAAAAGCGTGCCGCCGTTGGCCTGCTCGAATTTGCCCTGTCGCCGGTTTGCTGCTCCTGTGAATGCACCCTTTTCGTGCCCGAAGAGCTCCGACTCAATCAGCTCCGACGGCAGGGCCGCACAGTTGACCGCTACAAAGGCTTCGGTCGAGCGAGCGCTATTACGCTCATGAATCTCGCGCGCCACCAGTTCCTTGCCCGTTCCGGATTCGCCGCGCACCAGCACTGTCGCATCGGTCTCAGCGACCTTCTCGATCATCGACCGCACTCGTTGCATTCCCTCAGAGTTACCAATCAATGCGCCGCGCTGAGATCGTTCAATCTCGATCCGTCTGCGAAGTGAGAAATTCTCTCGTCTGAGTTGCAGCGTCTCCGCGGCGTTCTTTACCACCAACCGCAAATCATCAACTTCAAAGGGCTTTGAAAGGTAATCGTAAGCGCCGGATTTAACCGCCTCTACCGCCATTCGCTCTGAACCATGAGCGGTGACAATGATTACCAGTGGACCATTGCCGTTGGAGCTCTTGAGCTCGCGCAGAAAATCCAGCCCGCTCATGCCCGGAAGATTGACATCCAAAAGCATCAGGTCCGGCTCTTGCTGCTTTACGAGTGCCCTGGCCTCCTCCGCCGAACTCGCCTCGGAAACGTTATAACCAAGTGTGCTAAGCGACCTACGCATGCCGTAGCGCGAGGCCTCTTCATCATCAACAATCAGTAATCGCAACGCGTCTTTTCTCACCTTCCGGTTAGTTTAGAGCCCTTCAGGGGAAAGTTCCTAGCGCGTCGCGTGCCAGAGACAAACGCGGTTATCCCGGTGACCCAAACGATCAAAGCCGCAAGAAATGCGACAAGGGTGGTCGAATCTCTGCGGCCTGGTCACTTTGCGGTCCGGTTTTTTACACGCTAACCCAGGGGTCAGAAGTTTATCGCTACGAGTTCTCACCTGACGGCACCGTTCGGAGGAGCGGGACTCAACTAGATTTGCACCGGTCAAGAAACGCCCCGCTCCTCCGAATGGAGTTGGTAATCATCTTGCGCGACGTCTATAGACATTTCACTCCTAACGGAGTGAGCGATCTGGTACTACGGCTTTGAGCTTCGCTGGGCCGATATGACCAGAATAATCGCATCGCCGGATGGGCCGACATTTAAGGTTCCGACTATGACCGGCTCGCCTTCGCGCATACTGATGTCAGTGTTCAGTCCGGTGGGTTCGTAATTGATAACAGGCGCAGTGGGCGCATTCGAGGCAAGCGCCGCCCCCATCTGAATAGGGATTTTGGCGCCAAACTTGAAATTATCCATCCGCACGATCTCTCGGCCGTCCGAACCGGTAATGAGTCTGATCCTGTTGATGTGAAATTCGTTAAAGCTGGGTGTGTTACCACTGGCCGCTTCAGCGGGCAGGAGAGGCCCGCCAACCCACTGAAGATTCAACCTGCCATTATTTTTCACCCGGTTAATAAGGGTTGCTGCCAGTCGATAATTCTTAAATGGCAGCGTGGCACGCAACTGCTTCACTACCCCCTCCAGGGCAACCGGCAGCTTAGCATTGTCGACACCTTGATTAGTTGCGATTAGCAAATAGAGCTGGGTATCGAGATTGGTTTCGTCATCGCTGGTTTCTTTCGGGTTAGACTGGCCGGAGGATTGGGCAGCGACGGGCCGACCGTTCATGGCAAAAACCGTGATCAGGGTTGTGAACAGAATCGTGCTTAAGATTTTACGCAGAGTCATACCGTTCTCCTTATTAGTGAACCTTAGTTTCTAGCTTCGCAGGCTTGAATAGCTGCGCGCGACACGCTCGCACACAAGGTTGAGTGGCCCTGCTCAATCTGCGACTTCCCAGGATGGTGGCTCCCAATCCGCAGCTAACACGCACTGCACGAGTAAAAGTTCCGAGGATAAGGAAAGCCGGTAAAAATGATCCGTGAACATGAATCACTCGAAAGTCAGATTTGAGCCGCGGATTTACGCGGATGAACACGGATCAGAAAAAATCTAATCCAGGCGTTTTGCGTGTTGTTTTATCCGCGTTCTTCCGCGTGAATCCGCGGCTTATAATCTTCATTTCTCTCGAGCGGCACTCGCAGTTCGAAGCGGGCGCCTCCACCATTAAGTGGTCCAGCCAGGCGCGCGGAGCCCCCCGCTTCCTCCATACGCTTGCGAACTATTGCCAGGCCCAACCCTGTGCCTCTCTGCTTAGTGGTAAAGAATGGCTCCCAGATGCGTTGCTTGTTTTCCGATGGTATGCCCGTACCAGAATCCTCAACGACGATACGGAGATTCATGCCATCTCTCCTGGCGGTGACGGTTATTTCCCCGCCTGCGGGTGTGGCCTGTAAGGCGTTGAGAACGAGATTCGACAGCGCGTCGCGTATCGCGGCCACAGCTGTTCCACCCAACTCATCATTAGCTTCGATCCGGACGCTAAGCTTAATGCGTCGTTCATCCGCGTTCGCCTTGAAGAGGTCTACCGCCGAGCGGACTAACTCGCCGATCCTGAGAGGCACTTCCTCGGCGACTTCCCTCCGGGCAAAGCTGAGCAACTGGGTCACACTCTGGCTCAGGCGATCGGTTTCTCCGACGATCAAGCTCAGGTCGCGCTCATATTCAGCGCCTAGCGTCTGGTCTTCTCGCATCACTTGCGCGATCGACTTGATTGCTGACAACGGGTTTTTGACTTCGTGAGCGACCGTGGCAGCCATTCGTCCCAGCGCTGCGAGACGCTCGCCTTCGGCAACGCGGCGCTCCAGGCGCACGTTCTCTTCAATTAGCCGGCAATCTTCGATGGCAATCGCAACCTGCCCGGCAAGCACTTCCAACACGGCCCGCGAATCAGAAGTCAAGCTCCCCGGTGACCCCTCGATCAAGAGTAAACCAGCTATGCGGTCCTCACGACGCAGTGGGTATGCTAGCTGGAATCCTTGCGCAATCAGCAATGGATCATCCTCAACCGGCGACCACTCATTCTGCTCCGAAATCGCCAGTACCTCTTCCACCCAGGGCGCCAGTTCACCTTCTGCGCGGTCTATCTGCTTGTTCCCGTCATCAACATGGCGGTCGACGATAATCCTGACCCGCCGCAATCCCAGCGCCTCGGTAGTGCGTTCTTCAACAAAGTGGAGTAACTCAGGCAACTGCTTGTACTGCCCGGCATGAGTACTAATGCGCGCGACGACTTCGCGGTAGAGCGCAGCTTCCCGCTCAAACAACTTGTGGAAGCGACGCTCCAACCCACGTCGCATCGGGGCAGCCACCAGGGTTAGTCCCAGAATAAGCAGGGCCTCCACAACACCCTGTCTGACACCGTAACGAGATGTCATCCAGTCACCGATTGTTCGAATACCATAGATATAGATCGTGAGCACGACTGCGGCGAAAGTGGCAACAATCAGACTCTCTTCAATAATGAGTTCGAGATATCGATAGCGGTAAATGTAGTAAGCCAGCAATATAGATGGAAGCAGCGAACCCAGATTGGCTACAGTCTTAAGATAAAGGCCCACGGGAGTCCCCTCACCCAGGCCCAGCGCTAACGCCGCGAGAATCACGATCCCGATAGCCACAAAGGACGCCGCTAAAGTGCGCATGATCCGTTGCTCGCTGCGATTCGTGCTATTTCGAGCGATCAGTAATTCGGTAACAGCGATCAAGCCCAGCACATAAGCAATCCAGAAGGCGAACGGGAAGACGAAAAAATTCAACTTGGTGAGCATCGGCGCGTAATCGCCGGTCCAAATCTGCCAGAGGGCAACCACCAGGAAGATCGTCGGTAAGTATGAGAGATAAACGCGGACCTTCTCGTTGCGGGTTAGCACGCGACCTCGGGAGTCGGCCCATAGATGCAGGTGAACGTGGAGCAGGAAGGAATAGGCAAAGGTGATACTGACGACTGCGATTGAATCCGCAAGTCGCAGCGGGGTATTCCACGTTTCGAAACCGAGACCAAAAAGGGAGTGCAGAGTTATGAAGAGATTGCTGGTGTGCCATCCGCCCATGGTCAGTGCCAGGGCAAAAAGAACGCGCTCCAGCCTCGTCAGCTTGTGACGGCGAGAGACGAGCTGTGCGCCCATCCAGAGCGGCAGGACCGCGCCGATGCTGTAACCGACCAGTTGTAAGAGTCCGAGTGGGGACATTGCCGGGAAGGTCAGTTGTCAGTAGTCAGTTGTCAGTGGTCAGTTGTGTAATTTGTGCTTTGTGCGTTGTACTTCGTAGCTCCCCTCAAGATCTGGGAAGACATACAAAGTACAAAGCACTAAGCACAAAGTTCCCAGGCGACAACTTTGAGTCCGAGTAACTTGCTACTGACAACTGACAACGGACCACTGACCAATTACTGACTACTCGCGGTGGAGCGCGAAGGAATGGGAGTCAAGGTTATCTCCGTTCTGCGATTGCGGGAACGACCCGCGACGGTGGTGTTCCTGGTCAGGGGATTTGACGCGCCCATGCCATTCGCCTGAATTCGAGATGGATCCACCCCCGCGGATTGGAGCCGCTCGGACAGGACTCGCGCGCGGTCCTGGGTCAGCTGTTGCAGCGAGACTTCGTCGCCTCTGTTATCAGTATAGACCTCGATCAAAATCTGATAGTCGGGATTGCTAGCCAGGAGCGCGGCCAGTGGCTCGAGCTTGGCTGCCGCGTTGGCCACCAGATCTGAACTACGCGCGCCGGTCCACATCGACTCGAGTAGCGCGAGTTGAAGACCGTTGGGCGTTTCTCTCAACGTTCCGAACTTCGCCAACGTTTGCTTCAATGTGGCCTGGGCCGCAATTCTCTGTTGCTCGCGCACGACGGCTTCCCTGCGTGCGTCCTCGGCCTGCTTCTCACCCTCGAAACGTGCGACTCTGATCTTCGCCGCCTCGCCCTCAGTCCTGACGGTTTGCAGCTCATCGCGGAGACGGGCAATTTCAATTCGCTGTTCGCGAGTCTGTTCGTTTGCGGTGGCCGCATCTCTTTCAGCCAGCTCGCGAGCTCGCTGTTCTCGATCCAGAGCCGCGCGTAGTTGATCGATCTCGGCTTGCGCACTCTCCGCGGTTTTCTCGGCAGTCCGCAAGGCCTCATCTCTTCGTTGAATATCTTCGCGGCGCAAACGCGCGGCGCGTCGGGCCAAGGCCATCTCTTCAGCCCGGGCCCCTGATGAGGTTGCCTTACGCGCCAGCACATCAACCTCAGTTGAGGGCTGGTTGAATCTCCAGGCTTTTTCCGCGGCCTGCAAATCCTCGTCTGCCTGCTGCAACTCTGCCGGAGCATCCTGATTCGCACCAGCAAACTTTGCCAGATTCACTGACTGGCGCGCACCCAGCAACGATACCGGGGTGTCGCGGTAATCGCGATCGGCAATCTCCGGCACCCGACTGTCTCTGAAGTAGTCGCTTGAATTTCCGATGTATTGCACGTTAACAGTGGCTATCTGACTGCCGCCCGCTCTTTGAGGCGGTAGGTTTTCCAACACCACCATGCGGCTGGGAATCTTCATTAGAAAGTGAGGCTCGGCGGTCACGATCAAGGCGAAGGTCTGAAGCGGAGTGGTAACGTCCAGCTTTGAATTAATAAATCCACTACCACTTCTCTTGATCTCGCCCAGGTTATCGACGCGCCCGTCCGGGGAGATAGCCCACAGCAGATAGGTGGTGTAAATGCCACCCAACTCTGACGCCCGCGTCAGATCGTCCAGGCTAAGTTCGACTCGAGTGCCGCGTCGTCCGGCTCGCCGGACCTTTGCCTCACCCTTGAGTCTGGGCAAGAGGGTAGTGCCGCGAAACTTCACATTGATGGTCTCATCGAGCGGATAAGTTATGGCGACCGTTTGCCGCGGCACATCGCTTTGACTGAGGACCGGTACACCCCAGCCCGAAACACAAACTAGGCAGAGCGCAGCGCTAAGATATCTCAGGGCATGGTGGCTGATAATCATGACAAAGCTCCTAACTTCCATTGCAATTCGAGTTGTTCTGGGGTCTGCTCCCAGGGGATTTGAAAAGGCGCCTCTTCTCTTGATGCAATCGAGCGATTTATTGTTGCCGAAGGTTTTGAGGCGGTCAAGCTATCGCCGGGACGAATTTCTCTGGTAATTGGCCCTGCGATAGGCCGCAAACTGAACGATCAGCAGGGAGATCCCCGTTAGTAGCAGGATATGTGAGAAGCCGCCCTTGTGAAGGATAAATTTTAGAACAAACCAGATGGCAATCAGCGCCCCGCCAAGTATCCACAACATTCAAACGATTCTCCTGATAGTCACGGCGCTTCGTTAAGCTTATAGCCGACGCCGCGGACAGTCAGCACATACCGAGGGTTCTTTGGATCAGTCTCCAGTTTTTTTCGCAAGCGGTTGATGTGCGGATCTATATTGCGCTGATAACCTTCGTAGTCGGTACTCCAGACGTGATCCAGAAGGGCATTCCTGGACCAGGCACGGCCGGGTTCAGAGGCCAGCAACTCCAGAATCTGGAATTCAAGCGGTGTGAGATCAATGCGCTCACCGTGTCTGCTCACCTCGTGTCGACGCTTGTCTATAACCAGGTCTCCTACTTCGATCCGCTCACCGTCCTTGGTCTCATGAATCGTACCAGAGCGCCTGAGCAGCGCATCCACTCGATACTCCAGCTCGCGTGGGCTGAAAGGCTTTGCGAGATAGTCGTCAGCGCCGGCCTCGAAACCGGCAACCTTGTAATCGAGGGCATCGTGGGCGGTTAGGAACAGGGCCGGCGTCTGCACACCGCGGCTTCTGATGCGTTTCAAAAGTTCAAATCCGGACATCCCGGGCATGGAAACATCAAGGATAAAGCAGTCATAGCGACCGGCTACGGCCGGTTCCAGCGCTGAGGCGCCACTTTCGCGCTCCTCAACCTGGAATCCGAGGCGGCGAAAATACTCCGCCAGCAGGAGCCGCATGTCCGCGTCGTCGTCAACGATTAGAAGACGTTTCCCAGCATATTTAGTAGCTGCTTGCAGTTGTTGTCCCAAGGCTTGTGACCTGTCGGGGCGTGATTTGATTCAGCGAACCTCGCATTCGAATTATAACCCAGTTGGCGGCTGGCAATCGATAAAGGTTGCGATGAAATCCTCTGTGAGAACCTCCCAAGGTAATCAAAATTACGAGATGGTCCCATTAGGGCCCGGAAGTTCAGAGTTCAAACTTTAGTTTGTGGTCGCGAAACGGCAAACCAAAGGTTGAACTCAGAACTTCCGAGAGCAACTGAATCACCATCAAAATACCGAGCCTTGACGCAATTAAGGAAGGGTAAGTATAGTTGCTCCTTTAGTTTCACAGCCGTATTCAACCTTCCTTATACCTTCGGATCAGAGAGCTTCGCGATCGCCAATGCATGATCTGAGACGACTGCTCAAGTACCTGCGACCTCACTGGGGCGTTTTCACTCTTGCGACTATCGCGATGCTGCTGGTGGGCGTGCTGGAGAGCGCGATCGGCGCCCTGATCGTGCCCATCTTTGATCAAGCCTTTGCGCAAGGAGGTGGCGAGCGCACTCCTACCCTTTTCGGGTTGCAACACATCATTCCACCATCGGGTCTGGAAGCCTGGAAAATTATTTCGATTTTGCTCCTGGCGTTCACATTTACCAAGGGAATCGCCGAGTACTTTTCAACCTATCTGATGGCCCGCATCGGCCAGTCTGCAGTCCTCAAACTGCGTCAGGATCTCTACAGTCATCTGCTTTCGCAGTCGGCAAGTTTTTTTGAGCGTCACCGCACCAACTATCTGGTCTCGCGTCTGATTTCCAGCGCGGCGGCAATAGAAACCGCAGTCACCGGCACGATTCGCGATATGCTCCGCGAGAGTTTCACGCTGATAGCGTTCCTCTCGGCGTCCTTTTATTATAGTTGGCGACTGACGCTGGGGTCGTTGACGATCGCTCCGATCATTGCCGTCCTTACGGCAAAGTTCGGCACCAGGCTACGCAATCTAGCTCGCGAAAGCTTTGAAGGAAACAAAGAGCTCACCGATACCGCGCAGGAAGCACTATCCAATCAAAGTATTGTTAAGGCTTATCGCGCAGAGGCGCGGGAATCTGTTCGTTTCACCAACGTGGCCAGGAGGATCGTCCGAGCGAATCTTCGTACTGCCAGCATCTCCGGATTTGCCCCTCCGACAATCGAAATGTTGGGGGTCGTCTTCGTCGTTTTTCTCCTCTTCTTCGGTCAGCGTGAAATCATGGCGGGACGCATGAATGCGGCCCAGTTTCTGACGTTCCTTTTCTTTCTCTTTCGCAGCTACGATCCCATGCGTAAGCTTTCGCGATTGCAAAACAGCATGGAGCAGGCCCTGGCCGCGGCGCATCACGTTTGGGAAGTGCTGGACGAGCACGCGGAAATTCCTGAGAAAGAGAATGCATCCGAACTCCCGCCACTCAAGCACGCCATCGAGCTACAAAACGTCTCTTTCGGTTATGCCAATGAGGGGCGGCCGGTATTGCGCAACATAGACCTGAAGATACCCGCCGGTGCTATGGTCGCACTCGTTGGTGAATCAGGAGGCGGCAAGTCGACGCTCACAAAGCTCTTTCCACGCTTTCATGATCCGGTATCCGGCGCGGTGCTCTGGGACGGGGTCGATCTACGCGATGTCAAGATCTCAAGCTTGAGACGTCAAATCGCGCTGGTCACTCAGGAAACCGTGCTTTTCAATAACACGGTTCGTCATAACATCGCCTACGGTAAACCCGCGGCTACACAAACTGAAATTGAAGAAGCTGCTCGCATTGCCTTCGCCCACGATTTCATCATGGAACTACCGCGCGGCTACGAAACGATTGTCGGCGAGCGGGGCGTTTTTCTCTCCGGCGGGCAGCGTCAACGCCTGGCCATCGCACGATCCTTACTGGTGGACGCGCCTCTGCTAATTCTGGACGAGGCCACCTCGGCCCTGGACGCAGAATCCGAACGCTTCGTGCAACGGGCCATAGCCAATCTGGTCCGCAACCGCACCACTATCGTCATTGCTCACCGTCTCTCTACCGTACGCCGCGCCGACACCATTGTGGTGATGGAAGGTGGTCGGATTATTGAAATGGGAACCCATGCGAAGTTGCTGGCTCGGGGCGGGCAGTACAAGAAGCTCTATGAGCTTCAATTTGCAGATGAAGAAGAAGAACTGTCAGTCGGTTAGTGCGTTCAGTGGTCATTTGTGATTTCTGAACTTTGTGCTTTGTACTTTGTTCTTTGCATTTCTTCTCACATTGACAGGGAGCGACATCAGTGATCACAGAACCAAGTACAAAGTACAAAGAACAAAGAACAAGGCAAGCGCGATTTCAGAAGAACAACTGCCACGGCTAATAGATAAAGACTATGAAATCAATGACGGGATATGGACGTGGCTCGGCAACCGGAGATGATTTCTCCGTGACCGTCGATTTGAAGACGGTTAACAACCGGTTTCTCGATGTCCATCTACGCCTGGGCGGAGACCTCTCCCCGCTGGAGGGACAAATCAAACGTCGCATCAGTGCCCGTCTCTCACGGGGTCGGGTAGATGTAACTGTTACGTTTGAGCGCACGTCCCAGGTTGCCTACGAGTTGAATCGTCCGCTGATCACCGGCTATGTAAACGCCCTGAGAGAAATGCAACAGGAGTTTGGGATTGCCGGCGAGCTGGACATCAATGTCCTGGCGCGGCTTCCGGGAGCGCTGCAAGCCGCACGCGACGGCCTCAATCAGGGCATGATTGCCGGCATTGAACGGGCACTCGATGAAGCACTAGCGGAGCTGGAAAAAATGCGAGCCCAGGAAGGCGAGGCGCTGCGCCAAGAGATGAGCGAACGAGTTGACAACATAGAAGCGCTGGTTCCGGTTATCGAAGCCGCAGCGAGTGGATTGGTTGAAACCTATCGGTTGCGCCTGCAAAAGCGAATTGGGGAACTGTTCAATCGGGAAAGCCAGCTGGTTGAGCTTGATCCGTCTCGAATGGCCCAGGAAGTCGCCTATCTGGCGGACCGGAGTGACGTCAGCGAAGAGATGGTTCGACTTCGCAGTCATCTGATCCAATTTCGCGAGGCCCTGGATTCACCGAACGAGACGGGGAAGATGCTCGACTTTCTGTTGCAGGAACTGAATCGGGAAGCAAATACCACCCTGTCGAAATCAACAGAGCTTTCAATCAAAGAGGCCGCGCTCGGACTCAAGGCTGAGGTGGAGAAACTGCGCGAGCAGGTCCAGAATGTCGAGTGAACAGAAAGAGTTTGAGCTACCCGACACGATCGCTCCTGGGGAGTCGACGCGGGGCATTCTTTTTGTTGTGAGTTCTCCTTCGGGTGGCGGTAAAGGCACGCTCATTCAACGAGTATTGAAGCAGGTGCCATATCTTGGTTACTCTGTTTCGTACACCACTCGTGCGCCGCGTAATGGCGAAGTTGAAGGCCGCGAATACTTCTTCGTGACACCGGAAAAGTTTCAGGCGATGGCCGCAGATGGTGAATTTCTGGAATGGGCAAAGGTGCACGGCAAGTTCTACGGGACCAGCCGCCAACAGGTCGCTCGGGAAGTGTTTGAAGGACGAGACATCATTCTCGAACTTGACGTGCAAGGGGCGGCCAGCGTGCGAGTGTTAGTCACAGATTCGGTCAGCGTTTTCATTCTGCCCCCATCCGTTGAAATATTGCGGCAGCGATTAATAGCACGGGGAACCGATTCACCGGAGGAGCTGGAGCTGCGACTGAGACACGCTCCCGAGGAACTGAAGCACTACAAAACGTTTGACTACGTGATCATCAATAATGAAGTGGAAAGGGCGGCCGGCCAGCTGAGCGGTATAATCGAGGCCGAGAGAGCACGCCGTACCCGGCAGGAGCCAAAGATTAAGCGAGTTATCGAGAGTTTTTCCTGAGATGACGAACTAGGGGACCTGCAGTCCGGAACCACCCGCAACCGAGCCTTCGTCCCGAATGTTGGGAAGCTGACTCCTAATAAAAATTGATCTTGAATGAGTGCTAACAGGAGGAAGCCATCATGTCAACAACGAACACAGAGTTTCAAAATGCCTTCGATGAGATTCAGGCCCCGGAAATCGATTCCAAGTATCGGCTCATTATTCTCGCCGCGAAAAGAAGCAAACAGCTGCAGCGCGGTGCCCGCCCACGCATCGAAATCGATCCGGTGAAGCACAAGCCCACCCGCATCGCCCTGGAAGAGGTCATGCGCGGTAAGGTGAATTTTACAGTTACCGAAGCGGATAGCGAATAAGGGAGCAGGATCTGCGTTAATCGCGAGCCGGGCCTGCTTACATTCCCTTGTAATCAGGTCCGCCCCCGCCTTCCGGTATCACCCAATTGATAATCTGGTACGGATCCATGATGTCGCACGTTTTGCAGTGTACGCAGTTTGAGAAGTTGATCTGAAGTTTTCGCCTGCCATTCGTTCCCTCGTCAACCATCTCGTAAACCGCTGCCGGACAAAAACGCTGGCAGGGGTTGCCATACTCCTCAGCACAACGTGTGGAACAAATGTTTGTATCCAGAACATGCAGGTGCGCGGGCTGATCTTCGTTATGTCCTACCGCGGCATGGTAGACGTCTGTGAGCTTGTTGAATGTCGTCTTGCCGTCGAAGCGAAGCCCATGGTAACGCTGTTCGATGTTGTCGCCGTGATACCCGTATGCTGATAGCTTCTTCATCACTTCATGTCCCGGCTCTGCTTTCGTCCGATCGAAAATTCCCCAAGCCCTTCCCCCGGTAATGAACTGCAGCCCGGTATTTACCAACCCCAGCCAACGTCCATGTTTGAAGCCCGCATGAAAATTTCTCACCTTCCGCAGCTCCGGCATGATCCAACTCTCATTAACGAGCTGCTCGTAGCGTTGCAGTTGTTGGGCTGAGAAATCCCCGGCTATCAGTGCCTCGAAAATGGTTTCCGCGGCCAGCATGCCGCTCTTAATGGCCGAGTGAATTCCTTTCAGTCGCTGTGAGTTGAGAAAACCAGCACAGTCGCCCACGAGTAACACTCCGTCAGCGTAGATCCTCGGCATGGCAAAATAGCCACCGGCGGCGATTGTCTTGGCGCCGTAACGGATCATTTTGCCGCCCTCGAGCAAGCGTGAGAGAAACGGATGCGACTTGAATCGTTGAAACTCCGCGTGCGCGTCGAGCAGTGGATCTTGATAATCAAGGCCGGTAACATAGCCGATATTGAGAATGCGATTTTGCATTCCGTAGATCCAGCCGCCGCCATAAGTGTGAGCATCTGAAGGGAAACCCAGTGTATGTGTCACGCGGCCCGTGGGATATCGATCATCCGGCAGCTCCCACAGCTCCTTTACGCCAATACTGTAAACCTGGGGTTCCCTGCCTTCATCAAGACCGAGACGTTCGGTGAGTTTTTTAGTCAACGAACCGCGAGGCCCTTCGCCGAGGACGGTTACCTTCGCGTGCAAATCAACTCCCGGCTCAAAGTTGGCCTTCGGCTTCCCTTCCTTGTCGATTCCCTTGTCGCCAGTGCGAACACCAATCACCCGGTCATCCGCGTCATAGAGCATCTCCGCCCCGGGAAACTCCGGAAAGATATTCACACCCGCTTCTTCGCATTTCTCGCCCAACCAGGCGGTGAGGCGGTTCAGGGAGACAATATAGTAGCCGTGGTTCTTAAGAGGCGGTGGCGTTATCGGGGACCGAATCGCATGCCTCTCGGTCAGGTATAGGAAGTAATCTTCTTTGACGGGAGACTCAACTGGTGCTGCTTGTTCGATGAAGTCTGGAATCAATTCCCTGAGGGCCCGCGGATCCATAACGGCTCCGGAAAGGATATGAGCCCCGACTGACGTACCTTTCTCTATGACGCCAATCTCGATCTCGCCGAGCGGCTTCCCCTGACTCTGCCCTTTTGCGACTGCCTCGTTATGGCTCGCAATTAAACGCGCAAGATGCAATGCGCCGCTCAAGTTTGCCGGCCCTCCACCGACAAAGACGACATCCATTTCCAGTGTTTCACGTTCCATTAGCCAGCCCCTCAAGTAACGTCCTCTAAAAATGAATCACCATTCAGTTTGGCGAGTATAGCAAATGCGGAATCAGTTTCCATGTAACAAGGCGTTCAATTCTTTTGAGATGATACGTGAAACTGTTACCAATGCCTGAACGCACCTCGCATTCGGCGATCTTCACGCGGGGCGGTACAATGACTCGAATCTCAAAACACATTGGAATTAGCAGGTGCGCCCCAAAAACGAGGTGGGTATGGCAGATCACAAACACACGAACCGGTTAATTAACGAAACCAGTCCTTATCTTTTGCAACACGCTCATAATCCTGTGGATTGGTATCCGTGGGGTGAGGAAGCATTCGCGGCAGCTCGCTCTGAAAACAAGCCGATTCTCTTGAGCATCGGATACTCAGCCTGTCACTGGTGCCACGTCATGGAGCACGAATCATTCGAAAACGAAGAAATTGCGCGCCTCATGAACAACAACTTCGTCAGTATTAAAGTTGATCGCGAAGAACGCCCGGACCTGGATCAGATCTACATGAACGCGGTGCAGATGATGACGCATCATGGTGGCTGGCCGATGACCGTGTTTCTCACTCCTGAGGGCGTTCCCTTCTATGGCGGGACCTATTTTCCACCGGAAGATCGATACAACATGCCCGGGTTCCCACGTGTCCTAATCAGCATGGCGGAAGCCTATCGAGAGCGACCGGAGGATATCGAGCAAACCGGCGCCTCGATCCTTGCTGAATTGAATCGCTTGAGTCTTGCGCAGGAGTCTAATGAACCGTTAACGCACGAACTCCTGGAGCGCGCGTTTAAAGGAATCACTAAGAGTTATGATCCGGTTAATGGCGGATTTGGCAGCGCGCCAAAGTTTCCGCCGGCTATGACCCTGGAGTTTTTGCTGAGGGTCCATCACCGCACTGGAAACCCGGAAGCCTTAGAAATTGTCGCTAACACCTGCCGCAAGATGGCCAACGGCGGAATCTACGATCAGCTGGGCGGCGGTTTTCACCGCTACTCGACCGACGCGAAGTGGCTGGTACCGCATTTCGAAAAGATGCTCTACGACAATGCGCTGCTTTCCCGCCTGTATCTCCACTATTACCAGTTAACCAATCATCAGCCGGCCCGTGGGACCGCCGAAGGCATCCTCGATTACGTCGTGCGGGAGATGACAGATTCCAACGGAGGTTTCTACTCAACTCAAGACGCCGATTCCGAGGGCGAGGAAGGAAGATTTTTTGTCTGGAGTCCCGAGGAAATCGCGTCTGCCCTTACCCGTGAGGATGCAGCCCTCTTCTCGACTTATTACGATGTCACCCAAGGGGGAAATTTCGAAGGTAAGAGCATTCTAAACGTCAACCGACGCCTCGAAGACGTAGCAGTTGAGGGTAACGTTACCGTTGAACACCTTCGACAATCATTGGAACGTTCTCGGCAAAAACTTTTTGAGCTTCGTGAAAAACGGGTGAAACCCGATCGCGATGAAAAGGTTCTTACGGCCTGGAACGGAATGATGCTGGCGAGCTTTGCCGAAGCTGCAGCGATCCTCGACCGCGAAGATTATTTAGATATTGCCAGACGCAATGCCCGCTTCGTCCTCGACAATTTGCATCGTGATAACCTGCTCCTGAGAACTTACAAAGATACTACTGCGAAACTAAATGCCTATCTGGAAGACTACGCTTTTCTCTGTGACGGGCTCCTCACACTCTACGAGGCTTCGGGAGAACTGGAATGGTTTGAGGCGACCCTTTCCCTAACTAACAAGATGATCGACGAATTCTGGGATGATCAAGACGGAGGATTCTTCTACACCGGTAAAAGTCATGAGAGCTTGATCGTCCGTTCAAAGGATTATTTTGATAACGCCACTCCTTCGGGGAATTCGGTTGCCGCCGAAGTGTTGCTTCGTCTCGCCACGTTAACAGATAACGAGGAGTACCGTAGAAGGGCGATAACCATCTTACGTCTCATTGCTGATCCCATGCGCAGATATCCATCTGGTTTCGGGCGGGCCCTTTGCACCCTCGACTTCTATCTGGGCACTCCCAAAGAAATCGCCATCATCGGTCAGCATCAGTTACCTCAGACTCGATTATTGCGAAAAGCTGTATGGCAGGCCTACGTTCCAAATAGGGTGGTCGCCCAGGCTGCACCCGGTGATAGTCGAAGCTCCGAGTTGATTCCTCTCTTACGTGATCGCCCAAGTGACAGCCCAACCGCATATGTTTGCGAGCATTTCACTTGTAGTGAACCCGTAACCGACCCGGAAAGGCTCATTTGGCAATTGACTCAGCGACGGCCGATTTCAGGGGTGATCACAGCTTGACTTCAAATTTGCTCCTGGAGTTAATTCTCTAAGCTCCCTCGCCTCTTCACGATGAGTCGTTTAAGTTCACGCCCGCCAAGATTGCCTTGACTCCAACCCACTGAAAAAGCTATCTTTACGGCGGTGCCAAACATTGTTTGCCACCCATCTGGCCCAAGACCAATCCGTCAATTTAAACGAAACTAGAAGCTGGCCTGCAATCCGCGATTCGTAGGAAACTAAAGCGCCTTGCAGCCGTCAATCTCGAATATCCCTAAGTCCGTAAACAGGGTAAGAATTCAATTCAAGTCAAGATAGAAAAACGTAACTGGAAGAGTAGCGCTCTCTTTGTCGTCATCTCGGCGACGGGCGGGCTGCTTCTGTTTTCAGCCATAATCTCAATCTGCCAGTTGCCGCTACGCGGACCTGCCGGGCTTGCGTCGCTATTGAACCTGGTTCTGCTCACGTTTGTGGCGAGCCGTTTGACCGTAGCCGTGACTGGCACGGACGGGGTTAGCCAAAGCCGGAAGTCGGTCGCGGACGCACTCGTGTTCCTCGCAGTGATGCTCTATGCGATTCCGCCTACGGATACAGCAGGACCAGCAACATTCCTGGCCGCTATCGTTGGCTTCATGTCGACCCATCGCCTCACCGGCAGAAGAGAGTCCATTTTCACTACAGCTATAGCTGTCATCTCAACTTTTTTCTCGGCTTCATGCTACGGCATGCTTGTCCGCGCTTTTGCCGACAACCCCAACATCGGGTTGGAGGGCGGGCTGCCTTTAAACATATTCTTGCTGCCGGTCTGCGTGCTTGCGATTCTCCAGTACATTCTCAGCACGTTGGCAACGGCAGCGGTCATACGCATCGAGGGTGGCGAAGCCGCGGTCCTCCCGTCACAAGAGAGTGTTGTGTGGACATTGACCACCCAGATCGCCGGAGCCGCTTGCGCCGTACTCTTCTACGCAAGCATCCGCGGATCAGGCCTTCCCTATGTGTTTCTTGGTCTTCTGATTACCAGCCTTGTTCACCTGCTCTATAAGTACAACAATAAACGCTTCGAGGAAATAAGACGTGGGGAGGCAGAGAAACGAAGGCATATCGAAGAGATGGCCACTATTCACATGAATACAATTGAGTCTCTGGCCATCGCCATCGATGCCAAGGACCAAACAACCCACGGGCATGTCCGTCGCACACAGATCTACGCCCGTCAAATGGGCAATCTCTTTTCAGTAACTGAACCTGAGTTGCGCGCGCTTGTCGCTGGAGCGCTCTTGCACGACATCGGCAAGCTGGCAGTCCCCGAGTACATACTCAATAAGCCCGGTAAACTAACCGAGGCAGAATTCGCGAAGATGAAGATCCACCCGGTAGTCGGGGGCGACATTCTCCGCCGAGTTAACTTTCCTTATCCCGTAGAAGACATTGTTCGTTACCATCACGAAAAGTGGGATGGTTCCGGCTATCCTAAAGGGCTAAAAGGCGAGGGTATTCCGTTGGTCGCCCGGATCATCTCGGTTGTCGATTTCTACGATGCTACCAGGTGCGACCGACCTTACCGCAAAGGCATGAAGCGTGAAGACTCTCTGGCTTTGCTGGAGGGCATGGCTGGTACCGCGTTCGACCCTCGCGTTGTTCGTAAATTCGTAGAGCACGTTTTAGAGTTTGACGCGCTGATTGATGCTGAGGACATTCGAGAGCAGGTTAACGAGTCGCCGTCCGTTGACTATGTTACCAACACGAAACCTGATGCCGGTCTGGCCTCGGACGTACTTGGAAGCCCTTACGATACGTCAGGATTCAGATCCATTACACAGGCACAACGAGAGGTGTTTGCGCTTCACGAGATAGCCCAGACGATCGGCTCCTCGCTGAGTATTAACGACACCGTCACGCTGGTGACAAACAAGCTCCGCGCCATAGTGCCCTTCGATACGTGCGTCATTTTTGTGGTCGATGAAAAGTCGGGCAAGGCAGTGGCTGCCCACGTTGATGGCCAACATGCGGAACTATTCGCTCGCCGCCGCATTAACATTGGGGACGGCATAACGGGATGGGTAATCGCCAACGCGCGATCTATGTGTAATGCCTCGCCCGAACTGGACCTGGTGGGAATGGCAGAGGACGTCTCCAAACAGTACCGGGGCGTACTCGTTTCTCCGCTACTTCGCGAAGATGGCGCGTTCGGCGCTATCACCCTCTTGTCCAAGAAGCTCACCTCATACACCACCGAGCATGTGCGCCTGCTGGAGTCAGTTTGCCAGCATGCATCGACCGCGCTTAATAACGCCCTCACTTTTGAGAAAACAAAGGAAAGCGCACTTGTCGATCCGCTCACAGAGCTTCCCAACGCTCGCGCTTTTTACATGATGCTCGAGCAGCGCATTGCCGAAGGCCAGCGCATGAACCGCGAAGAGCTCGCGCTCATCAGCATGGACATCGACGATTTCAAACGGATCAATGATGAATATGGACACGCAATTGGCGATCGGGTGCTGGCCAGCGTGGCCGGTGTGATTCGCAGCGAACTCCGACAGATGGATATCTTGACTCGCTACGCGGGCGACGAGTTCGTGGCGATTATGCCTATGGCATCCACCCAGATGGCCTTAGCCGTGGGTGAACGAATTAGAAAAGCGGTAGAGGTTCAGAAGTTTGCAGTGCGCACAGGTAAGACGGTGAAAATTCGATTTAGTCTGGGGGTAAGTTGCTTTCCGACGGACGGCGAAACCACTGAGGAACTTCTCACCGCGGCCGCCCGCAAGATGCAGCGCGATAAGCATGGCCGCAAGACAATGCTAACTCTGGCTGAAGCGCCAGCCAGCGCGATCGAAATCTCCAGATAAAACCTCGTCTATTTTTTTTCATCCGCACGCTGCAACTACGCAGAGTGCGCTTTTTTGTGCCTGTCGGGTCCAGTTTTGCACGTCCTCACACATCTCGCGTATAATCAGCCGCCTAAATCGCAATAGCAGAGTTTCTCTTCGGGCTTGGTTCAAACGGCCCTAAATCTCTAAGAACGGAATCGTTGCCCAGAACACCAAGCAAATGAGTAAACAGACCGGTCCGTCAGAAATGAGTACCGCATCCGGAAAAACCGGGGTAATCGATCAGGACCCAGCCAACGCAGTCGCTCAACAAATCAAAAGCGTCAAGCAAGAGCAAAAGCAACGTGTTGACGATGTTGACGAGAAGACACTAATCGAGCTTTATCGCCAGATGCTTTTGGTGCGGCGCTTCGAGGAAAAGGCCGCCGAGGCCTACAGCAGGGGTAAGATTGGCGGCTTCTGTCACCTTTACATCGGCCAGGAAGCGGTGGCCATCGGAGCCATTTCCGCAATCCGCACGGATGATTACGTCTTGACCAGTTATCGTGAGCACGGTCATGCAATTGCCAAGGGTATATCTCCTGACGCGGTGATGGCCGAGTTGTTTGGCAAGGCTGGCGGCTGCTCCCGCGGCAAGGGCGGTTCAATGCACATGTTCGACCGCAACGTAAACTTCCTCGGCGGGCATGCGATAGTCGGCGGCCAGATTCCCCTTGCTACCGGTGTGGCTTTCGCCACGAAATACAAAGGCACGGACCAAGTGACACTTTGTTTTTTTGGTGAGGCCGCGGTAAACCAGGGCGCTTTTCACGAGTCGCTAAACATGGCTCAGCTCTGGAAGCTTCCCTGCATTTACATCTGCGAGAACAATCAATACGGCATGGGTACGTCGCTGGACCGCGCTATGTCGTTTCAGAATATCGCAGAGAAGGCTTGCGCTTACGAGCTCGCTTCAGAGTTTGTCGACGGCATGGATGTACTGGCTGTGAGGGAAGCGACCGCCCGCGCTGTTGAACGAGCTCGCAAGGATTATCTGCCCACGCTACTGGAGGTGCGCACCTACCGCTTCATGGGCCACTCGATGTCTGATCCCGGTAGCTACCGCACCCGCGCCGAGATTGAGAAACACCAGGAGCGCGATCCGGTGAGGCTATTCTCTTCAACCCTCAAGGAAAAAGGGATTATTGATGACGCGGCGCTTGCAGAAATGGAGAAAAGCATCGGCGAAGAAGTTGAACACTCCCTTCGTTTCGCCGAGGAGAGTCCGCTGCCCGCGCCTGAAGAGTTGTATACACATGTCTATGCCAATCCGATCGTTCCAGGTAATCCCCACAAATAGCAGGTAACGAGTGTTTAGCGGCGAGTATCAGAGGAAACAATTTAATGGCCGTCATCACCATGCGGGAAGCGCTTAACCAGGCGCTCCGAGAAGAAATGCTTCGCGACCAGAGTGTTTTTCTGATGGGCGAAGAAGTCGCCGAATACCAGGGTGCTTACAAAGTGACCAAAGGACTTCTGGAAGCGCTGGGTCCTAAGCGGGTTATTGACACTCCGATTACTGAATTGGGGTTTGCCGGGTTGGGCGTGGGAGCGGCGATGGCTGGTTTGCGACCAATCATCGAGTTCATGACGTTTAACTTTTCAATTCTGGCGACCGATCAAATCATCAACTCCGCGGCAAAAATGCTCTACATGTCCGGTGGCCAGTTTAAAATCCCCATTGTCTTTCGAGGACCTGGAGGTTCCGCCTTTCAGGTCTCCTCGCAACACTCACAGGCCCTCGAGTCATGGTTTGCCTACTTCCCCGGCCTCAAAGTGGTGATGCCTTCAACCCCTGCCGATGCCAAGGGATTACTTAAGACCTCCATTCGCGATGACGATCCGGTGATCTTTATTGAGCAGGAAAGGATGTACGGCAGTAAAGGCGAAGTTTCAGAGGATCCTGAATTTACGATCCCGCTGGGAGTGGCTGACGTCAAACGAGAAGGAACCGACGCTACGATTGTGGCTAGATCGTTGATGGTGCCGGTCGCTTTGAAGGCGGCGGAACAGCTGGAGAAACAAGGTATCTCTTGCGAAGTTATCGATCCGCGAACGATCAGACCTTTGGACATCGGTACTATTGTGGAATCGGTAAAGAAAACTAACCGGGTAGTGGTAGCCGAAGAGTCGCATCCCTTCTGCGGGGTGGCAGCCGAGATCAGCACGGAAATTATGGAGCGGGCGTTTGACTATCTTGATGCTCCGGTGAAGAGGGTATCGGGCGTGGACGTTCCCATGCCCTACGCTAAGAATCTCGAGGAACTCGCTATCCCAGATGTCGACCAACTGGTGGCCGCAGTCCGCGAGGTTTCCTACATGTAAAAGCTGTCAGTTGTTCGTGTTCAGTCGTCCGTTGTTTCTGTTCACTCAGCGGGACGCGTAACCTGACAACGACAGGTCAAGTCACTAGAACGGCAACCGACAAAGGACCAATCTTAATGGCGACTCAGGTGATCATGCCCAAACTCTCTCCCACCATGGAAGAGGGTCAGCTCACTCGTTGGCTAAAAAAAGAAGGCGATAAGGTCTCGATGGGCGAGCCGCTCGCTGAGATTGACACTGATAAAGCAACGATGGAAATGCAGGCGCTCGGTAACGGAGTGCTTCGCAAGATTCTGATCAAAGAGGGCGAGTCGGCGCCTTTAGGTCAATTGATAGCGATAATCGGAGAGCCGGACGAGGATATTTCGGCTTTGGAACGAGGACCAACGCCGGCTCCTGCACCTGGCGGCGAATCCGCAGAAGCTAAACCGGAATCAGTCGCGCCGGCCACCTCGAATCAAGCTCCCGCCCCCGCTGCCGGTGAGGTGAACAAGACTTCGGATGGCAAAGCTGACCAGGTTGCGAGCGCTGAACCGAGTGGAAGTGCCGCTGGCAACGGTCGTCAATCTGCAAAGCCCGAAGCCGCATCCCCAGGTCGGCTCATAGTGTCTCCCCTGGCGGCCCGCATGGCGGCGGAAGCCGGGGTGGACTTGCGATCATTGAGTGGCACTGGACCAGGTGGTCGGATCGTAAAGCGCGACGTCGAGGCAGCTATGGGCCAGAGCAAGACCGCCGGCACTGGCAGGCCTACGGAAGCCGGACAACGTCATTTGCGAGCCGTGGAAAGTTTCCCCTCGCAACAAACGTCAGAACCATCTCCTTATCACGACGAACCAGCCAGCGAAATACGGCGGATCATTGCTCGCAGACTGGTCACTTCACTGGGGCCGATCCCGCACTTTTTCCTCACTACTGAGATTGAGATGGACAGCGCTGCCGAGTTGCGCAACGGAATTAAAGAACTAGATCCGGATCTAAAAATCAGCATCAACGACATCATCATCAAGGTTGCGGCTGCCGCCCTTGTGGCGCATCCGCAGGTCAACGCATCGTTTCAGGATAAGAGCATCAGGTATTACGAGCGGGCCGATATCGGGGTAGCGGTGGCTATTGAAGACGGCTTGATCACTCCGGTTGTTCGTTCCGCAGATCTAAAATCACTGAGTGAAATAGCCGGAGAGGTGCGCGAACTCGCCGAACGTGCCCGCCAACGCAAGTTGCGCCCGGATGAGTATACGGGCGCGACCTTCTCGATCAGCAATCTCGGCATGTTTGGCATTGACGAATTTACCGCGGTGATTAATCCACCCGAAGGTGGCATCCTGGCGGTTGGCGCTATGTCTCCGCGGCCGGTCGTCCGAGACGCGGAGATTGTGGTAAGGCAGATGATGCGTGTCACGATGTCATGCGACCACCGCGTCATCGACGGCGCTACCGGAGCAAAATTCCTCCAGACCTTTAAGAAGATCCTCGAGAACCCACTGTACCTGGTTATTTAGAAAACATTGCAGGGTCTCGACAAGAAACATAAGGATCGGAATCAGCGCCGATCCTTTTTCTTTGACCATAATGGATTCAAAACCCCAGTTGCAAGATCGAGTGTTCACTCCTCACCTCGCACTAATCGCAGTACAGCTAATGTTTGGCACCTGGCCGATTGTTGGCAAAGTAGCGCTGCGGGCGATTTCAAGCACCAGTTTGGTTGCGTTGCGCGTGGTTGGCGCCGCGGCTGCCTTCATGCTGTTGCAGGTCAAGCTGGGACAGCTGCGCCAAATACCGAGGCGTGATCTTGGCTGGCTGGTACTGTGCAGCTTGTTAGGGGTCGCTCTTAATCAGCTCCTGTTTATTAAGGGCCTGGCTCTAACAACAGTGATCAGTGCAACGTTGCTGGGAACAACTATTCCAGTGTTTACGCTGGTAGTCAGTATCGCGTTTGGTTATGACCGAATATCTTTCAGGCGCACTCTGGGAATTGTTCTGGCGGCGGGCGGAGTTATTTATCTGGTTGATCCAATGCGAGCCGACTTCTCCGCGCAAACGAACACGGGAAATCTGTTAATTGTGGCGAATTCACTTTTGTACGGGGCTTATATCGCAATTTCGAAGGATCTCTTCAAACGCTATGGCGCGCTCAACGTAATTACCTGGATGTTTTGTATTAGCGCTCTGGCAATACTTCCGGTCGGCGCATTTACATTTAGCAGCTATAAGCTGCAAACGGTACCCGCGAGCGTCTGGCTCGCGGTGATTTACATTATCCTGGTTCCGACGGTGATGGCCTACTACCTAAACGCCTGGGCGCTGACACGAGTATCGCCCAGCACAGTAGCAACCTATATCTATCTGCAACCGCTGATAGCTTTTGGTCTTGCCCCGTTGATTCTGGGCGAGAGCTTCAACTCTCGAATTCTTATCGCCAGCTTACTAATCTTCGCGGGCGTTGGCGTAGTAACCAGACTCGGTCAAAGCCGGGCCGTTAAAGAAGTGGCTGAACATCCTGACGCGCTTGCGCACTAATCACCTGTGGTGCAAGTACAACCCCAGGCTCTTGCCTTTCGAAACATTCCAGGATTTCGCGGGAGTCGACAGTATCCTGTTCCAATAGCAGCAAAACGAGTCGGCCAATCGCTTCCTCTTCTGCTGACACTACATCACACGCCCGTTTCAGCTGCTCATTGATAATTGCCGTGGTGGCATCCTCGATACGATCCAGCAGCGTTTGGCTGTGAGGCACCTCGGAGCCGCCCAGATGAACGGGTCCCAGTGGACTCATTCCGAACTCGCTGACCATCCGTCTTGCAATCTCCACAGCACGCTCAATGTCGTTCGAGGCGCCGGCAGTCATGGTGGAGAGTAGGATTTGCTCCGCCGCGCGTCCTCCCAGCAGCGTGGCAATTTGATCTTCCAGGTACTCTTGCTTTTTCATCAAGCGATCTCGTTCCGGCAACGACTGCGTCACGCCCAGAGCCTGCCCCCGTGGCAGGATCGAAACCTTGTGAATCGGGTCGCCATGCTTGGCGGCCACGCCTACCGCCACATGACCGGCTTCGTGCACCGCGGTCGCGTAGCGCTCTTCTTCGTCCATCCTAAAGCCCTGGCGCTCAGCTCCCATAAGAATTCTATCTCGCGCCGCCTCAATATGTTTCCGGTCAATGGCTTGGGAATCGTCACGAGTAGCGGCAATTGCTGCCTCATTCATCAGATTGGCGAGCTCAGCACCGGAGAACCCGGGAGTTCCGCGGGCGATCCATTGAAGGTCGAGTTTGGGTTGGAGGTGTAAATCGCGGGCGTGTACTCGCAAAATTGCTTCGCGGCCGCGCGCGTCTGCCAGGTTGACAGTAATTTGGCGATCGAAACGACCGGGACGAGTAAGTGCATGGTCGAGAATATCCGGTCGGTTGGTGGATGCGATAACCACAATGCTACTGTTTTGATCGAAGCCATCCATTTCGATCAAGAGTTGATTTAAGGTCTGGTCCTGGTCCGCTGAGGCTGAATCGCTACTGCGTCCGCGACGACGGCCCAGAGCATCAATCTCGTCGATGAACACAATGCAAGGTGCGACTTTACGTGCTTTGGCAAATAGCCGACGAACACGAGCCGCACCAACGCCAGCAAACTTTTCCTGGAAGCTCGCCCCGGAGACGGAAAGAAACGGCACGACAGCCTCATTAGCCGCTGCGCGAGCCAACAGGGTCTTACCCGTTCCCGGGGGTCCTGCAAGCAGGATTCCTCGAGGGACCCGTCCCCCTAACCTTCCAAATCGAGAAGGGTTTCGCAAGAATTCTATCGTTTCTGCCAGCTCGGATTTGGCTTCGTCAACACCCGCAACATCTGCAAAGGTAGCGCTCTGTTTGTTACTGGTGTCGTTACAGTTGAAGCTGCCATCACGCCCGCTCATACTGCAGTAGACTTTCCATCCAATGAAACCAAAGAGGGCGAGGGTAAGCAGGGGAATTGACCAGTTGAATATAGTCGCCAAGGGTCCCGGGCGCTGTGCCTGAAACTCGATGGGCACATTGTTTTTCCTGAAAAGCTCGACCACACCCTGCCGGGCAATCTCGCTGGTTACCGTGGCTTGCAGAAGCGAACCGTCATTCGCTTGAACGGTCAAGAGATCACCTTCAATTGTTACTAAAGCCGCCGCCGTTGAGCTTTCAGCGAGCGAGTAAAGTTGCGAATAGTTGATCTTTTGCGAAGCAATTGATTGGCGCTGATAGACTACTACGGCAATGATCGGAGCCAACACCAGCGCCACTACGGCAGTTAAAGTTAAGGCGACCTTTGGCGAACGCAGGATGGTTTTACGTATGGGGGAAGGCATAAGAGACTCCAGGCAAAAGCGCTTCATCTTAAAAGCGGCGCATTGCGATTCAATACCGAAAAAACACTTAAAAATTGGGGTTGAGAGCGGCGACCTAGGGAGGCGTGGACCGCAGGAGAAACAGGTCTAAAACCTTGACGCTCGCCTTCATAGCCCCGGCGGCGAACGCATTTTCACTTTACCAGTTCTGAAGAAAAAAAGTCCAGCAAAAGAACTAGACGGCGCTGGTTCTTTTCGGTTATCAAGGCTTTCTTCGGAATGCTGCCTAATTGACCCTAATTAAGAGTCAGCGAACTCATGATGCGACCAACAGGATAAAGGTTCATGTGGGGGTCCCAGTAAGGCGACTTTTCGTAAAAAAACTGGAGCCGGCTACTCGGACTAGACGCAAATGTAGGATCGGATTCAAGCCTCTGGAAAAAATCTGCCCGCAACGCAGGATCCTGAGCCATCATTTCCCGTGCGAGACTCTCCAAAACGTAGCTCTCACCGTATTCCTTCTGCTCGAAGATTGCGTTAAAGAACCCCCAGGCGACCAGTGAATCCGGTGCTTCCGGCTCCAAAAGGTTGATGGCAAGTTTTGCCAGGTTGTCGTGCAGCGGAACTATCACTGATCCAGGAGGATACATTCTGCGCTCGTTAATCAATTCGACTTTGAACCTTGGCATGAACCGACCCTCGAACGGGCCAGTAGGCCATTTCACTTCGATGAACCTGTAACTCTCTATATCCATTGTGTTTGCCTTTAACGTAGGTTGTAGTCGCAGTCCGTGTGCGCTTAACACTGCAATCACTTCCTTCCATTGAGGCGGCACAATGTAGCTAACCGGCCGAATCACCTCTTTTGTCACGCGAAAGGTGTTGTACAACGGCACAGTCACATCCAGAGGCTTGGTACCAAACAATACTCTGGTGTCTCCGGAAACGTCGCTCGGCTCGGTGCGATATTCAAGCGCTTTCAGAGGGTACGGTGTTGTCTTGTCGGTCAACGCGAAATCAATAGGTACCTTACGCCCGGCCCTGTCTGCGCTACCATGCCCCACTGTTTGCTCGTCCGCCACGCGAACCGCGTCAAGAAGACGCTGCGGGTCGCTACTAACCTCCGCGAGCGTAAATCTCAGTAAATCGTAAGTACCGATAACCCTCGATCGGTAGTCTTTAATCATGTGCGTTTCAATTAGAATAGCCGCACGATTTCGCAGAGGCACATAGCCGGTCGAGAAGCGTGGACTGCCATTGAAATCTCGAATGCCTTTCCCAAAATCCCGGTTGTCCGCAAACTCGAGATACCACGAGACAACATTGCCTGCGCGTTCAGTAGCTGGCAACACCTTGCCATCCATCACCTCCCGCTGCCAGGCCAACACGCTGGGCGCAATCCCGTCGTGATGCTCGAAGTGGTATGTGATGTTGTAGCGATAGTCGGCGCCGTCAGTGACGTGGCAATCGATAAATAAATCTGGGTTCCACACGTTCCAGAGAGCTAACCAGGCTCGAGTCTCCGGCGTATCTGCCTTCATGTAGTCGCGGTTAAGATTTTGATTCGTAGTAGTGGCACGCCAACCCATGTCCGCAGGGCCATTCTGGTTGATACGACTGTAGGGACTCGATCTCTCATGCCCATCTGTGTTGTAGATGGGAATGAACAGCAGAACTAAATTTTTCAATAACTCCGGCTGCGTCTGGGTTATGGCAATGTCCCTCAGCAAAGCGAAACCGGCATCTTTGCCATCGGGCTCACCTGAATGGATGCAAGCCTGAATGAGTACTACTGCCTTGCCTGCTTTTCGTGCTGCCTCAGTTGTGAACGTATCCCCTTCGGAAGCAATCAGGAGCGGCAGCTCACGCCCTTCGCCGCTATGTCCAAACGACATGTATCTGATTAAAGGCGAAGCAGCATCAAGCCTCTTTGCATAAGCTATTGTTTCGGCGTAGTTGGGTGTTTCGCGATAGTTTGTCTTCTCCGCATGTGTCTGCCATTCGAGCGGAGGTTGAGGTCGGGGATTAGTTGTCATCTGGAGATTTGATCGGGAATTCGAAACAGGACGATGCTACCTGAGATCGCGTTCACAAGACCGACACCTGGTACGCCGTCTGGCATTGAGAGTACCGCAGGCCGAACAGCGGATATACATTGTGCGCGCGAACCAGCCCGTAATGACTGCGCTAAGACCCAGAATGCCAACTAAGACAGCCAGGTTGAGCAGCAGTTCTTTCAACTCTTATGGCTTTCTCTTACTCTCGTGTGGTATTCCTGCCCGCGCTGGTACCCGCGGCGAAACGCCTCATTGGTGGCTGCCTCGTGATAAGTCTCTTTTAATTCTGAAGCGATTTCCTGATACGATCGGCCTCGCCTCTTCGGATTCAGGGCAGCTTCGAAACCGCGGCGATAGCCTACCTCATCAGAGTGAAAGTCCTCTCCGTCCGTCTGGTAATGCTCTTCTTCCGCGTCGCGCAGCCCGAGCCACCAGCTTTCACGAGCCGCGTCAATGCTTTCAGCTCCAGCCTGGGCCAACACATTGTGTATGCGCTCCTCAGCATCGTCATCATCGGCAAAAGCAATCACGATAGACCGGCCTTTTCTTAATGCATCTTCGTATAGGTACATCTCATCTCGTGATAACCCTTCAGCTAATCCACTTTCCATCGCAGCGCCGGCCGCCGCCCCCGTAGCTGCTCCTCCAATACCCAGTAAGGCAGCGCCCACAACGCCAGCCGCAATCACAGGTCCGACGCCGGGTACCAGTAGACTTGCCACTGCCGCACCAAGCGTGCCACCTCCAGCCACACCCATCGCGCCACCCACGGCTCCGCCCATCGCTTTCCCCATTCCTGGCTGTTCCGTGTCTGTAATAGGAACCGCAGACTCAACTGCTTCGTCACTGCTTCCCGGGGTTAAGAAGGCGATCCTGTCGTTGGCGAGTCCTGCGGAACGAAGTCCATAAATGGCACGTTCGGCTTCAGCGCGTGAGTCGAAGATTCCTGCTATTGCTTCCATGATTAATCTCCTTTGTCGGACTTGCCCCCATTTAACTCCTTCAGTCTGCAAGTCATCAAGCGAAACGGCTAACCGACACAAATCGTTGAGGAAATCAACAAGGCTATGTTAGAGTCGGCTTTAGGATCGAATTCTAAACTTCTCGGGAGAAATCGGTTGTACGACATCGTAGATAAACACTGGCCCATGTCGGTGGGCGACGGCAAGGCCACGCGCAAGAAGAAACCGCGGATCCTGGCTATTACCACCGACTGTTGTACCGGCTGTGCTGGATCACCTGCCTGTATCGAGTATTGTCCTATCGAGGCGTGTATGTTCTGGGTGCCCGACGAAGATCACCCACCCTTCGGGCGCATCGAAGTTGATCCTTACCTCTGTATTGGCTGCCAGAAATGCATCAGTAAGGGTCCCGACGGCGCTTTCCTGGATGGCTGCCCCTGGGACGCTATCGAAATGGTTCCCACCGAGGATTGGGAAGGTCTTCACGGGATCGCTCTTCCCGATGCACCACCGGCGCCACCTGCCGGCTAGTTTAATGGGATTAAGGTGGGGCGGTGAGCAAGTCGGCGCGCCGCCCCATTAGTGTATTCGGGGGCTTCTTTTTTGGGCACGGTCTCCTTCACTGATCGATCGATCGCTAAACTCTTGATCGGGTCGGACGATGAGCAGGGACAAGCGCAACTTAAACACACCCTATTTTCAGCTGCAGTCTGACGCAGGTGCGGTAATAGCCCGTCGCTATACAAGCTTTTTGGCAGACGGTGCATACGTCTTTCAGGATGAGTTGGAAGTTCGCGGCGTGCTGGCAGCCAAAGTTATCACCTGCACGGCATGGCTGGTCGAACTCTATGAATTAAAAGCTGGGGATGTCTTCTTTATCAGCGGCAAAAGGCAGGTTAGACCAACCACGAAATCTTTTGGAGTTTTATACCCCCCGTTCACCATTTCCCACGCTGCCATCGAAAATGCCAAAGGTCGTCTGGTCGGAGTCGCCGCAACAGAATCTTTACCGGCCGGGTTCACTGGCGTGCCTGTAGTGTTTGAAACGACGTGCACCGAACTGCCGATCGGTATGGCTGAGGTATTAGAAATTGTTAGACTGGGTGAGAACCATCAATCAGTCGAATTAAATCCAAAACCCTCTTTGCCTTCTATAAAAGCTAAAAGGCTGATTGACGACAACTATCTCATCCATCCTTCCATCTCTCGCATTGCCCGGCGACTGGGTGTAACGCATGAACATCTCTCCCGGCAGTTCAAACGTGATTTCGAACTTAGCCCCAGTGCTTACTTGCACCAACTCCGTCTGGCCGACGCGCCTCTTAAGTTGGCCAAGGGGGAAGGGATAATTGACGTCTCCAAGGACATTGGCTACAACGATCTGAGTCGCTTTTATAAACAGTTTCGCAAAACCACAAAGACCTCACCGGCCGTTTGCCAGACGCTGATGAAGCCCAACCGCCTCTGAGGCCATATCAGTGATCTTTAGTTCGTCCATTACTCGACCAATTGTTGCGGCCAACTCCGACGGTCTGTGATCAGGGTCATATACCTAAGAGCCGATACCTAAGAGCCGATTTGACGACTAACTGCGCAAACTGGCGGCCTATTTCTCAGTTAATATCAAGAAACGCCAAGACACGCTGCCTCTCGTGCACTAGATTACCGTCATTTACGAAAGGAGAGTGGAATGCGAAAGGTAACATTCGGCGGTGCGAGCAGTTTTGACAATCACTTTGCACGCAAAGATCACTCTGTTGATTGGCTCATGTGGAGTGACGAAGCCGCGTCAATGATGACCGACTATTGGAAGACTATCGACACGATCTTGATGGGACGCAAGACCTACGAAGTGGCGCTTAAGAACAGTAAAGGTAAGAGCAACCCTTACCCGGGGATCAAATCATACGTCTTCTCGCGCACCTTAAACCCAGGTAAAGAGGCAGGGGTCGAGGTCATCAACAAAGAGGCCGCTGCATTCGTAAGAGACTTAAAGGATCAGGAAGGCAAAGACATCTGCCTAATGGGCGGCGGCGACTTCGCAAAGACGCTCTTCGAGGCGAACCTGATTGACGAGATTGGTTTCAACATCCATCCGGTTTTGCTGGGCTCCGGCATTCCGATTTTCTACGAGATGAAGCGTCAGATTGATCTCGAGCTGCTAACTTGCAAACCTTTTAGGAACGGCTGCGTGGCGGTGACTTACCGAGTGAAACACACAAATTAGAGCGACTTTTGCGTCGCTCGGCTTTGAATGGCTTTTATCGCCAGGACCGCTTGTTGTCTAATGCGATCCGACGAAGCAACGGAACCGTTTGCGTAGGGCTCAATAGCCGGGACATCCTTGCGTTCACCAATTAACGCAAGTCCACGCAACGCCTCCCAGAGGCTGTCTTCATCCGAATTGATCGTCAATGCCGCGGCGCCGGGCATCACCTTCGAGCCGCTCGGCGCGATGATGCGTTCCAACTTTCCCGGAAGCGGCGATCGGACCTCAACTGTTTTCTTGTCAAGCCGCGTGATGCGAGCGAGTAAGGTACCCCGCGCGAGTTGAGCTCCCTCTTTCAAAGTGCTTGCCACCTCGCCTTCTTCGGTTGCGGTCACGAGATACGGACTAAGCATCGCCACCAGCTCAGGTCGTCCACTGGGATCGGCAAATCTAACCAGGGCAAGCGCTGCGTTGCGGCGTACGATTGGTTCCGGATCTGCCACCAGTTTCAACAGCGATTGATGAAACTCTTCAGACTTGCTGTCGAAACCCATCAGCCAGGCAGCGGTCAGGCGAAACTCAGTTTCCGGATGCGTGACCAGACCAACGATCTGCGGGTACCACTGCTTGGCCGTGGCGTCGCCGCGTTCCACACGCTGTTGGATCTGCAGGAGCGCATGCTGGACACGCCGCGGATGCTTTTCGTCAACGAGATACTGGGAGATGTCCGCATCGGATAGGTCACGGCCGAACCAGGTGAAATACCAGGTTAGAAACGCTCCGACTACAAACAGGACCGCGAGAATCAGGATGGGACCCGAGGCCCGAAGCCGCTTCACCTCCGGGGACGCGATTCTTACTTCGGGATTGTTGCCGTTACCGGTCATCCGTGGAAGGTCCTGTTATACCAGGCGTGTGTCCGTACGCCGCCCCCGGTAACCTCAGAGGTGAGTTCTTCTTCATTTTCCATTGTCCCAACGTTGACCGGTCCATTGTCTGTAATCTTGTTGGATTTGATCGACCGCACTCAACTACAGAACAGGAAGCGGTAGCGACCTGGCCGTTGCGACTGACTCAATCTGTGCTAGTGGTACCGAAACGGCCAGGTCGCTACCGCTTCCTGTTCTGTAGTTGAGTGATACTCTCATTGGTTCTGTAGGCGGCTCGCTGTCTCACTCACGTACCAGGCTTATCGCTCTCAATTTGGTTTTCGCACGGTCTCTACCCGTGACGCCTGCCTCTACAACTGCGAAGGATAGATGCGATACAGCATCAAGTATACGATTACGCCGGTGACTGAGACGTAAAGCCACAGTGGTAACGTCCATCGAGCTATCTTGCGGTGCCGGATGAAATCCCCGCGCGCTGCACGGTAGACCGTAATCAAAACGAGAGGGACTATGACAATGGCCAGGATTACGTGCGTGATCAGAATTGTAAAGTAAAACGGTCGAACGATTCCCTGTCCCAGGAAACGCGTGTCGCCATGATAGTAGTGGTAGGTCAGGTAGGAAACCAGGAAACAAGTCGATGTTACCAGGGCAGCAATCTGACAGTTTCGGTGCGCACGAATGAATCCGGCGCGAATGAAACGATAGCCTGCTATCAAAAACAGGGCGCTGATAGTGTTCAAAGAGGCGTTTAGATGAGGCAGATAAGAAATGTACTCAAGCATTCAAGTCTTTTTGTGCGCGCCTTCATGTGATTTGGAAGATTCCGAATGGTGCCGATGAAGCAGATCCAGGAAATCGCACCAAAAACACTAATCTCAAAACGGTTTTCGGTCGGTATAAGCAGCAGCCGCCTGCCTTCCCTTCTCTGTCAGGGAATAAAAATCGTTTCCCAGTTCCTCAAGCAATCCTTCTTTTACCAATCGTTCGACGATATCGAACACCCTGGTCCGTGCTTCCGGATCATTGCCGCCGGCCTCAAACAACGTGTGCAGGTCCAGCGAGTCTTTTTTCCATGCTGCAAAGCTTCCCAGCACTTCTTTTGTAAGCTCATCCACAGCTGAAACTCTGCTAAGCGTCTTCTGATGGCTTCGGGTTCATCCTGGCCATCATGGATTTCACGTCAGGCGGGACCGCGCGACCTTTGGCATCAAGCAAAGGAGGTCCCGAGCCTGCCAACTGCGCGGCCTCCCGTCGAGGGGAGCGTTTTGTAAAAGGAATCGGTAAGCGACCTTCCGACTGAAGATAAAGCAAGGGAATAGCCAAAAACATGAGGGCCATAACCAGGCAAACCGAAATGAAGAAGAGATTGTCGGTGGTAAAGAACTGTGGTGAAAAAAGCGCAGTCCAAATCGCAAGGCCAACAAAGACAATTCCCAATACGACACAGATGAAATTTAACAGCCCAAGTTCCCTCTTCATTAACCTTACCTCACTTGCAGCCATCGTTATCCTTTTTTAATGCTTAGCCTTGCCTGGTGCCTTAGGTCGTTCTGACATCTCCTCATAGCCACATCTTTCGCACTGCCAGATTGCAAACACCGCATTGGGATCGCCGGTGTTTTGATAGACCGCGCGGTCCGACGGGATAATTTTACCGCCACAACGCGGACAAGCACGACCGCGCGTGGTGCGCGTCTCGACATCAATCGCCAGCGGGTTATCGTCAGACATAGGTAAAAATCTGGAGTCTAAAGTCTCGAGTCAGAGTGCTCAGTTAAAAACCTGCCGGAGCTTCATTCGATCAAAAGCAAACGATCCATGAAACAACACGAATATACACCAAGTCGCCTTCGTGTTGTTTCGTGTGGCTTCGTGGATCGTTATAAGTTGCTGAAACTTTGCTCAAGCAGAATACTGGGCCTATCCCTAACGGCAGACTCATGAGTCAGGCTGACCAGGGTCCGTTGCGTCATTCTCCGGTGTCTGATGCCGCCTCAAAACAACGAAGATCGAACAAAATATGGCCACCGGTGGCGCCAGTAATACCAGCACTGCAATATTGAAGTTTCTGATAAAAAAAGGATTGTTTGACCCGCCGAGTGAAGCCCGGCACATAGAACATTGCGCAAGTCCGGTCGCCTCGAGCGTCAGAAAAACCGCCAGCATCAGGCCTGGCACGAGCAATCCCTTTGCCACTCGCGAAATCTTCATCAATGGCTCTCCGCAGCAGGGGTCGGTGGCGTCTCCTTGAACTTATAGCGAAGATCATTCGACCTAAAACTATCAGGAAAGAAGACAAACAAGAGGCAGATACAGACCACGAGCATTGGCACAATAGTGAGAATCAGGCTCAGCCGCTCAAACTTCATGTGCATGAAGTACGCGACTATCAGCGCAGCCTTGATTATGGAAAGACCCAGAAGGATCGTCAGCATGAAGTGTATGGCCATGGGCCGGTAGGCCAGGATGATTTCGATAATTGTCAATAGCACCAGCCAGATCCAGATCGACGTAAACAGCTTATTGCTGCCCGCAAAGTGTTCGTGCTCGTCAGCGTGTGAGCTCATATTGGGATTGCTCCTTGTGAACTTAGGTGCGCGCGCGATCCGGGGCGTCCACGGAGGGACGCCCCTACAACTTAGTGCGTGCCGATGTCAACTGACATGATGTAAATCAGTGGAAATACAAACATCCAGACCAGGTCGACGAAGTGCCAATAGAGTCCGCTGATCTCGACATCTTCGTGCTTCAGTTTTGCGATCCTGGCGGCCACGACTGCCAGATAGATGGTCCCGGTGAACACGTGGAACATGTGCAAGCCGGTGATAGTAAAAAAAGTTGCGCCAAATAATGGTGTTGGCAGGGTGCCATCAGCCGCGGCGTATCGGGTCACCCATTCGGCGGGCAGGCTGAATGGTCGCAGCCCGTCACTGATCAAATGGTTCCACTCGATTAAGTGCAGCACCAGAAACGCGAGACCAAAGAAAATAGTCCCCATGATCCATTTGCGCGCTCTTGCCCGATCTCCGCGGCTGGATGCGGAAACGGCGAATACCATCGTCAAGCTCGATGAGAGCAGGCAAAAAGTCATCACCGAAGAGAAGACAATGCTGGGATAGAACGGAAAAGGGGTGGGCCATACGTTGGACGCGCGCAGATAGCTGTAACCAATCAGCAACGCCGAAAACGTGAGCGAGTCCGAGACAATGAACAACCACATCCCCAGCTTGCGATGACCGACTCGATACGGGAGAACACCACCATCCCAATCGGCTGCCGGAAAATGCTCCGCACGGGCTTCAGTACTCACCAGTCACCTCCAAAAAGTGGCACAGACTTTAGTCTGTGGACGTAGTGGTAAAAGCAAAGTCGCACAGACTTAGTCTGTGGCTTAGTATGAAAAACGGTCAACACAGACTAAAAGTCCATGACACCGCTTTACCTCCAAAAGAACAGGAGCAGAAACAAGTAAATCCATAAACCATCCATAAAATGCCAGTAGAGTGTCACGGCATCGGCGACCGCATGTCGTTTTGCCAGCGCCTGCTCGTCGCGCTCAATCCGTCGAGTCCGCAACAGCAGGTAAATGAGTGCAATGAGACCACCCAGCAGGTGAACGCCGTGAGTCGCAGTCAACAGGTAGAAGAACGAGCTATGCGGATTGCTGCCGACGTACACACCCTGGTGCACAAGCTGGCGCCACGCAAGCAACTGCGAACCGACAAACGCGATACCCAGGGCAGCGGTGAGCAGCAGCCACAGATTGTAAGAGCCTTCAAACGCCGCTTTGAGTTTCCGTCTGGCTATTTCGATCGTGCCGCTGCTCGCGACAATAAGTGCGGTGCTGAGCAGTAGAATCTGCGGCATCGCGATTGGCCGCCAGTCGTTGCTGGAAGCGGCGCGCACAATGTATGCGCTCGTAAGCGCCGTAAACATCATTAAGATCGCAGCCAACGCGACCCACATGCCGATCCGGTAACGGTTGGCGGACGACTCGAACTGAGAGAAATCTCCTTCGTGCCCGTTGCCTTTGCGCGAGCCGCCATTGCCGCCGGGAAATCGTGATCCCCCACCGAAACCCTTGCCTTTCTTTGTGATCGGCTTAGTGCCGGTGACCGTCGTGGCCATTCCCACTCGTTACCTCCCTACCTGACCCGACAGGTTCTTGAGTCACCTCGGGTTCTGTCTGCATTACAAAATCATTTGCGGCCCCGGGCACTGCAAACTCATAAGGGCCCCGGTAGACGACCGGCAGGTGGCCGGCAAAGTTGTCATGTGGCGGAGGAGATGCCGTGGTCCATTCGAGCGTCGTCGCATCCCAGGGGTTATCGCTGGCCCTCTTTCCTTTGAAGATGCTCCAAAACAAATTGAAGTAAAAAACGATCTGGACCAGCACGGTTCCGATCGCCGCGATCGAAACAAAGACTACCAACGGATGGAGAGTCTTTAGGTATTCGTATTCCGTAAACTGCGCAAATCTCCTCGGCATACCAACGATTCCCATAGTGTGCATGGGAACGAAAATGCAATAAACACCGATGAAGGTTATCCAGAAGTGGAATTTCCCCAGACTTTCATTCATGAGGCGTCCAAACATCTTCGGAAACCAGAAGTAAGTTGCCGCGAACATGCCGAAGATCGAAGCCACGCCCATTACCAGGTGGAAGTGCGCGGTCACGAAATACGTGTCGTGCATCGGCAGGTCCAATGAAGTTTGCCCCAGCACCAGTCCGGTGATTCCTCCAGCCACGAACAGGGAAACAAACCCAATTGCAAATAGCATCGCGGTGGTGAAACGGATTCGGCCACCCCAGAGCGTTCCCAGCCAGTTAAACGTTTTGACCGCGGAAGGCACTCCTATGGACAACGTCAGTATCGAAAAGGTCATTGCCGAATACGGGCTCATGCCGCTGATGAACATGTGGTGGCCCCACACAAAGAATCCCAGCAGCCCAATCGCAAAGATCGCAAAGACCATTGCCCGATAACCGAAAACGGGCTTGCGGGCGAAGGTTGCCAGGATGTGAGAAGTAGCGCCCATGCCAGGCAGGATCGCGATGTAGACCTCAGGATGCCCGAAGAACCAGAAGAGATGTTGCCAGAGGATCGGAGATCCGCCGGTGTGGGCGGGAAAGTTTGGATGGGTACCGGAAAGTATTCCACTAAGATAGAGGCCGCCGGGAATAAAGAAACTTGTTCCCGCTACACGATCCAGCAGCAACAAAATGCCGCCGCCCAGCAGCACCGGGAAGGAAAGCAAAGCCAGCACGGCTGTGGTAAACCAGGCCCAACAGGTCAGAGGCATACGCATCAGCGACATTCCTCTGGTGCGCATGTTTAGCAGAGTAGTTATGAAATTCAGCGCTCCTAATAGTGAGCCCACGCAAAAGATAGCGATGCTGATGATCCACAGGTTCATGCCCATGCCTTGACCGGGCCCGGCGTTTGGTAACGCGCTAAGCGGGGCATAACCGGTCCAGCCTCCGATGGGTCCGACTGTGGAATCCGCTCCGGAGAAAAAAATCGCCGAGAGGATGACAATGAATCCCACAAAGGTGACCCAAAACGAAAGCATGTTCAGCACGGGGAAAGCCATATCTTCCGCGCCGATCTGAATGGGCAGAAAGTAGTTGCCAAAACCGCCCTGCGGGGCTGTGGTCAGCACGAAAAAGACCATGATTGTTCCGTGCATGGTTACCAGCGACAAGTAAAACTCAGGCGTCATCATGCCGTCCGGCGCGCCACCCGGAAACAGCGTGCCGAGAATGGGCCAATTCGTTCCGGGCCAGGACAAGTTCATACGCATCAGCACAGACATCGCCATCCCGACCAATACGGCTGCCAGCGCCAGAATGATGTACTGGATGCCAATGACCTTGTGGTCCAGGCTAAAGATGTACTTGCGGATGAAGCCGGTGGGGGCCGGGTGCCGGTGCACGGCTTCGTGAGTTTCACCTGACATCTTTGATCTCCTCGTGGTTAGGTTACTTAATCGCAGCGTAGAGCAGCCAGGCCTAGTAACTCTGGGTTGGCAGTTTGTATTTGGCCAACAACTCAGTCATCCGAGTCTGAAACTGGTCCTGTGGCAGGCCGGTCAGCGCTCCGAGCTCATCGTCAGGAAGGACCAGCAGGAAACTTTTCATCTGGAAGTGAAGCTGGCCGCAGAGTTCGGCGCAAGCAAGTTCATACTTTCCCGGTGTGTTCGCGGTAAAGTGAACGCGAATTACCATGCCCGGAACCAGGTCCTGCTTGAAACGCAGTTGGGGGACCCAGATGTTATGAATCACATCCTTGGACCGCAGCAACAATTCCACGGGACGGCCGGCGGGGATGGCGAGCACGGTGTGCACCGCATCGTCCTTAGCATTCGGGTCCGCCTCGTCCAAACCGATAAAGTTCAGTGCCGAGTCATCAATCAAGTTTGGATCAGTGCGACCGAAAACTTTGTCCGTTCCGGGGTAGTGAAAGTTCCATTGAAACTGTTGCGCCACCACTTCAACCTGATAAGAGCCGGGAGGCGCGTCATTGAAGCGGAGCGACGCCCACACGCTCTGTCCCATTACCGCCAGGCCGATGAAGATGATGGCAGTTACAACCGTCCAGATGACTTCTAACTTGCTGCTTCCGTGGCTGTAGAGCGCCCGACTGCGAGCAGCGTCCTCCCGATATTTCCAGACCATGTAGCCAAGACCTATCTGAGCCGCGGTGAAAGCAATACCAACGACAATGATGGTTATCAGGAATTGGCGATCGAGGGCGGCTGCGTGTTCAGTGATGGCGGTCGGAAACCACCATTTATCGACGAAGAAGAGAGACACTGACAAGAGCGTCAGGATCCAGATAATAACCGCAAGAGCTCGTCCCATCGGTTACTCCTTTTGTAATCCTATTTACTATTCACCACCATTAATATGAACAAAAGCGGCAGATAAATGACCGAAGCCAGCAAGAGCCGTCTGGCTTCCTGCCGGGATTGCGAAAACGCAGCGCGGACACTGCTGAAAAGAAACAGTAAACCTAGAATGATCGCTCCGAAGAAATATACTTTGCCGGAAACTCCCAATGCGGTCGGCAGCAAGCTTACAGGCAAAAGCATTAAGGAGTAGATAACTATTTGCTGGCCGGTTATTCGTCCATCTGGCTCAACCACGGGTAACATGCGTATTCCTGCGCGGGCGTAATCTTCTCGATACATCCAGGCGATGGCCAGAAAGTGTGGAAACTGCCAAAGAAAAAGTATTGCGAATAGCACCCACGCTTCCAGGTTCAATTCGCCGCGCGCGGCGGTCCATCCGATTAAGGGCGGCACGGCTCCTGGAAAAGCACCGACCAAAGTTGAAAGCGATGTCTTGGTTTTAAGCGGAGTGTAAGCAAACAAGTAGCCGGCAATAACAGTCAATCCGAGCAAGGCGGTGAGCGGATTCACCAGGACGGCAAGATAAATCTCAGCCAGCACAGTCAGGCCCGTACCAAACATTAATGCTTCCCATGGCAAAAGCTTGCCGGAGGGCAAAGGTCGATCAGCCGTGCGCCGCATGAGAGCATCAAGGTCGCGCTCAAGGTACTGATTGAGCGTCGCGATTCCCGACGAAAGTAGACCGATGCCGACCATGGCGCTGACCATTCGCAGGTAGTCAATCGGTCCCCTCGTCCCCAGAGCAAAGCCGGCGGCGGAGGTCAAGACGATCAGAAACGTGATACGCGGCTTGGTCAGTTCGCTATAAGCCGCCACTCGTTCGCGAAGAGTGAGCGGACTTGCCGACTCCGAAATTCCTGGATGAAGTTTTACAACCAGCTCTTCCATAGTCTTTCTAAATGCCTCGGGGCTCGGCGACTTCCGTCGAAACCCAGGAGTGTTCCGAACGCAAAGCCTTAAACGCTCTGAGGGTCATAACGATCGTCGTGGCAAAAACCAGAGCTCCGCACGCGACATGAGCCACAGTTATTCCGACCATGGGATGCAGTGGCTGTGGATCGTCGGGCGACCTCAATCGAGTCAGGTACGCCGCGACGCCAAGCAACAATTGCAATCCCAGAAGTGCTACAGCGATGCTCGCGGGCCGGGTGAGAAACGTCAGTCCGGAGTGCCGACGTAGAATCAAGAAAGCAGCAGTTGCCAAAGTGACTGCCACTGCGATTGCGCCACCGATGTGAGCCAATAGCAACTCGGTCGGAAGATGTTTGTCCCAGGTTGCCGAATGTCGAAGCGTAGCGCCGAGTACGAGCTGAAGCAGTATGGTTGTGCCGGCAGCTGCACAGACATAGCGGACCGGCAAGGTCCCCTGCTCCTCGACGTTGAGGTCGGACTGAATCCAGCTTTTCGAAGTGAAAACTGCCAGGGCAACGGTCGTACAAAAAAAGAGTTGTGCCAACGTCGCATGAGCGGTGGAGACCGCTAGTGGCAACATGAGTTTTACTGTTAACCCGCCCAGGAGACCCTGGACAATTACACCGAAGAGGGCGATCAAGCCCAACCGGCGCACCCATCGCCGCGGTTCTTTCCAGAAGAGGAGGATTACGAGTCCGATCGTCAGCAGGCCGACCGAGGTTGCAACCATCCGGTGGCCATGCTCCCAGAAGAGATTTCCCACCATTGCAGGAAAGAACTGTCCGTTAGAGAGTGGCCAGTCTTCCGTCGCCAGCCCTGCGTCATTACTCGTGACGAGCGCACCGGCAATTATCAAAAAGAACGTCGCGCCGGCCACGAGCAAAGAAAACCAGTGTAGTCCTTTATTCACGTCGTGCAGTTTTGATTCCGTTTCCTACCAGTATTCTAATTTCATTCGCTCAGCGCCTGTTCGTGCGGCCGCCGCGGAAATCAAAGACGATCCACGAAATATCACTAAATAACACGAAGAGACTCTTCTTGTTCGTTCGTGTGTTTTCGTGGATCGTCATCGACCAACTCTCTCAAATCAGGACAGCACTGTTCCTGATCCCTTGTGATTGCCAAAGCTCTGTTATCGCGAATCTCCAATTGCCAATTGCCGATTTGTCAGAGGCGAACCGTAAGCTATCAACCCTCTTGAAATCGGCAATCGGCAATCGGCAATCGGAAATTGGCAATGTCCCATCAGTGTCGTGCAAGCATGGGCAGCTCGAGCGCCGGCATCATCTGCAGCCCACCTGGGCGTGATGAAGCAGTTGCAGCATCGCCGAAAGCGAAGTCTGCGTTGGCACTACCGTTGGCCGCCACAGTGACCTGCATAGTCTTCTCGGTGCCGTTCGGTCCACCTTTCTCATGCCACGCAGCGACCGTGTAAGTTCCCGGCGGCACACCCTTGATAGTAAAGCTGCCATCCTCACCGCTGACGGCGTAAAACGGATGTCTGAGAACGCCGATGTACGATTTCATCCAGGGGTGTTGATTACATTTGACTGGAATCAGGACTTCGGGACGGGCGAAGGTCTTCTCGATCGGAGCAGCGCCGTTGGCCTGGGTTTGATTCCATTCCGGGTTGACCCTTGGCGTCGGGTGAACGTTGTGCTGAGTTGGATCGCTGTTGGTGATTCTGACAGTCTGATTAGCCTGGACTCCCAGCACGTGCGGCACATAGTGGCATCCTTTTTGATCAAGGACTACAGCCTCTGTCGGCGTTTTGAAAGTGATGTCGCCAACCTTGGCGCCGCCGGCAGTGGTTCCATCCTTAATGTAGACAAAAACATTGGCGAGTTTGCCGTCCTTGGCCAGAGTGTCCTCGGTCACCAGATTCGGGTTGGCTTGTCCGCAAACCGGATCTGCTGAAGTGTCGATTCTTTTCGGAGCCGGTGGAGTGCCATTGTATGCGATGGCTCCCGTAACTGTTCCCTCATCACCTTTACTTTCGTAGGGTGTGCCGGTCGCGGTTGAGCTGGTATCCGGACCAGCATCGTTTGTCGTCGACCCACCGCAGGACGAACCCAGCGCGAGGAGCGATAGAATAATGGTCAGGACAAAGCAAACCCTCATCTGCTTAAACATAATCATTTCCTCCAAATTAAGATAACTTTCGGTGCAACTTTAACACGGGCCTCGTCAGAAGTAGACCCGCGAGCACACCACGCAACTACATTCCCGGAGCACGTTTATTAACACGCCCGGCTGTGCGGGCCACAGTAGGCACGCGCTTGTTCTTGTGAATTCTCTTTGACAGATTGTCATTGCTCTTCTTGCGCACCCTTCCCTCCGTCTGGGAGCTGGTACTGGCAGCAGGTTGTACCGGAGAAGTGGCTAGCAACCGTCTTTGCTCTTCCGAGGTCAGCAACAGCATATAGCGTACGAGCAAGTCCGCATGATCCTGGCGGTACTCGTTGGCGCTGGCCGGCGGGTTTGGAAGATTGATAACCCAGCGGTCTCCTTCCCTTCTGAATAATCCGCTGGGCATGGCTGTTCCGGGATCGATCTGCGCGGGATCCAGGAGCCATCTGAACGTCCAGTCGCGCTTAAGACGCTCACCGGCCAACAAAAAATTCGGAGCAATAGCTTGAGCGTCATGTGCAGGATCGCCCGTAATGTGACACTTCAAACAAGGTGTACCCGAGGTGAACATCTGTCGCGCAACAAGCTTCTCCTGTTCGGTCAAAGGCTGCAGAGGCTCCTTGATGTAAGGCTCCTGCTGGCCTGACATAGCCATGAAAAACCGCACCAGCGTCTGCAGTTCGTTTGGCGAAAAACTAAACGTCGGCATGCGTGCGTTTAGGTAGACGCGCACGCCATTTCGATCCAGACCGGGCTGCGGCTTTAATCTTTCGTTGCCGCTAACGCCTGTGCTCCCACTCGCGCTCTCATTTTGCCTGGTGTTTTGGTTAGCACTCCCGCCAGCGTCGCTGGTGGGCCTTTGCTCAGTTGCAATCGCCGCAACCGGTCCTCTCTGCTCGCTCAGAGACGGATCGTTGAGAAAGCGCAGCAACCAGTTTGGATCGACACGCGCTCCTTCGCTCGTCAATATTGGCGGCAGCAAATCCTTGCCCTCTGGCGTTTGGTAAAATGGCACGTTCATCAGGACCGAACGCTGGCCCACCTGAATCTCATGACAGCCCATGCAGTTATATTTCTTGATTACCCACCAGCCGTTCTGTACGTCCTGCCGCCGCTGGTCCTGTGGGTTATAGAACAGCGACGCGGGCACATTCGATCCTTCGGTCCCGACGCTGCCAAGCAAGAAGGTGGTCAGAGCATTTCGCCATTCGGGCGTCAGATAAGGCGTGGGCATTCGCAGTCGATCTTTTGGATCCTTTTCTTTGCCCTGATCGTAAATCGAGGGGTCGGCCAGCTTGTGCTCGAAGAACCCTTTGTGGTTGTACCAGGGTTTCTCGGAATGTTCCCCATGCAACTTGAGCGGATCGTGGCCATACTCCGCATCGTGCGTCAGCAGCGCAAAGTCTAATCTCTCAATAGGCGTAGCACCTTCAACCGTGAGTTCCTTACCAATCCGCTGTTCCTCTTCAAACCCCTTGATTTCATGACAACTGGCGCAACCGTATTGCTTGATCAGGCCATGACCTTTCTCCTTCAAACTCGGATCGTCCATAAAAGACGCATCGGGATAAGCAGGAGGCGAAGAAAGCGAAAACAAGTAACTGGCGATGTCTCGAGAGTCGCCATCAGAAAGCCGGAAGTTTGGCATCACGGTCATGTTCTGAACCTGCAACTCCGCGCCGTCATTCGGACAGCGAGAATTCAGCTCCGTATCAAACACGTAAGGCTTATTGTTTTTGCTGTAATCCTCTGCCGTCAGATCTCGCTTTTCTTTCGGACAATATGGCGCCCAGCGCTCGCGTGGGTTATGAATCCAGCGCACGATGTATTCGAAGTTTGACTTTTCACCCACACGTTGAAGATTTGCGGCAAAGCTGCCGCCGATTTGGCTGTCGCCCTCACCGATTCCGTGGCAGCCGAGACAACCACGGGTTTCAAACAACTCCTTACCGTTAGCTGCGTCTCCGCGGGCCTGTTCCGAAACTTTGCCGCTGAAACTCTCCTGCCAGAGATAAGCGGAGATTGCTTTGATCTGCTCCTCCCCATCTTTATCGACCCCGAAACGCCAGAAAGTGGGCATCTTCGTCCCCGGTCGAAAACCCTGGGGATCCCTAAGCCACTCCGGGACCCATTCTTTGCGCAGCTTGAGCCGAATATCCTTCAGGTTCGGACCAATCTTCTTCTGGTCCTGCATCAAATATTTCGACTGCAGATTCAACTGATCGATGCGCGCAGCGAGCAGGCTATTAGCAACGCGCAATGACTCGGCGTGGGCCAACAACCGTTGCGCCTCAGCATCGTCATCTGCCTGATTAGCTGCCTCGGTGTCCTGCCGGATCTGTTTATCGTTACCGATTATCTGGTCTTCGAGTTGAGAAGCGTTCTGTCGAGTGCCTGACAGAGAATCCGTTTCTCGATCGAAACCTTCGTAACGGTGACAGCCAACGCAACCGCGCTCGTAGAAAAGATCTCTACCAAGGTTCAAAGTGTCAGCGCCTTGCGTAACCCGGTCCCTGGCATGGCACTGCTGGCAGCCGGCCTCAATATTCTCGCGCTCGAACAAAGGCCACAGCCAGTACTTGTGCCGGCCGTGGCCCTTAACTTGACTCGTGGTAGCGCGGCCGTTTCCCCAGTGACAACCTGAGCACCCAAACCGATCCGGATTATGAATCTGGAGCAGTTCGCGGTTGGGATGGGAGACAAAGGCGCGCGCCAAACTGTCCGGACTTTTACCCGGCCCATCAGGCGCCAGGTCCGCCGGTCTCATCTCCAGCGGCTCGCGGATGCCGACATGACACACTTCGCAGCGGTCGACGATATCTGACTCAATCGCACTAATCTGGTGACCGAGAATGGAGTAGTCGAAGTTCTCCATCTTCCTGATGAGCCCGTCGATCTGACTCGGACTTAATCCAATCAGGTGGTGCCGCAGATAATCGTCCCGCTTGGTTGCGAGCTCAGTAGGAGACTTGAGCAACTCCGCTTTCCGGCCCAGGAGCCTGGCCTTCTCTTCCCGCAGGTCGTTGTAAAATTTCTCGAGCTGCTCATAATTCATCTTCTGCGTAACGGTCTTGCCGGAGCCATCAGGAGCTGGTAACTCAACTTCGACTATTTCCTGACGCTTCTCCTCCGCCTGTTTCCGATATTTCTCTTTGGCGGATCCTTTACCAGTTTCCACGTAGTAGTTGATGACCGTGAGACGGCCGCGTTGATTCTGGAAGGGATCGGTTACCGCATCGAGCTGCTGTTGAATTTGCGCGACCTTCCGATCAATCTCAGCGCTTTCCGGCTTTACTTGTTCGAGCGCAGCTTTTGCTTCGGCGTCCAGGGTCTGGTATTCGGCGCTCTCTTTAACTTCGGCTTCACTCTTGCCGGCCTGCGGTTTAATATGCTTCAGGTAGCGCGTGTAACGGCTGACAAACTCTTGTTGGATGTTTCTCCACGGACGCTGACCGAAGGTTTCATCCCAAAGTGCCCACACCAGGGAACCAGTAAGAAGCAGAGCACAAAGCAGCATTATGCCGCTCGTAGAGCGGCTCACGATGGGATCGTGCACCGGAACCTCAGGCTCTTTCTTCACCAGCGATTCACTAGTTTCGGGAGAGTCGGCCACTCAGTATCATTCCTCCACGCTACCGAGATGTTGAACTATTCAGATATTGAACCACGGCGTTACCCAGACATACTTTATAGTTAGCCCCAGCCGCAGGATAAGCTTCACCGGCATCGCCAACAGCACACTGATCGCAAAAAACTGAAAAGTCACGTACTGCAGAATGCTTGTCCGGTCCAGGAGCTTTTGCTCAAACGGATCGCGCGGGAACAAGCGGAGCGGCCGCAGCGATATACGTTTAAAATCCACCGTCATTAGCCAATGGAAGAACAGGGCGCCGACGATGTAGAAGCCCCCCACAACCAGAGCGCCAAAGATAAACTTACCCGGGTTGCTCTGGAGAAATCCGAGATGCAGCGTTTTACCGATCCAGCTGGTAGCAATTAGATCGTGGAGGTCTATGTTCTTGTCGAACACGACGGCGTTGTGATCCCAGGTCTGACCGGGCCAGAACCAGATCCAGCCCGGGCCGCGGATGAAGGTTCCAATTACAATCAGCAGGATCCACTGCAGAAACCCAACCGCAAACATTCCCACCGCAAATCTGCGCTGTCTGAGAGTGTAATAACCATTCCCAAGCGGATTTGAATCGACGTACGGGAAGACCATCAAACCTACCATGATGAGCGAAGGCATAACCACGCCGGCAATCCAAGGGTCGAAATAGACCAACATCTCCTGCAAACCGAGGAAGTACCATGGCGCCTTCGACGGATTCATAGTCAAGTTGGGATTGGCAGGCTCTTCCAGCGGGGCATTCAGCGTGATGGACCAGACAAACAGGATAACCGTGACGATTACGGCCACCAGGAACTCGATGCGCACCAGGTAAGGCCAAACATGGAGTTCACGCGCCCAACCCGGTCGCCACGGCTCGGTCTTCCGATGATGGGTTTTCGCGAGTTTTGGATCTTGTTCCAGTTCGCTAATCAACCGATCGTTCGCCAGAGACTGTTTGATTCCCATCCAGGTAAAGAACGGAACCAGGAACAGCATTGCCACGATCGGAACGTTGTCCGGCGCCGAGGAGATCTTCCAAAGCTGATTCCAGTCTTCGACCGCAAGCACGGCTAAGACCACCAGGACTACCAGCACCCCCAACAATATCAAGGTACCTTTTCTTGGAATGAATCTACGCTTTGCCATTCTTGGTAATTAGAAACTCGGTACGACTTCCTACTTTCGTCCTGTGATTGTTTCTTTGATCGTTCATTAGGCTCGCCCGCTGTTCCTGCTTATTGGGCTGGTGGATTCCAGCAGACTACCCCCTCGTCAAGCTTGACTTCGTCAATCCCAGGAATTCCACGTACGAGATTGCGCACTCGATTCTTGGCGACGCCTGTTGCTTGTTTGATCTCAGCCTCCTCACAACTTTTGCCAGGACGATCTTGCACACTTCAGCACGTCCTGCCGGTCGGCCTCCTCGTCAGTTCGATTTCGTTTCGTTCCCATACGCTCTCCTTATGAACCAGTCGCTTTGAATTTCGTGATTTTTCGTGTGATTTCGTGGATCGTTGTAGTTCCCGCAGCAGGACGACAAACGATCCACGAAATCACACTAAACCCCACAAAAACACCCTCCAAAGTCGATTCAAAGACGCAAGTTACTTCTTCTTCACAGCCTTCATCTCTGATTCAAGCATTACTGGAGCAGGACCGGAGATGCCACCATCCTTGCGTATGCGCCAAAAATGTACGGCCATGAAAATTGAGGCCACCAGCGGAATACCAATGCAATGCCAGATATAGGAACGCAACAGTGCATTCGAGTCAACAATCGATCCGCCCAGGAGTCCAAAACGCACGTCATTGAATTGAGTCATTCCAAACTGAACTCCAAAGGGGCCTTCGGATCCCAGCATGGGCGTAGCGCGAGCCATATTGGTCCCTACTGTAACGGCCCAGAAACCAAGCTGGTCATCCGGCAAGAGGTAGCCGGTAAACGAGAGCAGCAGAGTCAGAACCAGCAACACCACGCCGACGCCCCAATTAAATTCGCGTGGTCTCTTATACGAACCAGTAAGCACCACACGAAACATGTGCAGCCAGGTGGTTATCACCATCAGGTGGGCTGCCCAACGGTGCATATTGCGCAGAAGTTTTCCGAAGGGGACGTCGTGCTCCAAATAAAGGATGTCCTTGAAAGCATCGGCCTTCGTTGGGTGGTAATAGAACATCAGGAGCACGCCTGTGAACGTAAGCACGATGAAGAGATAGAAGGTGATGCCACCCATACCCCAGGTAAATGGATAACGCACGGCGTCGCGATTAATCTTCGCCGGATGAAGATGCAGAAATACGTTCGAGAGTACTGCCAGAGAACGGTTGCGGGGATCGGAGCGATCGTGAGATACGCGAAAGATCGATTTCCAGAGCTGCGTATCTTGAGGATCCTTGTACGACTTAACTTCCTCGACGGCCCGCGCTTTCAGCGCCATGCCGCTCTCACGAACTCTTCCGACGAGACTCGAGCCTGCTTTCCCGCCATCGGTCAGCTGTTTGGTCTCTTTAGGTTCCGATTGATCCGGACGTTCTGGCTCCATAACCTCTCACTGCGGCTGTGTTCTTAAGAAGCCGACAAATCCGCCTTGCGCCTTATATCGGCCGATACTCACAAAGGAATGTAAGCTCCGGGCTGGTCAAAATCGCTTGCTTCACCCTTCGGCCAGTCGTAAAGCCTGGCAATGTCCACCTTGATCTGACCCTCTGCATCCAGTTCGACATGAGCGCGGTCCATTGGCCTGGGCGCCGGACCTTCAAAATTAATGCCCTCGCTGTCGTAGCCACTGCCATGGCATGGGCATTTGAACTTGTTCTCGCTTGCCTTCCAATCGGGAGTACAGCCGAGATGAGTACAGCGCGCATAGATCACAAAGATGCGGTCAGAAGTCTTGGTTACCCAGATTCGATATTGCTGTTGCCACTTTGTATCGACGCCCAGCGCGTAATCACTCGGAGGACCAATGCGGAAACTACTTGCCGGCTCAAAAATCGCACGCGGTAAAAAGAACCGGAGAAACATCAGGAAGCACGTCGTCAAAAATCCCACCACGGCGGCCCAAACAATACGACGCCGCATCTTGTTAACCGGTGGATCGGGAGCGCTCTGAACAACTGCACCAGCTTTAGGGACTGGTCTTACCGCTGGTGGTGACGCTTTCGCCGGCGCGGACGGTGGCGGCGGCGGAGCAGTAGCACCCGCTACCGGAGGCGTGGTTTTGGATAGCTCTGGAGATGGCTCTTGATTGGCCGGACTATCCACTATGCATACCTCCGTCGATTGGAATCCACGACCAGGTCGAAACGTGAAGTCGCAGGTACACGTCTACTTCGATAGCAGAGCCTGAACTATACAACTCCCCCAAAGCAGGGATCACTCTCTGCAGAATTGCCCGAATTATTTGCGTAATCATTAAGAGCGCCGCGCCTTTAAGATTTATAATTGGCTCGGTGTCGATATTTATAACCTGTTTTATAATTCACTGGCAAGCAGTATTTAAGGGCTTCCGTACGGCAACCAGTCTGCCAATTGACTGCCGATTTAAGATTCTGATTACCGATTGAACTAATTGCCGATTGCCGATTGCCAATTGCCGATTTCTCTGAGGCGAGGCATAAAGCGTGTTGAATCGGCAATCTGCAATCGGCAATGGATCAGGTATGACTCGACTGTGAAAACCAAAGTTATCATCTACTCCCGACCGGGTTGCCATCTTTGTGAAGAGGCCAAGGAGGCTATGCGTGCCGCCGATTGTTCCGGTGAGTACACACTCGACGAAGTTAATATTGAAAATGATCCTGAGTTATTAGAGCGCTACAAAAATGATATACCCGTGATCACATTTAATGAGGTGCAGGTGTTTAAGCATCGTGTGTCTTCAGAGGAATTCCGCCAGCGTATCCTGAGCTTGGGGGTCTAGCTAATAATCTTAGACACAGAGCCAAGATTTACCGTAGGCTTTTTTCGTGTCCGTTCGTGTAATTTCGTGGATCGTTTGTGTTGTCTGCGGGAAAACACAAACGATCCACGAAATTACACGAACGAACACGAACAGATGCGTCGTCCCATTCGTTACTGGATTGAATTAAAAGCTGAAAGACCCGCTAACAAACACTGCGGGCTCCCTCAAAATTCAAGCTTCGACTGCACTCCTCGATTGTTTCAAACAACCTTTCTCGCTCGCCTTCGTCAGTAGTCTGTCGATAAACCAACACCAACTCCTTTAGCGAGACTAAGTCCCTGTAGAGGCCGGCGTTTTCCATGGGTGGTGTCAGGTAGGAAATCAGTTCGGCATAGGAGCGGCGCTTGGCGATTGAACCTTCCGAAGGATTGTTCACGCTGTAGATGTAGACGTTTGGCAACTCACCCACAAGTCTATCCGACCAGCACTCCCCGGAAAGTCCCACTTGCTTGCCAGGCATGAATTCCAAGGCGCCGTGGGTGCCAACGTGGATCAACGCATCCACATCGAGCACGCGAGAGAGATACGTATAGAAGCCCATGAACCCGTGATGCGGCGCACTACCGCGGGCCATCAGCAACCGCATCGGGTCGCCTTCGAACCCGAAGGTAGGCTGCACCCCGATAAATATCCTGCCCAGCGTTAGTCCCTGAATAAGCAACTCGTTTCCCAATGAATTGATTCTGCCCGGCGCCCTTCCCCATTCCTGCTCAATCTCTTCCACAAAGGGACACAGTCGGTGATATTCGTCGGCGCCCATTCGATAGGCAATATTAGCCGTCGCCCCAAAAGTTTCAGAGTTACCTTTTACCAGTCTTTCCCGCAGTTCTTCCGGTGAGTGAGGGAGTTCAACATCGTAGCCGTCCGACTTCAATCCCTTAAGTGTGTCCCAGAGGCTGGGGAAGACATCGAGATCGGCGGCCGTTCCGATGTTGCCTTTGTTGGGTGGAAAACAAAAAAGGACCATGGCGAGTCTTAGTTCGTTGCGAGCGGCTGTGCGCAGGCGGTTCGCGCGGCGCAATCGTCTTGCAAGACGTTGGCAGCGATCTTCCAGCGCCACCGGTTCAACTTCGTTCACGGAAATGCCGCCATAGACAAAGGGTTCTGTGGCTCCATCAATCTCGGGAATGGCGATCTGCATTCCTGCTTGAATCGGGTTCAAACCCGTAAGCGACTCCTTCCAAGCCTCAATACTCTGGGTATCCAAACTGACCGCGGAGCGATAAGGGCGATTCAAACTGGTCAGAAACTCCGAGGCTGCGTGGCTATCGTTCATAGCTGGTCCGCCTACAAAGCTGAAGCCCGTGAGTGAGACAATTTGGCTGACGCGGGATTGGTGCTTGTCCGTGGTCAGTTGTCCGTGGTCAGTTGCTTGGTTAGTTAACGTTGGACGTTGGATGTCGGACTTTGGATTCGAACTACTGTTAACAAAGAATTTCTGACACGCTTCCCGGTTATCCATTAGCGTCGAGATTGCGGGGATAACGCTCAAGCCTTCACTCTCGATTGCGCGAATTAATGCGTCGTAGTGCTTCGTGGTTTTGCTGACGACCTGCGGCCGCATCAGTAGCAGCCCAATAGTTGACTGAGCATCGAGTGATAATTGCTGTGACTTTGGACGTTGGACTTTGGACGTTGGACTTCGATTCGAGTACCACTTCCGATATGCCTCGAACGTCTCGAACAGCTTGGGGGCATCAGGATGATAAATCGCCACCGAGGGCATAGCTTCGGGCGCCGGAATATTAATTTTCAGTTTCCGCCAACGCTCATCGGGGACGTAGTGCTTCAGCGCAAACAGGACCATTGAGCGAATGTTGCCAGGCGTAGGTTGCAGGAAATAGCAGAAGAGGTAGAGGTAGTTTTTGACGTCACGGAGTCTGCCGGCTGCAGGCACGAACCTGAGGAGGTTTGGCAATTTGTCGACCAGCTTCAGGTATTGCCCGTGCCCGTGTCGCCGCTTGTTAGAATCGCCGTTGGAACTGTTGCCGCGGGCCTGTTTGCCAATCCATGAGCCAGCGACGCCGAAGAGGCTTACGGCGCGCTTGAACTTTCTCTTCTCCCCTTCTCCCTTTCTCCCTTTCTCTTCATTGTCCGTCGAATCGCTACCGAAAAACCTGGCTACGTCCAAGCTTCCCATACGCGTGCGCCGCATCAATGCTGGCATGCAGTTGATAACGATTACGGCGTGATGACGTTTTTTATAACGTTCAAGGGCAGGCAGCAGTCGCGCAGCGTTCTCGCCATCCATCACATGGATCACGAACACTACATCTGACGCGGCGAGATTTTTCTCGACCTCGCTCCACTCGATCTGATTTAAAGGCGAGCCAAAGTTGTAAGCAGCCACACGCAAGCCGAGCTGGTACTCGCGATTAATCTCCCGCTCCGCATTCTTGAGCGGCCCCAGCAAACTCGACCCTACATATAGAACCGTTACCTGCATTTAACTGCTCCCTCGTTTAAATGCTTCCTTTTAGCTCTTCCCTTGTAGCTGATTCTCTGATTCTCTATTGGGACTGGGTTCATAACTCAAGCATAGCAACTCAGTTTTGTTTTCGTGTTCGTTAGTGTGTCATTTCGTGGATCGTGTGTTGGGCGCGGAAACCACACGATCCACGAAATGACACGAACTGACACGAATAAAATCATCGCCGCCTTACCGAACTATTTGCGGCTCAAAGTACGTACCTTTTCCACTCCAGCCTTACTTGGCTGCCGAAGTTGATCAATAAACCGACTCTCATCCGAGTCATTTTCAAGTAGTTAAGCAGTTGAGCCTGATCTCTACCGGTCAGGCGTTCCAATGCTTTCAGTTCAACAACAATCTGATTGAAGCAGACGAAGTCGGCAACGTACTTTTTCTCCAGCGGCTGACCCTTATACTCGATGGTAAGTTCAGCCTGAGGCTCAAACGGCAGGCCTCTTCGACCCAATTCAATCTCGAATGCTTCCTGGTAAAGCGGTTCGAGAAAACCGCGGCCCAGCTGATAGTAAACATCCATCGCTGCGTCAATGATTTCATAGACTTCTTCCTTGAGGACTAATTCGGCCATGAGGAGGACCTCCTTAGGGTTAGTTGCTATTTCGGATCTCTTATTTCGTGTTCGTTCATGTGATTTCGTGGATCGTTTGTCGCCTGTGGAGGAAAGTACAACGATCCACGAAATCACACAAAACAACACGAAGTCTCTCTGGTTCAAACAAACCTACTAACGACACTGAACCAAACGGACACGAAATTTTTCTTCAAAACAACTGACTAAGCTACTCCTTCTAACTGATCTTCCAGACTACTGCTGATATCGCGCAGCCTGTCCAGCAGATTGGCATCGGCGTCCCAGTAGCCGCGTCCGTGTGCTTCAAGCAAGCGACCGACCAAAGAATGAGCGGAATGCGCATTAAGAGTACGCAGGCGCTCAAGCATTGCCTCATCCAGCACAAATGTTTTTGCGACTTCTGTATATATCCAGTCGTCGACTGCATCGGCGGTCGCGCTCCAGCCGAAAGTATTCGAAACATGGCTCTCTATTTCGGCGACGCCGCGAAATCCGTGATTCAACATCCCTTCGTACCATTTCGGGTTGAGCGTCTTAGCACGTGATTCCAGCCGCACCGTCTCTTCCAGCGACCTGATTCTGGCATCACGCGAGAGCGAATCGGACAGGTAGATTGAGGGCCGTGCCCGGGCGCGGGTCTCGACGGCTTTTGAAATCCCGCCAAGGTACTCAAAGTAGTGATCGACGTCCGTAATCCCGATCTCAAAAGTGTCAATATTCTGATAAGTGGCTTCAACCCGTTCCAAAGCTTGATCCAATGCGACTCGGGCTTCACGTCCTTCAACTGCTCGCCCCAGGGAGTCTCGACCATAAGCAAAGCACTTGCGGGTCACGAACAGATCCCCAAGCGTTTCATCGCGGTCCCACTGCGAGTCCATCACCATGAAGTTGACGTTGGCGCCGTAATTGCCGGGAGCGTTGGAAAACACTCGGGCCACGGCGTCGTCAAAAGTGCAGACATCTTTGTGCACTTGCTCCATCACGTGTTTCCGCAAGTAGTTCATTTCCGGTGGCTCGTTTAGTTGGGCAACAAGCCGAACAGCTTTGTCGAGCAACAACACGGTCGGACTAAACAAATCCCGGAAGATTCCGGAGATAGTCATAACCACGTCAATCCGCGGACGTTTCAATTCCTCCAGCGGAATCGCTTCCACTTCCGTAACCCGGTTGAGGGCATCACGCACCGGACGCACACCCAGCAACCAAAATGCCTGGGCCACTCCTTCACCTTGAGTTTTGATGTTATCCAGACCCCACAACACCAGCGCCATCGCTCGTGGATAGCGTCCATTCTCGGCCAAGTAACGTTCAAGCAAACTCCCGGCAACGGCTTCGGCGCGGGCAAAAGCCATCAGCGAAGGAATTGTGTAGGGATTAACCGCATGCGTGTTTCGTCCTGTTGGAAGAATTGCAGGGTTTTGGACGATATCGGCGCCCGGGCCGGGTTCGATGAACTCTCCGCGCAACGCCCGGAGCAAAGCTTCGACTTCGGTATTAGTCTCGAGCTGCTTCGAGATCCCCTCCAGCAGACCGAACACCGGCAATGAACGCTGACGATCAATATTCGAGGTATGCTCCAACAAGGATGCAGCAGCATCGGGACCGCCCCGGAGAAACTCGATGATCGCCGATGAGACCACGTCATCAATCCGCTCCCGATCCGACAGCTGTGCCTGGTCCAATGGTGCGCCGTTGAGCAGTGCGTCATAACTTCCCAGACCAAGACTCTCGCTCACCAGATCGGGCAATGCGCGGACACCCGCCTCAGGCCGGTCAAACGACGCTATCATTCGGAGCATGTCAGCTCGCTCTGCGACTACAGACGGACGTCCAAACACATGTAAGCCGGTCGGGATTAGCCGTTGCTCGAGCTCGATCAATTGATCGTAAAGTTCGAGCACACGCCGATCGCGTTCAGCTTCCGTCAGTGATTTATCAGATTGATTCGACATTTGATCGCGATGATTTCAGGAATGTAACATTACAACAGTCAAGCATGTTCGCTGCGTTCATGAATGATTAGAAAAGCGCTTTAAGTTTCGTGATTTTTCGTGTTATTTCGTGGATCGTATGTATTGTCGGCGGAACGAACGATCCACGAAATCACACGAAGCCGCACGAAAGTCAACAAACGGAAGAGTCAATTGAGGGACCTTGCACTAGTTACCCCGTGTGACAGTTAGGTAGTTCGCTCCCAATTTATCCGCCAGAACCCGAGCATCACCGTTTGAGATATATTTGTTTTGACTGTCCACTACAAAGGTTTTTACTCCAGCCTTTTCTAACTCGGAACCCAAGCCGGCTAACTCTTTCGCGATTATTTCACGACGTTCAAATCGGGATTTATCGCCGTTTGATCGCGCCGCAACATTGGCGTTGCCGTCAGTGAAAACCAAAAGAACGATCTCACTTTCGCTTCGATCTCGTTTTACGAGCTCGAGCGAACGGATTAGCCCGGCCGTGAGTGGCGTGCCGCCGCCGGCTCCGAGTGAATCTAGAACTCGCCGTGCTCGAAGCATGCTCCTCGACGGCGGTAACAGTACTTCAGCTGAGGTACCGCGAAACCCTACGATTGCCACACGGTCTCGCTTTATGTACGACTGCTTGAGCAGGCCGAGCGCCGCGCCTTTCGCCTGGCGGATCCGGTTGATTGCCATACTTCCAGAGGCGTCGATGGCTAAGATGAAAAGCCTTCCGCTCTTCCGGCTCAGTTGCTTGTAACGGAGATTGGGTGCGGAGGCACCCGCGGACGCCCTTAACGTCGCATCAACAGCTATTCTGCTGCCTTTTTTTCTGAAGCTCACTGCCCGCGCATATCTGCCCCGCGGGGCGTAGCAAATCTGCTTCGATCCAACATCTTGTCTGCTGCCGAGGTTAGCTGTGTTTGATTGACGTCGGGAAGGCTCACCTTTTACAACCTCGGACAACTCAATACCTACATCGGCGGATTGCGACGGCGCCTCAGGTGAATCGGACCTACGGCCCCCATTCGGACTAGCTGATTTACCACGAGAACGAGAACCCAGGGGAGCGCGATAGTTGCGATCCTCGCTCTCCGGGTTCTGCGCGTCGGATCTACCGCCGTCCCCTTGTCCGCCGGCATCACGCTTCGACTGTTCAGAGAACACCTTTTCCAGCGCTCGCTCAATCCGCTCGTTGCTGCCTAATTCTTCAAGCGGGTCCCGCCGCAGCCGGTGGCGCAACGCCATTGGTGTAACGCGACGGACATCGTCGGTGGTAACTTTCTTGCGGCCCTCAAATGCCGCCAGCGCACGTCCTGCCCGTGTGATCGTTAACTCACCGCGGTGCCCGTCGATCTTAAGCTCAGAGCAAAGCTGCGCAATCTGACGCAACATCGAACGTTCAACTGTTACTGAGCCGGCGCTCTTCTGTGCTCGACTGATTTTGTTTCGAAGTTGCTGCTGATCCGGCGCCAGGTTTGCGCAAAACTTCTCCGGATCACGATCGAAGGCATTGCGGCGTTCGACAATGTCGACCCGCCGATCAAGATCATGGTCAGTTTTGACTTCCACATGCAGCCCAAACCGATCCAGCAGCTGTGGACGCAACTCTCCTTCCTCGGGATTTCCGGAACCGATCAACACAAATCGCGCAGGGTGTTCAATGGAGATACCCTCTCTCTCCACCTTATTGACACCCGTTACTGCTACATCAAGCAAAACGTCAACCAGATGGTCGTCAAGGAGATTCACCTCGTCTATGTAAAGAAGCCCACGGTTTGCTCGGGCCAGTAGCCCCGGTTCAAATGTTTTTGTGCCCTGCTGGAGCGCGCGCTGGATATCAATCGTTCCGCATACGCGATCCTCGGTGGCGCCGAGGGGAAGATCGACGACGGCCACAGCGGCGAGTTCACGTTCTAAGGGTTCACCGTTGTCCGACTTCTTCTGACATTCGGGACAGAGATTGCTTTTGCTTGTGGGGTCACAACGATATGCGCAGCCCGCAACCACCTTGATTTCGGGTAACAGCTCGGCGAGCCCTCGCACTGCAGTAGATTTGCCGGTGCCGCGATGTCCCATTATGAGAACGCCTCCTATCGAAGGATCGACGGCGTTCAGCATCAGCGCGAGCTTCATCTCTTCCTGCCCAACAATTTCCGAGAATGGGTATGAGGGAGGCGCGGAGGACTTGGCATGGTTTACCTTTCCCCGTTTGGAAAGGTTGGTTGTCTGGGACCGTAAGGTTCGTTTCTTCATTCCGGCTGCAATTCTTTTAACGGAAAAGCCTCACGCGAGCAAGGCTAGTCACGAAACGAACATGTTGCCAGTGACCTTTCGTGGCATTTCTGGGATCGTGGTTAACCTAAACTGCGTGTGTGCTTTTCCTTCCAATGTTCAATACAATGCTTTCGACTATTTGATACCAGAAGACAAGCGAATGCTGGAAGCCTCAGATCTCGGATGCGTACGCGGCGACCGTCGATTATTCAGCCACGTCAACTTTGCACTGGGCCCGGGTTCCTATTTGCAAGTGCAGGGACCAAACGGCAGTGGCAAGACGAGTCTGCTCCGAATGATCTGCGGCTTGCTCGCCCCTGTTGAGGGTGAGATCTATTGGCAAGGTGCGAACATTCACTCCCTCGGTGAGGAATATTTCACATTGCTCACATACGTGGGTCATCGCAATGGACTCAAGGAAGAGCTCACTCCGGAAGAGAATCTGTGGTTTACGAGCGGACTAGCGGGATCCGCCGTCAGCCGGGAGGAAGTCAAAAGCACCCTGGCGACAATGGGTCTTGCGGGTCGAGAGAACCTGCCAGCCAGGCTGTTATCTGAAGGTCAACGACGGCGGACAGCGCTCGCGCGGCTTTTAATTTGCAAGACGTCAGTCTGGGTGCTGGATGAAGTGGTTACATCGCTCGATTCTTCGGCGGTCAAATTCGTAACTTCGTTAATCGAGGCGCACTTGCACAAAGGTGGAATCGCGGTTGTCGCAACACATCACGAATTGGATGTCTCAACAGATTCCTTTCAGCGGCTCGACCTGGCATCGTGAGCGCTCCTTCCACCTTATCAATGTTTCGTTGGATCGTTATGCGCGATCTGACTCTGGCGTGGAAGGGCCGCGTTGATGTTCTAACCACGCTCTTCTTTTTTTTGATAGTTGTCAGTCTATTTCCGTTGGGGATCGGACCTGAAACTCACCTGCTGCGGCTCATTGCGCCGGGAGTGGTTTGGGTAGCAGCTTTGCTCGCTTCGATGCTCTCACTCGGTAGGCTCTTTGCAAATGATTATCAGGATGGCACGCTGGAGCAATTGTTGCTGACCCCCCAGCCGCTGTATCTGGTTGTGCTGGGAAAAGTGCTGGCGCTCTGGTTGGTTTCGGGAGTGCCCTTGGCGCTGCTGTCGCCAGTGCTGGGCATCCAGTTCGGCTTATCCGGGAGTACGTTGTTTATTCTACTTGTGTCATTATTACTGGGAACTCCGGTTCTCGCTCTCTTAGGATCGATTGGTGCAGCGCTGACGTTGGGACTCAGAGGCGGTGGCCTTCTAATTTCCATACTGGTGCTGCCTCTTTATATTCCGGTGTTGATATTCGGGGCCGGCGCTGTCGAGGCCAGTATTACGGGTTTGGGGTTGCAAGGAAACCTTTCGCTGCTCGGAGCGCTGCTGGTGCTTTCTTTGGTTTTTGCTCCCTGGGCGACTGCCGCGGCACTGCGCATATCGCTCGAGTGAGAATGGCTCTCTTTTGGAGTCCGGTGACCTGTTGAAGTCCATTGAGAGAGACCACAATTGTCAGCGCAACCCAAAGAACTTCTTAATCATGCCAAAAATTAACTGGTACAGGTACGCTTCTCCGGCAAACTTCTATCCGCTGGCGGGAAAGATGATTCCCTGGTTTGCCGTCCCAGCAGCGATCCTGTTTGCCGTGGGACTCTATGTGGGTTTTTTTGTGGCACCCACGGATTTTCAGCAGGGCGATGCCTATCGCATAATATTCATCCACGTGCCTGCCGCATGGATGGGTATGTTCCTATATGTGCTGATGGCCATTTACGCGGCAATAGGTTGGGCATTCAACGCGCGGTTGTCGTCGATGATGGCTTCGGCTATATCTATTACCGGAGCCATGTTTACTTTTCTGTCGCTAGTGACAGGTTCGTTGTGGGGCAAGCCCACCTGGGGCACATATTGGGTCTGGGATGCTCGCCTGACATCCACACTGATTCTGCTCTTTCTCTATATCGGCTTCATCTCTCTGCAGGCTTCGATTGATGATCACAGGCGAGCGGACAGGGCCGGCGCCGTCCTGGCAATTGTGGGCGTGATAAACGTTCCCATCATTTATTTTTCTGTGCAGTGGTGGAACACATTGCACCAGGGTGCGTCAATCAGGTTGCTGGGCAAACCTACAATTGCCCCTCCGATGTTGGCGGCAATGTTGATCATACTGGCGGCGTGCTGGCTTTATTCCGTAGCCGTGGTGCTGATGCGTTTGCGACACATCATACTTGAGCGGGAGCAGCAGGCTGGCTGGGTAGCTGAGGCGAGAGCCTGAACATGAACTGGTCAGAATTCTTTTCAATGGGCGGCTACGCCTTCTACGTTTGGGGTTCTTATCTGGTGACGCTGGTAGTAATGGGCGGCGAGGTTGTCTCGCTACTGCGTCGTAAGAAATCCTTGCGTCACCAGAGTCGCAATAACTCAAAAACCGGGAGTAATAATGAATGAAACTACGACATAAGAGGATGGGCTTTATCTTTGCCGGACTCGCGGGGTTGGCAATCGCCGCGGCGCTGGCTCTCAACGCTTTTCAGGACAATTTAGTGTTTTTCTTTAGTCCGTCACAGGTGGCCGCAAAGGAAGCTCCCACGGGAAGGACTTTTAGAGTCGGTGGTCTGGTCCAGGAAGGCACGGTCAAGCGGGACACCGATGGACTGACCGTCAGATTCACGGTGACGGACACTGCGGAAAGCATTCCCGTAGTCTACAAAGGAATCCTTCCGGACCTTTTCAAAGAAGGAAAGGGTTGCGTTGCCCAGGGAAAAATCGGATCCGATGGGGTCTTTTATGCCGACCAGGTGTTGGCCAAACACGACGAGAACTATATGCCACCGGAAGCCGGACAAGCAATCGACAAGGCCAAGCATGCGCGCGACGCCGGCAAAACTGTTGTCGGCAATTAGGACCTGATCGACCGCGATGCTAAAGTTCACACGCAATCGGTTTGCTAGCGACAGGAGAGCGAACAATGAATGCAGTAACTCTTAAAGAGGCGAAGCAGAACCTCGAACTTTTAATCAATCGAGTGATTGAGGACGCCGAACCAGCAATTCTTTGTACGGATGCCGGTCAAAAAGTTGTGCTCGTATCACTTGACGAATTCAACTCCTGGAAGGAAACGCTTTATCTGCTCTCCAATCCTGCCAACGCCGCCCATCTCCGAAAGTCAATCCAAGAGGCGCGTGCCGGTGAGGTTGATGAAAAGGAATTAGTCGATTCATGAGGATTGTTTTTACCGAATCGGCCTGGAATGATTATCTTTGGTTTCAAGAACACGATCGGAAGTTGGTCAAACGTATTAACTTGTTAATAAAAGATG
>JBGTHZ010000002.1:0-41030 GCA_041745915.1 Pyrinomonadaceae bacterium | reverse complement strand
CGTTTATCGTCGCTCAATACGTTGCTCATGGCGCCGCAGGCTACAATGCCTCACGGCGACGTCAACGTCCCGGGCGACTACTTCTCATTGGCCGGTTTTGAGGTGTTCATGTATGGCCGGTTTTGGGTGTTCACCGAGGTTTGCGCAACACAATACAGCTTCGTGTGGTCAAAGCACGTCAAATCTTACGAAGAACTCTTTGGGACCCTCTGTAATTCTAAACACCGAATCCAGAGGTGGAGGAACTGGAATGAAGATTCGGTTTTTGGTAATCAGCGTCGTAGTTGGAAACATCCCGCCGCTCGCCGTTTCGTGGTCAATAGGCTCGCGCAATTCAATGTCGTAGTAAAGTGTGACGGCACCTTCCGCAGCTGAGAAAATGTATATGACTCGATGACCGGCCCAAATGATTTTTGTCGTGTGTGGATATCGAAAGAAATCGCCTTCACGTTTAAAAAGGCGATCAGAGAGGCCAAGAAATAGCTCAAAATTATTCAGTTGAGCATGCTTTCCATTTGTAAGAAGTATTTTCAGATCACAAGAGATGTCTGTTCGCAGGATAGGTGGTGCGGGTTCGAATTCCTGCGCCTCCTGTGGTTCCGGCGCATCTGGAGAATTCACAACATCCGGAATTGCCTGTTCAAAGCTACCGACTTGCTTTGGACTTACTCTTTGTGTTTGGGGACGTATAGAGCTTCGTGCGGCGACCAAAACTTGCGCCAAGCTCTTGTCTCCGGATAGATAGTCTCCGAGAAGCGGTTCAAGATCCCCTAGTTCACTTTCCTCATATCGATAGAGTTCTCGGTTCCTTTGAAGAAGCTTTGCCAAGGCCTCAGCGCCTTCCCGAGTGCTGGAAGGTACGAATTTGCTTATTCGTTGGTACAGATGATTCCGTACAAAATCTTTGACAAACCCTCCGAAGACCTCATAGGCGGATCGATACGTTTCTAAGACCGGCGCTACGGTTGCGCTGTTTCTAGCGAGGTCGATCTCAACCGAGTCCCCATTCTTGGAAACAAGCACTGCGACGCCGTGACTGATCTCCGCAAAAGAAATTTCGACATTAGGAAGTAAGTAGTCATCGCTTAAAGTAGCCGCGATCCTTGCCAGCAAAGAGGCCTCTTCGAGTGACAACTCGGTGGCTTTGAATTTCTTGATAATAGTTGCTTTGTCCGGGACCTCCTCGATCTTTAACACATTTCGAATATAGTTGAGCTGCACCTGCTTGCGAGGGTTGTTCTGGCTAACATGCAGCAGGCAGGATTCTTCGTGAGCGAATGTCTGCAAAATCGTCTGATCTCGCCCGGTGTAATAAAAAAGTTTTCTGCCCTTGCTGAATTCTGTGATTTGATCCAACGCAACATTATTGTTTCCGGGCAAGACTTCGATCGTAACGCGTTTAGCTAGGTCTGTTCGGCCTGATGAAGCGATGTATTGAAGAAACGCAGGATTTCTATCAGCGGCATCTAGCTCCGCCAGCGTTTCGCTCATGGCTCGCTCGACCATCAAAATGATCGTGCTTACGTGTTCGATACTCTCTCTGCTAATCGCTTCTCTGCCGGCGGTAGGTTGAAGAATAGTCAGGTTTGCGATTCCTCCAAGCTGATAGAAGCCGCCCACCGGAATCGGAGACAACCCAAAATAATTGCGCAAGCCCAACAGTTGTCCGCCATTCTGCGCCAGCATAAGGTCGCCGAGGACTTCGCTTTCCTGAATACGGAGATTCGTAACGTGAGCTAACACTTGGGCGTTGGTATTAAGATAAACTTCGACGTTAGCTTCATACGCGCCCGCAACGATGTCCTTCTTAGAGATGTTTTCGTAGGGTTGCTTGTCTTGAAACTTCCCGAGATAGGATTGTTGGCTAATCAGGTCGCCATTCAATAGTACCTTAACAGGAACGTATCCAACGTAAGATTGAAGATAGCTTCTCGCTGCCTTTTCCTCGAGAGGACTGCTTGGATCAAGTTCTGCGATCAGCGTTGTCCCCGGCGTGCGATCATCTTTCAGTCGCTTTAAATCGATGCATTCTTTAGCTATTGACAATTTCGCGCGCTCGGCAACGCTGACTAGGGTGGTATCAGATTCAATCGAGCGGGTCTCCACCGTCAATTTCGTACAAACGCCAAAGTTTGCCATCGCCCCGATGCCAAACGTTCCAATCACACCTGATCGCTTAGCGAGTTCGGTTCGTTTGCCGCTGGAACCTGCCTTCCAAAAGTTTTCGCGAAGGACGCTTTCGGTCATCCCGATTCCGTCGTCAGATATTGTCAATACAAGTGGCTCGACCTGGACTTCAATTACATGTTGCCTAAGATCTGTTCCTTCAACGGTGGACCGCATTAGAACAGCGTCGTACGCGTTCTGGAGGTTTTCTCTTAGCAAAGCCAGTGGAGAATCGTAAATCTCTTTAGAGAGGATTTCTAAAACCCTATCGGTTTCGACCTCGAAAGTTATTTTCTCTGTGACGTTGTCGCTCATCGCTTCAACCTTTCTTCATATCGAAGCCGGATTTCCATTACCGCAGGATCTACAGATTCGGAGACTAGATCTATCGATAGTAGCTCACGAAGCTTTGCTAAGTTTCTTTCGGCCCAAAGGGCATCGGCAATGTAGATGATCTCAGTCACAGATTGTGGCGGGAAAAACTCATTCCCTATGGCCTCGTGTTTTCCCGACTCGGCATAACATTCCAGAAGTAGACGCCGCGCAAGAAGATTATTTGACGATAAGGGTTGCAGTAAGGACGCAGCTCGGTCGAAATCCTTGGCTCTTATTAGTTGCTCCGCTTGTCCGATATTGCTTGCTGAGAGCTCCTCAGGAACGCGCTCGGGCGGGGCTTGGAGATTGAAATCTATGTCACCTCTCGATGTGATTGCGGTATGTCCGGGGCCCCAGATAGGACCGGATAAGAAGTCATTTACCATTTGCCTTACGTGGAGCTTTGCCGTTCGCGCCTCTGTATCCACTTCGAGAATGTTATATGAGCGTCTATACCCGGTTGGAAGTCCCGTTGGCCCGGCGCAAAGGCTGCCCGCACTGATAACGGTTATCTTGCGATTCTCACCAAAGGCAAATCGCTCATCTATGAGTTGCGTTCGATGCTGGTGCCCGTGAAAGCCAACGCTAAAGCCGTCATCGATCAGGACCTGTAGAGTCTGCGGATCTAGGTAGTCAGTTTGCATCGGCGCGCCACTGGTGTTGTGATGCCACACTGCGAATAAGAGCCTCCCTGAATATTGACCTTTACGAATCGTTCGCGCAGCTTCAGAGAGGCAATCAGGATGGACAATTCCTTGCCTATTGAGTGGGTCATTGTTGTAGCAGCTATTGAACCCCACAACCGTCAGGTTGAGATCGGGGTAGTCGAAGATTTCGAACTGAAGGGCGGGATCCAGACTGTAGCTTCTTTCATCTTGATAAAACCTTTGATAGAAGGTAGCGAACGCTTCCAGCCTTGCTCGATAAACCTCGTCGTTCTCTATTTCATAAAAACACAACTCATCCCATGACCAGCGCATCTTTGTGTTTTCCGAAAACATTTGTCTAACCAAATGTTTCTTTGCTTCCGAGTTGAGGTCTTCGATGGAGAGTGGTCTCATGCTCTCTTTACTTCGCGCATAGCTGATATCGTGATTGCCAGGAACTATCACGATACGATTACGATCGCCGTCTACAAGCGCCTCAGCAAGTTGAGAGAGAAAGCCCTCCGCCTCAGAATACTGCCGTTCGAGTTTCTCAGCGGGGTTCACGGCCTCAGGCTTAACGCCATGGACAAGATCACCACTAACTATTATTAGATTTGGATTCGGAATATCAGGGCAGTAGTGTTCTCTGTCTCGTTCGAGCGAGTCCAGTAAGGCACTGTTGGATAGCGGATGATCCGGGTCGCGATGGAGGTCCGAAATGTGGAGGATGGTCAACACAATCGTTTCACCAGGATTTGCATTTCGATGCGCAAGTCAGTTCGACTTTGCGCAATTACAACACCCAGAAAAGTCGCGCTTACCCGATCATGACGCGGGTGTGAGAATTCTCCGGAGCTCGTTCCTTTGCGGAAATTCGGACTTCAACACTGTGACCGAGACGATTCAGGATGGCGAACAAACGATCCGCTGAAAAGCCTGAAAGCTGACCGCGCAGGAGCCGCGAGACCTTTGGTTGGTCCAAAGCCGTCCGTTCGGCGGTCTGTGCTTGGGTCCAGCCTTTTTTCTCAATTAGCTGAGCGATCTTGGTTGCGAGCTTTGCTTTCAAAAGACGCTCTTCCGCGTCTTGGAAACCGAGATCGGCAAAGACATTGCCGCTGCTGGGCTCAACCTTCTCACTACTTGCATTGGGTTTTCGAGCCTTCGTTGACTTGGCCTTTGCTTTCATCTGTCACGTCCTCTCCCTGTTTGCCGCATCTTGTAGTCTTCTTCCGCAATCTTTAACCGTCGCTTGATGAGGTCGAGAATCTGGTTTTGGTGTGGCGATGCCTTTCTTCTATTTCTTTTGGAAGGCATGTAGCACGTATACCAAGTCTGAAAACTTTACGGTGTAAACGGCTCGGTAGGTATCGGTCTGATGATCCTCGACTATTTCCAGAACGCCTACACCGCCAAACCCTGCAAGCGGCTTCGCTGAACGAGCCTTGCTTCCTACCTGGGCTTGATACAACGCGTAGCCTATAACATCCTTGACCTCAGCGGGAAATGACTTGAGATCCCTACGTGACGAACCGATCCAAACTAGGCTCCTAATCTTCGGCGGTTCGTTCACGGTCATTATTATTCCTCATCTGGCATATTGCGTTCAACCAAAGACAATTGCTACTTCTTGTCTGATGAGAGGAGGGACTGTAGGGCAAGTACTCCCAAGACCACCCAAAAGCCACGCTAATGCGTTTTGATTCGCTTGAGGGCTTGGCGCTGTCTGAATCGTCGATTTCACTGAAGTCGAGTGTGTTTCTCATGGACTGCGTGGATCGCGCTGAGGCTCTTAAACGATATGCCAGTCTTTCAACCAGCGTTCGAGCACGGGCGGGATAGAGTCGAGCGGATCTTGCGGGTCAAATTGTTTATAAAGTTTGCTCACCAGATCTGTGTGCAGTGTTCGAAGAGTTTGATCCTTCAGAAGGCAGACCTTTTTTCCGAGGGCAAGCATATATCCAACCTCAAGAGAGACATTCGGATTAAAGTCCTCCTGCTCGATTCGCTCAAATACAGCGATGCCAAAACCGCAACCATACAGATATGTAAGGACGTTTGGATAAAGATCTGCGTGATAGTCTTTTTCATCAGCGCGGACTGCTCTTATGCCATAAGGATCCAAGGCTCGCTTGATGCCGTTTACAATGTTCTCGTGCGCCTTAGTTGTACCGAATTTCATCATAATAAAGGCGACCTTACGCGAGTCAGGGTGATCAAGACGAAAATCTTGGATGCTCTGTTGAATCTCCGGTGGAACATGTATTGATCCCATTCCCAAAACTCCAGGGTTGATGTAGAAGATAATGAACGTTTCGAAATATCGCTCTCCGCTTAAGCTAACATCTTCCTTTTCGACTTTGAATTCGGGCTCAATGTAGACTCTTCCTTTGCACCAATCCAACTCCCGGAGGTCTTCAAATTCTTCCTTTAGGCGATCCAAATCGAAAACCCAGGCTTTTCTACCGGACGACAACCACGGGATTCGAGTATTCTCCATTTCCTTTAGAAGCAGTTTTATCGCATCACCTTCGACTGGTGCGGGAGTCCGTTTCAAAAGTACGAAGAAGCGAATTTCAATGCTCTCATCTTCGTGTTCATACAGGTTTCTTGTTGTGTAACGCCAATGAAGTGTGTCATCCAGCGTCCGAAATCCAGTAATCACTTTAGAGTGTCGATGAATACCTGATTCGCGGGATTCCTGTTTTGTACTTGGCTTTTCAGGTTCTGTCATTTCTGGACACCCCCGACTTCTACAACCCTGATCATTCCACAGTGGGTTTTAGTTGTACACTAGGTTTATGACCATACGAAGTGAAGCGGAGAAGCTTTACAAAAAAGTCTGGGACTCTCCTGGTCGCGAAAGGATCAAGGAGGTTACTACCAAACTGAAATCTAGCGCGAGGGGCTACGGGAACAAAGTCTATCCCGCCCCTATGTTAGGGCTGCTCCTATACGATCAACAAAAACTGAAACGCTTAGCTGGTAGAAGCGCTGTTGAGGAGTTGTCCTCTTGGCCCGATGAAGATTTGGCGGTGCTCTTTGGGATTCATAATCAGATACGTCGTTTCAACGAACATTGTCTTAGCCCGTTAATTGAGCACCTGCCCCAGGCTATCAATTCCGTGAATCCATACCGCGAGTACCCCCAAACGGTAACTACTAACGAAGTTGAAGAGTCACTGTTTACGCAGAAAGACGCGGAGGAGGTCATAAGAGCGTTCCATACTCATCCGGCATTTGCCATATCAATATCGACGATGAACTCTGTCAAGCAGCAGCCGCTGGACTATAACCAAACAATACCGCAACTAAATCAAGAAATCATCGAAGCCCAACCGGGCGGCGATCCGAGCTGGATCTTGAACTTCGAAGAAGCGAAGAGGTCTGAGCACCCAAACGTTGACATATTCCGCCACGTTGGCGCATTGATCTGCTTACATAATTCGCTTGCTAACCTTGACCAATTTGTGTACCACGGTTTGTTCCAAGATGAGCTGATCGAGATTAGTCGGAACCATGTAATCGACTACTCGTGGCTTCCGAGGTCCCCAGGGCCAAGCATGTGGCTCATGCATATTCCTTACGGCAAAATGTTTATTTTCGAGGTAACGGATTTGGTTATCGTGAATATTGACAAGCCGGGAGTGAATGGAGGATTAGGGAATATTTTATGCAGTATTCACAACCAAACCCTTCCGCTTAGTATGATGTCACCTGGGATACTTAAGCTGAGAATGATTGATGACAATTTGAATGCTTACAGATACTTGCTTCACTGAGTCCTGTGAAGGATTAGTTTGAAAACTTCGTTTTTGGTGCAGGTAGTCTGGGGCGGTAGTATCGGTTGTGCTGGATTATTTCCTCGAAGCTTTCTAAGAGTTCTTTCTTTCGGTATGCCCAGCCTGCATGATCAGTCTTTGCGAGCGAGCTTAGTGCTCTTCGTAATTCTTTTTTTGGAATATCAACGTATCCTCTATTGATCCATTCCAACACCGCCTTATTCATCTCATATGCTGCTATGTCAGCCGCTTGTAGCGCTGGTTCCTCTTTCATCTTCTTAATGGAGTACGGCTTCGGTGTGTCATCGGTGCTCAAACGAAAAAAAGTCTTGGCGTTTGGGTCGTTCCACATGTCAAGGAACAATCGTTCAAGGTTGCCATCCTCGCGGTCGCCGGCGGAGAAGGTGTAATGAATGGAACCACGGTAGTTCTTTCTGTCAGCCCAGAAACGAATCCCCTTCATTATTTGGACGACGTTGAAAATATAATAACTGCAACACTGCACGTCGTTTTTCAATTCCTCCGGAATACTTTCGTCGTAGTCACACTGGATAATGTCAGCAGCGAATGATCTAAGGCGGTAAGCACCGTTCTTCTTTTTGAGGTTAATGACTTTGTGTAGGCCGCTAAGGAACGAATCAAATTCAGCCACCACCCAACCTTGATATGGACTCTTGCTTGACAGTTTGTCACTCCCGGCGATGGCTTGACTTCTCGCATACTCGAAATCCGTCATGTGAAAATATTCGAGGGTCTTTTTTGCCAGCTTCCGTTGCCATTCCCTCCGAAATTTGCCCCAGGTTTCGTCAGTTCCGACGTAACACGCCAGTGTGTGCACAATTGGCTTAGGGTCTTTCGCGTTGTAGTGATTGTAGGTCGCGTCGAAGTAGGCTGTTATCACTGTGCGTTTATTTTCGCACACCTCGGTCAGAGGATCCTCTAACCGCCACACTCTGCTCGAAAAGTTTGTCACGCTATGGTCACGTGACTCGATGAAAATCACTGTCAAAGCATGTCAATCGATGCAAACTCAAAGTGCTCTGTAACGGCGGCAAGATGTAATAAACGTTAAAGTTGTGTGACTCGATGTCACAAAATGCAAAGTTCCAGAGTTCGCTTGGGGAGAGATCGATCTGGAGCATTTCCACAATCTTGCTTCCGGTAAAGTCCTCGTAAGCATGGGAGGCGAGCAAGGGCGCTTTCATAACCCCAACGTCGGGAAACGGGAAACTATTCGATCTGCCGGAACAAATGTCTCAGTACTTACTCGAACCGATCGTTCAAGTGCTTGTGGGGAAATCCTAACTCAGTCTACGTGAGATACAGAGGCTTACGTTTAGAAATTATTTCGCGCTCAGTGTCATTCTGTCATCGATCAAAGACTCCACACTCCCCGCCAGTCGCGCAGTCGCCAGCAAGGTAGGCAAAGGCGGCTCTCGTTTCGCCTCTTTCATAGCCTGAAATACTAGCCCGATTGTCTACTCCAAGATGTAAGGCGATCTCGCTCTGAGATAAACCCAGATCGTTTCGGAGCTGCGTTAGTTTCTCCGCTGTAGCTTGTGGCGATTTTTGAACTTCACGAAACCCCACATCTCATCCGCTCAAAGCGTCCAGCGTGGAGAAGGAGATTCCAAACTCTCTCGGTCCCTACTCGCGCGCTACGACGGTATCGTAAAGACCGTAGTGGGTGAGCCCAACGTGACTCTCGATCCCTGTATAGCGTAACGAGGCATCCTCATAACGCCGGAATGCGAATACGGCCTGATTCATCTGCTCGGTGTTGAACACCCTGAGCCGAACGAGCAGATGGAAATCCTTTACCGTCAGACCAGTGACAGTCTCAAACAAGGTCGGCTCGATCTTGGTGATCACGTCTTGCAGCGTGTTCTCTCGGAAATCGGTCAGATACATGAATGCCGGGATACGTGTTGCGAACTTGATGAGTTTCTCCTGCACGAGTTTTCGCTTGGACTTAAACTCCCGCTCCTCGTCAGTGAGTTGCTTCTTCTCTTTCGCCGACAAGTCCTTGTCCTTCGCCTTATTCTTGAGTTCTTTAACCTTCTCGCTCTTGTTAATGATGGTTTCGATGATGTTGTCGCCAAGCGAACGCCAGCCCTCGATGCGCTCCACGGCAGCCATCGCCTCGGGGTTGTCGAGAACGCGGCGCAGGGTATCGTTGTCCACGTTGACCAATAGCGCACTCTCCCACTTGCGCGCGAGCAGCGTGGCCGAGGTTCCGGCCATCGCGATGTCGAGGATGCCCCCCGCATCAATCTGCGTCATGTTCGCGCCGTCGTAGGCCAGCACGGGCAGGAACGAGACGAGATCCCTGACCGCGTTCTCCGGGTTCGGCTCATTGGGCGAGAGCCCGATCGCGTATTCGGAAAGCTGTCGCAGTGCGCGTGTGGGAGCGAAGTCGAAAACGAAACAGATCGGCTTCAGGATTTCCTCCTCGTTGGGGTCGTCGCCGTTCGGGTTCTTGATGGACCACGGTGACTGAACGCGAAACGCCGCCTGAAAGTAGGTCTCCGGCGACTTCAGGTTGCGCAGCATCAGGATCGACGACCACTGCGGCACGGTGACGCCAGTGGTCAGCTTGCCGCACGAGAGCGTGATCGTCTTAGTGTCGAAGCCGCTGCCGATGGCCCGGCGCACAGGTGGCAGCGCGGCCAGCCCGATGCCTGCCGATACACCAGCCGCGACGACAACCTTATAGCCGCGCCAGAACGTGTTGTGCTTCTCGGTCAACAAACTCGCCATCGCGTGAGAGGCAGAAACATTTGGTAAGAACCAGAAGGAGTGCTGGAGGTAGGGCAGCAGGCGATCATCCGAATACGGAAATGGCGGTCGTGTTCCAGTCTTGAGATTTGCAACCGCTTGCGGTGCGTATGAGCCCCGAATAATCTCCAGCCACTTTTGCACATCGCTCTTGTGCTTGAACTGTGCGCTCTTGCCCGTGCCAGTGGCGTCGAAGAATTCGTTGAGATCAAATTCATCGAACTCCCCGGCGCTCGCGATGGCCACCAGTTCCTCCGGCATCTGGTAGGTGAGAAGCCGCATCTGCGGCAGCCCGCCGTAGGGGTTCCACTTGCCCGGGTGCTTGGCGGCGAATTCTTCCTTGGCGCGCTGCTCATCGGTGTAGCTCCAGTTGAAGATCGCCTCCTCAATGAACTCGCCCGTGGCCAGAGCCCTGAACGGCGTTCCTGAGAGGTAGAGGTAGGCCTTGGTGGTGATAGGGAGGAACTCGGTTTCCTTCTCCGATAGTTCGCTAAGATCCTCGTTCACATGTTCCAGGCCGGAGGCGTATTCGAGCTTGGCCTCCTTCTTGGCAACCGCTTCTTCTTCGCCCTCGAATAATTCTTTGGCCGTCTCGCGCCATGCACCGAAGTGGTATTCGTCGAAGACAACCAAGTCCCATTTCACCTTGTGGAGCCAGGTGTTTCTCGGCTTGATGTTCCCCGCGTCGTCACGACCGAGCAAGTCCTGGAAGGAACCGAAATAGACCACAGGCTTCTTGGCGTTGATCTTGGTCGGGTCGCTGTCAGAATTCCGGGAGAGGTATTGCCAACTGTCGAAGTGCACATGGGATTCGAGGTCCGTTTGCCACGCATCTTCCACGGCGGGCTTGAAGGTGACCACGAGCACGCGCTTCGCCCCGAGTTTCCTGGCAAGCTGATAGGTGGTGAAGGTCTTGCCGAAGCGCATCTTCGCGTTCCAGAGGAAGCGTGGGACGGATTTCCTTTTCTCCGCCCAGATCGAGTTGAAGTAATCGAAAGTCTTTTCTACAGCCTCGGCCTGTTCCCTCCGCATCGCGAAGGTCTCGTGATGCGTGCCGGTGAAGCGCTGGCCCGTGCGCAGCTCCGCAAGGACCGTTTTCAGATCCTTGAGCGTGCAGCGAACCCACTCTAGTTCGACCTTCTCGAAGCCTTTCTTGACGAGCGACGCGCGCACCTCGTGGTCGGTGAAGATGGTGCCGTCGTCGCGTTCGGCCGACTCGTCGAGTTGGATCGTGTAGTTCTTGATCGCCGCGGTTTTCAGTTGTTCGGCGATGCGCTGTTTCACCGCGCGCGTGCTTTGTCCTATCTTGAGAAGTCCCTTATGCGCCTTGTCCTTAATCGAGTAGGCATAGATGCGCGGCCGAGCTTTCGGCTTGGGCACGAGGATTTCCTCTATGGTGCGTTTACTCATCGTGGTCCATCGGACGGATCATCTTCTCGATGAAGGCGATCTCCTTCTTTGTGAGCTTGTATTTTTTGTAGAGATCAGCGTCCGTCCACTTACGATCCCACTCCTGTTGTGGAAGCCATGAATACGTCGCTCGTGGCAAGTCTTGCGTAATCTTCCGCAGCGAAATGAGAACACGTGCAAATCGTGTGCGAAGATATGCGCTACAACTCACCGCTTCTGCTTCTGAGGAGAACGGGCCGGCGACGACGTAAGTCTGAGTGCAGACGGAGCCGGGACCAGCAACAATGCCCGGGCCAAGGACGTTCGCAGGGATGGCACCGCGCTCGCCGTATGCCTTCGGCAGAAACAGTTTCCAAACGGGAATGAGATGCCTGTTCTTTGTGACCCTTGAGTCTTTCACCCAGCCGACGCTGCGCTTCTGGTTTACAGAGACGTGCAACTTGATGGCACCCTTGAAGGATTTCTCTGCGAAGTCGTCGAAGTTCGTTGCTAGGCCGAATGGGGTGTCTCCACTTACGAGTTCGGCCATCGAAAGCTCCTCCTGGTGCTGAACCCTCTTCAGGATGGTAACCGCACGCTCATCGCGCACGAAGATGTCGAACTCATCGAGCTTCCGATCGACCGTAGGCTGGTCCTCGTTTCCAAGCACAAGCGTGTATTTGCAGTCGCCTTGATAATTCTTCTCCCATAAAAAATAACCAACGCCGCCCTCGAAATCGACACCCGGGAATGCCGTTGACATCTTCGTGTAGTCAACAAGGTGGCTGATGTGTTTACCCGTAAGCATTGAATTTCGGAACTCGTGCATACCGCGGCCGCCCGCCAGCCACCTTGACGGTATCACCATGCTCAGGAAGCGGGGATCGAGCTTCAATGCTTGCTCTACAAAAAGATGATAGATCGAGGAGTCACTCGAACCACCTGCACCACCGGTCATTTGATATGGCGGGTTTCCGATAATCACGTCGAACTGCATATCGCCTCCAAATATCTTGGCCAGTTTGGCCCTTGGGTTTTCGGTGTGAATGAATGCGTAGGCGTGGGTTTCAAGGCCTTCAGAACGGTCAAAAATTGCCCGCCCGGCTCCGCAGAACTTGCACCTGTCTTCCGCCCACGTGTGCTTCGTGCTCTGGAACCAGATATTCCCGTCATCGCTTGCGAAGGACTTTGCGATGGAGTGCTTGCCGGTGGCGTGCCTTGAGCAATAGACGCTCCGGCGCGCCAGTAGGCTCGTGACGTGCGTGATGGCGATGGCGAACACCTGCTTGGTGAGGATGTGATCCACGCGCTTCTCCAGTTTTGGAATCTTCTTTTCCAGCCCGTTCGTGAGGCGGCTGGTGATCTCGCGCAGGAACACACCGGATTTCGTGCATGGGTCCAGGAACTTCACCGTCTTGTCTGCCCAGATGTTCGCGCCGCCGTTGTTCGCGGCCCACGCGTCGGCCAGCGTGTCCAGCATTCTGTTCGCGAACTCAGGCGGAGTGAACACTTCGTCATTCGAGAGGTTGGCGATGCAAGTCAGCACATCCGGGTTGCGCCCGCGCAGCGCAAAGCTTGCCTGCATGTTCATGCGGCCTCCTTTGGGACGTTGCCGAACGCAGCGGTGGCCAGCTCACTTACCGTCGTCGGCGCGAAAGTTCTCGCTGGCTTGAAAATCTCGTGCTTGCCGAGACGGGCGAAGAGCGAGCCCTCTGCGCTGAAGGTAGACGACTTGGTAAGGGTGTCGAGGAGAAAATCGCGCCGCTGGAACTTGCCCTTGCCCAGGTAGCCCCACTCGGCAAAGGTGATCAGCTGGCCGTCGTGAGTGCGCATCGTCTGCGCGTCGCCGTGCACGAGGTTCTGCGACAGCACGTAGAACGCGGCGCGATACAGGTCATCCGACTGATCCAGATTCAGATACTCGGCGAAGATCTCCAGCACATTCGCACGGCACTCAGCGATGTTGTCCGACAACAGCTCGATACCGTAAATGCACATTAGCCCGAGTAGCGCATAATGCCGCCGCTCGAAGTCGGACTTGCCGTATTTGAGTTCCACTGCGGCGAGCTTGCGCCGCAGGATCTGGACGAGGAAGTGTCCGCTCCCGCACGCGGGCTCCAGGAAACGCGAGTCAATGCGTTCGGTCTCGTCCTTCACGAGGTTGAGCATTGCGTCGACCATCCACGCGGGGGTGAAGACCTCCCCATGGTCGGCGACTCGTTGTTTGGACTTCACCAGGCTCATAAGCCAATGCTTCTCAATCAGTGAACAGAAGTCAGTTCGTCGATGTGGTCGATGATCTCTTGTTCAGAAACAATCTGGTTCAGGAGCCGACCAATGAGAATGAAGCCGCATTGTGCCCTAGTCCGACGTTGAAGGCCAATTCGCCTTGACTAATTCGAGTCAACGCATCTCCTCTGCGCTTTCATCTTAGACGACCCCATCCACACAACTACGCTCGCTCCAAGTGGCTCCACTGCGTTACGCCAGGTGGTTTTCTGGAGTGACCGCAAGGGCGGGAACTTCCTTAAAAAACCACCCAAAGGAGCACACGACAATGGAGAATCACGTCAACCAATTACCAGCAATTCCAAAGTGGTCCGCCCTACTAATCGAAGCTGTCACTAAGCCAGGTCTGATCATGAAAGCGTATAGCGCCTTTCATGGTTACTCGACAGGAAATCAGATTCTGGCGTTTGTGCAGTGTCTGATGCGCGGATTACAGCCCGGTCCAATTAACACTTTTCCGAAGTGGAAAGACCTAGGCCGTTTTGTAAAGCGCGGCGAACGGGCGCTCACCCTGTGCATGCCAATTACTTGCAAACGCCGTGAGGAAGGTTCAGACGAAGAACACACATTTACCAGTTTTGTTTATAAAGCCCGCTGGTTTGTTCTGAGCCAGACTGACGGACAGGAACTTGAACCGATTACAGTCCCGGAGTGGGACGCAGAACGAGCGATAAAGACTCTGAGTATTGAGCGTATTCCATTCGATCACACGGACGGGAATGTTCAAGGCTTTGCGCGCAAGCGCCAGGTCGCAATTAACCCGCTTGCTCAACTGCCATATAAGACACTTTTTCACGAACTTGGACACGTAATCTTGGGCCACACAACCGAGGCAGATTTCGCCGATGACGAGATGACGCCGCGCAGTCTACGCGAAGTCGAAGCGGAATCCGTGGCACTTCTGTGTTGCGAATGTTTGGGTCTTGAGGGTGCCGAATATTGTCGCGGTTATATTCAAAATTGGTTGAAGCGTGGAAGCGGTTTAGATGCGGATGCGATACCCGAAAAGAGCGCCCAAAAAATCTTCCGCGCCGCCGATCAAATCATCCGCGCCGGACGCTCTGAAAACCAGCCGGTTACGGTATAACCAACCCCTGAGAACGAACTGCGCCAGCCGAGGCAATAGCTCTCGGCTGGCGCTTTTTTTTGGCCGGCAAGCAACTGAGCCTAGTGGCGCAGTTGCGTCGAAAACTTTCGGCTAAAATCCTACCCCAAACCGGACAACTTTTTTCCGTGAACTCTCACTGACATTGACTCGAAGTCCGGAAAGTTTGACGATGCTATTCGGCTCTGTTCCGATTCCCAATTACGAGTCAAAAACTTTCCAGTTGTTGTCGATACTCTGCGAAGTCTTTCGGATGAATCCCCGGCATCTTTTTATAGCCAGCAAACCACTTTCCAAATGTGGCAGGATCGGATCGAAGATCACAGCCCGGGACGATGTAATAATCGGGCGGAACGTCCGGCTTGTTTAGCACTCTGAAGGTTGCTTCGATACGCACTTTATCGGTTCCTGTTTATTCAGGGCATCCTTCTGATCCATCAAGGCTCTCCGTTCGTGATCTTACCGTACTTCACCATCAAGTAATCGCCACCAACGCGCACCGCCCTCACACCCTACAGTGTTAGACCAAGTGTTTCTTTCCAAACGCTCAGACGCCGCACGGCTCACATAAGACCCTCCTAGTCACACGTTCGCTACAATCCTGCGACTTCAATTGAGAGAAAAAATAAAAAAGGTGCTGCGCACCTGAATAAATGAGACACGACACCCCCGATCCGGGGCTGTCGCGTGCACGTTGTTAACGCTGCGCGTTTTCAATTGTGAACGTCAATTGCTAGAGGCATTTACGGCTTAGGATTCTAAGGAAACTAACTTTTTGAATCGCGCGAGGAAAAACACTTCATGAAGGAACTTAAAAGAACGAAATTTGTTGGCTTTCGAGTAACTGCCGACGAATACACCAAGATCGAGAACGCAGCTTTTGCCTCAGGTCACGATCCAAATGACTGGTGCCGGGCTGCCGTTATCAATTGTTCACATTACATGTTGACGCTCAACGAACGATTGATCTACACGGAGATCGCAGCTTTTCGCCATCTGCTTACGCATGGATTCAAACTGTTGCTCAATGGCAACACCACGACGGCAACAGCTTGGACCGAGCTTACTGAGGAAGTCGATCAAAGATTGCAGGAGATCTTTACCGACTTGTTGTCACGGCGCAGACCAGGGTAGAGAAAACTTTCTGGTGAGGGTTTTTCCCTCACTACAAAATCATTATCCTGTGGTCAAAACCATCACCGCTAGTTAAAAGCCTGCACTTGCGAACAGTTAGAGCAAATCCACGTTCGCAAACACGAACAGCTAACTGGCAGGCTGCAACCATATTCTCGTCTCACGCACCATCAAGGTGAGTCGCTGCCAAAAAAAGTTACCACTACTAGGTGTCAGGTTTCCCCTTTAGCTGGATTGTCAGTCGGCAGCCCTCCCGCACAACTCTTCGCTACGCTTCGAGTCCTCCACTAAGGTTTCGGCCCTGCGGGTGTGCGGTCAGTCACCCCGACTGTAGTTGTCGCTAAGGTGAAAAACCCTAATTGTCGCGTGTTACGCGCCCTTCGCAGACCGCAAGAATTCTTGCGCCCCGAAAACTACTGTTAAAAGCGAAAGAATCCTTGCCACCCCGAAAGGATTCTTTCCACTTTTCAGCCTCCCTCGATGGTCCAACCACACGCAGCCAAGCTAGCAACTGTTGAATTTCCTAGATGTTTGCGAGATTCCGAACGCGAGCTACGTAAGTTCGCACTGTGGCATGAGACTTGTAATGTTAGACCATCAGAGATCGCGGCTTACAGTTAGCCACAAGATGCTTTTTGAATGAATCGCTCATCAGTGGCCCAACCTTGGGCCGCTCGATTCAGCGGAAGTCGGAGCTTCAAATCTCATAAGAATTGACTCCGATGCAGCATACGCGAGAGCTTTAGTTTTGCCCCTCTGATTCCCACCCTCGCGTCACAAAAAACGAATACGAAAGATGAATCAGCAGCACGGAGAAGCGTGTCTTGAAAAGAGCAGAACTTCCGACCCGGATTTACAACCGAAGCGATCACGACTTGCGAGGCAAAAATGAAACCAGAATCTAACCCGGTAGCGACGCCGGCGAGAGCTCGCTAACACGTCGGGAGTTTGAATCTATGTTGACTATGAGCAGAGCAGTTTCCGCAGGGCAAGCGTCGAACTACTACAAGCAGGAGTTCACCAATCCCAAAGACAATTACTACCGTGAAGCAGGCGACGTTAAGGGCCGTTGGAGTGGCAACCTGGCCGAGGAATGGACCCTTGAAGGCGAAGTATCCAGCGAGCAGTACGAGCGATTAGTTGCCGGTCAAGATCCCCACACTGGGGAGCAACTTATTAAGTCAGTTTCAGCCCGCGAAATTGTGGATGAGTCCGGTAAGAAAACGATCACCAGCGAGCACCGCGCCGGTTGGGACGCGACCATCAGCGCGCCTAAATCCGTTTCCTTAGCCGCGCTTGTCGGCGACGACGGGCGTGTCAGAGACGCCCACCGCGAGAGCGTCAATGAGGCTGTGAAAGAGTTTGAAAAATATCTGCAAGCGCGTGGCGGCGGCGACAAGCCAGCCATCACAACGGGCAAGATGATAGCAGCCCAATTTGAGCACACATCATCACGCCCTGATCGCGAAAACGGCTATGCCGCGCCGCAGCTTCACACGCACGTTGTGATCTTCAATATGACCCAAACCGAGGACGGCAAAGTGCGGTCTGTGCAGCCGCTTGAGTTGTACCGCAGCCAGCAATATGCGACCGCGATTTACCGCGCCCATTTAGCCGACAAGCTGCAAGAACTTGGATACGAAATTCGAGTTGATCCACGCAGCGGCGCACCGGAAATCAAAGGCTTCACAGAAGAATACTTGCAGGACAGTAGCCCACGCCGCAAAGAAGTTCTGACCGAAAAAGGAAAGATGAAAGAGCGCATGGAGAGCGAAGGGAAAACGGTCTCAGATAATGCGAGATTGCAGCAAGCCGCCGCCCGTATTAATCGCCGAAGCAAAAATTTCGACCCTGACTTAATGCGAACACGCGCCCTCGAAATGGACGTAAGGCACGGCTATCAAGCTCAACGTTTGGTAGCCGAAGCGCAAGAACGATTGCCGACCCGCGTGTCACAAAACGAGATTGAAAAACGCGCACAGGAAGCAGTGACTTTTGCACGCGATAAGGTCATGGAAACAGAAGCCGTGGCCGACATGCGCGATATCTGGATACACGCGCTGCGCCGCAATCTCGGATTTACAGAATACGCCGCCGTCGCCGCCGAATTGCACCGCCGACAAGAGAGTGGCGAATTCATAAAAATCACGCGTCAGGAACGTCAACCCGAGACTACTACAGAGCGCATGTTGGCGATGGAAAAAGAGAATATTCAGACCATGCTCGACGGTAAAGAAATCTGTCCGGCGATGATCGAAGCAGAGCGCGTCAAGGAGGTTGTGACCGCCGTAGCCGAGCGCCAGCAGCGCAGCCTAAACTTGAATCAGCAATCGGCGATTGAAGAAATTCTTTCCAGCAGAGATCAGATTATTGGCTTGCAAGGTGGCGCGGGAACCGGCAAGACAACTGCGCTTTCCGTATTACGCGAAGCAGCCGAAAAAGAAGGCTATCAGGTGCGCGGTTTTGCACCCTCCGCACGTGCCGCGCAGCAGCTTGCGGAAAGCGGTATTCAGACCGAAACCATCCAGATGTTTTTGCGCCGGCGCAAGCAGCCTGCCACTGCCAGCCGCCTTTTCGTTTTGGATGAAAGCTCGCTCGCCAGCACCAAACACATAAACAAATTATTCGCCCGCCTCGAACCCGAAGATAAGGTGCTTTTAGTCGGCGACGTGGGGCAGCATCAGGCCGTCGAAGCAGGAAGTCCTTTTGAGCAACTCCAAAAGCACGGCATGTCCACTGCGGCACTGCGTGAGAACGTCAGACAGCGCGATAAAGAGCTAAAGCAAAACGTCGAGGACTTAGCAGCCCGAAACACGCCCGAAGCAGTGGCCGCACTGGCCAGCCGAGGCAAGGTGATCGAGATCGCGGACGAGCGCGAACGCTTCGAAGCGATAGCCCAGGACTACGCCAAGAATTCCATCGGCACGCTGGTCATTTCGCCTGCCAATCGCGAACGTTCGGAACTCAATTCGCTTATCCATAGAGAGCTACAGCGCGAAGGAATCGTAAGCCGTGACGATCAGCAAATGACGGTCTATGTCGCTCGTCCAGACATGACCGGCCCTGAGCGCACCTTCGCCAATTCCTATCGGCCCAACGAAGACATAATCCGCTACAACAGCGCCAGCGAAAAGCTTCATGTCAAGGCGGGCGACTACGCAAGAGTAATAGACACCGACCACGAGACGAACAAAATTACCGTCCGCTTTTTTGATGGCCGGGAGCTCACTTATAACCCGACGCGGCTTTCCGGTGTGAGCGTTTACTACGAAGCAGAGCGCGCCTTCGCCGAAGGCGATCGCCTTCAGATCCGGGCTCCGTTTAGAGAGAAACGGATCGCTAATGGCGCACTCGGTACGATCACCAAAATCGAACCCGACCGAATAAGCCTAGCGATGGATAGCGGGCGCGCGATTAGCGTAGATCTTCGGAAGTTTCGCCACCTCGATTACGGCTACGCCGTGACCAGCCATTCCGCTCAGGGGCTAACTTGTGATCGCGTTTTGGTCAACGCCGACACGCAGGAATCCGTGCGCCTACTCAATGACCGCATGGCCTACGTTGCCATTTCCAGAGCCAGGTACGATGCCCTGATCTATACCGATTCTACGCAGAACTTATCCGAAGCTCTTAAGCGTGGAATAGACAAAACAACGGCGCATGAAGCGGTACAAGCCGGCGAACACGAGCTTAATAAAGATCGCGACAACTTGACTAAAGATCATCCCGCCGCACACGAACAACTACCTACCGAGCAGAGCTTCGACCAACACCACTCCGACATCGAGCTGAAACAACCAACCGAGGATAATCAGTTACAACACGGGGAAAGGCCTCCAATCAGAATCATTCGAGTGCCAATCCGCGATAAGTCTCCAACAATCATTCGAGCGCAAATCCGCGACAAGTCTCCAACAATCGTTCGAGTGCAAATCCGCGATAAGTCTCCAATCACAATCGTTCAGTCAGAACTCGGGGAAAGGCCTCCAATCAAAACCATTCGGGTGCAGCCCGAGGATAGGTCTCCAATCCAATACGATGAGCTACCACGCGATAAGTCTCCAATCCAATTCGTTGAGGTACGACGCGATCGGTCTCAAGCCCCACACGTTGAGGTACCACGTGATCAGTCTCGAATCCAATCCGTTGAAGTACCGCGCGCAGGTAAATCTCAAATCCAACAACTTGACGTTCCAACCGCACGCACGATTCCAACGGAGAAGGTGAACACGCAAGACGCACAGACTACGAACGAAAAAGGGGACCAACGAGGCCTGCGTACGATTCCACTGGAGAAGGCAAACACACATACGACTCCAAGCGAAAGGGTAGACACACAAGCTGCGCCTTCGAAAGAAATTGAAAACCTAGATCTCGGCGAATTACTGCATTAGAAGAATTCTTTACCCGATGAGGTTTTAGCAATGACTACACACTACGATTCCGCTACAGCAGCCAAACGGCCACAGCTTCTTAAAGTGTCCGATGTTGCTCAGCTACTGAATGTCAAACCACGAACCATTTACGAGATGGTTGCGCAGGATCGCATCCCGTATCGCAAGCCGCCTGGCTCAAACATTCTTCGCTTTGATCTCGAAGAAATCGTGGCGTGGACGCGGCGAAAATAACTAATGACTTGAAGGATCGATGCTGCTACCATCCCGCGCGTTCTCTTGGTGGCTGCAACCTCAGGGAGAACACCAATGTCTGTTTACAAACGTGGAAAAGGCACGCACTGGCATTACTACTTCCGAGTGCGTGGCGTCCGTTACCGAGGATCACTTCCCGAGGCGCGGACGAAGCAGCAAGCAGAACAAGGGGAAAGTAAAATCAAGCAGGAGATCTTTGAGAAGCGGTTCGAGGTTGAACAAAAGGGAACCGATCTTCTTTCTGATTTTCTGGATGATGTTTATCTGCCCTGGTCCAAGGTTAACAAGAAATCGTGGCGCGATGATTTCTACATGGTTCCGATGTTGAAATCGTCTTTCGAGGGAAAAGCGTTGCGAGAGATTTCAGTTCAGCTAGTCGAAAGGTTCAAAACTGATCGGATGAATACGCCAACCAAGAAGGGCACAGCACGACAACCGGCAACGGTCAATCGTGAATTGAACCTGCTTAGTTCTGCTTTTTCACTTGCTGTCCTGTATGACAAAGCTGAACTCAATCCTTGCAGAAAAGTGGATCTTTTCCCGCTCGATAATCTTCGTTACCGATATTTGCTACCAGACGAAGAACCACGCCTCATGGCAAAACTCAGCGGGCCTCGCGCTCACTTGAAGCCTGCTGTGATAGTTGCGCTCGGTACAGGGATGCGTCTTGGCGAACAGTTGAGAATGAAGCGTAGTCAAATCGATTTCCTTCGCAACATCGTCACTGCGCGAAAGACCAAGAACGGAAGACCGCGAGATATTCCTATGAACGGTGAAGTCAGAGAAACGCTGGCTGAATTATGCAAGGACAAGCGGTCTGATGATTATGTTTTTGTTAGTCCTAAAGACTCGGACCAACGTCAGCGGGAAGTGAAAAAGGGATTTCACACTGCCTGCCGACTCGCCAGTATTGAGGGACTAATATGGAAGGATCTCAGAGCAACGTTCGGCACTCGACTAGCCGAGGCCGGATGCGATGCGTTCACGATTGCTCAATTGTTGGGCCACTCCGATGTTCGCGTGACTATGCGTTACGTGAGATCGGTAGAAGAAACAAAACGTGTGGCCGTTGAAGCGATTAAACTGAGTTCCCGAAAAAGTGTCCACAAATTGGCCACAAATGAAATACAGCCGCCAGTGCCGGCGGCCGTAAATGGTTGAAAATAAATGGTGGAGCAGAGGAGGGTCGAACTCCTGGCCTCCGCATTGCGAACGCGGCGCTCTGCCAACTGAGCTACTGCCCCACTTGCCTAGCATATTAGGAAGCGTGAGGTTGAGAGTCAAGCGGCAGTATCTGGCTGGAGGCTACGGGTTCGGTTGATGACGGGGGCTATTGTCCATTCTCATTTGTGATTGGTGGATTCAAGTTTGAAGTGCAACAGAAGCACGGCAGCGCGCAAGTACAGAACCGGGAGCGATAGCGACCGCACTCAACCTACACCACGAACAATAAGGCAATAAAACTTCTGTCCAAGCCGATTTGAGAGATGGTACGGACATGCTCATAGATAGTTTCTTGGAGATTTCTTTGCTTGAGTGCGGTCGCTATCGCTCCCGGTTCTGTACTTGCGCGCTGCCGTGCTTCTGTTGCACTTCAAACTTGAATCCATCAAATGATAAATGGAGAATCTAACCAAACGCCGGCATCAGTCTCCTCGCAAAACTCTCAGCGCTTGCGCAATCGCCTCTCCAAGTCGCGAGACATTCTTCCCTCCGCCTTGAGCTAAATCAGGCTTCCCACCACCTCGTCCATCAAGCATCGCACAGGCATCGCGCATCAACGCATTCATGTCACCAGGCGCGTCCGCAGATCGAGCGAAGACCAGACGCGCAGCATCTTTGTCGCGCGAGCCGAGCAGGGCGATTGTCGCGGGGTGACTAATCAAACTAAGCGCCAGGTGTTTCAAAGATTCGGCGTCGCGGTTGTCAAAAACTTCATTTACGATCCGAACGTTGTCACGTTGCGCGGCTCCGGCAAGTAGCTCTTCGGCTTCAACGCGGGCAGCAATCTCTTCCAGGTGGCGTACGCGCCGGTGCAGTTGTTTGTTCTCTTCCAGGATGCGGGCCGCCAGCTCAGGCGTATCATCTCGCCCGGCGCTAAATAGTCCGGCAATGGCCCGCGCGCTCTTATTAGCACGCCGGTAGTCTGCGAGCGCGCGCATACCCGCAACAAACTCAATGCGCGTCAAACCCTTAGCGCGTTCCCATGTACGCACGGCAATCATCCCAACCTCACCCGTCTGATAGGCATGCGTTCCGCCACAGGGAGTTAGGTCGAACCCCTCGATCTCGATTAAACGCAGGTCACCTTCGCGCGCCGGCTCTTTACGAAGTGGCAGTTCCGAGGCTTCCTGCGAGCTTACGTGACTGACGGTAATCACGCGATTTTCCCAAATTACATTATTGGCCAGTTCTACAGCCCGCTCGATAGTCTCGGTGGTTGGATTGTCCAGGTCCACATCTATCTCGCAAGACTCGTCGAGCACACGAAAGCTGCGAGTCGGTGCGTTGAATAGTTTTACGAACGCCTGGGAAAGAATGTGTTGACCAGTATGTTGCTGCATATGATCCAACCTGGGCAACCAGTCAACTCTGCCTTTGACTACGGTACCCACCTCTGGAGCACGTCCTTGAATCACGTGCAACACGCCGTCTTCCGCGTCTATACACTCCACCACGCGTAGGCCATTGAGCGTGCCGGTATCGCTGGGTTGGCCGCCACCAGTGGGATAGAACGCCGTGCGGTCGAGGGTCACGGCGGTCCAGCCGCTGACGCGCTCGCTATTTGCAATTACTCGCGCCTCGAATTCGATCAGATGAGAGTCTTGATAGTAGAGACGTTCGGTCGGGGGCATGGTGAGCTAATAATACATTGCCGATTGCCAATTGCCGATTGCCGATTTGGCGTTCAGCGGATTCGTCTAGTCAGGCACCCTCTCGAGTTACCAACCATGCAGAACCAGCACGCGCGTGACAGTTGATTAGTGTCACAGGACATCTGCAAAAGCTGGAATGCTGGGACGATCCACGAAATCACACTAAACGACACGAAACCAACAGCTTTCGTGTTCGTTGGTGTAATTTCGTGGATCGTTTTTTCGGATCCGCTTCTCAAATCAAGACATTACTGGCAATTGGCAAATGGCCGTCGACAATATGTTAGAGTTGCATTTCTATGAAAACCCTCTTTCGAAACCTTTCAATTCACGTCTCGCTTGCGCTCTGTGTCCTGGCTGGATTCGCGGTTGTTTCAGGTCAGGAACGACCTCTCGGTTCCATCACATATCGTCTCTCGATGTCGCGGCCGCAGTCGCATCTTTTCGAGGTGGCAATAGAAGTACAACTGCCGGAGAGTGTGCCGGAGTCGCTCGATTTCCAGATGGCGAAGTGGTCGCCGGGCCGCTATGCGGTGTTTGATTTTGCGAAGAACGTTCAGCAGGGGTCTGCGGGCGCAGGCATCTGTCCGCCCAAGCAGGAATTGAGAGATGGGCGGACCGGACCACTCTGTCGCCCAGCCTGGCTTCCGGTGACTCGCGTTGACGATCAAACGTGGCGGGTTGAGACCCGGGGAAATTCTGCAATCACGTTTAGCTACAAGGTTTTTGGAAACGATCTCTCCGGAACCTTTTCCCAACTCGACACGCGCCATGCAAATTTCAATGGCGGGTCCGTCTTTATGTACATAGTCAATCACAAGTCGGACCCGGTTAAGTTAGTGATCAACCCACCCAACGGGTGGCGAATTATCAACGGCCGCATGGAGCGTGCTGATCAGCGCGAGTGGGAGTTTCCGAATTGGGACATTATGATCGACACGCCAACGGAGATTGCGCCCGACTGGAGTCGAGATGAGTTTCAAGTGCAGGGGAAGAAATATTACGTAATGGTCCACTCTTTCGGCGATGAAGGGGGTAAGCGGGCGGCGTTAGTGCGAGATATTGAAAAGATTGTGCGGGCCCAGATCGCGATGTGGGGCGCGCCGGAATTCGACTCATACACCTTCCTGCTGCATTTCGCTGCCGACGATCGCTCCGGCGATGGGATGGAACATCTAAACTCAACCCAGATCATTCAGCCGGGAGCGCTCGCCGAGCCGGGTGTATACGAAAGCACGCTAGGCACTGTGGCCCACGAGTTTTTTCATGTCTGGAATGTAAAGCGGTTGCGGCCAATCGAATTTGGTCCCTGGGACTTCACTCGACCCGCAAACACGCGCAGCCTCTGGATAGCCGAAGGCCTGACGAACTACTACGGCCATTTGATGATGAAGCGGGCGGGAATTTGGGACGAGGCGCGCTTCCTGCGTCGAGAAAGCGAAACCATCAACAACATCGAAAATACTCCGGGAAGCCGGCTGATGAGCGCGGAGGAATCGTCTCTCACGGCGTCCTTCATCGATCGCGCCCAACACAACCAACGCACGAATCTGGCTAACACTTCGTTTAGCTATTACCCCAAAGGGGAACTACTGGGTCTGGTCCTGGATCTCTTAATCCGGGGCAGAACTAATGGCCAGAAGTCGCTCGACGATGTGATGCGGCGAATGTATGACGAGTTCTATCTAAACAGTCCGAACGCCACCTACTATCTGCGAGGACGGGGCTACCGCTCAGAAGAATTTCAACGCGTCGTATCGGAGGTTGCCGGTATTGATTTTAGCGATTTCTTTGCGACGCACGTACGCAGCGTTGTAATGCCGCCTTACGACGAGGCGTTACGCCATGTTGGTTTGCGTTTGGTTCAACGGCGCGCAAGCGAGAACTACAGTGGAATTGTGGCAAACGTCCGGCATGCCGGGGGCGCTTTCATCGGGAATGTCATCAACGGTTCGGCTGCTGAGGATGCAGGACTCCAACCTGGAGATGAGATCCTCACGATTGAAGGGAGAAAGGTTACGAGCGAGGATTGGCTTACCACGCTCAACCGTTACAAGCAGGGCAATCGTGTGGCGATTTCATTCAAGCGCGATCGCCGAACCCTTCAGACCACACTCCTACTCGCCGCTCCGGATCGCTTCGAGTATCGGATTGAAGAGAAGAAAGATGCAACTGCCAGGGAGAAAACGCTGCGGGCGGCATGGCTGAGAGGTTCAAACTTGTAGGGGGGACACTCCGTGGCAGCCCGTCGTTTTCCGCCACTCACAACTGTCGAGCACTATGTGGGGTTGCATCTGGTTCTAAGCGTTTGCAACAAACGACCCGCCGGTGAGCTGTCTGGCTCTCCGGCGGGTCGTGTCTCATAAAATTGGCAGTTTGCTCAGGCGACTTTTCGCCGGCGCAGTTTGGCCGCAACGCCGGCCAGACCCGTGCCGAGTAGCAGCAGGGTCATCGGTTCCGGCACGGCGTCAGTACCGCCGATGATAATTGTGCCGGGGCCATCTATCACCAGGGTGAAGGCTCCAAAGTCTGTATTGTTGAAGCCTGACTGCACGGCGAAGTAGGTTAGGCCAGCCGTCAGGTTAATGGTGAAACCCGACTGAGTGAAATTGCCAGAGGTAATATCGTCGTTGGCAACCAGCACGTTGGTTAGCGCTGCGGCGGGGTTGAAGCTATTCTGGTAAAGCGACAGAAACGGATCGTAGCCCGTTGTGGTAGACGTGCTCAGAAAAGTGTAGGATCCGGTTGTCCCAACGGTTAGTTGCACGATGCTATAAGCCACCGCAGTACCGACTCCCGAAAGCGCGCCGGGCGGCGTGCCGGCCAACGTTCGATTGTAGGTGGGGCCGCCGGTTGTGTTGCCCATCACGGTGACCATGTCAGCCTTTGCGGTTGTTGTGCCCAACACCAATAGGGCGACGGTCAGCCCGAGGCTTCTTCCTAAGTTAATGTTTCGCATGTGATCTCTCCTGTGTAGTCTGTTTACGACGCACTCTCTGCTGGAATAGACTTGGAGTTGTGGACTGATATACGGAAAGCGATAAAACGGATACCTAGAAATATGCGGCAATTTGTGATCCAAACCAACCCGCAGACAGCAATGTGGATTTGCTTTGAATTTTCTAAGATTCTTCCATGAGATCGAATGAGAGACCCCACGGCCCGTCCGGAATTTAGAAACTTTATTCTGAATCTCGGACGTTGATGGTTTGGTAGGGCGTTCAACTGAATCGAGACTCTAGGGGATCATGACGTCAATCGAATGTTGCGCGATCTCGAATCTCATCGGAAGGCTGCCTATTAACTCCCCATCTACTTGTACTGCGGCTTCACCGGTTGCTCGCGCTTGCGTCGAACGAAAAAAGTGAACGCCACGGTGGCCCCGCGGAAAACCACTTCGCATCGCATGCGAGAGTAGACAAAGATAACGCAGCCGGCTATGCGTTTCGACAATGCAGATCTCGAATTCGGGCTGGTCGATTTGAGCGCGCGGTGTGACGGTCAGATTGCCGCCGTAGCTGGCCGCCTTGCCGATGTTCGCAAAGGTGGCAGTAAACGTTTGTCCCTCAACTTCGATCTCAAAGGGTTTGGGTTTCCAGTCTGCCAGAGAGCTCAGCCCAGTAAACCAGAAAGCTCCCTTACCCAATCGCTTCTTAAGTTCGGGATGCACACGGCGCACGACCGACGCGTCGAGCCCGATTCCAGCCATCAAAAGAAAATATCTTTTTGAGTGGCTCGTTTCATCAATCGCACAACCCACGTGAACACGCCGCGTGTTGCCGCGGACGATCACGCCGGCAGCGCGACGGCAGTGGAGTGGTAGTCCGAGTTCGCAAGCCAGCACATTTGCAGTACCGCGCGGCAGTATCCCCAGTCGCACGGTCGTTCCGACAATGCCTTGAAGCGCTTCGTTGATGGTTCCGTCACCTCCGGCAACAATTACATCGCTGACACCTTTGCTTGCAGCGGCGGCAGCGACCCGCGTCGCGTCGCCCGGCCCCGTGGTCGCCACCAACTCCACTTCCAGTCCCTCTGAACAGAGAAGTGAGTGAATCTCTTCGATTGCCGGCAGTCGTCGCGATGCGTACCGGCCAGTCTTTGGATTGGAGATCAGGATTGCCTTGCGATTAGTCATTTGCCGTTGACTCGGCAAATAGGATGCCGTGTTTGGAGCGTTCTGGCCAGTCACTTACAGAAGAATCGGCAAGGAGTAATTAGAAGAGTATAAGCATATGCGACAAATGTCGGATTAATGCTCGGTATGCGAATTACGCAGAAAGCGTTACCAAGTTAGAGCCCAGGGTTGCTTCAACCCTGGGACCTTGTTTCTCGATAAATATCTAACTCTGAAAGAGTTCGCGAGTCGACTGTTGTGCTGGGTTCTAACAAACACTTTCGGCGTTGCTGTTCTTTTTGCTGTGCGTGGACCCAGGGTTGAAGCAACCCTGGGCTCCAATTAGCGAACGCTCTCAGCGTTATTGGGCGATCTATTCCAGTCGGTAGTTAGGCGCTTCCTTGGTGATGATCACGTCATGAACGTGCGACTCGCGCAGGCCTGCTGAAGTGATGCGAATGAACTGACTCTTCTCCTGAAATTCTTTAATTGTGCGACAACCTGTATAGCCCATTCCCGAACGCAACCCGCCCACCAGTTGCGTCGTCATCTCAGCGATAGTCCCCTTATAGGCAACGCGGCCTTCGATACCCTCTGGAACGAGCTTCGATTCGCTTTCGGCCATCTCCTGGGCGTACCTGTCGCGTGAGCCTTCGCGCATCGCCCCGATTGAGCCCATGCCCCGGTATGTTTTGAACGACCGACCCTGGAAAAGAATTACTTCTCCGGGAGCTTCCTCTGTTCCGGCAAAAAGCGAACCAATCATCACAATGTCGGCGCCCGCAGCGATTGCTTTAGCTACGTCGCCGGAAAATTTCACGCCGCCATCCGAGATCACCGGAACCCCACTCCCCTGAGCAGCTCTTACACATGACTGGATAGCAGTAATCTGTGGGACACCGGCGCCGGTGACTACCCGTGTCGTACAAATGGATCCCGGACCGATACCAACCTTAATAGCGTCTACTCCGGCCTCAATCAGTTCCTGCGCGCCTTCGGCAGTGCCGATATTTCCGGCGACGAGATCTGTGTTTGGATGTCTGCGCTTGATCTCGTGAACAGCTTCAATTACGCGTGACGAATGACCGTGGGCCGTATCCACAACCAGGCAATCGACTCGAGCCATTACCAATTCGTCCGCGCGTTCGCGAAAATCTCCGGTTGCTCCGATCGCGGCTGCTACTCGCAGACGGCCAAGGTTATCTTTGGCGGCGGTGGGATACTTGATTGCCTTTTGAATATCTTTGACTGTGATCAGGCCCTTGATCCTCTTGTCATCGTCAATCACCAGCAACTTCTCGATGCGGTGTCTTTGTAGAACCGCTTTTGCTTGTTCCAGGGTAGTGCCGACGGGAACGGTGACCAGGGGCTGCTTAGTCATCACATCGGAAACAGGAATGTCGAACCTGGTTTCAAAGCGTAAGTCGCGGTTGGTGATAATACCCACGAGGTGCCCGTCTTCATCCACCACCGGCACGCCGCTGATATGATAAGTCTCCATCACCATCAGCGCTTCGCGCACAGGCCGGTCTGGCCGAATCGTCACCGGATCCACGATCATTCCCGATTCAGATCGCTTTACCTTGTCCACTTCCTCCGCCTGACGCTCAATACTCAAATTCTTATGAATGACCCCGATGCCGCCCTGCTGGGCCAAAGCAATGGCGAGCGCAGCTTCGGTGACAGTATCCATCGCCGCGGAACAGAGCGGTATCTGCAACCTGATATTGCGGGTGAACTGTGTCGACGTGTCAGTTTCAGACGGCAGCACGTCAGAACGCGCAGGCAGCAAGAGGACGTCGTCAAAAGTCAGGCCTTCGGGAATGTTAGCCGAGATCATGATGGTGCTTGCTCCTCCTTGATGTGCAAATGAAATCTACTTAATGAAGATAATCCACAAATTGCACCAGTCAGTCCGAAAACAGTACTGCCCGCTACTTCCGCAGCGGGCAGTCGCTTCTAATTCCGGAGTTGGGCACAGGTGTCGCACAAGCTTCGGCAGTGCGCCTTTCGGCACAAGGCACCGGTCGACACTAATGCTATTGGAGGACAGTTTTGTAATCAGCTTTCCAACAATCCAAATCTACGAGCGGACAGGACTTAGCTGGGGTGTCCGCCCGGATGTTAAGCAAAGCCACTGAAGGCAAAGCCTGGCGACGCGTCACCGTGGAGCGGTTCTGATACCAGTGCAGCGCAGCCAGGGCTCCCAAAGTTAATATTCCCAGGATAATTATTGCCAGAACTACCGTCAGGACCGGAGAGCGGGTTGCCGGCGCGTCAGTATAAACTTTCGAAAGCTGGCGCGTGGTTGCAACCTCGTCGCCGGCCTCACCCGATTCGCGCATGAAACGCGAGTATCCTTCGACAGCCTCTTTCTCGTCATACCCAATGCAGCGCGCGTAAGCTCTAACGAAACTTCGGTTGAAGATTCCGCCGGGCAGACGTTTATAGTCGTTTGATTCGATAGCTTCGAGATAGTGAATGGAGATGCGTGTTTCGTCGGAAATTTCTCGTAGCGGAATGCCACGCTCTTCGCGCGTGAGTCGCAACTGTTCACCAATAGTAACTGCCATTACCAATCCGCTTCAGCCCATACGCCTGCTCGGTTGGTTGTAACCTTTACGATGCCACGGCGGAAACAGAGCTTGAGCCGTTTTCCGCAGCAACGTTCGCGTCCTCTAGCTGATTGTGTCAGACCAACTTAACCCTTAGGCGCAATATACTTGCGATGCTAAACGGTGTCAAACTCATGCTACTTCAAAAGAATGGCGTCTCTTGATTCTTCGCGCCTGCGGTGATAGCTTGACGACAGTAATCCGAATCAGTCGCCTTTAATTTCTACAATAGGAAAAGTGAGGACACAGGAATGCCTTTAGAAGCACTTGGAATGGTGGAAACCAAAGGTTTTGTAGGAGCTGTAGAAGCCGCAGATGCGATGGTGAAAGCTGCCAACGTCACGCTTTTGGGAAAAGAATATATAGGCGCCGGCTACGTCACTATTTTCGTTCGAGGAGACGTGGGGGCGGTAAAAGCCGCGACCGACGCAGGAGCGGCGGCTGCTCGGCGAGTTGGTGAGTTAATCAGCGTCCACGTAATTCCCCGTCCGCACGCAGAGGTCGAGCGAGTTCTTCCAGTTGACGGTAAGACCGGCTTGAGCCCCGATGAGCGTTCGCTGCAGGGTGGTGCGCGAGGGCAACTAGGACAGGGTGAACAGGGCCGTTCCCTCCAGGCCGGCGCACGGGAAGGAAGTAAAGAGCGAGCCCGGTAAAGCTGATTTTAGATTTTAGATTTCGGATTTTTGATTGAAGTCAGACCTTGAATGGAAAATCAAAAATCACCAATCAAAAATCAAAAATAGTCAGGAGGCGCGTCCGGGAGATTTGTGATGTCAGCAGACAAAGACCTTGTTTCGGTCCAGCAGGCACGTGATCTTGTCGAAGCGGCACACAGGGCGCAGGCGGACGTGGCCCGCTTCGATCAAGCCAAGATCGATCGCATCTGTGAAGCAATGGCCAGCGCTGCACTGCGCGAGGCGGCTCGTCTGGGGGCCATGGCCGTTGAAGAGACTGGTTATGGGGTTGCCGATGACAAGCGAGAGAAGAACCGTTTTGCGGCCGAAGATGTTTGGAATTATTTCCGCGGGTTGCGTACTGTCGGCGTTGTATCAGAGTCGAGAGATGTAGTCGAGATTGCCAGCCCCCGTGGGGTGGTAGCCGGAATCATCCCCTCAACCAATCCCACCTCCACCGCAATCTTCAAAATACTCATCGCAGTCAAATCTCGTAACGCGATAGTGCTGTCACCACATCCGTCTGCTGCCCGTTGTATCAATGAATCAGCACGGGTGATGAGAGAAGCAGGCATTAAGGAAGGACTGCCGGCCGAGGCGATTGGTTGTATGACCACAGCTACCATCGAGGGAACCGAAACCTTGATGAAGAGCAAGCAGACTGCCGTGATTCTAGCGACCGGCGGCATCGGCCTGGTTCGCGCCGCCTACTCCTCGGGTAAGCCGGCGTTCGGCGTTGGACCGGGAAATGTTCCGAGTTTTATTGAGCGAACAGCTGATGTGCCCAAGGCGGTACAGGATATTCTGACAGGCAAGTGTTTCGACAACGGAACCATCTGCGCCTCCGAGCAGGCTGTTATTTGTGAAGCGCCCATCGAGAAAGCGGTCCGCGAGCAATTCAAAGCACAGGGTGGCCATTTTCTTTCCAGCTCAGAAGCCGATCAACTCGCGGCGATTGTAGCCACGCCCCAGCGTTCATTGAATCCAGGTATTGTGGGGCGGTCGGTTGAAGTAATCGCGAAGATGGCAGGACTTAGTGTGCCACCGGGAACTCGCTGCATAATTGCTGATGTCGGCGGAGTGGGACGCGAGTACCCGCTGTCCATGGAAAAGTTGTCCCCAATTCTCGCTTTTTATGTAGTGAATGGAACACAGCAAGGCGCGGAGAGAAGCAGGGAAGTACTACAGTATGGCGGCATGGGCCACACCGCCGGTCTGCACACACGCTCACGTGAGGTCGCGGTCCGGGTAGGTAGCGAATTGCCTGCTTCGCGGATAACAGTCAACACTCCAACGACGCACGGGGCAATTGGATTTTCCACGGCGCTGCCGCCGTCGATGACGCTGGGTTGCGGTTCGTGGGGCGGAAACGTTACTTCTGACAATGTGTCGCCCCTTCACCTAATGGACATAAAGCGCGTGGCTTTCGAAACAAGGCCCGTAAAGAGTAACCGACCAGCCGTTACGGCCCCGGAGATTAGTCAATCCGCACGGCCAACTCATAGTCCGGATCCCAGCCGGCAACCCGTAGTTTCCGCGAGCGGCGGAAAGATTAATCGCGAAGAGATTACGGCAATTGTCGATCGATTTCTGGCTGGACGCCGGCCCGAGGAATTTGAGCAGTCGTCGCCCACTCCCGCCCGCCCTATTGAAGCCGAAGCGGGCAGCATGTATTCCGTTCCCAGTTCAGGTGCGCGAGATAACAGCCGTACGGGGACAGACAAGGGCGATCGCGTCGGGCGCCAGGATCCGACTTCTGTTCGGCCGGCGACCGCAGCCAGCAATGGCCGGAGCGTGGTAGATTTTGTGAGCGAGGATGATGTGCGTCGCGCAATTCAGAAAGGCGAAAAGATCTACATCAACGCGAAGACGATTATCACACCCGCTGCGCGCGACCTCGGCGAGCCCGCGGAAGTGTTTGCAAAAACGTAGCCGGTTGTCAGTTGTCAGTTGTCAGTGGTAAGTAGTTCTTTGGTTTTGGAGCTTTGAGCTTTGGACTTTGTGCTTTGAACTTGGAATTAAGTCTGAGTCTCAGGTTCGGGTCAAAACTAAGAACAGAGGACAAAGAACAAAGAACAAAGAACAAAGTACAAAGTACAAAGTACAAAAACCAACAACTGACCACTGACCACTGACCACTGACCACTGACAAATCCCCATGTTTCTAGCCAAAGTAGTAGGCACAGTTTGGTCTACCAAAAAATCGCCGGATCTCGAAGGGGTCCGGTTTCTGGTTGTGCATCCTTACGATCTCGACAAGGAACCGACACGCAACATCGTGGTGGTTGCTGACAGGTTGGGAGCTGGCGCCGGCGAAATGGTGATGTGCGCCTACGGAAAAGCGGCACGTTCGGCAATCGGAAACCAGGACATGGCAATAGAAGCCGCAGTGGTCGGCATCGTCGATCGAGTTGATCTGCAAGAGTCAGTCTCCGAAGAGATGCGCGACGCCGCCAAAGAACTAACCAGAGACAACGGAAGAGCGTAAGCATTGCCGATTGCCAATTGCCAATTGCCGATTGAAAAAGGAGCCACGAGACGACTCGTGAATTTCTAAAATCGACAATTGGCAATTGGCAATCGGCAATTGGAAATGTAAACAGTGGCCAATGAAGAGTTGATTTACCGAATAACCCGGGCGGTCTATAGCCGTTTGGGTGGCGGAACGGAAGAGCAGGCGGTCGAGCAACTTGTCACGGATATTTACCGCGAGGTCGAACCATTCCTCACTACCAACGGCTCTAGTCACGCTACTTCGCAGACGTTCCCCACTACCGGAAGCATCTCGCCGCAATCGCGAGCAGGCTCCTCCGATCGCATGGTCATTTCAGTTTTCGGTGTCGACCATCCCGGTATCGTCGCCGCCGTTGCCCAGATACTGGCGGCAGCTGAATGCAGCATAGTGGACATCAACCAAACAGTAGTTCAGGGAAAATTTGCGATGGTGATTATTGCGGACACTTCGCGCGCACGGGAAAGTGCAACCGAGTTAAAAGAGCGTTTAAGACTCGAAGGCGAGAATCTTGGAGTCCGCATCTACGCGCAGCGCGAAGATCTTTTTAATGCCATGCACCGGATCTAGTAAATGGTGAATAGTAAATGGTAAATGGTCAGGCAGTTCATACGTTTGGATGTCGCTCTTATACAAAAGAAGCTCTCATAAATTAGCTCTCAAATCTCCGTTCATCGCTTACCATTTACCATTTGCGATTTACCATTTACGATTCCGCTTATGCCTAAGCCTCAGATTGCACGTCGTTGTAGCTCCTGCGGCGTATCCATTCGGGTACCCGCAAGTTTTTGCCCTCAATGTGGGAATGCCTTGACACCTCGGTCGGACACCGCCAGTGATACTGAGTCTTTAACTGGCGCCGCAGTTCTGGATGTAACGGACAAGTCATTGGCGGAGACCAGGCCATTAAGCTTTGAACAAAAGGGTGCAGGAACTCCGGATGTAACGGACAGGTTGGCGGAGACCATGCCATTAAACTTTGAACACTCAGTAACCCCACCGACCCCTGTATCTGCTTCGGTCTCAGTTCCCCATAAGCAGCCAAAGCAAGCAACTGTTGGCAAGGTTCAGCGCGGTGGGCCTCAGCCACGCGCGGTGATTGGAGAGGATGGACTCAATCGGGTTGAGAAGTTCCGCCAGATGTCCGGCGCGATGATTGACGAAGCGTCATATGACCCAAGCTTGCGCTTCGTGCTCGTCGCCGCGGTATTGTTTGTCTTATTTCTAGCGCTGTTATTACTGAGCGAATTGATAACCTAAGAAGGTGATTTTAGATTTTGGATTTTAGATTTTTGATTTCAGGCTTCGGATTATTTCAGATTCCGATCAACGTTAGAATTCAAAAACCAAGAATCAGTAACCAACAAATCTAAAATCAAAAATCCAAAATCAAAAATTTAAACCATGGAATATTCACAAGCCGAAATCCTGCAGACTGTGGCGATGACCGAGATGGAGCACCTGGATGTGCGTACCGTCACGCTGGGTTTGAGTCTGCGGGATTGCGCCAGCGAGTCGATCGAGCGGACGGCTGAACGCGTTGGAGAAAAAATCAGGCGCGTCGCCGATAGGCTGGTGCGCACAGTGGACGAAATTGGCGACGAGATTGGAATCCGCGTCGCCAACAAAAGGATCGCGGTCACGCCGGTTTCGATGATTTCGGAAGCCTCTACTGGCAATCCAGTACAACTGGCACACGCTATCGACGAAGCGGCTGACGCGGTCGGAGTCGATTTCGTAGGCGGCTACTCTGCTCTGGTGCACAAGGGCGCCACGCACTCGGAGACCGAATTTCTTAATTCGATTCCAGAGGCTTTAGCCGGCACCGAGCGTTTGTGCTCCTCGGTGAATGTGGCAACCACCCGGGCGGGCATCAACATGGACGCGGTCCGGCAGGTCGGGAACATAATCAAAGACGCTGCCGAGCGCACGCGCGAACGAGGCGGGATTGCCTGCGCCAAGTTCGTTTGTTTCGCTAACGCAGTCGAAGACAACCCGTTTATGGCTGGCGCCTTTCACGGTGTCGGCGAACCGGAAGCGGTCATAAACGTGGGGGTCTCGGGCCCGGGGGTGGTGAATTACGCAGTTAGACACGCGCCCGCGGATTTACCTCTGCAGGAGTTAGCTGAAATCATTAAGAAGCTGTCGTTCAAACTGGCTCGCGCTGGAGAATTGGTGGGGCGAGAAGCCGCGCGCCGGTTGGGTATGCCGTTCGGCATCATTGATCTATCACTCGCGCCCACGCCCGTGCCCGGGGATTCAGTGGCCAACATTCTCGAAGCGATGGGGTTTGAGCGTGCCGGCGCTCACGGAACTACAGCTGCACTGGCGCTTCTTACCGACGCCGTGAAAAAGGGCGGCGCGATGGCCAGCGGATCGGTTGGAGGCATGAGTGGCGCGTTCATCCCGGTTTCGGAAGATGCCGGAATGATCGAAGCCGTCCAAGTCGGCGCTCTCACACTGGACAAACTCGAGGCGTGGACCAGTGTCTGCTCGGTAGGTATCGACATGGTGGCTGTGCCCGGGACTACTTCGGCAGAAACAATCGCGGCGATCATTGCCGACGAAATGGCCATCGGGGTAATGAACAACAAAACTACCGCTGTGCGCATTATTCCCGTGCCTGGCCGCGAAGTGGGAGAAATGGTCGAGTACGGCGGTCTGCTCGGCAGTGCCCCGATAATGGCGGCCAGTCTTTTCTCGTCAGCAGGTTTTATCCAGCGCGGCGGTCGAATTCCAGCCCCTATTCACTCATTAAGGAACTAGCTAAACGCCAGTAGAGTTATGCTATTCTTCGCGCCGGGGCTGACCGAAGCTCAAACACGATTGCCCGACACTGCACGAGAGGATCAATCATGGAAGAAGCGCTTGGTATGGTTGAATGTAGAGGTCTGGTCGCCATGATTGAGGCGGCCGATACTATGGTCAAAGCCGCAAACGTGCAGCTCGTTGGGTATGAAAAGATCGACGCCGGTTTGGTAACTGCGATTGTACGCGGCGAGGTGTCGGCCGTGAAAAGTGCTGTCGATGCTGGAGCGGCGGCTGCCAGCCGGGTCGGAGAAGTTGTCGCTACCCATGTCATTCCCCGACCGCACGCGCTCGTGGACCAGGGCATACCCGTGCTACGAACAGGTGAGACCACAAGAAAGAAGATCAGTGGCTCGGTGCGCCCGAAGGATTGACTGAATACGCCCCTCGCACGAATGGCCCCTCGCCTTCAGATTGCCGGCAAACTTCATAGCTTAATAATCAGTCTGTCTCTTCTCCTTGCTGTCTCCCCGCAAACCCCTGGTCAACAACCCTTCATTACAGATGATGCGGACGTAACGCCCAAAGGACGCTTCCACTTCGAGTTCAGCAACGAATTCGATCTGCTTCAACGTTCTTCATTTCCCAGTCTCAAACAAAACACTGCAGACTTCGAGCTGGATTACGGTTTGTTCGAAGGTGTCGAGCTTGGGATTGCCGCGCCGTTGCTCACGATCTTTAATGCGTCAGGTACGGCACCGAAAACCATCACTGGAATAGGCGATACCAACATTTCATTCAAGTACAACTTTCTTCGAGAGCAGGAGAACTCGCGCCTGCCGGCAATGACGCTTGCTTTCAATCTTGAGTTACCCACGGGAGACACCGAGCGGCAGCTCGGATCGGGTCTGGCTGATTTCTACTTTAATGGCATCCTCCAGCAATCCCTGACGAGGAACACCAAGCTCAGACTCAACGCAGGCGTTCTCTTTTCCGGCAACGAAACGACCGGCGTAATCGGGCTTAAAAGCAGAGGGACGGTATTCACGTCAGGCGGATCGCTGGTCAAACAATTTACGCCAAAGCTGCAACTAGGCGTGGAACTTACTGGAGCCTTCACCCGTCATTCTCAACTGGGCAAGGGACAGCTACAGACACTAATAGGCGGAAATTATTTGTTGAAGGATAACTTTTCATTTGATTTCGGCATTCTCGGTGGTAAATACGCTGCTAGTCCCCGTGCTGGAGTTCAGGTTGGAATCTCGGTCGACTTTTAAGCACGTATCAAGCAACTACCGACTTTTCCGTTTAATGATTCTTTTATGCCTCGTCGCAAGTCCGCAAAAGCAGAAGAGCGCACTGTAGCTGAGTCCCTGCAGGAATACGGGCGCGGCTTAGCGGGAGGCCTGATGTTCAGCCTGCCGCTGCTGTACACGATGGAGGTGTGGTGGACGGGATTTGTGGCGCACCCATGGCGGCTGCTCATCTACGTGATGGCGACGTTCGTTCTACTGCTTGGCTACAATCGCTATGCGGGGTTGCGCCGCGACGCAAGCATGATGGAAGTCGCGATTGATTCCGTGGAGGAAATGGGAATCGGTCTTTTCATCGCAGGCTTCATATTGTTTTTGCTGGGGCGCATTACTTTTGAGATGCCAATGATTGAGATTTTCGGACTCATTGTAGTCGAAGCCATGACCGTAGCAATCGGAGTTTCAGTGGGCACTGCGCAGCTCGGTGCGGGTGGCAAAGAAGACGAGGGATTGGGAGATTCGCCAAGAAAATCTCAGCAAAGCGCGAAGACAAAGAGGCAGGATAAAGGTTCAGAAGACGGAGCTGGCGCAGGTGAGAAGAAAATTCACTTCGGTGGCCAAATGGTCCTTGCCATTTGCGGGGCAGTGCTGTTTGCTGCAAACCTGGCGCCGACGGAGGAGATCGTCGTTGTCGCTCTCGAAACATCCTGGATAAAAATAGTGGGACTGGCGCTTGTCTCGCTCTTAATGGGCTCACTGATTCTCCATTACAGCGAGTTTAAGGGCGCACAGGAGTTCGTTCATAGAGATGGCCCCAGTGCTATTCTCATCGGCACCGTAATTACTTACTCAATCGCGCTGGCAACGTCGGCGATGACTCTATGGTTCTTCGGTCGCTTTGACGGTGTATCAGTTTACATCGCGCTGGCGCAGACTGTGACGCTCGGAGTAGCCGCCACTTTGGGAGCATCTGCGGGAAGATTGTTGCTGCAATGAATAAATTACAGAAAAATTGGGTAGAGTGGATTGTCTTCGCAATCGGATCCCTGTTGGTTGCGTTTACGCTGGCTTATCTCACATACGCAGGAGTGACGCTGGGCGACAGTCCGCCCAGTATTGAGGTTCGCCTCGGTATGCCTGCACAGCAGTCTCACAACTTCATCGTTCCCGTCACCGTAATCAATCACGGGGATGAAACCGCCGCGGGTGTCCATATCGAAGTTGTGATGGAGGACGGGGGCGAAGAGAAAGCCCGTGGCCAGCTAGAAATACCATTTGTGCCGCGTCGCTCCACGAGGGAAGGATGGGTCGCTTTCGAACAGGATCCGCGAAATGCCCAACTTAAAGCACGCGTACTCGGATATGAAAAACCTTAAAGAACTTCATTGCCTTTCATAGTCTGTTGTGGGAAAAAGTTTCTGACTTCTTATCCACACCGCGGCTTTAGCCCGGTTCTACAACCGGCCGAAACCGAGTCGAGGAACCGTCTCAACGTTTTTCGTGGGGAGTGCTCTATGGCCAGGGAGGTTAAGTTTCCCTTTTCCAGTAGACGTCAGCGGAGGAGGTTCTCGCATGAACCTGCAGGCGCAGTCGAATCAAACGGTCGAAACGGTTCACTGTGTTTACCGCGCCAGATCACCGGCTAAAGCCACTGCGTGAGTGAGAAGACAGCGGGTGCTTTTCGCAAAAACTCTTTGGGAGGCGGAATCGAGTTCTACCTTCTCAACATTTACTCCTTCATTCTGAGATCCTCGCCCTTAGCCTCCGCCATCGCCTCCGGCTCTAACTCCTCGGCGCTCTTATTTAATTTGATGAATACGCCCCAGGCAGCCAGCAGGACCCCCGCCGCGATCCCTATAGCGGCCGCTTGCGGCAAAAGTGATGGATCCGCATGAGCGAGCTCGAAGACAGTCACCAGACACTCTATCGAAAGCGCGACGACCACAACTACCATAAACCGCGACAAGAATCGCCGGACGCGCGTAGGCGCGCTCACCTGCACTTTTCGCAGCACTTCCTCTTCCAAGATCGTTTGCCCGAGTTCCAGAGCTACCACCGCAATGGTCAATAACCCAATACCCTCCAGAACAGAGTTGAACCGGCCTCTTAGCGGCAGCGACGCGCCGGGGTTGAGTCCATGCCAAAGCTCCAGTGCTGCAAAGACAGTCAAAGCAAGACCGCAGCAGATAAACAGAAAGATGATAATTGAGTAACTAACGGCAAATAGTTTCCGAATAATCTGCAACCCAGGACCGCTCCTTTCATAGTTGGCGGGTGGTATCGGTTTTACTTGAGGCATGTTATTTCGGCGTTGGAACCGTCGGTTGCCAACCTAATGTTTTGAAGACAAGAAGATATTAGGCCATGATCGAACGAGAAGCGAATCCAAAGTCACAATACACAGAACCATTTGCGGGTAGCCAATGGATCCCTGCAATCAACCAAAGCAGGAGCCACGCGACCCGCGGTTACTTTCCATGCAAGCTCGATCAGATTAAGGTAATGTTTGAGCGGTTATACTTACCTTGAGTGCAGGGATCCATTGGCTACCGAGACTGTGTGAAAACTAGAATCGTTCGCAAATCGTTTTACGCTGAAAGCGTTCGCAAATTGGAGCCCAGGGTTGCTTCAACCCTGGGACTCTGCCTTCCAGATACACCTAAACTCTGAAGGAGTTCGCGAGTCGGCTGTTGTGCGCGCTCTAACAAACACCTTCGGCGTTACGATTTCTTCAGTGTGTGCGTAGACCCAGGGTTGAAGCAACCCTGGGCTCCAATTTGCTAACGCTTTCAGCGTAATCTTACGGTTTTCACACAGTATCTACCGCAACCAATTTCTTTGCGTTGAGTAGCTCTTGCTCGGGTTGAGTGCTGGGATCCATTGGCTACCGCAAATGGTTCTGTGAGTTGAGCGTTTCCTGTTGGGGGTTTTAACCTCCAAAGTCGCGGATGTCTTTGAACGGCTTATCAGGATCGGTGAAGTCAGGACGATAGTAATAAGCCGCGCCGTCAAACTCCTGCATCCAGCCCGCGTCCATTTCCATTTCTTCAAGAGCAGAAACCGCGCGCAACCACTCTGATTCCGTGATGCGTCTCGACAGCAAGATGTGTCGCTTGTTCGTAGCTGCCTGATGAGTCGGATAGTATTGCGCCATTAGAGAAACAGGCACGCGGGGACTGAGCGTGTCTCTGATCCATTCAAGCGATTCCCGTACCCCACCGATATCATTGGGTAAGACTAGCAGCCGGATAATCAGGCCACGTTGGAGTAGTCCATCTTCACCAATGACCAGTTCATCGCCGGTTTGCTGGTACATCTCAGTAATCGCCAGCCGCGAGCATTCCTTGTAACCCTTCACTTTCGAATAGAGATAACCCGCTTCATCTTCGGCATATTTGAGATCGGGCAGGTAAACGTCCACGATGCCGTCAAGCAGTCTCAGTACTTCCACAGAATCGTAAGCGTTGGTGTTGTAAACGATCGGGAGTCGCAAACCCTGACGGGCAGCCAGGAGAATTCCACGGGCCATCTGTGGGGCGAAGTGAGTCGGCGAGACGAAGTTGATGTTATGACAGCCCTGCGCCGCGAGCTCAAGCATCATTGCCGCCAGTCGCTCGTGGGTGACCTCGTTTTTGATCTGTTCTTTGTGAGTCTGGGAGATCTGGTAATTCTGGCAATAGACGCAGCGCAGGTTGCAGTTGCCGAAAAAAATGTTGCCGGCGCCGCGTGTGCCCACCAGGACAGGCTCTTCGCCGAAATGCGGCGTATAAGAAGAGACGATCGGTAACTTACCCGAATAACAGGCGGCAAGTTCATCGTCGAGTCTATTGTTAAGGCAGTCACGCGGGCAGACCGTACAACGCTCGAGCAACGCTTCCAGCCTTTCGACGCGCGCCTCCAACTCGCCCGATCTCAGTAACGAAATGT
>JBGTHZ010000001.1:0-11003 GCA_041745915.1 Pyrinomonadaceae bacterium | reverse complement strand
TGACGTCATGTAGGCTGTTTGAGCGTTGACAGGTCAGCACTCCAAAGAGATTATGAGTTCAACCGTAGATATAGCACCTGAAAACGTGACCGGAAGGCGACCATTATCCTGGTCGCTCTGGCTGCGCCAGATTCGCGCCATTTTCCGTCTCGAAATCGAGAAGAACTTTCTCGGCAGGCGTTCAATTCTGCTCTATCTCCTGGCGCTTATCCCGATTGTGCCCCTTGCCCTTTTGGCCCCGTTTACCCCGCCAGGCCGCGAGTGGCAGGACTTCACGCAGTACAGCATGATCTTTGCCGTCTATTATGGCGGACTGATTCTGCGGACGGTCGTTTTCTTTGGTTGCGCCTGGATATTCATGAATTTGTTTCGTGGGGACATCGTTGACCGCAGTCTGCATTTTTATTTTTTAAGCCCGGTGCGGCGCGAGGTGCTGGTGGTCGGGAAATATCTATCCGGCCTGGTTACTTCGATCATCCTCTTCACTGGGACAACCATAATTTGCATGCTGCTGCTCTACGTTCCTCACTTTCCATCAGAAAGCGCGCGCTTCTTTTTTGATGGCCAGGGTCTTGGCCAACTGCTCACCTACGCCGGAATAACCATGCTCGCCTGCATCGGTTATGGCGCGTTCTTTTTGGTTGTGGGCCTGTTTTTTCGCAATCCCATTATTCCCGCTCTGGTGCTTTATGGTTGGGAATGGCTCAACTTCCTGCTGCCACCTTTGCTCAAGAAGATCAGCGTCATCCACTATCTCCATTCGCTCACACCGATTCCCGTATCCGAAGGACCCTTTGCGGTCGTGGCCGAACCAACTCCCGCCTGGATTGCCGTACCGAGTTTGATCATTGTGACAATCCTTGTCTTGATTGCCGCCAGCTACCGCATCCGCCACATGGAAATCCGCTACGGCAGCGACTGATGATGTGCGATATTCCTTCGCTGTCTCACACGAACCTCGGTTGGGAAATGTTGCTTTATTTCTAATGCCCGGGCGCCCAAGAGTCCTGACCGTATCTAACAAATCGGTCAAGACTCTGGTAACGCCCTGAAGAAAGGCTAGAAGGGACAAGTTCCGGGGCTTGGCGCATCAATCCGTCTCGGCGCTCCCAGTGGAATGATTTGGAACGCGACCAACTCCAACTCGACCGTTCCTTCGTTCCGCACCAGGTGCACGTGTCCGTCGCCTGAATCAATGAACCCACTACCGGCGGGATAAAACTGCGGGCGTGCAAGTAGGGTCGTCGCCGTCGTAGACCGTTGCCATGCCGGATTTGACCGATACCACACTAGGACCGGGGTGCGTATGCCACCCGCTCTGGCCTCCAGGAACGACTTTGTTGGTCACGATGTAGACATCCGAGAGTCCCTTCGTCTTAATTTGGACTTTGTGGTCTTCGGTTTTGGTCTTGATATCGATCTCACCGAATCGGGTCGGTCCCACAACGGTGCTGACGAACCCCGAACTGGGCGTCGCCAGCACTGTCCCAGAGGAAGTGATGAGGACCGAGACGTAGCAGACGAAGAGCCCTGTCAACAACAGGACAGACAAAATGGTTACAGCATTGGGTCGTTTCCACAACTGTGTTGTTTTCATCGTTTTCACCTTTCAAAATGGAGAGTGTTGAGGTCACCTGATACAGCTTGCTTGCGGACTTCCTGGTCCGTCCCCTTGTTTGGGGAAACCAGCACTAATGGCTGGGGTCCGACTGTTGCTCTATCTACTAAGGCGCAAACGGCAGGGGAAAACTGCAACACGAAGTGAGAATGACTGCAGGAATCGACCACTTTGAGGGTCAGAATGATTAGCTGGGAGCGCAGGCGCGACGCCTGCGCTCCCAGCAATAAGGGGAGGCTCCCTATTCGGGCATTTCGCGTTTTACTACTGTGCCGGGCACGCTAGAGTGACCGTAGCTAGTAAAACGAGGACAAAACTCAGGTAACGCCCGCATAAAGATTCGCAGGGAGAATCGAGATCATCGTCGTCGGAGGCGGTTGTGGTTATTGTACCGACCAATGTCACTGCCTTGCCGGTCGCCTGCATCCTGATCATAACGGAAGTGAATCCCGCCAAACACGCGCGCGTCGGAGACATCGTCGGTGATGGTCCTGAGATCGGTGTAGTGGATGACGATGCCGGGCGCATTGGGATGCGACATGGTGATCGAATGGCGACGGTTCCCGTAGGCTCTCTCGAGAACCTCACGAGCCGCGCCGCCTCCCGCCCCATGTGCCGAGGGGTAGCCTGGGAAGCAGGGCGTGACAATGTAGGGAGTGAATGGCCCCGGGGCCGTGCGCGAGTTGCCGTCTTCGTCGCCGCGGGGGATCGCGGTCTCAGGACGCCAGGTTCTGTAGAAATACTTGCTCTCGAACACGGTGATGTGGGCATCGCTCAGCGACATGTTCATCACCGCAGCGGTGCGGGCGGTACTACTGATGCCGTCGTTGCGGGTGCTCGCAATCTGCCGTAGCACGGAGTTCCACCCGTAATGAGGTGGTTGTGCGGCGTAGAGCCGTGCGACGTCCGCGCGATCCTGCGGCCGCTGGGTGCTATTGATCTCGCCGACGGCCTGCACTTCGTTGTAGTCACGTGCATATGCATTGCGGGTGAGTGCCGGTGGAGGCTCGGCACGGAACTGAGAGGAGCTTTCTATGCCGAAGGGTCTTACATTTGGCCAATGCTTGAAGGCGCCGCCCGCAGCGGGACAGCCCGCTGTGGTCTGCCACTCATAGGGATCGGAGTTCGTCGGAGTGTGGAACTGCGGGGGTGCCGAACCGTCGTTTGTCCGATTCGCGACCATCGCCGCTGCTGCGGCTTCGCCGACCGCGATGCCGTCGTTCTTGGCCTGTCCGTCTGGAATCGTCGCCAGCGAGTCGGCCCGCTGTTGATCCAACATTGCGCCTTGCGCTGGGAAGAACGCTTTCAGCACCCCGTGGGCTGCTGTGACAGCGGCGGCTTCCGTCGATGCTCCCGCGGGAGCGCTGATCGTACCGAGATAGGGCTCGTAATCGCCGGTGATCGCGTTGACAGCCTCGAACACGGCGACTTGCACGGTCGCCATGAACCGAGTCGAGGGGAACGGCGGTTGAGCGCCTATTGTCGTGACGGCGATCTCGTTCCATAGGAGTACGATAGCGTCGCTTGTAGATCCCTGTACTCCAACCGGACCCGGCGACGCTTTGAATCTGGCCTGCGCCGGGCTGTATGTCAACATCACCATTGAAATCGCTGCCAACGTGATTGAAGTCGCTGCGAGCGTGCAAATAAATTTCTTGGTTTTTTTCATCATAGTCTCCTTCATTTAGCCTCCTCTATGTGAGGACGGCACTTTGCTGCCGACCCGGACATTGCCTGCCCTGTTGGGGAATCACAGAATCGCGGCGGGCGGGATGGCTAGCGTCCGAGTTGTTCTACCTACTTAAGGCGTGAACGGCGTTTGAAAAGTGACACGCGAAGCCAGAATGACTGTCGGAAACGTCCACTTTTAGAGCAAGGATGATTGGGCTGAAAGGACCATGGGGGTTATCCGAAGTAAGGCGGATTTTTTGGTGAAACGGGCATTGAGCGACTACCCAACTGCTGCGAATAGAGTGGTATAATCCGATGCGCTTACAGCTAAGCCTACCCGCCGGAATAGGGTTTCGATGACCAAACCCTCGCCTCAAGAAGTTACGCAACTGCTCCAGGCCTGGAGTGATGGCAATCAGGAAGCTCTTGATAAGTTAGTACCACTCGTTTATGAGGAGCTGCATCGATTGGCCAGGCACTACATGAGTGGCGAACGTCAGGGCCACACTCTGCAAACCACGGAATTGGTCAACGAAGCCTATGTGCGTCTCATTGACTGGAAAAATGTGCAGTGGCAAAACCGCGCGCACTTTTTCGGAGTGGCCGCGCAGATAATGCGTCGCATCCTGGTTGACTTCGCCCGCTCTCGGCACTATGCCAAGCGGGGCGGCGAGGCGCGGAGAGTGTCACTCGCAGAAGCAGCAGTTGTTTCCGCAGAGCGGGGTGAGGACTTCATTGCGCTCGACGCTGCGCTGGAGAGCCTGGCCGCCATCGATGCCCGGAAAGGCCGGATCGTTGAACTGCGCTTCTTTGGCGGACTGAGCGTAGAAGAAACGGCCGAGGTGTTGAAGATTTCATCTCGTACAGTGATGCGCGACTGGAACTTGGCCCAGGCCTGGCTCTATCGAGAGTTGAGCGGAGTGAAGTGTGATGACGCCTGAGCGTTGGCAGCAAATCAATGACCTCTATCACGAGGCCCTGGAGCTTGACGCAAACCAGCAAGCGACATTTCTCAATCAGGCTTGCGGCGGTGACGCGAGATTGCGTGACGAAGTGGAATCCCTGATCGCCGCGCACGATCAGGCCCGGAGCTTTATCGCAGAGCCCGCCTTCAAGGTGGCTGCCAGGGCCCTCGCCGACGATCAAGCAACATCTCTCGTGGGTCGGAGTTTCTCTCGCTACCGGATTGAATCGCTTTTGGGCGTGGGCGGCATGGGAGAGGTTTATCTGGCCGAGGACACTAGTCTGCGACGCAAGGTGGCGCTCAAGCTTCTCCCAGCATACTTCACCAGGGATGCTGAGCGGCTGCGCCGCTTTGAGCTGGAGGCGCATGCAGCCTCGGCGCTCAACCATCCGAACATTCTTACCATTCATGAGATCGGGCAAGTGGATGGCCATCATTACATGGCCACGGAGTTCATTGACGGCGAAACTCTGCGCGAGCACATGGCCGGTACACGCATGAAGCTCGACGAGTCGCTGGACATCGCCGCCCAAGTCGCCTCCGCGCTTGCGGCGGCTCATGATGCGGGAATAGTGCATCGGGACGTGAAGCCGGAAAACATCATGCTACGTCGCGACCGTATCGTTAAGGTGCTGGACTTTGGGCTAGCCAAGCTAGCGCCGCGTCATCCGTTTATGGCTGAGCCAGACGCGCCGACAAAATCAAAGGTCAAGACCAACCCGGGCGTGGTCATGGGCACTGTCGGCTACATGTCGCCGGAGCAAGCTCGCGGGCTGGAGGTAGACGCGCGGACGGACGTCTGGAGTCTGGGAGTCGTCCTTTACGAGATGGTAACGGGGCGCGCGCCATTCGAGGGCGAGACGCCCAGTCATGTGATTGTCTCGATCATGGAGAGTGAGCCGCCGCCTTTGGCCCGCGACACGGAAGTGCCGGCTGAGCTTGAGCAGATCATCACAAAGGCGCTTCGCAAGGAGAGGTCTGAGCGCTATAAGACGGCCCGCGATTTTGCGCTCGATTTAAAGAACCTGCAGCAAGAACTGGAAGTGGAAGCTCGGATGAGGCGATCTCTCGAGCCGGAGAAGCCTGAAGGAGGTGTTCGAAACACGCTTTCGATAAAAGCAAATCCAATATCGAGCGTTGCCTATTTCGTCGGCGAAATCAAGCGGCACAAACGGGGAGCGACACTCGTCGCAGCAGCAGCGGTCATTGCGTTCGCAATCGTTGCCTACTCCTCCTTCCCCAGTAATCGTGCACCAGGCTCCAGCAGTGACGCAATTGAATCGGTGGCGGTCTTGCCTTTTGTCAACGTGAGCGGCGACCCCAACACTGAATATCTCTCGGACGGAATCGCCGATAGCATCATCAGCAGTCTTTCCCGCCTGCCCGCACTGAAGGTGATGTCGCTCAACTCAGTCTTGCGTTACAAGGGTAAGCAAATAGACGCTCAGGCAGTCGGGCGTGAGCTGAATGTCCGAGCGGTATTGATAGGCAAGCTGACTAAACCGGGAGATGATCTGGCAATCACCATCGAGTTGGTCGACGTGCGTGACAACCGCCGTTTGTGGGGCGGGCAGTATAACCGCAAGCTTTCGAACATCCTTGTCGTCCAGGATGAGATCGCGCGTGAGCTTTCCGAGAGGTTGCGACTGCGGCTCACGAACGAAGAGCAGAAGCAGTTGGCTAAACGTTATACCAATAACGCCGAAGCCTATCAGCTTTACCTGAAGGGACGCTTCTTCTGGAACAAGAGAACAGAGGACGGTTTCCGTCGGGGCGTCGAACACTTCAGGCAGGCGGTCGAGAAATACCCCAACTACGCGCTCGCTTACGCAGGGTTGGCGGACTCCTTCATCGGACTGACGTTTTACAATTTTGCCGCCCCCCACGAGACAATGCCGAAGGCGAAAGAGGCCGCGCTGAATGCGCTCGCGATAGATAACACGCTCGCCGAAGCGCACACCTCGCTGGCTCACATCCTGATGAATTACGATCGGAATTGGTCGGAGGCAGAGAAGGAGTTCAAGCTTAGCATAGAACTCAACCCGGACTACGCCCGGGCTCACCAGTGGTATGCGATCCATTATTTGACTGCTAAAGGGCGGCTGGAAGAAGCCCTGCACAAAATGAAACGGGCACTGGAGCTGGATCCGGATTCGCTCGTAATGAATACGTTTATGGGAGCGACTCTACATTTCGCAGGGCGCCATGACGAGGCGATAGAGCAATGCCGAAAGACGTTAGAGATGGATCCGAATTTCGCTGTTGCGCACTGGCACATTGGGTTGGCTTACGAGCAAAAGGGAATGTTTGACGAGGCCATCGCAGAGTTTCAAAAGGCCAGCACCCTATCGGGAGGCAGCCCACTAATGAAGGCGGCCCTCGGCCACGCCTATGCGAAGGCTAACAGGAAACGTGAAGCAACAGTGATACTTGATCAGTTAAAGGAGCTTTCAAAGGAGCGCTATGTGTCGTCGTATGAGGTGGCGGCTATCTATGTGGCACTTGGCGATCATGAGCGGGCATTTCAATTGTTGGAAAGAGCAGACAAGGAGCATAGCTTTCACTTGGTCTATCTCAAAGCGTGGCCACAGTTCAGTCCTGTCAGTGCGGATCCGAGATTCCAAGATCTAGTGCAGCGCATCGGTCTTTAAGGTGACTGCTTGAGTAACCCTAATTATCTTGGATCTCCTTTTTCTTATAAGAGCAATTTTCTCGGTGCGCGCCATTAACACAGCTCAGCCGCCCGGTTACGGCCAGCTCGCTTCCAATGAATCGTTTGCTCGCGCTACGCTCCACTGCGTTCCGCTGCGCGCTCATTGCAGGCGAGACGCCTGCGCTCCCAGCAATGCGCGTCCAAGTGTCGACAAAGATGAAGGCTAATGAATCAAAGGATGTTGGCAATTCCTATGGAATGAATGTGACCAGGCTCTCGGTGAGAGCCGTCTTTCGTGACACGCTACTTCCCAAGCTCGTTTCAGGCGAAATGAGTGTGAGAGACATGATGAACGATCCTTTGAGAAGGTAGTTCATGAAGTAACGTGATTGGGTAGAGGCTTTAGAGACTGAACCCTGCATTTCGAAAAACATGAGTCAAATCTTTAACATCTACTGCGACGAGAGTTGCCATCTCGAAAACGACCATCAGAAGGCGATGGTACTGGGTGCAGTTTGGTGTACGCAGGACAAGACGCGAGAAATCGCTGTTCGGATTCGTGAGATCAAACAAAGCCACGGAATGAAGGCTGATTTTGAGATCAAATGGTCGAAAGTCTCACCTGCAAAGAAGCAATTCTATCTGGACCTCCTGGACTACTTCTTCGATGACGACGATCTACACTTTCGGGCACTTATCGTTCCTGACAAGTCGAAACTGGATCACGCAGCCTATAGCCAGAGCCACGATGACTTCTATTACAAGATGTACTTTGATCTTTTGAAAGTCATTCTTAGCCCCGACGCGTGCTATAGGATCTACATCGACATTAAGGACACGCTTGGCGCGGTTAAGGTAGCAAAACTGCATGATGTGCTCTCCAACAACATGTACGACTTTTCGAAGGAGATTATTGAGAGGGTACAGCTTGTACGCTCGCATGAGATCGAGCAGCTTCAGTTGACCGACCTTCTGACAGGCGTTATCTCGTACGCTAATCGGGGATTGAGGGGGAATGCTGCTAAAGAAGCATTGGTGCAGCGAACAATGGCAAGGTCCCACTATTCGCTTCGGCGGACGACATTACTCCGTGAGAATAAAGTCAATCTGTTCAGTTGGCATGCGACGGAGGCGCAGGCCTAATGGCCCCTTCGTGGCTCCCGCCGCTTATCCTTTTAAATGAGTACGGCGGGGACTGGAGCCGATACCTTGAGGGCGTGTACGAATGCTTTAAGAACGATTTTAAGGCTCGAGTAGTTACGTTTCGCGGCCTCCCAATTCGCACTCGCTATCACCCTTCATATCAAAACAGAGACTATTCATTCTGGCACTTGATCCAGGAAGGGCAATTGGAGGAAGAAAGGACTCCGGATCTTCGTCGCTGTGAACGCATAGCGTGGATCCGGGCAGTCATTGAGCATTCCAATGACCCAACCGTTCGGGTTTGGGAAAACGAAAGATTCGGAGAGCGTCGTGCCCTATTATGGTTGGAAGAAGAGTTCTTAGTTGTCCTTGGTGACCGACGGAAATATTGGCTGCTTCTGACTGCATACACAACGGAGCACCAACACCGAAGAAACAAGTTGAGAAAAGAATACGAGGCTTGGAAAAAAGCTGGCCCCGCCCCCTTGCGGGGACGAGGGCCGAATACTCCTTCCACACCTGGTGGATGAGCTGGTTCGATTGTAGACAATTCGTCTATAGAGTCAAGGCAAGTGGGACACTTGCTTCCGATAGATCAGCGGCAGGCCAGGGCAAGCGCCCATGCCGTACTCTGGTTCAACCTTGACAGGCGTTATCGAGACACAGTGGATCGGCTAGCGAGAATTTGATCCATTTAGTCGCATCCCTTCCGATTGACAGGCGTCGCAAGCTGTTGATAGCAAGAACCTTGTTTATTAAAGGACCAACCTGAATTTGGTACGTTTTTCCGAATCCATCGTAGAGGACGCCGCTTTAGCCTGGCTGGACGAGTTGGGCTATGCGGTGCTGCACGGCCCTGATATCGGGATCGGTGAGCCCGGCGCTGAACGCATAGATCCCAACTACCGCGACGTCATTCTCGAAGGCCGCCTGCGCCAGGCGCTCGTGAAACTCAATCCCGATCTACCGCCCGAAGCGCTGGAGGACGCGTACCGCAAGCTCACCCGCGTCGATGCACCTTCACTCATTGCGCGCAACCGTGCCGTGCATCGCATGCTGGTGAATGGAGTCACGGTTGAGTATGCGCGCGCAGATGGTTCAATTGCGGGTGCGCAGGCACGCGTAATTGACTTTGATGAGCCGGAAAACAACGACCGGGTGGCCATCAATCAGTTCACTGTGGCCGAGGGCCAGCATACAAGGCGACCGGACGTCGTGCTCTTCGTCAACGGTTTACCGCTCGCGGTGATCGAACTCAAGAACGCCGCCGACGAGAACGCGACAATCTGGTCTGCCTTCCATCAGCTCGAAACCTACCAGGCACAAATCCCGCTGCTTTTTTCTACGAATGCATCTCTCATCGTCTCTGACGGAACGCAGGCACGTGTCGGTACCCTCGCCGCCGGACGCGAGTGGTTCAAACCCTGGCGCACGATCACTGGAACCGGAGACGCAGTCGCATCATTAGCCGAGTTACAGGTGGTCCTCGAAGGAGTCTTCGACAAGCGTCGCTTCCTGGATTTGCTTCGCTACTTCATCGTCTTCGAGGATGAGGGTGCGGGCAAACTCATCAAGAAGATGGCCGGTTATCACCAGTTTCATGCCGTGAATGTCGCGGTCGAGGAAACGTTGCGAGCAGCGAAAGCACGAGATGATGGGGAATCGGTCGTTCGACAGCACGGGGGCGATCCAGGAGACCGCCGCGTCGGTGTAGTTTGGCACACAGGGCCAAATGGAGCCGGCAAGTCCACGTTGATGAATCTGATGACCGGGTTGCTGCGTCCCACGCGCGGAAGTATCACCATGCTCGGCATACCCACCTACAAGCCGGAACCACTTTTCCGTAAAGTTGGCTATTGCACCCAATTTGATTCTTTCCCACGCGGTCTGACCGGTCGCGAGTTTATCAAGTCATTTCTGCTGGTTCACGGTTTCGACAGGCAGAAGTCTGACGCCCTTACGGTCACCGCGCTGGAGCAGGTGAACTTGCTCGAAGCGGCGGATCGGAAAGTGGCCGCTTACAGTAAAGGCATGCGCCAGCGAATCAGGCTGGCCCAGGCAATCGCTCACCAGCCGGCGGTGCTGATTCTGGACGAACCCTTGAACGGCCTTGACCCGATGGTGCGTGCAGAAACGATCGCACTGTTTCGAAAGCTGGCTGCCGACGGTCTGCATCTGATCATCTCCAGTCATATTCTGCACGAAGTCGACATGATGTCTGACCGGGTCGTGCTGGTTAACAACGGCTACGTTGTGGCGGAAGGCAACATTCACGGCGTGCGCGATGAGATGGAAGAACATCCGATGCAGATTCTGATTCGTTGCGACAAGCCTGCTAAGCTGGCCGCGCATGTCTTCGACGAGGACAACGTGGTCGAAGCGAGGTTGCATCAGGATCGCCTGGGTCTCTTCGTTCGCACACGCGATGCCGACAGCTTCTACCTGTTATTAAATCGTGTAGTTGCCGAGGGCGAGATCAGTATCGAGTCAATTGCGCCCGTCGATGACGATCTTAACGCTGTATACGGTTACCTGATTGGCGCCGAAGGCGGAGGATCCTAATTATCACTCAATTACAGAACAGGAAGCGGTAGCGACCTGGCCGTCTCGCTATCACTCAACCAAACGGCGTTAGAGCTATGGCATTAATAGCAAGACACAAGATCAATTTGAGCTAAAACGTAGCGTGAGTCTATCCCAACGGCCAGGTCGCTACCGCTTCCTGTTCTGTAGTTGAGTGCTCTCGTCAGATGGTAATGATTTCGCGGCCACCCTGTTTTCAGTTTTACAGCTCGCTACCAGCGTGGGGGTACTGACGTCATGTAGGCTGTTTGAGCGTTGACAGGTCAGCACTCCAAAGAGATTATGAGTTCAACCGTAGATATAGCACCTGAAAACGTGACCGGAAGGCGACCATTATCCTGGTCGCTCTGGCTGCGCCAGATTCGCGCCAT